>CAYXCW010000034.1:6535-9762 GCA_964463555.1 uncultured bacterium
GCGTTACGACGGATTGTTGAATTTAAGTCAGAGCAAAGATTATCGCCGTCTAACGCACCCTACTCTAATGCACTAAAACGGTGCGTTACGACGGATTGTTGAATTTAAGTCAGAGCAAAGATTATCGCCGTCTAACGTACCCTACTCTAATGCACAATTTTAGCCTTGCCCGTTAGAGACTCACATCTTGCACCTTGGCTAAAAACCGGGTTTCTTGCAAATAGCTCATCTTGAAAGCCTAGATTTTTCGTCAAGAAACCCGGTTTTTCCAGGCTTGTTGATAATGGTGCAAGATCTGAGTTAACGCACCTTAATCCCAACCACAAAGCCTGCCACGACTGCACATCCCAGAAAGCCGCGCCAAGAGTTAACACTTTGCAACTATCAGCCAAAAATTTCCGTATTTTCCCGGAATTTCACCGACAAACGCGGAAGTTTTACATAGAAACCTCCGATCCAATAGCGGTGTTTTATGAAAATGCGTTTACCTGTTACTTTTTTCTTACTCGGAGTGCTGGCGGCGAGTGCCTCGGTTGCGGTGCATCTGTTGTTTTTCTATCCGAAATCTCTAGTCACAGAATCTAAAAATCAGGTTGCTACTACAACGGCATCGCCAACCGTCGCACCTATTCCTGCTCCCAAACCTGCAAAAAGACGTTATTACCGCACATACAACAAAGCCGATCCTAACGCCTCAGAAACAGTCATTAACACGGCTCTAGAAAAACTACCAGTTGGGCAAGTTTATCACAACGTTCCGGCTCAAATGAAAGTAGGAGTAGAAGAAACGATTGAATCGGGAATTGCTCCGGAAATTACCCAAGAAATCAAAGACCAAATTCAAGGGCGCAATCAAGTTAATATCAAATCCGGCGTTCGCTTCGATCCGATGGGCGTAACCATGAAGATGATTGTGAATCCCGAAAAATTTAAAATTTTTGAACAAAAAGGAGGTGAACAGTTAGTCACATCTAAGTTACCGGGCAAGTGGGTTTGGCAAGTCACCCCCATTGAACCAGGAAAGCACCAGATCGCCATTTTGGCAACGGTTAACTTGAGCCTACCTAATTCAAAAACCAGAACTATTGAAACTATCGTTTTTCAAGACCAACGGGAAGTTAAAGTTAACTGGAGATACACAATCTCTGGATTTATTATGGCTAACTGGAAAGAGCTAATTCCCCTAATAATAGGGTCTGGTTCTCTCTCTGGTTTAATTGGTTGGTATTTGGGGAAACGACAAGAAAAGCAAAAACAAGCAGGGGCAGGACAGCAAGAACAGTCAGAGCCATCTTTGAAAGCCTAAAAGACTCTTAAAAACCACATGATTTCAAGAGAATGTAATATCATTTCCGTTGAATTGCCCATTATAAAAAAACCTCACAGAGTAGTTGCGTAGGGACACGGCATTATTAACGTTATCTGTGTCCCTGATATCTATGATGCATCCCTACGCAACGACGCGGTGAAATTTTTTAATTATCGGCAATTGAAACGACATCTTATAAATCCTGATTTTTCAACTCGATTTCTCGCTTTCTGCCAAATCCTCTGATAAAAAAGGAGCAAGTTCTTTATTTAACCGCCCAGTACGGAGAAACTCAGCATAAGTATCGGCTTCAATAGCCAGCAATTCCCCTTTTAATTGCTCAGCCGTAAAGTTTCGCAAATTCGGATATTCAAGGACTAACTGTTTAATTTCTGCTTCTAGGCGCGCCAATTCACCTTTAATTAGCGATTCTTGGTAGTTATAAAATTCTGGTTCGATACCGGGTGGCTTTTCTCTTTGAGCGAGGTATTGCAACACCCGATTTAAAGCAGCCTGACGAGCAGTTATTTCTAAATATTGCTGACGCAATGGTTGCTCGCCCAATAGCTGTAGCTTTTTTAACAAAGGTTCGATCGTGAATCCTTGCACCAGCAGGGTAAACAACACCGCCCCAAACACTGTAGCAACGATCTTTTCCCGCTCTGGTAGAATGGCGGGTACGCTTAATGCTAGAGCGATCGCCACCGATCCGCGCAATCCCCCCCACCAAAGCACGGTTTGTTCGGGGATAGGGATTTCCGACGCCACGAGGGAATTGCTCAAACTGCTGAGTAGGTAAATAGCGATCGCGCGCGTGACAATCATCCCCGCTACAGTGAGAGCGATCGCAGGCAAGTTTTCCCCTAAGATCGCATAGTGCATCTGATCGCCAATCAATAAAAACACAATCGAATTCACGAAAAAAGCAATAAATTCCCAAAACTCGGTCACAATAATTCGAGTGCGGGGATTCATTCCAATCCGCGAACCAAAATTACCCAAAATCATCCCTGCCGTCACAACCCCAATTACCCCCGAACCGCCCAAATTTTCCGTAATTAAATAAGTCCCATAGGCAGAAACTAAAGTAAAAGACTGTTCTACTAAAGGTAAATCAAACCGTTGGGTTAAATAAGAAATCCCAAAACCAATCAAACTACCAACCCCAATTCCAATCCCCACAACAGTCAAAAGTTCCACCAGAATCGGTTGCCAATTCAGATCGGTTGTTTTCAAAGAAAACGCCAACAAAAAATTAAAAGCAACCACTGCCATCCCATCATTAAACAGGCTTTCGCCTTCCATTAATGTTAAGAGGCGCTTGCCAACTCCCAACTCGCGAAACAGCGCCGTCACCGAAACCGGATCGGTTGCAGAAAGGCTAGCCCCAATCAGCAAAGCAGTAGTGAGGGAAATACCAGCGAGTTGGTTTAAACCAAAAGCAACACCCGCAATTGAAATCACAACCCCAATAATCGCATAAAGGCAAATTGGTACTAAATCCTGCTTGACATCCGACCATTTTAAATTCCAAGCCGATTCAAACAACAGCGGCGGTAAAAAAATAAACAAAATTAATCCAGGTGAGAGATTGATTAAGCGCACATCAACCAACGCTAGTCCCAATCCCACGATTACCAGTAGTAAGGTATAGGGAATCCGCCGAAACCAACTAAAAACTTGTGGTAGCGTAGCTACACTTAGGGAAACTGCCAGCACTAGCAAAAATTGCTTTAGGTTTTCTTCAATTGCGACTTCGCTCATTGCTACGATCTGTTTTCAGGTGAGTGTGAAACACCGATTTTAATCATAATATTGCGTTGCACGCGACTCTCTTGGGGTAGGAATCTGGGAGTAGCTGACACCCTGAAGGGTGTCGCTACACAAACAAAGCCTGCCTACGCAGGCTTTAAAAGTT
>CAYXCW010000034.1:9862-61123 GCA_964463555.1 uncultured bacterium
TTAGCCCGCGCAGGATGGCTCGCGTTTGTGTAGCCGCACCCTTCAGGGTGTCGGCTAAAGCGTATCGCTACACTTTAAAAGTTTTAGCCCGCGCAGGATGGCTCGCGTTTGTGTAGCCGCACCCTTCAGGGTGTCGGCGGTAGATTTGCTTTTTCTCATAGTGAATATCTTGCTAGTTTTAGCTAGTAGTTGTATTTAAGCGATCGCATACAATCTACACAGGACTAATCGATCCTCGTCAGATTTGAGGCTGAATATCATCGATTCCGGTAGTAGAGACGTTACATGTAACGTCTCTACTCGTATGGTTAATAGTGTTGTAGGGGCGGGTTTCACCAGACACCTTTGATTTCAAGCGAATTGTGTTGATAAACCCGCCCCCCGCGAGATGTTGATACAAGCGGACATGATAGTAGAATGCGATCGCTCCACTTATTTCTTACGCTTCCTCCTCATTTACCCATTGACTGAGGTACGCCGGTAACTCATCAAAAGATACCCCCACAGCGCGGCAAAACTTTCTCATTTGCCACAGACTCATCGTTGGTTGATCACCTTTTT
This sequence comes from uncultured bacterium, assembly GCA_964463555.1. GTDB lineage: Bacteria > Cyanobacteriota > Cyanobacteriia > Cyanobacteriales > Aerosakkonemataceae > Microseira. The sequence continues at coordinate 10,424 of CAYXCW010000034.1, forward strand.
CCCATCGCCGGATCGTCGAGGCAGATACCCCAATCCGCACCGCCAACTCTTCTTGGCTCAAATTAGCATCTTCCCGCAGTTTCTGAAACGGCAACTCATTCTCTGGTTGCCGTTGACGTTTCCTTTTTCTTACCATCGAGCGAGCTGCTTCGGGATCGATCAAAATGTCCGCGATCGCTCTTAGTTTACCAGAACGATCGCAACTCTAATATTGACCTAAAATTGATTGCGATCGCCACTACAATAGAATTACCTTCCCATTTCAACTCAGCGTGCCAACGAAGTAAATGGAACCTCTACCCAATAGCTGGGCAGATATTGAGCCTGATACCATATATCAAACAACTAATAAGCTGCTAGTATCTTTTAGTCAAGCTCAAATCCAACTCGGAATCAAGTATGACCAAAATAACAAACATTTAAAAGCGATTGAAAAAGGAATTGTTGCCCCTCGCGGTAGCATGGGTCTTGTTCCTTCTGAAGTAGAAGGCTACGATCTAAAATCAAAAGTGCTAGGAAAAGGAGGCGATCGCCGCTTTCACGCCAGAATAATAGATGGATTCTTACACTTTCCGGGTTTTGTAACAGAACATTAAGTAGAAATAAGCCATGACAAAGCTAGAATTAAAAAACCACCCAGTTTGGCAAGATTTAACCGAAGTATTAGAAAATCTAAATGCCAATTCTCTGGTAACAGAACATCTGGAATTATGCGATTATAAAGTCTGCGGTTACTGGGATGAACAAGATGAATTTTATCAAGAGATTACCTTGCCTCGTTCCTTGTCTGCTGAGTTAGTCAGCAGTTCCATTGGTGTTACAGGCAAAAAACGATGGATTCAACTTAAATTTGTTCTCAAAGCTAACAGGAGCGCTGCTGAAGATTCTGCCAATCATAATTATACAAAAAATATTGGCGAACTGACCATTATTTATGATGAAAATCTGCAATTTGTTGATGAAAATTGGCAGATAAATATCGACTCTCCTTTGATAATTCGCTGAGAAACCGGGTTTCTTTAAGAAAGCCGGTTTCTTTCAAATCTATGCTGGTCCAATCGCTTCAATCGCAGCTTCAAGAGCGATCGCCACATGCGACCAATGCGTACCCCCTTGACAAAATGCAATGTATGGTTCCCGCAATGGCCCATCGGCGGAAAATTCTAACGTACTTCCTTCAATAAACGTACCCCCCGCCATCACGACTTGACTTTCATAACCCGGCATTTCGCAAGGAATCGGTTCGACATAAGAATCAATCGGCGAATGTTGTTGAATAATCTTACAAAAAGCGATAAGCTTTGCCGCCGAACCTAACTTAATCGCTTGAATTACATCGCGCCTCGGCGCTAAAGGCAATGGATTAACTGGATAACCCAATTTGTCAAAAACATAGGCAGTTAAATGATTGCCTTTCATCGCTTCTCCCACCATTTGCGGTGCTAAAAACAATCCTTGAAACAGCAATCGATTTTGGTCAAACGTCGCCCCGCCCGCACTACCAATTCCCGGTGCAGTCAGGCGACAAGCAGCCGCTTCGACTAAATCTGCTTTACCCGCAACATAGCCACCTGCCGTGACAATTGTTCCGCCGGGATTTTTAATCAACGAACCCGCCATTAAATCGGCACCAACGTGGGTGGGTTCTTGCGTTTCGATAAATTCTCCGTAACAGTTATCGACAAAACAAACAGTATTCGGATTTTGTTGTTTTACCAAATAAACGATTTTCTCGATCTCAGCAATTGATAAACTCGGACGCCAAGAATAACCGCAAGAACGCTGAATTAAAACTAGGCGTGTATTATCTTTTACCGCTTGAGAAAGAGCATTCCAATCGACGATTCCTTCCCCAGTTAGAGGCAATTCCCGGTATTTGATGCCAAAATCGCTTAAAGAACCCTGTCCTTGCCCGCGCAAGCCTATCACTTCTTCTAACGTATCGTAAGGAGAACCCACAACCGATAGCATTTCGTCCCCAGGGCGCAAAACGCCGTATAATGCACAAGCGATCGCATGAGTCCCGGAAACAAATTGCACCCGTACCGCCGCCGCTTGGGCACCCATAACATCGGCAAATACTTTGTCAAGCACCTCGCGCCCCATGTCATCGTGTCCGTATCCGCTGACACCCGCGAAGTGATGTGCCCCTACCCGCTGGCGGCGAAACGCTTGTAAAACTCGTTTGAGATTTTGCTTGACCTGCGCGTCTATTTTGGCAAAAATTGGGGATAGTGCCTGTTCTGCTGCTTGCACCTGTTGAGAGCTATTCATTAATTCCTCATTGACAGTAAAAGTACGCGGATTTTCAATTCGCGCAGCGGGGACTGGAAAAAACATTTTAAGGTTATTGCATGACTGTTGCCACTACAACTGAAGAAAAACCGCTCGAAAGTTTGCCCCATCGCTTGAAATGGGGTGTTCTTTTGTTTATAGCAGCCGTCCACATCGGTGCTATGTTTGCTTTCTTACCAAGTAATTTTAGCTGGGCAGCAGTCGCCCTCGCTGTCTTTTTCCACTGGGTAACAGGTGGGGTAGGAATTACTTTAGGATGGCATCGTTTGGTTACCCACCGCAGCTTTCAAGTACCGAAGTTGTTAGAGTATTTTTTAGTCTTCTGCGGTACGCTTTCTTGCGAAGGTGGGGTAATCAACTGGGTGGGATCGCACCGCGTACATCACCAATATTCCGATCAAAGTCTAGATCCACACGATTCTAATCAAGGTTTTTGGTGGAGCCATATCCTTTGGATGTTCTATGTCGATCCAGCAGATTTAGATCTTTCCCGCTACACCAAAGATATCGCCGATGACCCAGTTTACCAATTCTTGCAGAAATACTTTATACCGATTCAGGTCGCCTTTGGACTTGTGCTTTATTTGTTAGGCGGTTGGTCTTTTGTAGTTTGGGGTGTTTTTGTCCGTCTGGTAATCACATTTCATTCAACTTGGTTAGTAAATAGCGCTACCCATAAGTTTGGCTATCGTACTTACGAGTCGGGCGATCGCTCCACCAATTGCTGGTGGGTTGCTTTAATCAGCTACGGTGAAGGTTGGCACAACAATCACCACGCCTTCCAATATTCTGCCCGTCACGGGATGCAATGGTGGGAAATTGACCTCACTTGGATGACGATTCAATTGCTACAAGCACTCGGTTTGGCAACAAAAGTCAAATTGGTGGAAAAATAGTTGATAGTTGATAGTTGATAGTTGATAGTTGATAGTTGATAGTTAGGACTTGTCCCAATTACCAATTATCAATTACCAATTACCAATTACCAATTACCTAAAATCTCCCGTTTCCTTGCACGATATGTTTGAGCGTGGTTAAAGCTTCTAAGCTAATAAACCCTCGCCTTTGTCCTTTTTGATTCGACATGCCTAAAAAAACCGCATCGCCCCGCGATGGATTGCGGGAAAAACGCGGACTGGCATTAATATAAGTCGAAGCGCTATTGACACCTAGAGCAAATTGGCGATTTTCTTGGTAAGATTCGGTGACGATGCAGTCGGCATGACCGCTGCTGTATCGATTAATCCACGCGATCGCTGCTTCCAAACTCTCGATGCGCTTAAACGCCACCGTCTTGGTTAAATAAGGTTCGCTCCATTCCTTATCATCGCAGAGCGTTAATTCCGGAAACTCAGCTACCAGATCGGCATCACCTCGCAGTTTAAACCCTTTTTCCTTTAAATTATTCCAAAGCATCGCTAAGGACGATGGTTTTTGGTTGCGATGGATCAAAACCTTTTCAATCGCATTCACCGGATCGGGTTGGCTTTGATGCGAGTCTAAAATCATCCAGCGCGCGAGTTCCAAACTGCCGGAAGGTGACCAATATAGGTAACAGTTACCCATAGCTGACTTTAAAACCGGCGTCGTTGCACAGCGCACGACTTGCTGTACTAAACTAGGACGACCGTAGGGAATTACTAAATTCACATAACGATCTTGAGTGACTAAATCTTGTAGGGAAGATCCTTGCTCGGCGGGTAGCAATTCCAGACATCCTGGGGGCATTCCGCAATCATCCAAGGCAAATTTTAACGCTTCGGCGATCGCTGCGTTGGAATGGCTCGCCTCGCTACCGCCCCGCAGAATTAAACTATTCCCGGTTTTGATGCATAACCCCGCCGCGATCGCTCCTAACTCCGGAAACGCTTCGTAGATTAACGCGATCGTTCCCAATGGCATTAACTGACAATAAGTTTGCGAGTGTTCCAGCTGATACGACGCATTCATCACCCTCCGGATCGGATCGCTTAACTCCGATAACCTTTCCAGCATTTGAATCGTCGTGTGGAGGCGTTCCGGCGTCAGCTTCAGCCAGTCTAAAATTAACTCCGGTACCGCCATTTCCCGACTTGCTTCCAAGTCGAGGGTGTTCGCTTCTAAAATATCATCTGCCGAATGCTTCAGCGCTTGCGCCAGGGCACGTACCGCACGCGATCGCTCTGCCCCCCTAGTTGTCCCCAATTCCAAAGCAGCTTGATAGGCGCGACGAACAATCGCCATCAAATCCGGTGCAGCACGCGATGAATCAGCCCTCATAACCCTAACGCCTATAAGCTAGCCAGAGAATCAGCGCTGGCAATACCGCTAAAATCAGCGCCAGCAATACCCAGGGGACGATATTCGCCGCTCCCGAAGCCGAACGCCACGCCAGCGGCAGCCAGATCGCTAAAGGCACTAAGAGTATGACAATCGTCAACGGCAAATAGTGCTCTTTTAAACCCGAATGAGCGCGCAACCAACGAGTCCCCGTCCACTGCCACGCTTTTTTGTACGGGTAAGTGGTAGAGAGTTGCTCGATTACTTGCCCATTCTCTTCCACCACAAAAATCTGCTGACATTTATTACAGCCAAAAGCCTCTGTCAGCGTTATCGGCACTAAACGCCCTCTCCGCCCGCAGGGACAGGGGTAGTCTGCATTTAAATCAATTTTTTCAGCTTTTGGAGGTGACACAAGCGGTCGTATATTAAAACGATTCTATATTAATCGACAATCAAAAAGGCCGAGATCCGACCTTCTACCCATTTAATGCTAGTTGACACTCCCACCGCTCCGCTATGGGCGCATAGGTGGAATTTCTTTCAAGATTTCGCCTCAAATCTCCCTGTTTGACAGGGGTTGCTACTTCTCACACGCCGCTTGCCAATTGGCTGCGTTTGAGCGCTTGCGGCGCGGTTAAGAATTGTTAGCTTGCTCTAGCCCCAACAGGCAAAACCCTATTTTTATTATCTTAGCCCTGAAACTTTAGTGGATTAATATCCTCAAAAGATTTTAGATCGTCAGTTATTTCTGACATAGTGATATAAAAGCTTTTTGCTTACTTAATATCTTTTATCTACTTACGTTTCAAAGCGGGCAACGCGATTCGAACGCGCGACATTCACCTTGGCAAGGTGACGCTCTACCACTGAGCTATGCCCGCACTTGCTTCACCTTATCTATAATCTCAGAATCAAACTGATTTGTCAAGGGGTTTTGGAATTTAAATTTTGGATTTTCGGGAAAACTAGGGGAGCTGGGGGAGCTGGGGGAGCTGAGGGAGCTGGGGGAGCTGGGGGAGCTGAGGGAGCTGAGGGAGCTGAGGGAGCTGAGGGAGAAGAAGAGTAAAAATGTTCATGATGAACATTAGCCTACCCATTCCAAAACAGCCAAATTAATTTGCCTCGCTCACAATCCCATCAGAGAAACCGGGTTAGTTGCTGTGTCTTCTACGCTAATTAGTTTCAAAAAGAATGTTTCAGATGAAACCCGGTTTCTTTCCATAACTGTCAACTGTCAACTGTCAACTGTCAACTGTCAACTGTCCACTGTTTCGGCTGGCAATTGCTGCGGCATGGCGCTTTTGAGAGGGGCTGCGATTGTTCCGGTGGGAGCATTGTTTAAGTAGCTCTCAGCGCTGCTAGCCTTAACTTGACGCATCAAACTTGCCATTTCCAGCGCACTCATGGCGAATTCCCAGCCCTTATTGCTTTTGATTCCCGCCCTTTCCAACGCTTGCTGCATGTTGTCTGCCGTCAAGACGCCAAAAACTACCGGCACCCCTGTCTGAAAACTCGCTGCGGCAACTCCTTTAGATACCTCAGATGCCACATAATCAAAATGCGGCGTTTGACCCCGGATGACGGCTCCCAAACAAATCACAGCATCATAGCGATGGGTGAGTGCCATTTGGTTCGCCATCAAGGGAATTTCAAAACAGCCCGGTACCCAAACATAATCTACCTGAGTGCCGCGGGGGTTAACATCGACCCCGTGGCGTTTTAAGCCATCTTGACAACCTTCCAAAAGTTTGGTTGTCACCAAGTCGTTAAATCGACCGATGACAATGGCAAAGCGTAGGGATTCTGTTTGAGTAAAATTACCCTCGTAAACTGTCATTTAAAGCTTCCTTTGGTCATGGGTAATAGATAATAGGTAATGGGTAATGGGTAATGGAAACACCTAACCAATGACCTATTACCAATGACCAATTACCAATAAACTGAGTTAAACCACAAACGAGTTCAACACGGCTACCAGCAGCACCAGAGCAATCCAGACGCCAGAACCTAGCCAGAGCAATCTTTTGGATTGATCCCAATTCTGGGGGGAAGCATAGGCGACAGGAACGCCAACTACCATCACAAAAGACATTACAACCAAACCTAATAAGGCTAATTGAAACAAAATTGTCATTTTGGTTTCTCCCAATACAGCAATCGAGTCGATCAAACAACGGTACAGCTTGCAGCCAAAGAAGATTTAGATCTCCTCCAGTAGTACGCTACCAAAAAATGACCCGCTAAAACAGTCAGATGTCAAAATTTAGGTAATGGGTAATGGGTAATGGGTAGTGCGGCAGCACAAGGGGGACACGGCGAAGTCAGAAACCGGGTTTCTTCGGAGATCTCTGGTTTCTAAACCAACGATTTTTCCTAGAAACCCGGTTTCTTTGCGTAAGTCCTGAATTATTCTCACAGAACTTGCCCCGCTTTAGACTGGTAGGCATGGGGTAACAGGTGCGAAGGTGCTTGCCCTTGATCGATGACCCATTACCCATTACCAGATTACCCATTACCGATGCGCCGATGGATTTAGTTTTATGTCACACTACTGCTGATTTTGATGCTTTGGGGGCTGCTGTGGGGTTGACGCGGCTCAGACCTGGGGCGAAAATTGTCCTTACCGGCGGCGCTCATCCGGCGGTGCGAGATTTTTTGGCATTGCACCGGGATGAGTATGCTTTGATTGAACGTCGTTCGGTGAATCCGAAAAAGATTCGCTCGATTGCTGTAGTGGATACTCAATTGCGCGATCGCACTGGTAAAGCCTCGGAATGGTTCGACTTACCCCAGCTTACCGAAATTATAGTTTACGACCACCACCCCAACACTTTTACCGATATTCCAGCTACGCGAAGTCAAATCGAACCCGTCGGCGCGACTACTACTTTAATTGTCGAACACTTACAAAAATTAGCAGCGGCGCAGAGGGGCAGAGGCGCAGAGGAGAATATTGATGATGTTCCGATTCTCACCCCTGCGGAAGCGACGGTGATGGCACTCGGTATCCACGTCGATACGGGTTCACTCACTTATGATGGTGCCACGCCGCGCGATGCGGCTGCTTTAGCTTGGTTGATGGCGCAAGGCGCAAGTTTGTCGGTAATTGCCGAATATATCGATCCGGGATTATCCCCTAAATTGCAACAGCTGTTAAAAGAAGCTTTAGAAAAATTACAAAAAACTACCCAGTGGGGCTATACAATCTCCTCGGTGCTGTTGCAAACGCCTGGTTATATTCCAGGGTTGTCTAGTCTCGCTTCCCGGTTAGTAGAAATTACCGAAAGCGATGCCCTGCTGCTGGCGGCGGAATACTCAGCACGGGAAGACACGGCGGCAAATCTCCCATCTGAAATCTCAAATCTAAAATCCCAACCAAATCTGCAATCTGAAATCTCAAATCTGAAATTAACTCAATCTGAAATCTCAAATCTGAAATTAACTCAATCTGAAATCTCAAATTTGCGATTAACTGTCATCGGGCGCAGTCAAATCGAAGGCGTTGACCTGAATCAATTATTTCAACCTTTGGGAGGTGGCGGACATGCCCAAGCTGCTTCTTTAATTCTCAAAAGCGTCGAGCCGCAACCCGTATTAGAACAATTGGTAGCACAACTAAAAGCGCAAATTCAACAACCGCCGACGGCGCGAGAATTGATGTCATCTCCCGTCAGAACAATTCGCCCAGAAACAACTATAGGAGAAGCGCAGCGCGTTTTATTAAGATACGGTCATTCGGGTTTATCTGTAGTCAACGCCCAAGATGAATTGGTGGGCGTGATTTCGCGGCGGGATATCGATATTGCCTTGCATCACGGATTTGCTCACGCGCCGGTAAAAGGTTACATGACGAGCAATTTAAAAACGATTACGCCCGATACACCGCTGACAGAAATCGAGGCGATTATGGTGACTTACGATATCGGACGGTTGCCGGTATTGGAAAATAATCAATTAATCGGAATTGTCACGCGCACCGATGTTTTACGACAGTTACACCAAGATAAAAATAGGGGGCGAGAAATAGAAGCAGAAAGTGAAGGATACGGGAATCTTTCCTATTGTCCCTTGCCGCTGTCTCATTTACGCGATCGCATCTCCCCCCCACTTTGGCAACTCCTCTCCGCCGCCGCCCATGCAGCAGAAAAACGCGGTTGGCATCTTTACTTGGTAGGCGGTGCGGTGCGAGACTTACTTTTAGCCGATAATGCTGAAATCGATTCCCCAGTTGCGCTGCAAGATATCGATATGGTTGTGGATGGCTTTCACCGCTCGGCGGATGCGGGTGCTGGGGTAGAATTAGCCAAAGAATTGCAAAAAATTTATCCCAATTCTCGTTTAGAAATTCACGGCGCGTTTCAAACTGCGGCTTTGTTGTGGCATAAAGATCCTCTATTAGATAATCTTTGGGTAGATATTGCCACGGCGCGAACTGAATTTTATCCTTATCCGGCGGCAAATCCAGAAGTGGAAGCGAGTTCGATTCGCCAAGACCTCTACCGTCGCGATTTTACCATTAATGCTTTAGCAGTGCGAATAACTGCGCCCCGCGCCGGTAAATTGCTCGATTTTTTTGGCGGATTATTAGATTTACAAGCGGGACAAATTCGGGTATTGCACGCGAATAGTTTTATTGAAGATCCGACGCGAATTTATCGCGCCGTTAGGTTTGCCGTGCGATTGGGATTTGAAATTGAACCCCAAACGCAAGGATATATTAGACATGCGATCGCCAGCGGTATTTACGAACAAATTCAAGAAAAAAATAGCCGCGCCCCCGCCCTAGAAACTCGCCTCAAAAGCGAATTAAAATACATTTTGCAAGCTCCGTATTGGAAACCGGCATTGCGCTTGTTAGCAGAATTGGGCGCTTTGCGCTGCATCCATCCCACCCTAGAATTAACCGAGCAATTGTGGTGGCAAGTGCGTTTAGTAGACCGCTGTTTGCAACGGTTTGCTCCCCAGGAAGGGCGAAGCATTGCGGTAGAAAATTCTCAACAAGTCGCAAGTGATACCAGCCGCAATGCTTCGCCCCTACAACATTGGCAAATGCGTTTGGAAGTTTTAATTGCTGCCTTAAAACCACCCTATGCCGGAAAAGTTGCTGCCAATCTTCAATTACCCGCAGATACCATTCAGCGCCTGAGTCAGCTACAAGAAGATAAAAATAATATTGTAGAATCTTTACCCAAACGCGATCGCATCAGCCAAATTGTATTGCTGCTGCGTCAATACCAGTTGCCGACCTTAATTTTAATCGCCGCCTTTAGTCCGCGGGAGGTTAGGCACAAAATTTGGTGTTATTTGAGCGATTGGAGCCAGATTAAAGCCCCATTGAATGGAAACGACTTAAAAGCGCTAGGATATAAACCAGGGCGTCAGTTTAAAGAAATACTCGATGCTCTGCTAGTTGGCACCTTGGATGGAGAAGTGAGCGATCGCACCTCTGCCCTAGCATATCTCACAAAACACTATCCCCAAAGATAGAAAAAGTAAAGATCGCAAAACCAACATCTATCTGAATATAGACTTTTCCGCACCGGCAAATAGAGTAGTTTTTGACGTAAGCTTTAAGATTAGCTTGTGGAGGGAGAATCAATTCAATGGTCTTGAAAAGTAAGAATAGAATAGCAGAAATATTGGATAGATACGAAGCCGACTTGCTCGCCGACTGGTTGAAGGAACTAGACGCTTCCGGTATGCGACGGGATGACCGCATGAAGGTATCCGAGTTGCGCGAACAATGTTCTGAGTTCCTCAGCTTGTTGCGTAGCGCCGTACAGCATGGCAACCTGAGCGATATTCAAACTCCTGAGTGGGGTAGTACGCGGCAAATGCTGGCAGATATTTCTCCTTCCCGCGTCCAGCAAGGCTTTTCCCCCTCAGAAATCGCCAACTTTGTTTTTTCGTTCAAAAAGCCGTTGTTTGCTCGTTTAAGTCAAGAATTAGCCCAACAAGGCGAGATCCTAGCTGAAGAAATTTGGCTTTCTACCACTTTATTAGACCAGCTGGGAATTTGCACGACGGAAATTTATCAAAAAGCACGGGAAGAAGTAATCCAACGCCAGCAGGAGGAAATGCTGGAACTATCCACCCCCGTCGTCAAATTGTGGGAAGGTATTTTAGCATTGCCGATGATTGGCACGCTCGACAGCGGACGAACTCAGGTAGTCATGGAAGCGCTGTTACAGCAAATAGTCGCAACTGGTTCCCAAGTAGTCATTATCGATATTACAGGCGTACCAACCGTCGATACCCTAGTAGCCCAGCATTTGTTAAAAACCGTCGCGGCTGCCCGTTTAATGGGAACTGACTGCATTATCAGCGGTATTCGGCCCCAAATTGCTCAAACCATCGTCCACCTGGGCGTAGACTTGAGCGATGTAGTCACAAAAGCAACCTTAGCAGATGCTTTAGCCCTAGCAATGCAACGCCGAGGACTCACAGTAGTCCAACGCCCCTAAATTATCCTTCCGGCAGTCATGACCAAGACAAGCAATTAGCAATTAGCAGGTAAATTTGTGGAACGCATTCCCATACTGCAAATGGGTTCATTTCTCCTGGTAACAATCCAGGTAGATATGCACGATCGCTTAGCTTTAACATTACAAGATGACCTCACCAACCGCATCGTTAAAACCGGGGCGCGGGGGGTTCTGATCGATATTTCATCCCTGGAAATTGTCGATTCTTTTATCGGGCGCATCCTGGGCAATATTGCTAGCATGTCGCGCATCCTCGATGCCGAAACCGTTGTGGTCGGGATGCAGCCAGCAGTTGCGATTACACTGGTAGAGTTAGGTTTGTCCCTCACAGGTGTCCGCACTGCTTTAAACGTAGAACAAGGAATGGCGATGTTGCGAACGTCGTTGGGGTTGCCTCCAGAGGAAAACGACCGCCATGCTAGAACGTGAGATAGTCGAAATTCGCTCCTCATCAGACGTTGTGATGGTTCGGCAGAAAGTGCGAACCCTGGCGGTAGAATTAAAGTTCAGCTTGGTAGACCAAACCAAAATCGTCACCGCCGCCAGCGAACTCGCACGCAATACCGTAGACTATGGCAAGGGAGGTACGGTGACCTTAGAAGTCCTCAACGTTGGCACCCGTAAAGGTTTGCGCCTGATGTTTGAAGACAATGGTCCCGGCATTCCAGATATCGATCTGGCATTGAAAGACGGTTACACCACGGGAAATGGTTTGGGTTTGGGGTTAAGCGGCGCTAAAAGGCTAATGCACGAGTTTGAAATTTCCTCTGAAGTGGGTAAAGGAACGAAAGTGACAATTACCCGCTGGCGTTAATTATAGCCAGGGTCTAGGAGGGAAAGGGGGAAAGGGGGAAAGGGGGAAATAGGGAAAGAAGGAAAGAAGGAAAGAAGGAAAGAAGGAAAGACTGGGGGAAACAGAGGAGAAAAGAGTCGGTGATGGAAATAGGAACAAAGGAAAACGAAAGCTTTCCCCTTCCCTCTTTTCCCCTTTCCCCTTTCCCCTTTTCCCCTTTTCCCCTTCAAGCTGAAATATGTCTTTAGTTAGATAGACAATTTGCTCTGCATATGCCTATTAATAAAGGTATTATAAATAATAATAGTTAATTAACGGCATATTATAAAATATACAGCAAAACCGTAAACATCCCCTCATGAAAGATTGTATTGCCCTACCAATCAGAGAAACTTCGCAAATCGGAGAAGCGCGCAGGTTTGCCTCCGCGCTAGCGACGGATTTAGAATTCAACGAGACAGAACGGGGCAAAGTAGCAATTATCGTCACTGAATTAGCCAACAATCTGATTAAACACGCACAAAATGGGGAAATCATTCTGAGGGAGTTGAGAAATAATGCAGAATATGGCATAGAAATTATCGGCTTAGATACTGGCTCGGGGATGGGGAATGTGTCGCAATGCCTGCAAGATGGTTTTTCCACCGCAGGGACGCCGGGGACTGGTTTGGGCGCAATTAAGCGTCAATCTACTGTTTTTGACATTCATTCGATGCCTGGGGTAGGTACGGTTTTAGTCGCACAACTTTGGGCGCAGAAAAACTCAGGAAGTACCTTGCCGCCTCCGGAACCTTTACAAATTGGTGTGGTGAATTTACCCAAAGCGGAACAGGAAATCTGCGGCGATGATTGGGCTGTGGTGCATTTATCTACCCGGAGTTTAATTTTAGTAGCGGATGGATTGGGTTCGGGAATTTTAGCAGCAGAAGCAGCGCGGGAAGCAGTGCGAATCTTTCGGGCTAAAGCTGCACTCAATCCTAAAATAATTATGGAGATGGCTCATGCGGCTTTAAGGAGTACGCGAGGTGCAGCGGTGGCAATTGCGGAACTTAATCGCGTCGAAAAAACCGTACAATATGTGGGAATTGGCAATATTTCTGGTGCAATTGTGACGGGAAATAAAAGCCAAAGTATGGTTTCTTATAATGGAACCGTGGGGCATCAAATTCGCAAAATTGCGGGATTTGTGTATCCTTTTGGCGATCGCTCTCTTCTAATTATGCACAGCGATGGTCTGGGAACGCAATGGTCGCTAGAACGCTATCCTGGCTTGGCTTTGCGCCATCCATCTATAATTGCTGGCACCCTGTACCGAGATTTTAAGCGCACCCGCGACGATGTAACTGTATTGGTGGCAAAACCACTGACAACTGACGAATGACTTATCCAATTCTGACTGTAGAAATCCGCTTCGAGCAAGATATTGTTTTGGCACGTCAGCGCGCGCGTCAAATTGCTCACTTATTAGGGTTTGATATTCAAGAACAAACGCGCATCGCTACAGCAGTTTCCGAAGTTACCCGCCACGCTTTCCAATATGCAGGTAAAGGCAAAGTTGAATTTATTATCGAAGGGCAATCTTCCCAAGTATTTGTTACCCGCATTGCCGATAGCGGCGAGGGAATAGCCAATTTACAAACCAACTCCCATCATGGGATGGGATTGGTAGCTGCACAAAGATTAATGGATGAGGTGCTAGTTGAATCATCATCCTCTAGACTAGGAACCGGGGTGCAATTAATTAAGCAGTTGCCCAAACACGCAACTTACCTATCCAAAGCTCAATTAAATCAAATAGTAGCTCAACTAACGCGCCTGCCTAAAGATCCTTTTGCCGAAATTCAACAGCAAAATCAAGAACTGTTGCGAACTTTAGAAGAATTACGCCAACGACAGGAAGAATTAGCCCAACTCAACCAAGAATTAGAAGATACTAATCGAGGAGTAATCGCGCTTTATGCCGAGTTAAATGATAAAGCTGAATCTCTCAAACGCGCCAGCGAACTCAAAAGCCGCTTTCTTTCTAATATGAGTCACGAGTTTCGCACGCCGCTAAATGCAATTCTCAGTCTTTCCGATATGTTGTTAAATCATCTGGATGGCGATTTGACAATAGAACAAGAAAAGCAAGTAAGCTTTATTCGCAAGTCAGCAGCATCCTTAACCGACTTAGTTAATGACTTGCTAGATTTGGCAAAAGTCGAAGCTGGCAAAGTCGATGTTCGGGTTACTAATTTTGAAGTGACGGATTTGTTTAGCGCCTTGCGCGGAATGCTGCGCCCCTTGTTAACTAATAATGATGTCGCTTTAATTTTTGTAGAACCCAGCGCTATTCCTATCCTAAAAACCGATGAGGGAAAACTGTCTCAAATCATGCGTAACTTTATTTCCAACGCGCTTAAATATACAGAAAAAGGCGAAGTGCGAGTAACTGCTAAACTGGGGGCAAACCAAACTGTTATTTTTTCCGTCGCCGATACCGGAATTGGCATTGCACCTGAAAATCAAAGCCGCATTTTTGAAGAATTCGTTCAAGTCGATCATCCCCTACAAAAGCGGGTAAAAGGAACCGGGTTAGGGTTGCCTTTGTGTAAAAAACTGGCTCAGTTGTTGGGAGGAAAGGTTAATCTGCAAAGCACGCTGGGGGTTGGTTCCACATTTTCGGTTATCCTGCCCATTGTTTATCAGGATTTTGGCTTGGCAATGCTGGATGCTGTATCCAGGAATAACGGAGAGAATCCGGATTTGGTGGAGAATGGCAGGGCAACTAACATGCCAGAACCCAAAAACCAAAATATACCAAATCCATCTCCGGTGCTGACAAAAATTTTAATAATTGATGATGAGGAAGTGTCTCGTTATACAATTAAAAGTTGGCTGGGGGATCTTCCCTGTACGGCGATCGAAGCCACCGATGGTTACGAGGGGTTGTATCGCGCGCGCACGGAACAACCGCAGGCAATCTTGCTGGATTTACTCATGCCCGGTTTAACTGGATTCACCGTTTTAGAGCAGTTGAAATCCGATCCGGTAACCTCTGCAATTCCAGTAATTATAGTCACATCAAAGCGCTTGGAGGCTCAAGAATACGAGCAACTCGCAGCAAGAGCAGTGGCGATTGTTTCTAAAGAAAGTAATTCGCGCGAGGAAGCGATCGCTCAAATCCGAGCCGCATTCTTAAAAGCTGGATTAATCTTTTAAATATGGGGATGAATCATGGAGGACGAACTAAAACAATCGCGAATCATCCTAGTTGTAGACGATGATGACGCCAATCGCTATGTAGTTTCCAGGATTCTGCGTCAGGCAGGTTTCACCATCAAGGAAGCGGCGACGGGTACTGATGCTTTGCAATTGGCAACCGAGCAACCAGATTTGATTATTTTAGATATTAAACTGCCCGATATCAACGGCTTTGAAGTCTGCCAGCAACTCAAAGGCGAACCTGTTACCAGTTTGATACCAGTTTTGCATCTTTCCGCATTTAAAGTCACTTCTGCTGATAAAGTCCACGGGTTAGACAGCGGCGCTGATGGTTACTTAACCCACCCAGTCAACCCACTGGAATTAATTGCTACAGTTAAAGCGCTGTTACGCATCCGACAAACTGAAAAACAACTACAACAAAGCGAAGAAAAATTCCGCGCTATCTTTAATCAAACCTTCCAGCATATTGGCATGTTGGAACCAAATGGTGCCATTATTGAAATCAATCAGTCGGCCTTAAATTTTGTTGGACAAAAGCTAGAAGATGTGGTAGGGCGTTTGTTGTGGGAAATGCCTTGGTGGAAGATTAAAATAGAAAGAAATAGACCGTCTAACTTGAGCTTTTCCCTGTCTCTGACTTCTACTCAAGAACAGTTGCAAAATGCGATCGCACTAGCCGCGACAGGTAAGTTTATCCGCTATGAAGTGCAGATGCAAGGGTTAAACGATAAAGTTGCAACGTTTGACTTCTCGATCAAACCGATACTAGACGAGAGGGGAAAGGTAGTACAGTTAGTTTACGAAGGCAGGGATATCAGCGATCGCAAGCGCGTAGAAGACGAACTGCGACGCGCTAACCAAGTCAAAGATGAATTCCTCGCCATACTTTCCCACGAATTAAGATCGCCCCTGAATGCCATTTTAGGGTGGTCGCAACTGTTGCGTTCTCGTCAGGTAGATTTAGCCGCAACGAGTCGCGCTTTGGAAACAATTGAACGCAACGCCAAATTGCAGACTCAAATGATTGAAGATTTACTCGATATTTCCCGCATTATTCGCGGCAAAATCGAGCTAAATGTGGCTCCAGTCAACTTAATTGCAGCAATTGAGGGCGCAATTGCCACCATGCAGTTAGCAGCACAAGCCAAAGCCATTCAAATTGAAAATATATTAGAACCAAATGGGGCAACAGTTTTAGGCGATCTCAACCGCTTGCAGCAGATTGTCTGGAATTTACTTTCCAACGCGATCAAATTTACCCCTCCAGGGGGAAAAGTAGAAATCAAATTGGAAAAAGTGCAGATGGCAAGAGAATTGCAGATGGCAGATTTTAGATTTGAGATTTCAGGACAAGATAACACCTCAAATCTGCAATCTGAAATCGCCAATCTAAAATTACCTCAATCTGAAATCTCTTATGCTCGAATTACAGTCAAGGATACGGGTAAAGGCATTACCGCTGATTTTCTGCCCCACGCCTTCGATTATTTTCGCCAAGCAGATAGTTCGATGACTAGAATTCATGGGGGATTGGGACTCGGTTTAGCAATAGTGCGGCATTTGGTAGAATTGCACGGCGGCAGAGTTTACGCCGCCAGTCTGGGAGAAGGGCAGGGGGCAACCTTCACCGTCATGCTACCGCTGATCGACGATCGCTCTCCAACCAATTCCGACCATAATGGGCGGGATAATTATCAAAATCTCAGGGGCGTGCAAGTTTTGGTAGTTGATGATGAACCCGATACCCGCGAATATATTACTTTCGTGTTAGAAGACTCTGGGGCAGTCGTCACCGCCGTTGCTTCGGCAAACGAAGGACTCAAGGCACTTGACAAATCGCTACCAGATGTGGTAATAAGTGACATTGGGATGCCGGGAAAAGACGGATTTGCTTTGATGCGAGAAATTAGAGAGCGATCGCCCGCAGCGGGAGGAGAGATTCCGGCGATCGCGCTGACGGCCTATGCTAGGGACGAAGACAGCGCACAAGCTTTGTTAGCTGGGTTTCAAATGCACCTATCTAAACCCGTAGAACCAGATGACTTGGTTAGTGCGATCGCCAATTTAATTGCTAACAAAGGTAATGGCTAATTGCTAATGGTAAAAAGCATTCTGAATTTTCTTTTAGCTAGGGAGGCTAGCACCGGATTCTTAGTCCCCCTTATTAAGGGGGATTTAGGGGGATCTAAAATGCTTGACCTCATAACTAGCAACTTGCGTTATTAGCAATTAGCCATGAGCCATTAGCTGGCAGAAAGATAGCGATCGCACCAATTCACCATTTCCCACAGTACCTGCCCCACGGCTTCCCGCGAGCGATACCCGTGAGCTTCTAACGGCAATACTACCCAGCGCACAGTTGCTCCCAATCCTTTCAACGCTTCATAAAGTCGTTCAGTTTGCAATGGATAAGTGCCGGGGTTGCTATCATTCCCGCCATGTATCAACAGCAAAGGCGCTTTCACTTTTTCCGCATGTGTAAAGGGAGACATTTGGATATAGGTTTCGCTCGCTTCCCAAAAATTGCGCTGTTCTCCCTGAAATCCAAACGGTGTCAGGGTGCGGTTGTAAGCGCCGCTCATCGCGATTCCGGCGCGAAACAAGTCTGTATGTGCTAGTAAATTTACGGTGGTAAACGCGCCGTATGAGTGTCCTCCGATACATAAACGATGCGGGTCGGCAATGCCGCGCCCGACTGCGTAATCTACAGCTGCTTGCGCTCCGGCGATTAATTGTTCTACATAAGTATCGTTGGGTTCGGCATCGCCTTCGCCAATAATTGGCAAGCTGGGATTGTCTAAAACGGCATATCCCTGAGTTAGCAGAAACAAAACCGAGGTGCGATGGGGACGGCTGAAGGTATTTTCCGCTTTGGTCACCTGACCTGCGAGTTCCCGATTTTTGAATTCTTCTGGATATACCCAAAATACCATCGGTAAAGCGCCGTCGCGGGCTTTGTCGTATCCCGCAGGTAAGTAAAGTCTAGCGGATAGCTGCACGCCGTCGGCGCGTTGGTACTGTACCACTTCTTTATGAATGCCAGCAAATTGAGGCGCTGGGTCGGGGTAAAAAGTGAGTTGGACGGTTTGGTGATTTTGGCGATCGCGCAGGAATAAGTTAGGCGGTTCGGTTTGGGATTGCCGAGAAGTTAGCATCACGTTTTCGTCTTCGAGTAAGTCAAGTACTGACTCAAAATTAGGGTCTTGGCATCGCCACAGACGTTGAGTTTGTCCCGTGTCCACATCCATCGCATCGAGAAAGGGATAAACGCCTTCTGGCGATGCGCCGCGTCCGCTGAGATAAATTTCTCGACCATCGGGAGTGAAGCGCAAAACGGTGCGTCTGTATTCATTGAACGTCACGATGGGCGACCCCGGATCGCTGTAACTGTCTTCATAACTGCGATCTACTAGCAATTTTGGCGGCATGGCGGGGTCGTTGGGGTAAATGCGCCAGATACGGGATTGGCGCGTATCGTACCAGCGTTCCCAAACTAGGGCGACATCTTCGCGCCCCCAACTGATGCCGCGAAAGCGATGTTCGGATTTCCACAGCAGTTTGGGTGGATCGACAAACGGGGCATCGAGTTCTAATAAGGCATCGCGGAAAGGTACTTTTAAAGTTGGGTCGCCTTCATCTAATGCTTCTACCCAAGATAGGGTAGCTTTGCGATCGCATCTCCAACCAACCCGTCTCGGTCCGGTTCGCACGGCGTCAAATTTGGTAGAAAGATTGTCGGCGAGGGGAAGATCGGCGACTTGATGGATAATTTTGCCCGTGCGATCGCATACTTCTATCCGATGGGGAAAGAACGAGGATGGCAGTTGGTAAGAAAACGGTCGGTGCAGGGTGGTGAGTAAAATAAAATTGCCATCAGGAGAAGGTTGAGCGCGATCGATCAAACAAGGTTCGACCAACAAAGTACAGCGACCATCCAAAGTTACTTCTACCAAACTGGAAGTAACGTAATATTCAAACAGCGCTTCATCGTGGAGATTTTTGAGCAGATTGGTATAGGTGCGATTGGGAGACTTGCGCCCCAAATTTTCTTGCACGATTGGGCCACAAGGAATGGGAGACTCTATGGGAGGGTTGCCGCGATCGCTCTTGATAAACTTGCAAATCAGCGACTCATTCGACAACCAACGAAACGGTTTACCATAAGTCCCATTTAAAACCGCATCGGTCAAGCGGTGGGGAATGCCTTCTGCTAAATCAATAAACCATAATTCCAACCCATTAGCTTGCGTGAGAGTGAATGCCAGTTTTTTACCATCGGGCGAACCTCTGAGAAAGCCAATTTTGGCATCAGATGGCAAATCTACCGTTTTAGAGATATGCGAATCCAACGCTCTGATTTTTAGACTGCGATAGGCGTTATGACGCGCAGGCGCATTGGTTTGAGGATTGAGACAAAAACCCGCAACGGCTACCTGGGGTTCTGCGAACATGGCAATCGGCGGTAGTTCGGCCTGTTCTAACTCGATCAACCATTTGAAATGCGGGCAGATCGAGGTAACCGGAGACGGAGGAGTATCGAGAATTTGGTTAATCGGTTCTGGTGGCGATCGCCAGAATTGCTCATTGTCGGGAAAGTCAACCATTGGGATGGGGAAGAATAGCTCAATTTGCCAGTTATAACTTTAAAAATAGCTAATAGCTAATAGCTAATAGCTAATTGTGCAGCAAAAAAGAGAACGGATACCCTAACCCCTAACCCCTAACCCCTAGCCCCTAGCCCCTAAAGCAAAAAAGAGAACGGATACCCTAACCCCTAACCCCTAACCCCTAACCCCTAACCCCTACCCCATTGGCGATCGCACAAATTTTAGCAGATTGGCGACGCGCGATCGCTAATTAATTTAGCTTCTGCCTAATGAAAGATTTTTGATTGGGTCAAATCCGCTCTATCCTGTATTCGTCATTACATATATTCAGTTATTCCTCCAGATTGAGGAATAACTATTTACCCGGATCTAAAAGTATACTTAACAACTATTTTTCAGCAACTTTCATGGCAAACCCAAACAATCAAGTAAATAATTTCCAGCGCTATCTTTCCCTAGTGCCTGTGATTGCTGTTCTTTCAGTGTCAATTGCTTTTTCGACTTGGGCTGTGTTTAATTTCTATTTCCCAGATCTCCTCTTCCACCCGATGCCGTAAACAATTACATCCTATCCGCTGACATCGGTGGCGTTTAGCTAGCAGGTGCTTTGGAGTATCGCGCGGGGGCAGGTTTATCAATACAATTCGCCTTTGATCAAAGGTTGAGGGTAAAACCCGCCCCTACAACACCATTAACTATACAAGTCGTATACTACCGGACTCAATATTAAAGGGAAAAGGATGATTTTACGCCTTTTCCCGGAAAAATTTCACATAAAAAATTGTGGCGATCGATCTTGTTATGTTTTAATATATTTCACGCCAAGAAACCTGGTTTATTCGTAGATCTCTGGTTAGCTTTCCCAAGGATTTTTCAGATAAAATAAGGTCATGACTTCGCCGTGCGTAATACCAAATCCGTTTTTATTACCCCCCTTATTTAACCGCGAAGACACGTTAGCGAAGCGATTCGCGATAGCGAATTAGGACGCAAAGAAAGAATAAGAAGAAGATAAAAGGGGTTGTCGAGCCGGATTTGGTATAAGTCCTGGTTTGAATCAATTTCGATAAATTAGATTTGCCAAGGAAGTTATTCATTTATACATCGGGGAGGGGGTCGTGGAGTGGAAACAACCCAATTTATCGACATCTACTAGCACAGGGGACTGGTTGTGGCGCTTCTGGTTAGCTGTGCCACTGTACCCATACAGCAAGCGGCGGACAGTACGCAAAGAAGTAGTTAAAGACACCATCTGGACGTTCGACCAGTTGCAGGGCATTCTCTACACCGTCGTACCGATTCGCATGAGTGTCGTGAAGCTGGAAAAAGGCGGTCTTCTCGTCTATGCGCCCGTTGCACCAACCAAAGAGTGCATTCGCCTGCTGAAGGAATTGGAAGCGCTGCATGGCGCCGTGAAGTATATCATCCTACCAACTGCCTCTGGCTTAGAACACAAAGTTTTCGTTGGCCCCTTTGCCAGAAAATTTCCGGCTTCGCAGGTTTTCGTGACTGCGAACCAGTGGAGTTACCCGCTAAATCTACCTTTGAGTTGGCTTGGCTTCCCCAGCCAGCGAACTCAGATACTTCCAGCAGCTAGCGGTGATGCCCCGTTTGGGGATGAGTTTAGCTATGAGGTGCTGAGTATTAATCTGGGGCGGGGGTCCTTTGAAGAAGTTGCCTTATTGCACAGGAAATCGCGCACGTTGCTGCTAACAGACTCGGTGCTGTCTGTACCGGAGAAGCCACCAGAGATTGTTCAGCTTGACCCCTATCCCTTGCTATTCCACGCCAGAGACAGCGCATTGGAGGCGATTTCTGACAGCGAGGCGAACCGCTGCAAAGGATGGCAACGCATTTCCCTGTTTGCTTTGTACTTCAGCCCCAGCAGGTTGGAGACAGTTGGACTGTCGCAGGCATTTCGCGATGCTTTTAAAGCACCAGAAAGGTCAAGAAAGGCTTATTTCGGTTGGTTTCCCTTCCGTTGGAAAGCTGATTGGAAGCAGTCATTCCAGGCGCTGCGGGGGGGTGGTCGTCCGTTGGTGGCACCGATTCTACAGACATTTATTTTCAACCAAGCACCCAGGACAGTACTCGACTGGGCGGACGAGGTGGCGAAGTGGCATTTCGTGCGGATTATTCCCTGCCACTTTGACGCGCCGATTGAGGTTGGCGCGCATCAATTCCGGCAAGCGTTCGCTTTCTTGGAGAAAATGGCAAGTCAAAGTCAGCCCTTACCGGATGAGGACTTGGTATTTATCAGGAAACTGGAAGAAAACCTCACCAAACGCGGCATCACGTCGCGATCGCAGCAACTGGTGTAATCGATGGACAGTGGACAGTGGACAGTGGATAGTGGACAGTGGACAGTGGACAGTGGACAGTGGATAGTGGATAGTTGATAGTTACTTTTAAAACCATTTTTTATGGTGACGATCAAAATGGGTTGTAGGGGCAACGGCGGGAGATAACCTCTTCGTTAATAGCAAAGATTATTCATGCCTTGCCCTACCAGGAGCGTTGGCTATTAACCTAGAATACAACCACTTCTTGCAGGAAGATTCAAGGATAGTTGAATAGAATCTCCTTCGCTGTTCCAAGAAACATCAGCACTGCCATACAATAACTTGCCAGGTTGAGATTTTAAAGCTGTTACCTCAAAGCTGACATTTGCCGGTGCAGTCGCAATATTAACGGCAACAATTATTTCCTCATTGCCCAAAATGCGCGCGAAAACGTACACTGTTCCCTCGGCATATAAGATTTCGTAGGAACCAGTGCGAAGGGCGGGATGGGCGTGCCTCAAGGCAATCAGTTTGCGGTGGTATTCTAAAACATCCAATTCCCAATGAGATTCTAAGGGAAAACCTCGCCGCGAATCTGGATCTCGACCGCCTGCTAAACCCACTTCATCGCCGTAGTAAATACTAGGCGCGCCAGGAAAAGTTAATAGTAATAAAGTTGCGAGTTCAACGCTGGGTTTGTCGCCTCCGGCAATTGTTAGCAGTCGGGCGGTATCGTGACTTGCTAATAAATTGAGTTGGGTGAGTTGAATTTCCCAAGGATAAAGTTGCAGCAGGTGCTTGATTTTTTCGCCGTATTCCTTGGCGTAGAGGGGCGGGAAAGGCTGGTAAGAAGAACCTCGGACTTTTTCGATGTCCACGCGATCGCCTGCCGTAAACGCGATCGTAGGCGCAGCGAACAAGTAATTCATCACCCCGTCAAACTGCGTGCCATCTAACCACTGACTCGCGTCTTCCCAGACTTCCCCGACAATATACGCATCCGGGTTGATCGCTTTGACGCGATCGCGAAATTCTTGCCAAAATCCAGGAGCTTTAATTTCAAATGGTACATCTAATCGCCAACCATCGATGCCGAAATGCATCCAATATTCGGCAATTTCCATAATATATTCCCGCACTTCTGGATTTTCGTGATTAAATTCTGGTAGCGCCCGCAATCCTGCCCAACCAGCATAATTAGCCGGATATTCACCATTGTAAGGAGATAAAGGCCAACCGTGAATTTTGAACCAATCTACCCAAGGCGAATTGGGGCCATTTTCCAACACGTCATGGAAAAAGAAAAAGCCGCGACTGCTATGGTTAAATACTCCATCGAGGACGATTTTAATATTGCGTTCGTGGGCGGTTACTAGCAATTCCCGAAATGCGCTATTTTTCCCCAACATCGGGTCAACCTGATAGTAATCGTGGGTATGATAGCGGTGATTGCTAGCAGATTGAAAAATCGGAGTGAAGTAAATCGCGTTAATCCCCAACTCCTGCAAGTAATCCAGATTTTCCAGCACTCCCCACAAATCTCCCCCTTTATAACCTTGGTAAGTTGGGGCGGCGTGCCAATCTTCCCAACGACTGTGCTGCAAGTGGGATTTGCGAGGTTGCTTACCCCTGGCAAACCGATCTGGAAAAATTTGATAAAATACAGCGTGCTTGACCCAATCTGGTGTATTAACCTGCATAAACTAACTCCTAGCTTTCCATTGTTAAGGTACATCGATTTGCTGTTTTCTGGCTCTCACTTGTGACAGAAAAAGGGAGAGCGGGAAGATGAAGAAGACAAGGAAGATGATTGAATTAGAAGTAATTTCTTCACCAGCCTCCCCAGCCTCCCCAGCTTCCCCAGCTTCCTATGGGGGGTAATACCCATTATCAAAAACGCCAGCATTATCTTTAAATTGGGAAGGTTAGACAATCCAACAATAGACAAATGTTGAAAATTACCGCAGCGCCAAAAGAGCCAATTCAGACTAACCAGAGGTTTGCGATCGCAGGCACCGCTGCCGCTGAAGATGCAGGCAAAACCCTCACCCTCACCATTGACAACCGATTCACAACTGCTGCTGGTGTTGTTAACCCTGATGGTACTTGGCGGTTTGAGTTTGCCTTCCAGCAAGCGGGCGATCGCTTGCTTAAATTATCACTTGATAATGAAAGCGCCGAGTTAACAATTGCAGTCGTTCCGCCGCCGATTCCACTCAGCTTTATTAGGACACCCAAAGTTATCGAAACTCAAGAAATTGTTATTTTATTTGGTAAAACCTCTGGCTATGTCGATGGTGCTGAACTGATACTACTGGCAGACAAAAAATACGAACTAGCACGTCCGCGCGTCAAAGATGGTCAATGGGAATCTCCGGTATTATTTAATCAAACTGGAAATCGACTAATTGAAATTATCGGAGCTGGACAAGATCGCGCCCAATTTCAACTATCTGTGCAAAAACAAACGATTAGAATTTGGTCGCGTAGCACTTGGATTAACAATATTACTCCAGCAGAAGTACTAGACTTAGATCCTCAGCGCATTACTTTTCACCATACGGAGTATCCCAATTTACCTAGTAATGCCAGCCAAACTGCGGAGATAGAAAGGTTGCGTCAAATTCGGCGATTTCACGTCGATCCGCCGCCTGCCGGGAGGGGTTGGAGCGATATTGGCTACCATTTTGTCATCATGCCCAGCGGGAGGGTGTACGAAGCGCGATCGCCACTGAAGCGGGGAGCGCACGATAAAGTAAATGATGGGCTAGGAATTGCTTTTGACGGCAACTATACCAGCCAAACGATTAACCAGGCACAGTTTCAATCAGCGGTGGCATTGTGCGCCAAGCTGTTTCGCCGCTATGGACTCGGCGATCCGGTAACTCCCGTACCGACTCCTACCGCAGACTTTGGTGTAAAAAATTTACCATTGATTTGCGGTCACCGCGATCGCGTTGCTACAACTTGTCCAGGTGCGGCAGCAGGCAGAACAATTCGTTTGGAAGAGATTCGCCGCACCGTTAAAAGCAGACTTTAATGCATCAAAATCAATCCCTGTACGAGCAATTAGCAATTAGCAATTAGCAATCTGAATCTGGTTTTTTTGGTGGAGGAAACTTACACTTGACTTGAATTTCTAAATTGCTTTCTGCCGAGCCTTCAGTGATGTAAGGAATCCCAGCTTTGCCGCCCATTTTCAGCCCAAATTTTAAACTTACTTCTTCAATTTCAGCCGCACCAAAATCTTTAAAAGCACTGATAGCGTACATAGCATAGAATCGAATCAACTGGCGAGCTTGCTGTAGTTGAGCGATCGCATCATCTCGCACCCCCATCGATTCAAACGGATCGTCTGACTTTTCGCTTCCGGTTGAATCAATTTCAACCTCGTAGATTTCTCCATCTGCTTTAAAGCCAAAACGTTGCAATTCTGACATTGAATGCCTCGCATCAAGTTTACGTAAGTATATTGTAAAGTTTTTTTCCGGATCGGCGAATATATCCAGTGTTTCTACTACCATAACCCTTAAGGGGACTCGTCCAACCAGTTTAAATGGATTAGCACGATGGCTCGATATGCCCTTGCGATCGGAATTGGTGAATATCAAACCCGCAGCTTCGCCAACCTCTCCAAGGCGACTAACGATGCTGAAGCAGTGGCACGGGTATTAGAACAGTATGGCGATTTCCAAGCAGTTGAACGCCTACCAAAGCGTTGGAATCCAGACAAAAATGGCTTTGAAGTAGCAAGACAAAAATTGACGGGTGCTGAGTTGCGTCAAGGGATAAAAACATTTCTGATCGAACAGGCAGCTAACAGCGAAGCACTGATTTATTTTACCGGGCATGGGTTCACCGTTGCCGACGGATTTGGCAAGCCAAAAGGATATTTAGCAGCTTCAGATTGCTTAGTGGAAACAGAAAGCGATCGCATTGTTAAGCAAACAAATGGAGTTGATTTTATTGGCTTCAACGATTTGATTCAAGAGTCAAGTTTGAGTAGTTTGGTAGTGCTACTCGATTGCTGTCATAGCGGCAATTTTTTGGAAAGCAGCATGGTGCGGCAAACAATGACCGCCTTTAGTTCGCAAAGGAATTACTATGCGATCGCAGCTTGCCGCAGCTACGAGGAAGCATTAGCATTAAAGACCGATGAGCATAGTATTTTTACCGGAGCTATCCTCAAAGGACTGGCACGAGAAAATGCTAACAAAAAAGGGGAAGTGAGCGGCGATCGCTTATTCGATTACATCAGCAGTGCAATCAAAGCAACGGTGCAACAACCTATTCACCTGGGGTGGGGAGAATCGGTGACTTTAGTAACTTATCAAGGGGAAGATATTGCACTAGAAGAAGTAACTAAAAATCGATCAAATCCCTATTTAGGTTTATGCTCGTTTGAACGGGAACAAGAAAGATATTTTTGCGGACGCGAGACAGCAATTCGCCTACTACTTGATCGACTAAGCGAAGGTCGTTTTCTAGCAGCAATTGGGCCATCTGGTTGTGGGAAATCTTCTTTAATCAAGGCGGGATTGTTGCCGCAATTGATGCGCGATCGCATTGATAATAGCAGTGAATGGAGCATCGAGCGTTTTACCCCAGGCAAGCATCCCCTTAGCACCCTAGTAGAAATTCTAGAACGAAAACAGCAGCAAAATCAACCGCTTGTACTGTTTATCGATCAATTTGAAGAAGTATTTACCCTTTGCGAAAATGAAGCCGAGCGACAGTCTTTTATCGAGTTAGTTTCAAATGAAGCAACAGATATAGATAAAAAAACGCGAGTAATTGTAGCAATCAGGACAGATTTTTTAGATCGGTGTGCTGCCTATCCAGAAGCAGCAAAACTAATCAATCGCAATCAACCTACAACCTATCTCGTTACGCCCCTGTCTCGTGAAGGAATAGAAGAGGCAATAGAAACCCCAGCCAAGTTACATGGTGCGACATTTGAGCGGGGATTGGTAGCTCAAATTGCAGACGATGTAGACGATCAACCAGGAGCATTACCCTTGCTGCAATATGCGTTAAAAGAATTGTGGCGGGTATGCATTGAGGAATCTGGAAGGGGAGAATTACTGCTGACAAAAAAAGGCTACGAACAAATAGGCGGCGTTAAAGGCGCACTGGAAAAACAAGCCAATATAGTTTACAAAGGATTTGTTGCTAGCGACCAAACATTTGTCCGCCAATTGTTGATCGAACTGGTGCAATTAGGTGAAGGAACAGAGGTAACGCGCCGCCGAGTCAGGTGGGAAAGATTGGAAGCGATCGCAGATTCGATAAATCAACTGCGGCGAGTAGTTGGACAGTTAGCAGATCGGCGCTTAATTGTCACCGATGAACAGACAGTAGAAGTCGCTCACGAAGCGCTATTATCCGAGTGGAGTTTGTTACGAAACTGGATCGAGGAAGATCGAGAAAATATCCGTCTGCGTCGTCGTTTAGAGGCATATTGCCGCGAGTGGCAAGAAACATTTAAAAAGTCAGATGATGCGCTGCTTACAGGTGCTAGGTTAGCAGCAATTGCCGAGTGGAAAGATAAAACTCAACCGAAGTTACTTGCTGAAGAAGAGGAATTTTTAAACAAGAGTTTGGCAAGGAGAGATAGGGAAATAAAAGAGAAAATAGAAGCCGTAAAACGGGAAGAAAAACAAAGAACTAAGTTTGCGATCGCTGCTGGCGTGCTTGTAAGCTTCGTTCTGGGCTTGGGATTGCTAGCACAACGACTTGACGCACAGAGAAGAGAAAGAGAAGCGATCGCTCTAGGATCTTTAATAAGTAAAGCTGAAGAACTGTTTAAAACAGACGCTCAACTTGAGGCATTGATAGCCAGCGTGCAGGCATTAGATCAACTGAAGAATATAGATGGTGATAAATCTAATTATGTCAATCAACTAAAACGTGTTATTTACGGGGTTAAAGAGCAAAATCGCCTCGAAGGACACACAGCAGATGTAATAGGTCTAAGTTTTAATTATGATGGTAAAATTATTGCATCGGCTAGTTTTGACGGAACTGTCAAGTTATGGTTAACAAAAGAGCGTCGTGTTATAACAATTCCAATCAAAGGAGGTGAAGTTCATACTGTTAATTTTAATCCAATTAGCTCTACTTTGGCTTCTGGTAGTAGTGACGGATATGTTAAGTTGTGGACAAGCAATGGTAATTTTATTAAAACTTTCAAAAACAAACATACCAAACTTGTATGGGATGTTAATTTTAGTCCTAATGGTAAGCTAATTGCCTCTGCCAGCAAGGACGGAACTATTAACCTATGGACGAACACAGGCCAGTTGATCAAAAATATAAAAGTCAGTAGGGAAAGTGTTTTTACTGCGAAATTTAGCCCAGATAGCCGTATTATAGCTTCTGCTAGTGCAGATGGAATAATTAATTTATGGAGTACCAAGGATGGTAAATTATTAGGAAGTTTCCGAGCCGATCGAGAATCAGTCTATGATGTAGCTTTCGCTTCTAACAGTATTATTGCTTCTGGTGGCAGAGATAATTTTGTGAAAATATGGACTACACAAGGAACTTTGCTGAAAACTCTAAAAGGACACGTAGGTGATGTTTACAGCGTTAATTTCAGCAGGAACGGAACTCTAGCTTCTGGTAGTACTGACGGAACTACAAAACTCTGGGAAAAAAATGGTACTGTTTCGATAAGTTTCAGATGCCCAGATGGAAATAACGATCTAAAATTTAGTCCAAATGGTGAGACAGTTGCTTGTCCCTCCAGCAAAAAAGTTTTACTGTGGACTACGAAAACAGCCTTAAATCAAAGCAGAGATTTAGAAAATTTACGGAAATATAGCTGCAACTGGCTAAAGGATTATTTAACAAATAAACCAGAGATAAAAGTAGTTAAGATGTGTAAGTATGATCTACAATGAAAAGGAATAAAATAAAAAAAGGAGTAAAAAGAAGTAGCTAAAACCGCGGTTTTTAAGAAAAAAGTAGAAACATTGGGAAAGAAAAAAAAGATGAGCGAACAATCAATAGCAGAAACAACGAGAATATACCTGATTAAGCTCGAAGAGGTAGATAGAGAATTGTCAGAATTGAGGCAGAAGTTAAAATCAGATAATACAGAAAATTTAGAGCGGAAATCTCGGTTTATCGAACTAGAAACGCAGCCTTCCCTTTTAGATGAAAGTCAACGACTCCGAACCGGAATAGAAACTATTCAAAACGCTTTTAGATCTATTCGCACAGAAGTTGAGAGACTAGCTGATTTGTCAGGTATTCAATTAGCTGAAGAAGATTCATCTACAGAATCAAACTTATCAAGTACGTCATCACAAGTGGCTATAGACATGGCGAAGCATGTAATAAAAATAGTGGCGAGGGAATGTCAATTCAAACCAATAGACACATAGGCTCAAACATCTATATGTATTGTTCTGCTTATAGCCGTGGTCAGGTTTAAGCATATTCTCAATTGACCATCCAAAACGCGATCGCTGCAAAATCCCACGCGATCGCTCCCACCTCACCCAACAACCTGCAAGCCTCAAATTGCGTTTGCAGCCAATCGCGCTTAACCAAATGCTCGCTGAGGAGCGATCGCATCCCCACTATCCCCACCTAAATACTATCCGGATCTATTCCCCTCTCCTGTAACCTAGCCAAAAGATCCTGAAGCTGTTGTTGTTGCTCAACCGCTATTTCTTCTGGCGTGCGATATCGGTTACCATCTTCGTCGTACCAGTACAACCATTCTCGCGTCAACCCTTGATAAGTACCTCTTTCGCGTCCAATTCCCAAACCAATCTCAGGCATGAAGATCTTTTCCCCAGCAAGTAAAACATATTTCCCCTCAACCAAACGATACACTTCTAAACGTTGCCGCTTGCGACGCAGGCGGGTGGGTGCATAAATCGCGTAATACAATATCCCCAAATTTGCATAATCTACCTTTTTTTGTTCGTATTCACTGTTATAAGTTTGGGAAACAACTTCTAGCACCCAAAGGGGTGCAATTCCATCTTCTTCCCAAAGCACATAACTAGATCGTCCATTTTCCCCAATAAAACGCTCAACTCCTAAGCTGAGAAATCCATCGGGAACAATCGCCACTGAACTTGAAGGGTAATAAATTCCCATATTAATGCCGAAAAACCAATCCTCACGACTTGACCAAATCAAAGCTAAAACGGCTGACAATAAACTGGGAATTAAAATTTGCAGTTCGCTATCGACTGGCGTGTCATCAGAATCGCGTAACTCTGCCGATGAAGGCAAGCAGTCTAACGGATTGTACTGGAACATGATTACTATTAATCGGGCGCGTCACTGACTTTAATCTTTTCCGTATCACCCTCATGCTACTGCGGTAACGATTAAGCCTACCATAGGGGATTTAGAGTCGGCTGGGGTGCGATCGCAAAGGTTTCCTCGTTTCACCCCTTGCCAACAATCCCCCTCAATCAGACACTGTACTTGGGAACGATCGGCATCTGGAGAAGTTTGTTGTGAAAAAAGTTCTGGCTATTATCCTTGGAGGGGGCGCGGGTACTCGCCTTTACCCCCTCACCAAGCTACGCGCAAAACCAGCAGTCCCGCTGGCTGGGAAATATCGCCTGATCGATATCCCCGTCAGTAACTGCATTAATTCAGAGATTTTTAAACTATACGTCCTGACGCAATTTAACTCAGCGTCTCTCAATCGTCACCTTGCCCGTACCTACAACTTTTCCGGTTTCACCGAGGGATTTGTCGAGGTACTCGCCGCACAGCAAACTCCCGAAAACCCCAACTGGTTTCAGGGTACGGCAGATGCGGTACGCCAATATATGTGGCTGTTTGAAGAATGGGATGTGGATGAATACCTGATTTTATCCGGGGATCACCTCTACCGGATGGATTATCGCCAGTTTTGGCAGCGCCATCGCGACACCAATGCGGATATTACCATCTCCGTCGTGCCGATGGATGAGAAACGCGCCTCGGATTTTGGGTTGATCAAAATTGATCAGAACGGCAGGATCGTTCAATTCAGCGAAAAACCCAAAGGCGACGCCCTGAAGCAGATGCAGGTTGATACCACAACCCTGGGATTGACGCCCGAACAAGCAGAAAAAATGCCCTACATTGCGTCAATGGGCATTTATGTCTTCAAAAAAGAAGCATTGTTAAACCTGCTGAAAGAAGCGCCAGAACGTACTGATTTTGGTAAAGAAATTATCCCCAGTGCATCGAAGGATTATAACGTTCAAGCGTACTTATTTGATAGCTACTGGGAAGATATCGGGACAATTGAATCGTTCTACGAAGCGAATTTGGCGCTGACGCGACAACCGCATCCGCCGTTTAGCTTCTACGACGAAAAAGCACCGATTTATACACGCTCCCGTTACTTGCCGCCGTCGAAAGTGTTGGATTGCCGGATAACAGAATCGCTAATTAGTGAAGGGTGCATATTAAAAGAATGCCGGGTTGAAAATTCGGTATTGGGAGTGCGATCGCTCGTCGAATCCGGCAGCCTAATCGATAGTTCCCTACTCATGGGAGCAGATTTCTACGAATCATACGCCGAAGGGCGATCCGCCTGTCCAGATAATAGAGTTCCCGTGGGCATCGGCTCCAACACAACGATTCGCCGCGCCATTATCGACAAAAATGCTTGCATTGGCTGCGACGTGCAAATTATTAATAAAGACCGCGTCGAAGAAGCCAATCGCGAAAGTGAAGGATTCTACATCCGCAACGGCATTGTCGTGGTGCTGAAAAATGCTGTAATTCCTGATGGCACGATCATTTAATCCTTTGGTAATGGGTAATGGGTAATGGGTAATGGAAATGAACAACTACCAATTACCAATTACCCATTACCAATTACCAATTATCAAACTCGTTCTCCTAATCGGAATTCCTGGCAGCGGTAAGTCTTCTCTGGCGCAACAAATTGTTGCTGCAAATCGGGGACATCTACTAATTTCTACCGATGCCATCCGAGGTAAACTGTTTGGCGATGAAGCAATTCAAGGCTCTTGGGTTTTGATCCAACAGGAATTACAGCGACAATTGCATCAAGCCGTTAGTGCAATTTGCCAAAACTCTGCAACAGAAGCAATTTTTGATGCTACGAATGCCGTGCGTCAATATCGGCGAGCAGCGATCGCACAAGCCCGCAGTACTGGCTTCACCCATATTACCGGCTTGTGGTTAGATACCCCCGTTTGGCTGTGTCTGCACCGCAATCGCCAACGGCAACGACGAGTCCCCGATGATGTTATATTGCGGATGCACCGCCAATTGCGGGACGCGCCCCCATCCTTGACAGATGGACTCGATTGTCTGATCCGCTACTATCCGGGTGGGTGTAGTACGGTTTTTCCCATTGGGCAAGTGAGAAAGAACCGTACTTGACCGAACTTGCACCTTTGATATTATTAAAGGCACAATTAAAGAGAATAATGCTGATTAATTACCTATTGTGTTAATTATAGCATTGACCCAAACTAACTATAAAAAACCAGCGCCAAACAAGAGAAATCAATAAAATAAAATTTTTAATCGACAGGAGATTGGTGGATGGCTGCAACTGATTTTAAAGACTATTATGCCGTTCTGGGGGTGAACAAAACTGCTAGTGCCGACGAAATTAAAAAAGCCTACCGCCGACTAGCACGAAAATACCACCCCGACATGAACCCGGGCAACAAAGAAGCCGAAACTCGCTTCAAAGAAGTCAACGAAGCCTACGAAGTGCTTTCAGACGCAGAAAAACGCAAAAAATACGACCAATTCGGACAATATTGGAAACAAGCCGGTCAAACCTGGCCCGGTGGTGGTGCTGGCACTAACGTTGATTTTGGCAACTTCGACTTCAGTCAATACTCCAACTTCGATGAGTTTATCAACGAATTGCTCGGTCGCATGGGCAACACCGGCGCTCAAACTGGAACTGGACGTTCTGGAAGTCGGAATTACTCCTACCGCACCTCGACAAATCGCTCCAGCGGTTTTGACGGCTATGGTGGCTTCGATGGATTTAACACGGCTGGCGCTAGCCCAGGCTCAGCCGCCGATCGAGAAGCAACCCTTACCCTCTCCCTATCCGAAGCATTTCACGGCGTCCAGAAGCGTTTAAACCTCGGTACAGAAGAGATTAACGTCCGCATTCCCCCTGGCGCGAAGAAAGGTAGCCGCATTCGCGTCAAAGGCAAAGGTGCGGTGAGTCCCTATAACCAACAACGGGGGGATTTGTACCTGAATATTGAACTGCAACCGCATCCCTTCTTCCAATTTGAGGGAGATAATTTGGTTTGCGAAGTGCCAATTGCTCCAGATGAAGCAGTATTGGGAGCCAAAATCGAAGTTCCGACTCCCGATGGCAACGTAACGGTAAACGTTCCAGCTGGAATTCGTTCGGGACAATCTCTCAGATTGCGGGGTAAAGGTTGGCCCAATCCTAAAAGCGATCGCGGCGATCAAATGGTGAAAATTACGATTGTGGCACCGAAAGAAATTAGTGCCATCGAGCGGGAATATTATGAAAAAATTCGCTCATCCCGTAGTTATAATCCCCGCAGCCATTTGCAACAGGTGAAATTATAATTTCAGATTTGAGATTTCAGATGGCAAATTGAAGAATGTTCAATTTGCCATCTACAATTTAGAGTGCGATCGCTTTTTTCCCAACACCCAGAAACGCGGTTTCTCTGAGAAACCGCGTTTCTTAGCGTGCGATCGCCACAACACCGACCAAGATTGTAGCGGCACGGCATCAATAACTTTTGTCGCTAAACCGAAAATATTTAAATGCCGTGCCCCTACCCCGTGATTGATGTTGGCTCCAGATAGTTACAATAATTTACATCCCGTTCAGCAAAACTTAAGCATTACCATGAATCGGTCAAAAGTCGTAGCAATTATTACAGGGGCAATTTCACTTATTTTAGCGATCGCCTACCTACTCCTCGTCCAACTGTTAGACTTTCGCGGCGAAATGAAACCTGCACCCCTCAGCCAACTACCTCCCCCTGCGGCAATTACGCAAGCATTATCGGTAATTTCCTATACTAACTAACTGAGTTGCCTTCAGCATGTGATAGGCCACCAATAGCTGAGTCAAAGCCAGGGGGTAACTTTGGACGGGTTCCCCAGTTGTCCCGGTAATTTTGCCCAGTTCTTGATCGATTTGCAGGTTACAGTAGGGCAATAAATCCGGAATTTCGCTGCATAGAACCTTTTCTAACTCTTTGACTTGGTCGCTAGTGGCGTGACTATCGACTTCCAACACGTCAACCGGCTTACCCATATCCCGATCCAATCCCAGACGAATTGCTGGCATAGTTTTAGCAGCCGTTTGATCGAAAATTGCCGTCAAGTCTGGGTGGGGAATTGTTGGTCTAAGTACCAAGCGCACGTTGAGGCGGGAAAAATCTTCATTTGATGCATCTTCAGGCGGGTAGAAACTCACCACCACATCGGCATATTGGCGCTGAGGACGGATAAACTGTTCCGAGTCGGGTTCGCGCTTTCTCAGTTCGGCGAGAACTTCTTCCTCGTTGTAGCCCCGCTTCATCGTATCCCGCTTCACCTTCCACTTAAACCGCAACCATTCCGGCGGTGCGAGGTACACTTTCACATCAAAGCAGTCCCGGACACCGCGGCTAGAATAACCTAGCAAACCTTCAACCATGACAAATTTGTTGGGTTTGACATACTCTGGCGGCTGGAATCTCCCCGTTTCATGGCTGTAAATTGGTTTGAGAATTGGTTGTCCCGTCCGCAGCAAGTTTAAGTGCTGCTGCATGATATCTAAGTAATTGCAGTCTGGGTGCAAAGCCGTGATGCCAAGTTCGGCACGCTGGCGGCGATCGTAACGGTGATAATCATCCGTACAGATCACCGTAACATTGTCCAGTCCCAATACCTGGGCGATGCCTCTAGTCAGTGTGGTTTTTCCGGCAGCGCTATCGCCAACAATGCCAAGGATAATGGGACGGTGGCTCATAACTGTTTGAGAATTAATCTGAACTAATTTTAGGAATAAACGTGCAAAGTATCAAGCAGTTGACAGTTGACAGTTGACAGTTGACAGTGAAGAAATTTTTCACTGTCCATTACCCACTGAGGGTAAACAAATTCTTTCCTCCTGCCTCCTGCCCTCTGCCTTTCTGATGCCAGTTTTTTATTTTTATACCAGCAGTACTGATGTCAGAATAAAACCAGCAGTAATTCCGATGACGATTTTATCTTCTCCCCAAAACAGCGCTCTTAGAGGATTGTTTCTGGGCAAGAAATAGGCTACGGCAAAAGTAGCAAGGGTACGACCGAGCATATCAGTATCTAAAAGCCCAAATGGTAGCCCTATAATTGGAATCTCCGAGATGGGATTGATGATTGGACTCAACAATCCAAATCCATCTTTCCAGGCTATAAACATGCCCACCATTTGTGGTAAAAATATCTTTGGTTCTAATTCTAAAAAATCTATTTTTGATACAAATTTACTCAATATATTTGGCAATTTGTCAATTATTTTGGCGTCGATAATTGGTTTTTGGTTGATGTATTCGATCTCGCCATTCTTAGAATATAAGCCCTCAACAATTTCAGCGATCGCATCTATTTCAATTAAACCCGCCTCCATGCTAAAATAACTTTTCTTCTTCAGAGACGGTAAATTATCAATGCTACAGTTTACTTGTTCATCTTGTAATTCTGCAAACTGATTGGGATACAAACTAGCCCGAATTAGATCTGCTTGTTTTGTTTTACCTTCTTTTTCTATACAGTCAGCTAAGTAAAGCAGCTTTTTCACGGAAAAACCCAATAATAAGGTAATAGAGTATTCCAATAATTTTGGCTGAGTATTTATTATGTTGATAAATTTGAGTAAGATTTCAACCTCTCGATCTTGGTTTAGTTCTGATGCTAAAACTTTACTGTCAAGTTGAATTGCTTGGGATTTGTTATTTTCCTCGTAAGTGTTTGTACTGATATATACAAAATCAACCAATGTCTCGCTGATTAGCATCAATATATCAACATTTTGTTCCAGATATTGCGCGTACATGATATATCTCAACAAACTCAAAACATTGGTATGTAAGAATTGTCTTACTTTGCCACTAGCATATGATTCGTAACCACAGTAACGCCAAGGAACATTATTTTCTTCAAGAAAAGCTATAATTTTTTTGTCTCGCTTTTCCATCGGATCTGCTAATTCTAATTTTAGAATAGTTTTTATATCCATCACTGTCCTGCTAGAATGTGTTGATTAATTTAACTGAAATTCTGATCGTAAATCTGACAAAATTAATACATAAATGTCTCAACTTCCACCCCAGAGTAATAATTGATAAACCTCCAAACAAAATACGCGAAATATAATGTATCTCTACACCTGGATACAAAGATGCGTTTAGAGGGTAATTAAATCTCTTTTGGCCTTCTTCTCCGACAGCAATTCTTTCATCTATTTTAGTTCTATTATTTTGAATAAGTATACCGATTAAGGTCACCTGATCGACATTGTTTGGGTTTCTTGACCTGACTAAGTTTTCTTCTTGTTTCTCTAATTCGCATGTTTCATCAGCCAGATTTAATAGCTCTAAAAAAGCTTTATATCTTTGTCCTAAATCATCGTTTTCTCTGTACAAAGGAAAGCCAGCATTACCTGATGTTCTTCCCGTTTGTTTGAGTACGGTATTTATTTCATCCATTTTTGGTTTTGTTTCGCAAGCACTTAATAAATCTTGTGCGATTGCCGCTGTATCATTAATTGTTAGTTCGTAATGTATATTGCGAAGTGCTATTACAGCTTCGTTTAACACCACAAAAAATATAAGCACTGCTAGTTTAGATACTTTTAATTTTGCTTTAGTTGTTTTTTGGCGAGGAACAAAATTCTTTAAATTTGTCATTTTATATAGTTCCGAGAGCTAGATCAATAAATATCCACCAAATATATTAATAATCAGTTGTAAATATGGCAAGTAAAATTATATTATAATAACAGGAAAAACCATATCAAAAGTTGATATGATTTTAGAACTAAGCGCTTATGGGTGAATGCGATCGCGTTAACCCAGAGGTTGGCTCTGCGCCGATCGGATGGTAGGATTTAATGATTCAATTGCCGCGCGATCGCTCACTTTTCGGCTTGAGGCGAGGGCGAAGGCGGCCCCAAATCATCTGGTATTTCTTCCAGCGACTTTCCCAAAGCGCGGCAGAGTGCTTTCGTTTGCATGATGGTCAATTCTGGTTCGTCTTCTCCACTTTCCCATCGGCTAATTGCTTGCTGAGTCAAAGTCTTTTTCCTAGTTTTATCTGGTATGAGCTTTGCTAGCTCTGATTGCGTCAAGCCAGCTTCTTGCCTCAATCGCCGTAGGACTGGTATACCTTCCGGGGTGTATGGTTCTTTTTTTGACTTATTCATTAGTCGCGAACGTTGGATTTTGATTGCCTTGGTGGCCCAAAGTCATCCGGCAGTTCTTCGACTGACTTGCCTAAAGCGCGGCATAGAGCTTTCATTTGAACAACAGTTAGCTCTGGCTCATCTTCGCCGCTTTCCCACCGACTAATAACAGATTGATTCAGGTTTTTGGTTCTTGTTTTATCAGGTATTTGCTTCGCTAGCTCGGCTTGTGTTAAACCTGCCTCCTCTCTTAACCGCCGTAACGCTGGAATGTTCTCTGGATCTTGCTGTCTCTTTTTAGGCATCTTAATATATCTATATATACCTTCCGGGATGTAATGTTCCTTTTTTGACATTAGCTATTAATCGCGAACGTTAGATTTTGATTGCCTTGGTGGCCCAAAGTCATCCGGCAGTTCTTCGAGTGACTTGCCTAAAGCGCGGCATAGAGCTTTCATTTGAACAACAGTTAACTCTGGCTCATCTTCGCCGCTTTCCCACCTACTGATAGCTGCTTGCGTTAAAGTCTTTGTCCTTGTCTTATCCGGAATTTGCTTTGCTAGTCCTGCTTGAGTTAAGCCTGCCTCCTCTCTTAATCGCCGTAGGGGTGGTATATCTTCTGAATTTGATTGTTTCTTTTTAGACATATGAATTCATATAAGCATACTTATTTACAAGCAGCAGATTTATAAGTAAGCTTATGAACGTAAACAACAAAAAAGGACAGCCCCGCCTCCTGGTCAGGGTTGCGATGGACTGTCCCGTTCGCAGAAAGGGCGATCGCATGGGAGTGCGATCGCCCCAACTAAACACAACTAATTACAAGGATAAAACGATGACCGACATTCACAACAGCGCTCAAAGAGCGCGACTGTTCCCGTGGATAATTGTGCGCTTACTGCCTAACTTACAGCGTATCACCGTCGGGCGGTTCCGCCATCGCAGCCATGCGGAGGGACACTTGCGGGTACTGAAGCAGGTAATGCCTATGGCAGATTTTGCCATTGCCTTCGATCTCATGCGCGAATAACCTAGACTTTCCTCCCCTCTCTCAAAGGTGTGAGAGGGGGGGTAGAGGAGTTCTTTACACTAGATGGAGGACGAATTAGATAGAAATCATCCATCATATGACTGCCAATTTACCCCAATCGCCAGGGAAGACCGAAACCCCGATGGGGACGCGAGTGAGAAACTTGTTGATTGTCATGGTTGCGATCGCGCTCACCGTTTCCCTATTTTTAGGAATGAGAACCCAGACAGACACCGCCAGCCTCAGCGAACTAGCGGAAAACTCCACTCCCTTAGAAGTCGCCATGAGCAACGGCAAACCAACCCTGATGGAGTTTTATGCCAATTGGTGTACGAGCTGTCAAGCAATGGCGAAAGACATGGGCGAACTAGAACAACAATACGCCGAGCAGGTAAATTTCGTCATGCTCAACGTCGATAATGACAAATGGCTGCCGGAAATTACACGTTACCGAGTCGATGGCATTCCCCATTTTGTCTTTTTCGGCAAAGATGGAACCGAAATCGCTCAAACAATAGGCGAACAACCCCGCACCATCATCGCAGAAAATTTAGCAGCACTTGTAGCTGGTGAAGAATTGCCCCATGCTACCACTACAGGTCAAACTTCTAAATTTGAAGCACCCGTAAGCGCGAAAAAATCAGCCAGTGAAGATCCGCGCAGTCACAGTATCCAAGTAGTCAATTAATTGCAGACTTCAGATTGCAGATTGCAGATTGTAGATTTTATTTACATCTGAAATCTGCAATTTTAAATTGTTAATTCAGGCATAAATATAGCAACGAGTTGAGAAACCGGGTTTCTTGCAAACCCGGTTTCTTAAGTTGAGAAACCGGGTTTCTTGCGGCGACTTTAGTTTATTAGGGAAGATTTTTGAGAGAAACCCGGTTTCTTAGCGTCAGTCCTGACTACAAATAATTATATAACCTACAATTTTTATCAAAGCGATCGCAATCTCCTTATGTCTCAGTCTAAAACAAGTTTCCCGCATACAGAACCGCCCCTATCGCCGAGAAAAACGCTGCCGACGATGTACGATCTACCCAGCGAAGATCCGGAGGAACCCGGTTTGCCAGATGAATTTCACGATTTACAACCAGAACTTTTAAGTCGCACCTTCCGCAGTCCCCTGTATCCAGAAAATCGGGTATTTAGCGGCACGGATATGAACCTTTATTACGACGTGCGCCATCCATTGTGGCATAAGCGTCCAGATTGGTTTTTAGTATTGGACGTTCCCCGCTTGTACGACGATACAGATCTCAGAATGAGTTATGTTATCTGGCAAGAAGGCATAAGTCCCTTTGTAGTAGTAGAACTTTTATCCCCCGGTACTGCTAAAGAAGACTTGGGAGAAAACGCTAAATCAGATCCAGAAGCAGTTGAACTCGATACTTTAGCAGAAAATACAGAATCTCAAACTGAGGAAGAAACAACCCAGCTTAACGGCGAAACGGATACAAAAGAAACACCGCCCAGAAAGTGGGAAGTTTACGAACGAATCTTACGAGTGCCTTACTATGTAGTATTCAGTCGGTACACCAACAAAGTACACTTTTTCAAGTTAGAGGGAGGACGCTATCAACAACAGTCGTTTAACCCAGAACAACCTCGCATTTGGATACCCGAAATCGAGTTAGGATTGGGCTTGTGGCAAGGGGAGTATAGCCGCTTTACTCGCCAATGGTTGCGCTGGTATGATGCCTCTGGAAATTGGCTTCCTACAGATGGTGAGAGAGCAGAAAAAGCTGAATCCCAATTGCGCCAAGTCGTGCTAAACCTCTTGCAATCGGGAATGGATACCGAACAAGTAGCGACATTGACAGGACTTTCTACCGAACAGGTGCAGCGACTAGGAGGAATTGGAAATTCTTAGCATCCCACGCGGGGGGCGGGTTTATAAATACCATTCGCTTTATCAAACATTGCTGGTAAAACCCGCCCCTACAAAACTATTTATCTCTCTCTTCTCGCTCCTCTTCCTTGGCGGTTCAATTCTCCAACAATTCTCGCAGCAACTTTGCCAACTTTTCCGCACTATCTCTAACCGCAATACTTGCTGCATTTTGAGCCATTTTTGCTAATTCTTCCGGCGTTTGTAACAAAGTCAATACCTTTGTTTCCAACACATCCGCCGTTAATTCCGATTGCTGAAATACCAACGCCGCGCCCACATCTCCAAACACCTTAGCATTAAAACTTTGATGATCTTCTGCCGCGAAAGGATAGGGAATCAAAATAGCAGGCGTCCCCGTTATTGCCAATTCAGTGAGCGAACCCGCACCGGCGCGACTAATCGCTAAATTCGCCCGTTGCAATAAACCCGCCATATTATCGTAAAACGGCAGAGAAATATATTGCGGATGTTGCAAACTTCCCGCTTCCGCATCTTTATCTCCCGTTAAATGCACCACCCATGCACCCGCCTCAAACCAAGCTGGCGCAGCTTGACGCACCATTTGATTAATTGCTACTGCTCCTTGACTTCCGCCAAAAACTATGATAAGGGGAACGTTGTCTGGAATTGGCAGATCGTGGGTTTGGGGTGACAGGAATTGCTCGCGCACGGGGGTGCCCGTACAAACAGTTTTGGCGCGGGGTAAATACTTCGCCGCTACTGGAAATCCGATGGCGACGGTGGTGCAAAACGGACTCAAGAAGCGGGTGACTTTACCTGGTAGGGCGTTGGACTCGTGGAGGATGGCGGGTAAGTTGAGACTGCGCGCCGCAATAATCGCAGGTGCGGCAATATACCCGCCGGTGGTAAACACACCTTGAAATTTTCCTTGTTTGAGCAGTCGGCGACAAGTCCAAATCGAACCGATAAATTGGGCAATAATGCGGAGAGTTCCCAATCCCAAGCGCTTTTGAAAACCTTCTACAGCAATCGTATTGAGGGTATATTTAGCTGGAACGAGGTTTTTTTCTAAGCGATTGGGAACGCCGAGCCACTGAATTTGGTAATCTGGCAGTTGTTCGGCAGTTGCGATCGCGGGAAATAGATGCCCCCCCGTACCGCTAGCAGCAATTAACAAGCGCAGCGGCGCTACAGTCGATTCCTTCACAGTCACTTTTGTTTCTCAGCTAGCATCAAACAAGGACAAGGGATACTAAACTTTTAACCTGACTCTAAAAATATCACCGATGCACAATTCTCTCAAATTATTCCCAGGCGCTTCCCCCAAATTATCAATAATTTTGATAACGGCACTAGGGTTATCAACGGGTGCAAACCTTGCTTTAGCAGCGACTCCCGACACCGCGCCTCCCGAATTGAAAAACGCACTATCGCAAATCGACGCAGCGGCAAATCGTCGAGACGTGCAAGGGGTGATGCAGTTGTACAGCCCAAATTTTACCAATAGCGATGGCTTAAATCGCCAAAATATGGAAAAAGCGCTAGGTCAACTTTGGCAGCGCTATCCGCGATTGCAATATCGTACCTCGCTGGAATCTTGGGAACGCGATCGCACCGGAGCAATTTTAGCCCTAACCGTGACCCAAATTACCGGCACCCAAGCCATCGAGGGCAGAGAGTGGACTTTTAACTCTACCATCCGCTCTCGGCAGCGGTTGGAAAACCAAAAAATCGCCAGTCAGGAAATTTTAGCCGAACGCACTCAGCTAACTTCTGGCGAACAACCCCCCACCGTCGAGCTAAAATTACCAGAGCGAGTTCGCGCCGGACAGGAATTTACCTTTGATGCTGTTGTCAGAGAACCATTAGGCGACGATGTGCTAGTCGGCACAGCTTTACAAGAAGCTGTCACCCCCCAAGGTTATTTAAACCCCACCCAGGTACAGTTAGAACCCCTGGCAGCGGGAGGAATTTTTAAACAAGGTCGCGCACCCAATAATGCCGGTAAATACTGGATATCAGCCGTTCTAGTCCGAGCAGATGGTATGACCATCGTCACCCAACGCCTGCAAGTAGAAGGCTCTGCCCGCCCCACTCGCCCGCAAAATCGCCCATCCAATCCTCGCACCAATCCATCTCGTCCGCAAAATCGTCCCTCTGGTGGTTCGAGTTAGTAGAGACAAGGGGGACAAGGGGGACAAGGGGGACAAGGGGGACAAGGGAGACAAGGGAGACAAGGGAGACAAGGAAGATGAGGAAATAGAAGTAATTACTTCAAAAGCTCCCCCAACTCCACCAACTCCTCCATCTTCCCCATTACCAATTACCAATTACCAATTACCAATTACCAATTACCCAATAACTATGATTTCAATCCAAGATCAAATTGTGTTAGTTACAGGTGCGAGTAGCGGTATTGGGGCTGCTTGTGCCAAACTATTTGCTCAAGCGGGAGCAAAATTAATTTTGGCGGCGCGGCGAAAAGAAAGATTGGAAGAATTCGCCGACCAACTGGGGAAAGAGTTTTCCTGCGAGACTTATTTGTTACAGTTAGACGTGCGCGATCGCATGGCTGTAGAATCTGCCTTACAATCCCTGCCAGAACCTTGGTCTAATATCGACATTCTGATTAATAACGCCGGTCTGAGTCGCGGCTTAGATAAACTCCACGAAGGCGATTTTCAAGACTGGGAAGAAATGATCGATACCAATATTAAAGGCTTGCTTTATCTCACCCGCTATATCGTACCGGTGATGGTCAGTCGCGGTAAAGGTCACGTGGTTAACATCGGTTCGATTGCCGGACATCAAACTTATCCAGGCGGTAATGTTTATTGTGCCTCTAAAGCTGCGGTAAGGGCGCTTTCTGAAGGATTAAAACAAGATTTATTAGGTACTCCCGTGCGCGTGACTTCTGTAGACCCCGGTTTAGTCGAAACCGAATTCTCGCAAGTACGATTTCATGGAGATAGCGATCGCGCTAAAAAAGTATACCAGGGACTCACACCTTTAACCCCAGATGATGTCGCAGATGTAGTATTTTTCTGCGCCACTCGCCCCGCCCACGTTAATATTAGCGAGGTGTTGCTCGTCCCTACAGATCAAGCAACTGCAACCCTCGTTCATCGACGAAATTAAATTCGAGACAGCAAGCAGCTTCTATGCTTCAGCCGTCTCGTAGAAGCGACAATTTACACATGGCCCCTCTGGGTTAACGGCACAGCGAATTAGTTCAGAACCAGCGTTAAAGCGACACTTAGCATCGCCGAGTACCCAGCGCCCATCTACAAAACTTGTTTCTGTGGGATGCGGTGCAGACTGGACGTATAAGGCGATTTTTTGCAACCGATAGTGACCTGACTTAAGTTGATAGCGGTGACGGCGTTCTAAAACCGCGTAGGTTTGACCTTCCAGGTTGAGATAGTTACCGGGTTGGGGTGTCCAGTCTAGCTGGATGCTTCCCAGCGACTGACGCGGGTGCGTCAGTATTACCTCCGTTGGTAATGAATCTGGCTCCATAGCTGCCAAAAGATGTGTTGTGGACTACACCTTTAAGGTATCGCGATCGCAGCTCGCCGCTTCACACCATCGGGATACTTTAGCCAAATTCTGTAACAATTTCCGTAACCAAGCCACTTGTTTGTGTTTACCCTATCTACACTTGGAATCTGAAATCCTTATCTTGGCGCCGGTTATGTTGCTCAAAGATGTGCGAGACTATCAAATTCTGTTTTTATCGCTTTTCCTCGTCTTAGGTGTGGCTACTAGGGACTGGACTTTGCGGCTTGACTTCATTTTAGTTGCGATCGCTACCTGCTGTACGATGCAGTGGCTTCTCTCTTCTCTCTGGCCTCGCTTTGGGTTCTATCAATTTATTAAAAAAGAAAATTTTCCTGAAAAACTCCCCCCGATTCAGCCATCATTTCGCAGTGCCTTAATTACCGCTTTGGGTCTAAGTTTACTTTTAAGATGCGAGCATTTCAGCACTATAATTTTAGCAGGAACGCTAGCAATTTTGAGTAAATTTATTTTTCAATTTGAGCGCAAGCATTTTTTTAACCCGGCTAACTTCGGGATTATTTCTGTACTTTTACTAACAAAAGATGCCTGGGTTTCGCCGGGACAGTGGGGCGATGATTGGTGGTACGCGCTGATATTTTTAGGCACTGGCGGGATGGTTTTAAAACGAGTAGGGCGGTGGGATACAACCGCCGCTTTTTTAGGCAGTTACGCTGTTTTAGAAGCGATTCGCAATCTGTGGCTAGGCTGGACTTGGGATGTTTTTTTCCATCGATTGATGAGCGGTTCGTTATTGCTGTTTGCCTTATTTATGATTACCGACCCCAGGTCGATTCCCAATTCCCGGTCTGGTAGATTAATTTG
Source organism: uncultured bacterium (assembly GCA_964463555.1). Lineage (GTDB taxonomy): Bacteria > Cyanobacteriota > Cyanobacteriia > Cyanobacteriales > Aerosakkonemataceae > Microseira. Next base: position 55,014 of record CAYXCW010000034.1, read on the forward strand.
GGCTATTAGCATCGCCACCTTAAGTTTTATTCTGCGGAATCAATTTTTTATTTCCACAGCAGTTTTCTGGGCATTATTTGCCCTATCACCATTGACGTTAATTTTGGATAAAATCTGGTTAGCTCCTAGATTTTATTGGTCAGCCGTCAATCGGTTAAAACCTGCCATTTATCCCCAAATCGACAGTTGAGTTAAACCCGGAATTGGTTTGGCATCAAAGCAAAAAAGGAGATGAATCTGATGAAAATAATACGGCAATTTGTAGCGATTTTAATTGCGGTTTTAGCATTTATATGCTTTGCACCTACAGCTTGGGGATTTTGTGGGTTTTATGTGGCAAAAGCAGATACAAAGCTATACAACAAAGCATCTGAAGTCATTATTGCACGGGAAGGCGATCGCACGATTTTAACAATGGCAAATGACTATCAAGGTAATGTCAAAGATTTTGCCATTGTCGTCCCAGTTCCAGTTGTACTTCAGCAAGAACAAGTGCGCGTTGGCGACCCGAAAATTATCCAAAGGCTAGATGCTTTTAGCGCCCCCCGATTGGTAGAATATTTTGACCCCGACCCCTGTGCCGATGGAGACTTCAGCGCTGGTTTTGGCACCAGAGGCGGGGCACCAATTCCCCGAAGTGCAGCCAGGAACAGAAACGCAGAAAGTGCTTTAGGCGTAACCATAGAATCCCGCTTTACTGTGGGAGAATATGACATTTTAATCTTAAGTGCGAGGGAATCTAACGGTTTAGAAACCTGGCTCAAAACTAACGGTTACCGCATACCCCAAGGAGGTAGTCAACTGCTACAGCCTTACATTAGGCAAAACATGAAATTCTTCGTTGCCAAAGTCAACCTATCGGAATTTGAAAAATCGGGATATAAATTTCTGCGCCCTCTCCAAATGGCTTATGAATCACCCAGATTTATGTTACCCATTAGGTTAGGAATGCTCAACGCTACAAGCGAGCAAGATTTGATTGCTTACATCTTATCCCCAAAAGGTCAAACAGAAATTACCAACTACCGCACCGTAAAAATTCCTTCCAATACTCAGATTCCCCTGTTTGTCAAAAATGAGTTTGGCGAGTTCTATAAAGCCATGTTCCAAACCGCCTATACTCGCGAAGGAAAAAATGCCGCATTTATCGAATATGCTTGGGACATGGGAGGATGCGATCCTTGTTCTGCTGAACCTTTGAATCCAGAAGAATTGCGGCAATCGGGTGTATTTTGGCTCACACCTGGAAGCGGTACAAATGTCTTTATTACTCGGCTACACCTCCGCTATACCCGCGATAAATTTCCAGAAGATTTGACGTTCCAAGAAACATCAAATCGTCAATTTTTTCAAGGTAGATACATTCTGCGGCATCCTTTTAGGGGCGAGATTAAATGCGAAGCTGGTCAAGGATATCAACGGCTTTTAGCTGAACGTTTTGAACGGGAAGCTCAAACCCTGGCGCAACTAACTGGATGGAATATCCAGCAAATTCGCCAGAAAATGCCTGTCACTGCCTTGGAAAGCCCAAAGATTCCTTTTTGGCGCAATATTTGGCCTTGATTGCTAACAGTTAATACTAGAAAGCTACTCCATCGGCAATTAGCTAGCTCTACTGTTCTCTCGCGACAGTAGGGCTAAACAAATAATACCAATTGCGGCTAACACATTGGCATTCAGACTATCAATGCCAATTTCTCGGCGCAAAGTTTGAGTTTGCCTTGGAGTAGAAGTTTGTTCGCTTTCTACGTTGTTAGGACTTGTTTGGGCAGAAGCTGAGAGCGTTGAGGGCAGCAAGGTTAAACTTAACGAAAGAATACCAGCCCCAGCAATTTTGGCTAAATTAGAACAGTTCATAGGCTAGCTCTTTTTTCAAGAGCTGTAGACTCTTTATATCCTTAATCTTATTAATTTGCTCAAACACCCCCCTCACTCTTTGGTAGTAAGCTAGACCTGGTATTAACTTTTACTCAAAAAATAGTTCAACAGTGGACAGTGGACAGTGGACAGTGGACAGTTAACAGTTAACAGTTAACAGTTGGCAGTTATCTCTCGCTCAAGTTTATAGGATTGCTGGGAAAATTAATTTTTACTTTTGCCTTAAAGGGAGGGGTTTTAAAGCGATTTTTTCTGGTAACTTGGCTGTCATAAAAACCCGGTTTCTGAAAGTAGGGGCACGGCACCCTTTAATTTTTTAGCGAGGATCAAATTTTATCTACGTGCCCTACTAATCCGGTGAGAATGCCCTATTTAATACTGACGTTGAGGGCGTAACTGGCATTGCCTCGCGATCCGCCAACAACTATTCTATAGTTGCCTGTAACTGGTAATGGCTCTTCAAAAGTTGCAGCGCCATTCTCTAAGATTACTCCATCCGGCGAAATAATATCAAAGATTGCCCCCCCTTGACTTTCAGAAGAGGTGATATTAACTCTCATTGTCTGATTGGCACGAGCGCGCAATACGTAAACATTTCTTTCCCCTCGAACGACGCTATCTCGGACAGTAATCGAGTTAGAGCCTCGCGCAAATTGCAGGCGACGAACGCGCGCTGATTGTGCGAGCAAAATATCCGCTCTCGCACCAGATTGTTCTGATGGATAAACTGTTGGTACTTGGGCAGCTTGGACATTAGGTACAACCGCTAAAAATAAACAGGCAAATAATGGTAAACCGCGATTCATTGGTAATTTTTACACCTTTACAGCAAACACCTTTAGTGTCTCCCATCTTTTCAGGAAAAACATGAGTAATTATAACTATTAAATGTAAATATTTATACTTATCTATATCTCCGCATTACCTGTGTTTAGTGTATACAGGGAAGTTGTGTATGTGATAATTAATTCATTGCTTGATGAATGTTAACAGGTATTTACTGAGGAGACTGCTTAGTTACTTGCTCGATTTGTTGGGAAAAGTAGGCTTCCCGATATTGTAATTGCTTGGCTATTTCCAATCCTTGTTGAAAAGCGTTGAGGGCTTGAGGAAAGTCGTTTAAACTGAGATAAAGTTTACCCATTTGATCGTAAGCGTTCATGATGCCGTAAGAATCTTTAGCCAGTGCATTAACTGACACCAAAATTTGATAAACTGACAATGCTTGCTGAGCCTGGTTAGAAGATTGGAATAAATTAGCTAGTTTTTGCAATGCCTCTGCGGCGCGATTAAACATTGCACCTTGATAGGCAAGAGTATAAGCTTCTTGATAGTTTTGGGCGGCTGGTTCTAGTAACCCAAGAGCTTCATAATTGGCACCAATTGATAGGTGAACTTCGCTAACTTGCATCAAGTCTTGTTCGGTAACAGAAAGTTCGATTAATTGCTGTTTTGTTTTGATTGCCATTTGATGTTGTTTGGCTTGATCGTAAATATATGCCAACTGTTTTAAATAGGCGATTTGTTTGACGCGATCGCTCCTCTCCTCCGCCATTCTCAGTAATTCCCGATAGTTATCGGTAGCTTTAATGTAATCAAAATAACTCAAGTTCATCTCAACTAGGGCGAGTAGCGTTGCCTCAACTGTCGGGATATCTTGTTGCGATCGCGCTAAGGCAAGAATTTGTTCGTAAATACCCACGGCTAATTGCGGCGCATTAACTTGCCGGTAGGCGGTGCCGAGCGATCGCAACAACTCCAACTCAACCGGCGGTTGCTTTTGCAATTCTTGTTGAATTATCTGCAAGCGCTTGGTAATAATTTGTACATCTTGACGGCTGTTTTGCTGTAATGCGATCGCTCCCACTCTCCCCAACGCCTGCACCTCGGACAATGGCCCAATATATCGCCGCAGCCGCAATTCGCGATACCAGATTTCAAACGCGCCCATCCTATCCCCAGCTTGCAATTTAGCCGCCGCTTCGGTATTAAGTTGCTCTAAAGCCACAGAAAGTGCAGCGCGTTCGGCATCAGTTAGGCGGCGTCTTCTATCAGTTCGAGGTAATAAAGGATCGGGAGTTCTAATTTCTAAAGGATTGGGGGGAAACTCATTCGGATTAGGATTTTGATTGGCATTTGTGGCTGCGATCGCCGATAAATTAAAATAAAAACAAAAAGCGATTGTCAGACATAGAAATTGTGCCGTTTTTTGACTCGCATTCACAACCCGCCCGGAAATAAATTTCCGGGCTAATAGCAAAAGTCCACTCAAGTGGACTGAGTACATAAATTCAGTCCTCTTTAGAGGACTTAAGCTATTAGCCAGGGATTTTAATCCCTGGCGGGCTATGGAACTCGTGGAACATCTTGGTTTAAACTTAGTAAAATATCCATTTTTATCGGCATTCATCGGTCTTAAACCTCTTAAGTTTAGTTTTTCCCTCAGTTTTAGCGTGTATAAACCCAAATACACTGTTAAACTAAATCGGGATTGGTCAATCGGATCGTCAAGAATGGGAGAACACAGGTGTATTGCTTTCGCATCAAACGACTACTCGCTATTGCCGTCACGTTGCTGAGTTTACTCACAGGCTGTAGCTTGCCGCAAGTCACCGCCGAACAGCGCATATTTTTGAATTTATCCTTGGATTATCTGGGCGAGTACCAATTGCCCAAGATGAAGTATAAAGATACACCAGTTGGGGGATTATCGGCACTGGCATACGATCGGGCGCGCGATCGCTTTTACGTCCTTTCCGATGACCGCTCTCAACTAGCCCCAGCCAGATTTTACACCTTTAAACTAGCCTTAAACGAAACGGGCATCCAAAACGCCGAAATCGAAAACGTCACCTTCCTCAAAACCGAAGACAATCAAACCTATCCTAAAGCCAAGCTCGACCCGGAAGGAATTGCCCTCACGCCGCAACAAACCGTATTTATTTCCAGCGAAGGCGTTACCAAGGAAGGAATCCCGCCATTTTTGCGCGAATTTGACCTGCAAACCGGGCAACAAAAATCAAGTTTACCGATTCCAGAAAGATACATAGCCGCTACCACTGACGACAAAGAAGAAAAGGGAATTCAAGATAACTTAGGGTTTGAAGCATTGACGCTCAACCCTACGGGAACTGTTCCCGCCAAAGGCGAACCAATTCGCTTATTTACCGCCACCGAATCGGCTTTAATCCAAGATTTAGATCCGCCAGCAAAAGATGAGCAAGGAAACCCCAAACCGCAAATCAATAAATGCCGCTTGTTGCATTACTATATCGGCGATGGCCCGCCAGTTTTAATAGCAGAACATGTTTATCCCCTCGCCCCTACACCTGAAGGCGCTTTAGCTCATGGTTTAACTGAATTATTAGCCCTCGATCAAGCCGGTCATTTCCTCAGTTTAGAGCGCAGTTTTTTGGGTTTAGCGGGTGTGCAAGCCAAAATTTATCAAATCGCCACAGGAGGAGCAACGGATACCTCCCGCGTTGTCAGTTTAAAAGGAGAATTGTCAGGTATTCAACCAGTCAAGAAAAAGTTACTTTTCGATTTAAGCGAAATCGGTATTCCTTTGGATAATTTAGAAGCAATGACACTTGGCCCGCGCTTGCCAGATGGTTCTCAAAGTTTAATTTTGCTCAGCGATGATAATTTCCAAGAACAGCAAATAACCCAGTTTCTGCTGTTTAAGCTCAAAACCGAACGCCAATCAACAACTTAGAAACGGCGGCTATAATTGACAAATAAAAGCTTTTGAAGTAAAGACATGACGACTGTAGCTATTTTGCCCGAGTCCGATCCTAGTGGTCAGAGGTTTTATCGCGCAATTGTAGGCAAAGTGCAAGCGACTGGCAAAAGTGCTGGTGAAGCGTTAGACGCTTTGACTGCTCAACTAGAAGATAGCGAATTCGGTACGTTATTGATCGTTCAAAACTTCCGCAATGACCGTTTTTTTAGTGGCGAACAGCAAAAGCGATTATCTGAATTGATGAGTATTTGGCGAACAGCACGCGATCGCAATGAAACCATTCCAATAGATCTGCAAGCAGAATTAGATAATCTTGTCCAAGCTGAGTTACAAGCTGCTATAGCCAGGACAGAGAATCTGATGAAACAATGCCTTCAGCCTCAATCGGTGTTTGTTTTACTATGCTAACTGGGTATTCTGGATCGCAGGAGTTGCACTACTCACGTCTTGCACCAGAGCCAACAGAAATAAATTTCTGGCTTAAAGCTAA
>CAYXCW010000035.1:0-60941 GCA_964463555.1 uncultured bacterium
CTCCCTTGTCTCCCTTGTCTCCCTTGTCTCCCTTGTCTCCCTTGTCTCCCTTGCCCCTGTATAGAGCGGAGTTTTTATCCAAGAATCGCGAGCAAAACGAAGCGCTGGGTAGGTAAGCGTAAATACATCGAATAGCGATACACCCATGCTGATGAGAATTACCCCTACTTTAATTTTCCTGACCCACAAGTGCAACCAAAGTACGGTTTAATAACGTAATTTTTGCGATTGATTTTTGCCCAGTTAACGATAATATTCATAAGTGGCATTGTAAGCGCAAAGGGGGAGATAATTTTGTACGCTTTTCTTCAGTCCCTTGGCATTGCTAACCCTAGAGGCAGCGGCTGGCTGGCGGTGATCTTCACCTTTGGGTTGGCTTGGATAGTGACTCGGTATTTAATTCCGAGGGTACGCGCTTTTGCCCTGGAGGTGGGATGGGCAGATCAACCCAATGCCCGACGGCTGAATAAAGAACCTTTACCCAATGCGGGAGGTTTGGCGATTTACGCGGGGGTGATTGCGGCTTTAATTTTGGCAACTGTCTTAAGACCGATTATTATTCAACCTGTGTTAGTGCAGGTGCTGAGCATTCTGCTGGGCGGATCGATTTTAGTATTGGTAGGGTTTATTGACGACCAATATGGTTTGTCGCCTTACCTGCGCTTGCTAACTCAAGTTTTAACCGCATTATTGCTTTATTCCAGCGATATTCGCATCGAAACCGCTTTTGAAACCCCTCTCGATCCTTTATTCTCGATTTTGTTGACGGTATTTTGGGTAGTGGGAATTACCAATGCCGTTAATTTAATGGATGGGATGGATGGTTTGGTGGGCGGGATTAGTTTTATTACTGCGATGAGTTTGTTGGCAGTTTCGGCACAATTTGAAACCAGGGCGTCGGCAACCTTGCTGTTAGCGGCGTTGGGGGGTGGAACTTTGGGCTTTTTGCGCCATAACTTTTATCCGTCGCAAATTATTATGGGGGATGCGGGGGCATATTTTTTCGGTTATGTGTTAGCGGCTACAAGTATTATCGGTAATTTAAAAGTTACGACAGTGTTTGCTTTGGTGCCGACGCTGTTCTTTTTATTATTGCCAGTTATTGATACAACTCAAGTAGTAATCCGGCGATTGATGGCGGGGAAAAACCCCATGAGTAGTCCGGGGAAAGACCACTTGCACCACCGCTTGCTGGCGTTGGGGTTGTCTCAGCGCAATGCTGCGATCGCATTATGGACGCTGAGTTTAGTTTGTAACAGTTTGGCGATGAAGTTGCAAGGAATGACGCCTTTGGTAATTTCTGTAACCACTGGCGGCATTGTAGCGCTTTTAGGTTTCACTGTTTGGCGCAAAGTTAGACGCGATTATCGAGGTTGACAGTTAATTTTAAGCAAGGAGCGATGATGTCTACTCAGGAAATTTTACAGGAAATCGATTTATTTTTTATGCAGCAAGGTAGAGTTTACCAGACCTTACAAAATATTTCTCAGAGTTTATCTAAAGCTGGGATCGATTATGCGATTATTGGCGGCATGGCTTTGGTGACTTATGGTTTGTTCGATCGACTCAAGATGTAGGTTTACTCCTCAGCAAAGAGGGACTGGAAGCATTTCGCAAGGCATTAGTCGGACGCGGATTTGTAGCTGCGTTTCCAGGCGCTACAAAAATGTTTCGCGATCCGCAAACAAATGTGCGAGTTGACATTATTACGACGGGTGAATTTCCTGGTGATGGCAAACCAAAATCGGTGAGTTTTCCCCATCCAGCTGCGGTTGCAGTAGAAAGAGATGGGATTAAAGTTGTTCAAATGACGACGCTGATTGAATTAAAGCTGGCATCTGGGTTGAGTGCATCGGAGCGCCTAAAATATTTAGCCGACGTGCAAGAATTGATTCGCGTTCTCAATCTTCCTGCTGAGTTAGTAGAACAAATTGAGCCATCTGTCCGCGATGAGTATAGCCGTTTATGGAATGCTGTTGAGTCTGCACGTCAGCGCGAACGATATTTTGATGGTTAATTAAGTTTCAATCCCTAATAGGGATTTTGATAAGTTTCAACGGGACAGGCTCACCCGTATCGACTGCTATTTCCTTGTTTCAATCCCTAATAGGGATTTTGATAAGTTTCAACTTTACTACTATATCGCCACTGAGCCAAGTACCCGTTTCAATCCCTAATAGGGATTTTGATAAGTTTCAACGCTCCGATTACCGGCAGGTTAACCAACTTCGCGATTGTTTCAATCCCTAATAGGGATTTTGATAAGTTTCAACTTGCAAGCATCAAGTAAAAGAATGTCATTTTCTGAGTTTCAATCCCTAATAGGGATTTTGATAAGTTTCAACTATGCTCTATCAACCAATCGATGGATAAACTTGAAGTTTCAATCCCTAATAGGGATTTTGATAAGTTTCAACATACAATTGGTATATCAAGCGACGCGAATTTTAATGTTTCAATCCCTAATAGGGATTTTGATAAGTTTCAACGTAGTTGTGGTTTGATTCCAGTTTGCTTCGCCTAAGTTTCAATCCCTAATAGGGATTTTGATAAGTTTCAACGTGAAGTTTCAATAGTGAAAGGGGTGAAGTTTTTGTTTCAATCCCTAATAGGGATTTTGATAAGTTTCAACGTTTTAAGCGAATCGTTATTCCCTCCTATAATTTATGTTTCAATCCCTAATAGGGATTTTGATAAGTTTCAACTTATCCCCATGAAAGCCGCTGCTACCTTAGAGTCATCTGGGTTTCAATCCCTAATAGGGATTTTGATAAGTTTCAACCCGTCTTGTCCAGCGGTTCACAAACTTATGTGTCCAGTTTCAATCCCTAATAGGGATTTTGATAAGTTTCAACGCAAACCACGACATCGAACTTATTCAGCTTGACCCGTTTCAATCCCTAATAGGGATTTTGATAAGTTTCAACTTAGTACACCAAGTGTGTATGAGGTGAACTTTAAAGTTTCAATCCCTAATAGGGATTTTGATAAGTTTCAACTTGGCAAGCATAGCGGCGCTGGACGAGAGTGCTGTTTCAATCCCTAATAGGGATTTTGATAAGTTTCAACTTGATTCGATACGCCACATCTGGCGACAGCAAGAGGTTTCAATCCCTAATAGGGATTTTGATAAGTTTCAACCTGTTTGCAGATTATCCGCAAACAGAATCAATTGACGTTTCAATCCCTAATAGGGATTTTGATAAGTTTCAACCAGGTAAGAATCTAGCAATCCAAGGCGGACGCGAGTTTCAATCCCTAATAGGGATTTTGATAAGTTTCAACAGATGACAAAGCATAAACTCCATGAGGAGTATCACGTTTCAATCCCTAATAGGGATTTTGATAAGTTTCAACCCGCCCCCGGCATCGCTAGAACAGCACAGCAAAAGTTTCAATCCCTAATAGGGATTTTGATAAGTTTCAACCTTTCGGGTGATTCATAAGCTCGCACTTAAACTTAAGTTTCAATCCCTAATAGGGATTTTGATAAGTTTCAACCAGGTTCCAATAATTTTAGAAAAATTGTTACCCGTTTCAATCCCTAATAGGGATTTTGATAAGTTTCAACTTTAGTCGAAAGCTGCTTCAAACAGCGCAATATCGTTTCAATCCCTAATAGGGATTTTGATAAGTTTCAACGGGTTTAATATCCCGGCATATGGGCTAACCGTCGGCGTTTCAATCCCTAATAGGGATTTTGATAAGTTTCAACGCAAAAAAATCCAGCAACTAATCGCCGAACATCAAGTTTCAATCCCTAATAGGGATTTTGATAAGTTTCAACTATATGGCGATTTGTCGAAACCTGACTTTTCAGATTCTGTTTCAATCCCTAATAGGGATTTTGATAAGTTTCAACAGAGCGACTTGCTCGGCATACTGATAAGCTTCCAAGTTTCAATCCCTAATAGGGATTTTGATAAGTTTCAACCAGCAGCTTTACCTCCTGAAGTGCAGACTGCTCTGTTTCAATCCCTAATAGGGATTTTGATAAGTTTCAACTATTTCAGCAGGTTACCGATGGTGTCTCCACCAAGGTTTCAATCCCTAATAGGGATTTTGATAAGTTTCAACGGGAGCCAGACCCAGAGGTGCAGGTAGCCTTTGAGGTTTCAATCCCTAATAGGGATTTTGATAAGTTTCAACGGGGTTATTTGTTAAAATGGAAGCATAAGCTAGACTGTTTCAATCCCTAATAGGGATTTTGATAAGTTTCAACTCTCATTTTCGCGCGCCACACGCCTTTGAAAAGTGTCGTTTCAATCCCTAATAGGGATTTTGATAAGTTTCAACCATCCCCTTTTGTCGGTAGTATCAACGATCTGGGTTTCAATCCCTAATAGGGATTTTGATAAGTTTCAACCCGCACAGCCTGCCCATGTCCAACCCGCCACTCAAGTTTCAATCCCTAATAGGGATTTTGATAAGTTTCAACGTTCTTTTTTCATGTCAATTCGGCAGGCTTTCTGTTTCTGTTTCAATCCCTAATAGGGATTTTGATAAGTTTCAACTACATTTCGGTATTCTGGAGCAGCAGCGAGAAGGTGTTTCAATCCCTAATAGGGATTTTGATAAGTTTCAACAATTCTGGAAACTCTTTCCTCATGTGGTGAGACGCACGTTTCAATCCCTAATAGGGATTTTGATAAGTTTCAACTTACCTTTACTGACAAGAAAGGAATTGGCACTCTTAGTTTCAATCCCTAATAGGGATTTTGATAAGTTTCAACGTGTCTCAGCGGGGTGGGGCGGCTGACCTAGCCAGGTTTCAATCCCTAATAGGGATTTTGATAAGTTTCAACGTAAAAACTCACCGTAGTTCCTACCCCCGCCAAAGTTTCAATCCCTAATAGGGATTTTGATAAGTTTCAACTAGGCCATCTCAATGATAACCCTTGTACCCCTTTAGTTTCAATCCCTAATAGGGATTTTGATAAGTTTCAACTTGGGTAACTTTGCTTTAGACCACGGGAAGTCCTTGTTTCAATCCCTAATAGGGATTTTGATAAGTTTCAACTCGGCAGGTACAAACATTACGAAACCAGAAGCAAGAAGTTTCAATCCCTAATAGGGATTTTGATAAGTTTCAACATTTTTAAAGGTAATTTCACCTTTCGCTCATCAAGTTTCAATCCCTAATAGGGATTTTGATAAGTTTCAACTTGTCGTGTTGCGGGGTTGTTGGTCAGATCGCCGTAGTTTCAATCCCTAATAGGGATTTTGATAAGTTTCAACTTGCTCCTCTTCCCCCTTTTCTTCTCCCATAGCCATTCCCAATGTTTCAATCCCTAATAGGGATTTTGATAAGTTTCAACGTTATAGTTCCCTTTTGAGTATACGAATATAGGCGTTTCAATCCCTAATAGGGATTTTGATAAGTTTCAACAAAACCTAGCAAGCAAAGAGAAAGAGAGCTATTTAAGTTTCAATCCCTAATAGGGATTTTGATAAGTTTCAACGTTCAGAAATTATAGCCCAAACTTCTGCTAAAAATCGTTTCAATCCCTAATAGGGATTTTGATAAGTTTCAACATGGTAGATGCCATCAAGCCAGTTGATGTCGATCTAGTTTCAATCCCTAATAGGGATTTTGATAAGTTTCAACGGATCGGGCCAAATATGCAGCCGATCTTTGCAACCGTTTCAATCCCTAATAGGGATTTTGATAAGTTTCAACTTTACCCTACAAGCCAGAACTCCAAAAAATTGGTTTCAATCCCTAATAGGGATTTTGATAAGTTTCAACTGGGCTTGGGGATTGGATATTTGGGGCGCAATCTTTGTCTGTTTCAATCCCTAATAGGGATTTTGATAAGTTTCAACGTAACGGCAATGGTTGCCGCCGCGATCGCGCTGACGTTTCAATCCCTAATAGGGATTTTGATAAGTTTCAACGTAGCTGGGGTTGAATGCGATCGCAAGTTCCTGCCCGTTTCAATCCCTAATAGGGATTTTGATAAGTTTCAACTTGCCGTAGGCTTTGATCGGTCTGTTGTTGTTGTCTGTTTCAATCCCTAATAGGGATTTTGATAAGTTTCAACCGACCGGCTCTAGAATGCTTACTGTATGAGGTTTTCAAGGTTCATTACCGGGACACAAGATTAAAAGTACCATTTCAGGCTTCGACCTGTCAAGCGATCGCTGAAGCGATCGCGCTTCATCCCAGTCGTAGCAATAGTTTCAGAAGTACCGGGAGAGATTTTTGGGGGAGAGGGGGGTCAAAAGCTTGTGGGGTAAAGGTTTGAGCCGAAAAATTTCATCGCCCATTTTTTACACCTACCCTCTCCCGGAGTTTAGGCAAAAAACACCGTCGTGTCGATTGGCATCTCGCCACCGATGCGTTCGACTTTACCCTGACAACAGGCGCAGAGGAAGTAAAAGCGAATGCTGTCTTCTTTGGGTTTGATTAACTTGGCGAGGCGCGATCGCAGCTTAGCATATTGAGTTGGCGTCAGTTCGCACTCAAAGACAGAATACTGCATCCATTGCCCATAAGACTTTAGCGCTTTATGGATCTTCGTGCGGCGCTTATCTTCTGGAATATCGTAAGAAATCACAACGTACATAATTATTTCATCACTAAAGGTGTATATTTCTCGATTTCGCCCATCAAAAATTTCGCCAGCAGTCGCGCTTGAAGTTCAAACGCTTCTTGATAGGTGCATTTCCGTCCCAAAACCGGATGCGTAAATTTAGTTTGTTTTTTCTGGGCGTACATTCTCAAAAATTCCCGACATCCGGTTTCAGTCAGTTTTACGACATTGCTGAGCGGTTCTGTAGTAAAGTCATTGAGGGTAAGCAGGCGGCGATTGATCGCATTCAATATCATCGCATCCACAACCAAAGGTCGAAACTCTTCCATCAAATCGAACGCTAAACTAGGACGCCCGTAACGTTGCAGGTGAAGATATCCTAAATAAGGGTCAAATCCCACAATATTGAGCGCACTTTGCACATCGTGACGCAGCAGCGTGTAACCAAAATTGAGCAAAGAATTCACCGGATCGGTAGCGGGGCGATGTCTGGATTTAAAAGTGAACCCATCGACGCGAATCAATTGGTTAAAAATGCCAAAATAAGCCGCACTGCCCGCCCCCTCAAAACCTCGCAGCGAGTCGATATTATCGGTTTTGTTAACCGATGCGATCGCGTCATTTATCCTGGCGATCGCTGAGTCTAAATTCAGTTCTGTCCAATCGCGCTGAATTTGTTGAATATTCCGCCGATAATTCTTCAATTTCCCCCGCACAAATCCCTGCACCACATGCACCGCTTTTGCCGTTTCTCCTTTAGCATTCCACTGAGCATCCCGCACAAAACATCCGCCAACAGCGATGGGGACAATAGGCATAATGATTGAGGGAAGCGATGGGAATGTAGTCTTCGTTCATGATATTTAATCGCTCATAATTGGAATATTGCAAGAGCCATGAAATAAATTTCATGCTCAAAGCTTAAACCCGTTAAAACGGGTTGATAGTTTTTAGGGGAAAATCGAAAAAATTAGTAGGGATTCAATCTTCGCACCATCCCCATTCCCATTGGTGTTTTGCGTCCTACCCCGCTATAAAGGGCAAAATCAGCTAACGCATTAATCTGTTTAATTGCGATTGGATCTAAATCGCCCATCAAACGATAAGTAACTTCTCCCACACAACCAATAAACTTACTGCGCGAATCGGGAACGATTTCCGTGTTAATATTGAAATAGCTGGGAAAAATGGATGCGATCGCAATCTCATTTATCTCAATCCCGCTATACTTATTCCACCGCTGTAACAGACTATTAAAAATACTATCCCGCGTCGGAAGTGCCGTATCAAATTGCCCTTGACGAAACGCCGTCGGCGTGGCGAAAGAAAGGGAAATTATGCGATCGCTCTCCGAAGCCTGCTCGTATAATTGAGCGTAAGAAGTAGCATTAACCCAAGGCTGAGTAGATTGAGGCGTACCTAAAATACTGGTAATATGTAAATCCGCAGGCCCCAAATGCCAAGGATGTTCGGGATTAAGATTCAACCACAAATGAGTTAACTTACCGAACAAAGTATCATCCAACAAAGTAATCCGCCACCAACAAGACATCCCCGCCGGAATTGGTTTTTTATGTTCCCAATGCAGGGTATGTTCTCGCTGTTCGAGGCGGCGTCGATTCGTCTGCAAAGGACTGAGAGTAAACGCCTTATCCACTTTAGAATCGTGCAAATAAGTTCCCAATTCATAATCAACAGAACTCACCAAACTAAGGAAAAGCGCATGAAAATGTCGCCCAGTGAGATATTGCGGTGGAATGGGTGATAAAGGTAAGAGATTGAGAACAAGACTGTGAGGCATGTTCAGAAATTAGATCGAAGGTATACTGGATGGCATTGACTGAGCCTTGAAATAGCCTTGAAATAGCCTTGAAATAAATTTCAAGCTCAAAGCTAAAACCCATTAAAATGGGTTATATCAAATCCTGCTAGTAAACCCCCCCTTATTTTATAGCCCGCGAAGGCGGGCTTTGTTTGTGTAGCCGCGACTTCAGTCGTTCGGCATCAAGGGGGTGATGAAAGCGGATTTGGTATTAGAATGATTTTTTTACCTGTCAACTGTTAAAGCGATACTGCATCAAAGCCGGTATTTTGAGCGAGTTTAATTCGTAAAAATGTCCGCAAATTTTGACATTTTGGATCAAACTCACCGGCGGCATATTTACCACATCGTAGCTAATGACTTGATGGGTAAACATGACATCCAAAGGATTGAGTGGATAGGGAAAGATGAATTCCGATTCTGATGGCGATCGCCTACTCTCCCCCGTTTCCACAATTGTCACTTCTGCCTTACTCATCCACTTTCCCAAACGAATCCATTTTGGCAATTTTAGAGCTTTTTCAGAGATGAGAAAAAACTCAAATAGACTTTCCGGCGCAATTTCTTTTGCTCTGCCAAAACTGGGAATATTTTTCTGAGTTTTCTCCATCTCAACGTGATAATTGTTGTTGGCGTACTTCCAGGTGTTGAGGGTGGAGGAATGGGAGAGCGATCGCGCCGGAGTTACGTAAATCTTTTGCTCGTTCAACGGCGTCAAATGCTCCTCATATTTCGGCACTTGGGTAGGACAAAAATAGCGATAGGAATGTTCTTCAGCAACGGTAGTCGAGTAAGTTTCGCTATCAACTAAACCCAGCGCATAACAAAGCGCGTAATTGTGAATCATTGGCTCAGTTTCGTACAATCTTCCAATCTCGCGAGTAGCAAAGTAAATGCTATCGTGCAACTCAATTTGACAGCGGTGAATCATCGTCATGATTTTTTTCCTGCTTTAGCTTTTTCGCCTTCAGGCTTCTGTTTAATGTGTTTTTTGTTGTAGGCTTTTGCTTCCGCATCAGCTTGCTGTAACATGCGTTTGATACCTTCTTCATTGCCTGTCAAAGCCTTGATTTCGTTTAACAGAGAAGTGAAGCGATCGCCGACAAAATCAGTATGCACGATAAACTCCTCAGCCATTAAGCTTGCGATCGCAGTTGTAGCCGCTGCAACCACATCATCTTCATTCAACGGATCGCGGGGATTTAGTTTATTATCAGCCTGCAATTGGTCATAAATTGCCTGCGTCCACCGCAAATTACTGGTAATTTCCCCATCGGCAAAGATGACCCCAATTAACTCATTTCTGACTCGACCAGTCCGCGTAGTTTGAGCGCCATAATGCCGCGTCCGCAAAATGTTATTAAACACATACAAAAATCCCGCTTCCGTTGGATCTTTGAGCGTCACAATGCTAGGAAAGAAAACCTGGGGTTTGATGTGGTCTTGCTGATTAATCCGACTGGTAACTTCCCCTGGTTTAGAACCTGCTTCCCCTTTTGATGCCATCGTACCATTTTCAAACGGAGCATTGAGGGTAAAATTTTCATGAGATTCATCAAAAGCCGTAACTGAAAAAGCCGTATCAACCACCACTTTTGATTTCTCCGAACCCGAATCACCAATCGCGAATCCGTAGATAATGCAATCAGGATTATCCATTGCAAATTTGACATTGTATTCGCACTCATCAGCAGTCATTAATCCATAGTTTCGCAACAACTCGCGACCAACCAAACGTTCTGGTGTAGATTGTTTGCGTTTAAACATGGTAAGACGGCTAATCGGCGCTTGATTTTCAGGTTTAATTCCAGCTCGTACTCGTGCCTTATTTAACTCACCATCCGTTTGGAATAAAGGATAAGATTCCGTCACGCGCACCGTCAGAAAGTGAGCGTATTTCCCCATCGGTTTGTAGGGAATCTCAGCGTGAAAAAACTTGGAATCAACAGTTGTCAGCATCATAATTTATCTCCAGTTGTTGTTACTTTTTCTCGTTCCCAGGCTCCTCGTTCCTCGTTCCCAGGCTCCAGCCTGGGAACGCTGTTCTTGGAGGCTCTGCCTCCGTTATTAAACGAGGCAGAGCCTCTACTCTTGCGTTACCAGGCAGGAGCCTGGTAACGAGATATTAGTCTGCATCATCGGTATTGTTGTCATTTCTGGCGCGATTTTCTTTGTCATCTTCTAGACGATAAAGAAACTCGCAAGTATCGCGAATTAGGTTAATTTGACGACCGGCTAAACGCGCGCGATCGCATCCAAAAGATTCCTCAAATACCTCAATCACAAAATACCGTGCAAAATCCAATATTGCCTCCCGTTCTTCTTCTCGTTTGCTGAACATCCAGCGACCTTCAGCCGTCGAAGCATGAACCCGATCCATCAGTTTAAAAACTTCCGCCGCGACAGCCAAAACTAATGCTTCGCCTTGAAAACTTTGATCGGCTTCCAGAATTGTTTTTGCCGCAATATCAATCGGTTTTAAGACTGCATTCGCTTTCGGATTATATCGCTTATTCGCTCGATAGAACAGACGATATAATTCGGTTAACTTTTTGGGATGATTTAAACTCGATTCTTCTCCCACAATCAATTCCTCCTGTTCCGGATTAAATTTGGCATAAGGGTCAAAACAAGGGTAAAAATGATACGCATAGAGTTTGACTTTCTCAATTCTGATCGCATCAACTTTCTGATTTCTCACCCAAGCATTCAGATAGGCAAATACGTAAAGTGAACTGGTTTCAAAATCCTTAGCAAGTTCGGTAAATTTGCCCCAATTTGAGTCATAGCCAGATTTACCTTGTCTGGCGTTGACATCGAGGTGAATTGCATAAGCAGCCGTCAAAACATTCAAGGGTGCAGGATAAGATTTACCGTTTTCTTCCCAACCTTCAAGGATATAGTCTAGACGGAAGCGATCGCGTTTCGTAAGCACCCGAAAAGCTTGCGGCGCACTATCGAGAAAAACACTTTCCTCAAACTCTGCTCCATCATTAAACGGTGGAATTGGTGACTCAGAAACCACTGTTTTGACATCTAAAATCATCGGAAAAGCAAATGCTAACCAACTCGGCATCACCCAAGATTCCGTATCCGTGCCATCTTTTCGCGGTGGCAGTGCCATAAAATAAAATGTCAGGGGTTGGTCTTCTGGATAAGACAGTTTAAACGTTCGATCTTTTCCAGGTTCGATATGTTCGCTAATCAGAAAAGCATCGACACTTTGATATTTTTCTCGTCCCAAATCCGCTTGTAAATCCTTGCTGATAAAATGGTTCCGGATGCTGGTATCAAAGCGAGTTTGGGCGATGCCAAAGTAGGCTTTTTGCAGAAAATTGTTAGTTTCTGGTGTAAAATAGTAAGTTGGATAAAAATAGAGATAGCGATACTTGCCATCTTCAAACTTTTTCCCAACTGCCTGAGTTTGATTCATCAAAATTTGCCGCAACATCATTTCTAGACCAGCAATACTAGAAATATTGCGTTTAGCATTAGAACCTCCCAACATTTGTTTATTCGTATAAACTTGAGGCGTGAATAAAACCGCTGATTCCATTTGTTCGGTGACGGTGTAGGGAGAATGCGAAATCGAACAAATCAGTTGTCGTCCGCGTCCAGGCTTTTTAGCCAGTTGATAGCTTTCTAATTCATCGAGAAATACTTCAGTAGAATCAGTAGATGAAGCTTTTCCTGGTAGCATGACAACCCGCGTCACCCACAACCGTAAATCATCCCATCCATCGGGGAGTTGGTATTGGGAAACGATGGGTTTTATTGACTGGGAAATATGCGCGATCGCTTCCTCACAAATTTCCCTCACATCCTCAATTCCTGGGTTGTGTTCCAGATACTTAGCCGCCAAGTAATACCATTCATAAGGAACGCCACCTGTATTGCCTTTAAGTTTAAGTTCTTTCAGCTTTTCATTAATCCGCTGAATCTCTCGAATCGCCGGTAAATATTTCTCTAAATTCCAAAATTTAGCCACTTCCTCAACTACATCCAAATGAGGAATTTTAGGTAAATCCTTATTTTTCTTGCGTTCATATTCGATTTTATCAATCTGGTCGTTCCAAATTTTGCGGCTAATTAGATCGCCAAATTCGGCAATCTGGTCAATCCGGATATCCTCATTAAACCCAAACTCAAAATCAGCCGATAAAACATCCTGTTTTTGAAACTTTATCAGATTGTCGCTGCGATCTTTGGCAACTGAACTTTTACCAGTTTTGAGAATGCGTAAAGTAGCATCAAGCGCCACCTGCATCAAACCAATTGTATCAAAAAATAAGCCGTAATATTCAGCATATTTCATTCCCTTACCATCTCTACCAAAACCAGTCTGTCGCCGCCGCAATTGACCTGCACAAAGGTCTTTAATCTTGTTAACAACTCGTTCGGGTAAATCTATACTTGCGATCGCAGGTGCATCGCGACGCGCTAAATAAATCACCCCCGTTGGCAAATATAACAACGGTTCGTAGTAAGTAACATCGTCAGTATTCAGACTTGTATGCGCCTCCATCAAAGCATTATTGACTACATTAGTTAATACGCCTCGATTCTCAGAAATACTGTGGTAAGTAAATTTTAATTGTCCATCGCTGAGATCGTGAATTAAGTCCTTGAGTTTTGTCCGTTCGGCATCTTGGGGATGTTTAATAATCGAAGCCAAAGAATCAGCCAAACAAGTTAAATCACACAGACAGCGGAGAGTGCGATCGCGCAACGTTGGACTCAATCCAAACTCGGAAAAATTCCAGTTAGTATCCCGTTGTCTTTGTGCGTTGTAAGCTAAACACAACAAATCATCAATATACTCGCGATAGTTAGTTAAATCGTCAGGATTAATAAACCGATCCAATCCTAACTGACGTATCTTTTCATCAATAATTTGCCGATGCTGTTCTATAGTAAATTTACGACAATCATCGGGAACATCGGGGAACTTCTCAAAATCGTGCAAAATAAACCCAGCAATAACTAATCGCCGTTCTCTTTCTCGCACTTCCCGTCGCACAGTTGTATTCAGTTTTGCCAACCGTTGTTCAATTAAGTTGGCGGGGAAAAGTCCATTCAGCAAGTGAGTATTCAGCGATTGATCTCCTGCATTATCTCGCCTAACTCTAGTTTTGCCTTCCGCTTGCCGCTTTCGATCAATTTCATCAAAAAACTTGCCGCCTTTTGCTGTCACTCCAATCGCTACTCGTAGCAGATTTGGCAACACATATTCGGCAAAATCGCTCATTACCAAATCGTCTGGATTTTGCGTCCGAATTGCTTCCCGGAGTAGTTTTAGGGTGAGTAGCTCTTGCTGGGGTTTTAGGGTGCGATCGCTAATTTCAAAATCAGACTCTAAATCTTCTTCCAACCAATCATCATCTGCATCATCTAACTGTTCCAAATTCATATTTTCGACATCAAATAAGGTTAGTTGTTTATTTTCTTCCGACTCTTGACGTTTTCTAGCCATTATCCACCTCTAAACCCAATAAAGAGCAATGAGTTCTTTATTAACGGCTTTTAGTGCTTCGTATTGAGCAGAACGAATTCGCTGTTTCACTTCAACCAGCAAATTCCTGTAATCTTCTGTAATGGAATTGCTCATAGTAGTAATGAAGATTGAGAAAAGATTCCAATAATCATAATCTGAATCATCAGATTGCTCGGAATTAAAACACTCGTAAATATTAAAAAAAGTTATTTTGCTTCTTCATAAGCAATTGTAAGCTGACTATTTTTAACCATTATCTGCCTCTAAAGAATCTAGATAACTTGTTATTTGTCTCTGATAAGTTGGGTAATTTTGCAATGCCTTCTGAATTGCTTGGTGAACCCTCGCTGGATCTATCTCGTCGTACAGGTGAACCAATCGGTTGCGAAAGCTCCCTGATTCTGCTAGCATTCCCGCTAACTCTCTGGTAATGATTCCCTGTTTTCCTACCTCTATAAAGAGGTCAAAATTAGAATCAGGTTGCTCAATTTCTAATTGTTTTAAGAGATATCTATTAATATCTATGGCAACCTGAATGATTAACTGCAACAACCTTTCTACTACCAACTGCACATCGCGATCGCCGAGAAAAACTTCCAACGTAATAGATTCAAACCGCTTGAGTCTTTCAAGGTAGTCTGTCATCAAATCCAGTTTATTCAGAACTCTCAATGGTTCAATTTCACTCATACTCCCCACCTCTGCAAATGTGCTTCAATTTTTTCACGCAGTGCTTTGCGGATTTCTTTGATTTCCAAATCGCTCTTTAAAGCTTTCTGCCGAAAAGCCTCAAACACTCCCGCCTCTTTTTCATAGAGGAGTTTGCCATCACGCGCAACAAAGTGAGCAATTAGCTGTGAAGATTTATCTAATTCCACAACATCAATTTTATCCTCTGGAATGCCAAAAAATTCACTCAGTAAATGAGGAACTTCAAACCAAGCCCAGGCATTATCTTTAATGTAAGCTTGACGGATTTCTTCATCGTAGAGTGCAGCAAAATCCCAGTCACTTTTTGCATGGGTGTCGCCTCTGGCACGAGAACCAAATAAAACCAACATTTTGAGATAAGGAATTTTATCAACCAGTTGCGGAGCAACTTCTTTTAATTCTGTGAATGATTGTGTTTTCATAGTGGCTAACCATTTGAGAAGAAAGGGGGCTGGGAACTGATTAACTCTCAGCCCCCAATTGGAGTTATGCAGCTAATCTCACTAACTGTTTACCAGTTTCGTAAGATGGTTGTGGAAATAAATCTAATTCCAGCTGCTTATACTTGACGCACGGCTGAATTTCCTCGAACTGCTCGTCTTTACTCTCAACAACAGTAGGCTGTTGAGATGTGTAAAGCCGCAGATCGAAGAGACTATCGACAATTTTAGGTTATCGATTTAGATCAATTACTCCAAGTCAGCACATCGATAAGCAATTGCTCCTGGTGTAACACCGTATTTATCAGCTATGTCTTTGTAAGACATTCCGCCTGCGTAGAGTTTTTTAATCTCTTCGACTTGCTGGGGATTTAGTTTTCGAGTTTTGGTTGAAAACAGCCTGTCGAGGTTAACATCTTCTGGCTCTGGTAATTTGAACTTTCGCTTGGCTGTTTTGATAGCAATATCGTGCGCTTCTTGCAGATTATCTGTATAAAGCTCGGTTGTCATACGCTCGACATAGCCAACTGCTTCAAGTCCTAATGCTTCTGGGATGTGATTTCGAGCAATCTGCCATGAACCGTCTATTGTTTGCCATTCCTCACGCATTTCAGATGCAATCTTGCCAAACAGATGTAAGTAAGTGTAGTCAGTCCAGTAAGCAGCGCTTTCACGAAGTTCAACAACAAAGCGGGCATAAGGTAGCCGATCCGATTTATGCTTCAACCGTGCCTCTAACCATTGATGCAGTTGCTCGCTATCAGCTCTTGTGTAAGCTCCCCGAATAATGGTGTACGCCTGAGCGTAAAACCCTTCAATAGCAAACCACTTGAGAAAGTTCTTGAGCTTTTCTCGGCTTCCATGAGGCAGCCTGATATAGGTGAGAACCTCAAAGCACAAATCAATGAACTCTGATGCCTCTATAACTTTGTGGTGGTTAATTGTGAGGTTGCCATAACCAAGTTTGTAGTCTTCCTCATCAAATGGTAGATGATGGATAGTAAATTTTTTGTTGCTCTGCGGCAGTTCAAAATATTGAACTGTGTCAGTGTCAGCAAAGTCATCAGGATTTTTACTTCGAGTCTTACGTGTCCATTGCGCTAACTTATCGTGATTAATGCCAGCACACCGTTCCCCCATTCGTAAATTCAGACCAATGCTGGGTTTATTACGTCCAAAAGCATGGGGGTTGATGATGATAGCTTCAATTTCACGACCTTTGTACTTCAAGTTTAAACGTTGACCAACTCGTAGTTCCATAGCTTACCTTACCTTCGTTAAATAGGTGAGTGGACATTGAAAGGGAACTCTGTAATTACTGCGTCTAAAGTCTACTTGAGCGTTTCGTTTGAGCAAGAATATAGAAGACCAAGCCAATCCATAGCTATCAACCAACCAACTGAGGCTAATAGATAACTTGCGGGGGCGTGGGCGGAATATCTCATGAATCCACTCGCGCTTGCTGCTTGCACAGGCACAGAGTTCGCCTTTGCTTTATGGTAAGCATCCTTTCTGGATGTGTCAAGACTTGTAATGTGGTTCATGGTATTTAACGATAAAAAGGGTCAAATAACCAAGCAGCCATTGGCGCACCTTTTCCGTGCTAACCTGGTCTATGGTCTGGGAAGTAAGAGGAGCAAGCCTTGTAAAACTTGCAAGGTATCCCAATCCCTATCAGGGATTGAAATAAATAGCCATGAACCCACTGGCGTTGGCTCCTTTATTTCCTACTCTCACCGACCTTAATCCCTATTAGGGATGGACTCTCTAGCAAATCCATAGTTCATCTCCTTGGCTTTTGAGCCAATATGCCAGCGTATCGACCAACAAAGCCGACTGACTGAACGCAATACAATAAGGTGCAGTTGCATCATGAAAGCTGTATTGGTCGCTAATCGGATAAATCTGAAAGTGCATCGGTAAACGCAAACGCATCCGCACCTCTGCAACTGGACGACAAATTACATAACTCACCAAAGCTTCTTTTCTCAGTCGTTTATTAATCTCCCCAATCCAATAATTCTCAGGTTGCCAAACTTCAATCCCCGTCAATACTTGAACTTTCCAAGCATCGGCTTTAGGTCGCAAATCTCCCGCATAGGTAAATTTCCAATTCAGTCGTTCCTCGCGGTAAGATAGCAATTTCATAAATGCCAAACAATATTCAAATCTTCCTTTGGCAATAGGTTCCCCGCTGCGTTCGACGGTTTGGGTAAGCGATCGCATAAACGCCGTTTCCGTCATCACCTCAATGTCTAAATTGCTCAAAATACCCGGTAAATCGTAAGTTTTAAACCGCTCTACCTCATTGGATTCTGTTAGATCGTAAATGCCACACCCAAGCGGACTGGAACCGCGAAAACTAGCAGCATCCTCAGCAATCGGATTTCCCTTGTCTTTCCCAGAAAGTTGCTGCCAGTCTTTTTGCCATCCCTTGCTGCGACCAAATGCTTGTTTCAAACTGATATTAAAAGCTTGTTCGCAAGCTGCTTGAAATGCTTTTTGACTGCCTTCATACTGTTGCTTAATTTTATCATGTCCTAACTGTCTGCAAATTCGCATTGACTGCACCGCACCCCAACGCGAATAATAGCCTTCAAAGTTATTGATTTTGCGATAATTTTCCCGAATTTTGTCGTGAAATGAAGGGCGATCGTAAACTCCCCCTGACTCTAAAGGCGGTGCGTCACCTAGAAACAACCTTTCTACTAAAAAGTTGGGAACGAGTGCATAAGCCGTAAAATTATTAAACACAATTTCCTGACCATTTCGTTCATAGCCATCGTGCCTTCCTAATCTTCCCAATCTTTGAATAAAACTACCTGCATCGGCTGATTCAAAAATTAGGAAGTTAATTTTAAAGTCCACCCCAACATCAATCGTACTCGTTCCTAAAACTAAGTCGGATGAAAGACTACGCTCTTTCTCCCCTTTCCCAGATAATCCCGTATTTTCGCCAACTACCAAACCATGAAACTCTAATAATTCCCGGAAAAACGGCGTCAATCTTTTCACCGCAGCAATCGAGTTGAGAATAATCGCTCCTTTACTACCTGGATGCTGTTGAAAGTAACTTAAAATCGCATTACTATTTTGTTTGAGCCAGTTTTCAGATGCTTTAAAACTAGGTTCTAACGAAACAAAATTGAGCGATATTTCCCGCGAAACCTGCCGCCATCCTTTTGCTTTTAATTTCAAACAATCATCATTCAGCTCTGGAAACTGATATTTTTGTTTCTCAATCGGGTTAATTTCCTGGCATCGAAATCCAGCCTTTTGCAATCTCTGAATTAGCTGTTGGTTAGGTGTCGCAGACAAAAACAGAAACTTTTTATGGCGATTGGTATGCCGAATTAACAACATTGTGTTAATAACGCTGGCAATTTGAGGCGCAGAAAATACGTGAAACTCATCAAAAATAAACAAGTCAAAATCTTTATCAATTTTCCCCCATAATTTATCAGGATTATCGTAACGAGTCAGATAAGCACCGCGATGCAGATAGTGAAAAATATCAGGATTTGTCAGTAAAATTTCAGATTGCCCGGTGCGAGATGAAATAGCAGCAGCTTTTTTCAAGTCTTCATTTTGTGCGTAAATTTCTAACTCTTGTCCGCTTAAACGCACGATGCGCGGTTCGTTTGGCGGTTGGAATCTTTCAATATATCCCTGAATTTGCGTATCTTGATCTCTCGCTAATTCATTTGTGGGATACAAACCAATTGCATAACAATTTCCTAGTAAAGTCTCCAAATAAGCCGCCAGACTTTTACCGTCTCCTGTCATGGCGTAATTTAAAATTACGTCAATATTCGGATCGCGTATTGCCTTTAAAGTTTCTACTTGATGCCAGGAAAGCGACCAATTTTCCGGCAATTTTACGCCCTTTGGTGTCTCTTCTGCGGGACAAGAATAAACGGGTTTGAGAGTAATTCTATATTCGGACATATGCTGAAATTGTGTCCGTAACTGGTTGATGGTTTCTATATTCGCACGCAAAATAGAGATTGCCAAGAGATATCCGCATAAAAGTGTCCGTATAAATATGAGTCGCAAAGGTCAGTCAATCACCCTGTCGGTATCGGAGAGAGACAAGGCGCAACTAGAAGCGATCGCCTCCGAATTCGGCATGATGTGGGGCGATCGCCCGAACATTTCCAAGCTGGTGGAAGCGATCGCCCGTCGCCAACTGTTGATCGCACCCAACAACAACTGGTCGCAAGACCGCATCACCGTATTAAAACGTGCAATGGATGCCTTAATAGACATCGGCGAAACCGCACAAGCTCAAATAATGGCAAATTTACTGCTGGAACGTAGCGAACTCTCAATGCCATTACAAACCGAGATAGAAAGCAGTCTAGAGAATATGCGATCGCCGTTGCGCGTAGAAATAGATCGTTACATTCACAGACAGCAACCATTCCAACTTTCCTATCAAGATGCTGCAAGTCGTTTGTGGAACTTCACAATTCATCATGCCAAAATCCAACTACACGAAAAACGACAATATCTAGACTGTTGGTGCGAAGAAACAGAAGGAAACCAAGATATCGAAGCACTGCACCACAACTGGTGTTTGCGTTTAGACCGAATTAATGATGCCGCCATAACACCCATAGCAACTAAATGGCGTCCCGATCTAGACCAAATCGAAGTTGAAATGCACCTATCTGGCGGCTTAGCATTTGCTTACAAAGCCAAATCTGAAGATATTGTTAACAATTGGTTGCCAGATCGACAGCGAGTGCGGCAAGTTGTGAGGCGGGTATCGAATACTTTCTGGTTTATGCGAGAAGTCATGCAGTATGCGCCAGATTGTGTCGTGGTATCGCCAGAAACAGTGCGCGATCGCATTAAGCAAAAACTCATCAACCTCTGCCGTCAGTACGACTTAGAAATTAGGGAATAATACTCATCTCAATCTCAAAAGGGGCTTTAAAATATAAAGCCCCGATAACTTTATTAAGATTTATCGTTACACTCTCTTAAACTTTAGTTAAGAGAAACAAACCCAAACATATATTTGTTAACCCAATAGGTTAAATTAGCCCAGCTTATTCAAAGTCGATTAAAACTGGAAATAGTGCGGCGATCGCAGGATTCCTATCGTCCAATTGTTGCTTATGATGACCAAACTAGAGAAATATTATAGAGTTCTGGAGCTTGAACCGGGCGCTTCCATAGAAGAAGTTAACCAAAGCTACAGAGACATGGTTTTTGTCTGGCATCCGGATCGGTTTGTCAACCATCCTCGGCTGCAAGAGAAAGCCCACGCCAAAATACAAGAAATCAACGAAGCACGCGATCGCTTGCAATTTGCGGTACAGAAAGCCCCAACCATCAAGGTTGCAACCAAATCCTCCACCAGGGTATCCCCGCCTGCTCGCTCTGAATCAACCGTGCAGCACAGCTATAAACCGAAAGTAAATACAGTTTGGGAAAGCAACTATAAAACAGTAATGGATGAGCGCGTTCAGGTTAGCTACCCCAACAAAATTGATGCTTGTGGCTGGTTAGATTAGGGAAAAATTGCGATTAAGATTAGTTTGGGGAATCGAGAGCTACATATTATACTTCAGATTCCATTGCTTCATCTTGCTCGCAGATATCTGTGTCAATTTCCTCTGGATGCGCTTCAGCATAAGCCCAGACATTCACCAAATCGGCGGCACTAAGTTGGGGATAAAATTCAAAAAGTTCGGCATCGCTGGCACCTTGACGACGCAAACTGACAAACAGCCAAACAGGAAGGCGAGTCCCAGCAATACAAGCATCACCACCCATCACGCCAGGAGTTTTCGTAATTCCTGGCGAACCATTGCTTAATGTTTTGGTCGGAATTTGAGACATTGCTACCCCTGTGGACGATTGACGCGAATCAATTTACCTTGCAAAGTTTCTTCAGCAGCAATAGCTTCATTAATACGGATAGCCAACCTTTCAAATTCCGGATCTTCCGTGCAAACAATGATGCCAGCGTGGTCAGGTTGTAAAATATGCAATCGCATAAAATCGCGGCGATTGCGGGTCAAAACTGCTCTTTCATTACTCACCGCAAAAGCTAACACCTCCTCATCAGGAACTCGCAAATTTGCGTTACCTGCTTCTCTAGCTGTTAAAACATTGTGACCAAAAGTACGTAGAAATTCTACAACTGGCATAGGAAAATTTTCATCTGTATAAATATTTGCCACTTTTCAGACTGCCTCATTTTCTTCCATAACTGCCTCATTTTCTTGAATTGCTTGCTCAATTTCATCTGGATTTGCTGCTGCATAAGCCCAGGCATTAACCAAATCAGCAGCAGTAAGATGGGGGAATGCCTCTAAAATCTTGGCATCGCTCATACCCAAACGACGATCGATTACCAGCGACCAAACAGGAATGCGAGTCCCGGCAATACAAGCATCGCCACCACATACACCTGGAGTCTTTTCAATCCCTTGCCAAGTATTGCTTAAACTTTGGACTAATAACTGTATTACTTGGGCTTTTTCTGCTGGACTTAAAGCGAGGAGTTGTTTTTCTAATTCTGTAGTTAGCATAGGTGAGCGATCGCATTTCAATTGGAATCATCTTATCTTGCTATTTTAGTCCCTAAGCATAGGCAAGCCACAGAGATCGCTATTCCTGCGGACGGTTGACGCGAATCAATTTACCTTGTAAAGTTTGTTCAGCCGCAATAGCTTCATTAATCCGGGTAGCCAGCCTTTCAAATTCCGGATCTTCCGTGCAGACAATGATGCCAGCATGGTCAGGTTGTAAAATATGCAATCGCATAAAATCGCGTCGATTGCGGGTCAAAACGGCTCTTTCATTAGTAACAGCAAAAGCTAACACTTCCTCATCAGTCAGCGGACAGCCCGTGAATCAAGAACTCTCATTTGTGAATTTGAGAAGCCCCCGCCAGACCGCCTAAAGCGGTTGGCGGTGGGAGTTGTCACAATAAAACAATAGAAAAACTAGACAATCCTAGAGGTGATATCGTGCGGCAAGTGCTTCTGTACACCGATGAAGATGGCTGCTGGATAGCCGAATGCCCTAGCTTACCAGGTTGCAACAGCCAGGGAAAAACCAAACAAGAAGCTATTAGCAACATCAAAGAAGCAATCGAACTATATATCGAAGTCCTACAAGAAAAAGGTCAACCCATTCCAGAAGATCGCTTTGACATGATGTTGGTAGCTGTATGAGTAAATTACCCCGTATTTCTGGAAGGGAATGCATCAAAGCGTTGGCAAAGGTTGGCTTCTACTTCCTGCGTCAGAAAGGAAGCCATATTTCTCTGTGTCGAGATGAACTATTTGCCCAAGTCGTCGTACCAGATCATCAGGAACTTGCTAAAGGAACGCTGCGAGCGATTATTCGAGATGCTGGACTCAGTGTTACGAGTTTATCGAATTGTTGTGAATTAACCAAAACAAAATAGCTTGCCCAGAACAACAACCAGACAAGCTATCTCTATTCTCTTCTCTCTGCGCTCTCTGCGCCTCTGCGGTTCGTTAAAGCTGTTTCACCTCAGAAACCAACTTCGCCACCACATCCTTCGCACTACCAAACAGCATCATGGTTTTATCTTTGTAGAACAACTCATTATCTACACCAGCAAAACCCGTACTCATACCGCGCTTAATCACAATCGTATGCTTTGCCCGATCCACATCTAAAATCGGCATCCCATAAATCGGACTACCAGAATCGTGACGCGCCGCCGGATTGACCACATCATTCGCCCCAATCACCAGCGCCACATCCGTCTGTTCAAACAGCGGATTCACATCATCCATATCGTACAGCTGCGGATAAGGCACATTAGCTTCAGCCAGCAACACGTTCATATGTCCCGGCATCCGTCCAGCCACCGGGTGAATCGCATACTTCACCTCGACGCCCAACCGATCTAACTGATCAGCCAATTCTCGCACCGCGTGCTGGGCTTGAGCAACCGCCATCCCGTAACCGGGAACGATCACCACCGATCTGGCATAACCTAACATCATCGCGCTTTCTTCTGGATCGATGCTGCGGACGACTTTTTCAATGTTAGATCCGCTACCAGCACTGGTTCCGCCACCCGTACCGAAGGCAGCAAACAGGACGTTTAAGAGCGAACGGTTCATCGCCTTGCACATAATTTGAGTCAAGATGATACCCGACGCACCGACTAACGCCCCGGCGATGATCAGCATGTTATTCATCACGATAAAGCCTGCGACTGCTGCTGCTATACCCGAATAGGAGTTCAGCAGCGAAATCACCACAGGCATATCGCCCCCACCGATGGGGATGACAAACATTACGCCCAAAATTAAGGAAAGCGCCACGAGGACGAGAAAGACTTTCGGATCTTCTGGATAAACCAGCAAATAGCCGCTTCCTGCCAAAAAGCCCAGGAATAAGAAAGCATTCACAGGTTGCTGTAACGGGAAAGTAATCGGCGCACCCGTCATCAATTCTTGCAACTTAGCAAACGCCACCAAACTACCCGTTAAGGTAATGCCGCCGATGAGAACGCCCAGCAGCACGACAATATTAGAATCAACTGGCAAGCTTTCCGGGATATAAAGATAGCGCCAGAATTCTCCCATTGCCACCAGCATCGAGGCTGCACCGCCGAAACCGTTGAGCAAACCAACCATTTGCGGCATGGCGGTCATTTCGACTTTCTGCGCCATCACCGTGCCGATGATGGAACCTAAAATAATTCCGACTGCGATCGTTTCGTAATTAACAACTTGTTGGTCGAGAAGAGTGGCAACAATAGCGATTAGCATCCCGACGGCACCTAGCAAATTGCCTTGACGTGCCGTAGCAGGGGAACTCATCTGCTTCAAACCCAAGATGAATAGGGTTGCAGCCACTAAATAACTGATTTGAATCGTTGACGGCAGAAAGTCGCTCATTAAACCTTAGCCTCCTTTTTCTTAAACATTTGCAGCATCCGATCGGTGACTAAGAAACCACCAACAACGTTAATCATTGCGAAGACAACGGCAATTAAACCGAAGATTTCGGTTAAATTCCATTCTTTGGGGCCAGCAATTAATAAAGCACCCACGATCGCAATCCCAGAAATTGCATTCGATCCGGACATCAATGGCGTGTGCAAGGTGGGCGGGACTTTATTAATCACCTCAAATCCCACAAACGACGCCAAAACAAACACAACTATTGCTGCTATTAATCCTTCTGCCATGTTTTTGATTTGGTAATGGGTAATGGGTAATTGGTAATGGGTAATTGCTAATTGCTAATTGTCAGAGGTTTTTTTACTATTAGCCATTAGCTATTAGCCATTAGCCAGCCAAGGACAAATAACATTTACCCGGCATTTACTGTTAGCTGAGCTAGGGCATCTTTAACCCGTTGGTTGCGAATTTCTCCCCCGTGGGTGATGCAGGTATCGCCGATGATGTCATCCTCGAAGTTGAGTTGTAACCCACCATCTTTAACTAGGTATTGCAACAAGGTGAGGATGTTTTTGGCATACAACTGAGAAGCGTGGACGGGTACAGTTGCGGGTAAATTAATTGGGCCAAGAATTGTTACCCCGTGGCGGACTACATCTTTACCTGGTTCGGTGCAGGCGCAGTTTCCGCCTTGATCTGCTGCGATATCGACGATTACAGATCCAGGTTTCATTTGGCTGACCATTTCCTCGGTTACCATGACGGGGGCTTTCTTACCGGGAACTTGGGCGGTTGTAATTACTACATCCGATGCCTTGATATGTTCGGCGAGGACTTGTTGGGCTTTTTGTTTGGCGGCTGCGGAAATTTCTTTAGCGTAGCCATTTGCTCCCTGGGTGTCTTCTTCTAGTTTGACTTCGATAAATTTAGCGCCCAAGCTTTGTACTTCTTCTTTAGCTACGGGACGGATATCGTAGGCTTCTACGATAGCGCCTAAGCGACGGGCAGTTGCGATCGCTTGCAATCCCGCAACTCCCGCCCCGATAATCAATACCTTCGCCGGTGCTATCGTTCCCGCCGCTGTCGTCAACATCGGGAAATATTTCGGTAACGCCGCCGCCGCCAGCAATACGGCTTTATATCCCGCTACCGATCTTTGCGAGGAAAGCGCATCCATACTTTGCGCCCTTGTGGTGCGCGGGATCAGTTCCATAGCGAACGCGGTAACCCGACGGTGCGCCAAACGCTCTATCAGCGCCGGATCTGCCAGGGGGTTGAGAAAGCTAATTAATCCGGCTTCTTCGCGCAACCAGTGGATTTCGTGTTCCTTGGGCGGACTCACCTTTAACACAACATCGGCTCCACTCCACAGCGCAGCCGTATCGGCAATAATTTTAGCTCCAGCACTTTCGTAAGCAGCATCGCTGAAAAATGCACCCTCACCTGCACCAGCCTCGACCCATACTTCTAAACCCAGTTTTACCAATTTGGCAACCGTGTCCGGGATCAAGGCGACGCGGTGTTCGCCCATTTCAATTTCTTTAGCAACCGCTAATTTCATCCAATCCTCCTTAAAACAAGACTCATCCATTTAGGCGGCTAAACGACTAGCCGCTCGCTTTAGGTTGCCTTTTCTTGCGAGCCAATTTTTTGACCCTGCAAGCTTTTAGGCCACCCAGCAATTTACTGCTTAAAAAGCTTCACCTTTCCAGTTTTTCAGTAGCTAGATGCTACTTCTGGCAAGCCTCTACAACGTTGGTGCAGTAAGCCTGGAGCTATTCTCATGATTCTGTTTGTTGGTGTCGATGCAATAGTTCAAGGGTCTTCTCAAGTATAGAGTTACTTTTTTGAGATCCTATGTCGATCCCCACCTTTGTATCTGTATCTTTAACTTCTCTTATTAATTCAGGCTGTTTTTTTTAAGGTAGATGAAAGTACCTACTGACTCTTGTTGTGGCGATCGCTTGTTCAAGTTTTTTAATGTTTTTATCCAACTTCTATACATTTGTACATATTTTTACACATTAACTTGACGCTCGGCATAGCGATCGCAGGATTAACCGATCGGTAAAACCCGCCGCGACTACAAACATTTCTTAATGTAACAGTTGCCTAAATTACCCTTCGCTGCTAAACAATAATAAGACTGATTAGAAATTACTAGGATTGTCAAATATACGGAGTGCATCTCGGTAGTTGTAATGTGTAAATTTAACCCATGAACGAGCAGCAAATTAGCACGCGCCCGTACAAGCTTTCACATCAAAACTGTCCACTCTGTAGCCAACAGAGTCGCCGTCTTTTCCGAAAACACGGTTATTGGATATGTGCTTGCCAGGGTTGTCAGCATCGCTTCGCCGAAATTGATACCTCTATTGCCCACGTCAACCAGGTTTATAGCGACCAGTATTTTTATGGTGGCGGTGCGGGTTATCCCAATTATCTGGCTGAAGAGAAAATTCTCACAAAGCACGGACAGCGGTATGGTCGCCTGATCTCGCGGTATATGCAACCCGGTACAGTATTAGATGTGGGATCGGCAGCAGGCTTTATTCTTAAGGGTTTGGTGGATTGCGGGTGGCAGGGTCGAGGAATTGAACCCAATCCTTATATGGCTGACTACGCTCGTACTCGCTTAGGGTTAAAGGTTAATGTGGGAACCCTAGAACAACTACAAACTGGACAACGCTACGATCTGGTGAATATGATTCAAGTTTTAGGGCATTTTTTCAATCTCGAGCAAGCCTTACAAGTTGCCAGCGACCATACTAAAGTCGGTGGGTTCTGGTTGATGGAAACGTCAAACAGAGAAAGCATCACATCTCGGATTCTTGGTAATAATTGGCACATGTACAGTCCACCGAGCGTTTTGCACTGGTTTACACCTGGCACATTGCGACAGTTAGTAGCAGAGTTTGGCTTCCGCGAAGTTGCTCGCGGTAAACCGGAAAAATGGATTATGGCTTCCCATGCCAAATCAGTACTGGGTTACAAACTGCAAGGTTCGCCGGTAGGAAAAATAATCGCTCGGATGTTGAATATTATTCCTGACCATCTTTCTCTTCCTTACCCGGCTGAGGATCTATTTTGGATACTGTTCCAAAAATGCGATCGCGCAAAGGATTCTGGTACGATTCGCCAGAGTTAATGGCAACTTGGTCTGTGCCTGCTGTAGCCAATTTCTCAATAAAGCAGTGAAAACAAATTCAACCCGCAAGTGGATCTATCTTGTCCTGGGTACAACCGTTACAGTTGTCCTGCTTTCTTGGGCATTGCGAGACGTATCGCTTACGGCTGTCTGGAATGCCTTAAAATCCGCACAACCTGGATGGCTGTTTTTAGGCTGGATCGCCTATATAGCATCTTACTGGGTGCGGGCGCGCCGCTGGGGTACTTTGTTAGCAGCCCACTGCGATCCTGGACGGTTTAAAATTCGCCTTTGTGCTACTTTTATTGGTTTTGGTGCTAGTAGTCTTCTCCCTGCACAAGCGGGAGAATTTATTCGTCCAGCAATTGTTTCTCGATTCGATCGAGTACCATTTGCCACAGCATTTGGTAGTGTTTTTGTAGAACGATTACTCGATATTGGAATTGTGTTAGTGTTGTTGTTAATTCCTCTGTGGAGCGGCATAATTCCTCAATCTTCAGCGCTAAATGGATTCGCTCTCGGTGGGATTGCAATTGTCTTGGTTTTGCTCTGGGGAACGTTCTTGATTGCTGCTAGTTTTCCCGATTCCGTCGCCAGAATAGTAGGGACGATCTGCCAAAAAGTTGGTTTGGGGCGCTTCCGGTCAAAAATAGAATCTGCCCTGGTAAAGTTTTTGGGTGGATTGAGTGCCTTACGACAACCCAAGCGGACTCTAATAGCTGTAGTTGAAACGTTTTGTATTTGGGGTTTAAACGGCATTACTTACTGGGCTGGATTGTTGGCTTTCGGTATCGCTACTCCTGGTTTTTTGGGTGCGCTATTTATTCAGAGTTCTACGGCTTTAGCGATCGCTCTTCCCTCTACTCCGGGCTTCATCGGCCCGTTTGAGGCGGGTATTCGGTTTGGGTTGACCATTTTCTCGATTAACAGCGATATCGCTATTGCCTATGCGATTGCTATGCGATTTTTGATGTTGGTTACGATTCCGATTATTGCGTTAGCGATCGCAACTAAATTGGGTCTTTCTCCCACCGAGATTACCTCAAAAACTGCCCTGATATCAGGTGCATATAATTCCGAGAAATAAGTTGATATAAGGTAATTCACTATGAAAGAATTATGGTTATCAACCCGCAGTCAGCAAGCAATCACTAATATTAAGTTGATTTTCAATCAAATTCAATCCTGGATGCGTTTTCCCCACAACGTCAACTCGATAGTTCTGTTGATAATTGGATTGCATCTTTGCATTACCCTACCGCTGGCTGCAAGTTTGAACGTTTGGCTGGATGAGGTTTTTTCCCTCAATACAACGAGTAAAGATCTCGGTTATGCCATTTTCCATTCAATTAATTTTGAAGGTCAGCCACCCCTATTCTTTGCTATCTTAAAATTATGGCGCACCTTGAATAATTCTATTGTATTTGCTCGACTATTTTCAGTTTTTTGCATTTCCCTCACAATTTACACAACCGCTGTTTTTTCCCGCCGATATTTGAAAGATATACATCCAGGTTGGATAGCTGGGGTGGTAGCATTTCATCCCTTTTCCATCTGGGCGAGTCTCGAAATTAGAATGTATGCCTTTGCTATCCTTATATCAGCCCTCCTGCTATTATTTTTCTTCGATGGATATCTGGCTGATACCCCCAATCGTCGAGCCAGATTGTTCTATGGATTGTGCGCGATCGCAGGAATGTACACAAATTATTTGTTAGCTTGTCTTCTCATCGGTCATGGTCTTACTCTTTTGTTCTTTAAAAAGTGGCGTGCCTTTTATTATTATCTCATAACAATGGCTGGCGTTGGAGTATTTTTACTCCCGATCGTATTGGTTTTATTTTTCCATGTAACTCGCCTGAAGGGAATATTGACTGGTTATTCCAGTTCCTTGATAGAGAGTTTAACGGCTACTATAAAAATTGTGAGAATTTATTTATTAGCTCTTAACGATCGGTTGCTGCCTGCTAAGTTAACCAAAATCATCCGCTATGGTTTGATTCTCATTTTGCTACTCGTTGCTTTAATCTATCGTCGCTTTATTACCTTTTACCAAACATCTTTATTCAGTATTACTTTAACGACCAGTTTAATTTTAGCAATAGTTCTGTACAAAATGAATGCCGTACAGAACATCGATCGATATGCTTACCCGCTGTTTATTGTTGTGGTAATATCGCTTTTTTCTTTATTGTCTATTGTTAGAGGTAGTCTCAAACAAAAACTATTAATTGGTTTTACTGTATTTTTATTATCAGTTAGCCTATTGTCTATTTCTGGTATTTACAGTTTATCAGCTAAAGAAGGCGACTGGAAACGAGTTTCTTCCTACATAATGGCTCGCGAACAACCAAATCAACCTATTTTAGTGTTTACAGATTTACATCTCTTGCCATTATCCTACTATTACTCTGGTATCAATCAATTAGTGCCAATTCCCAGAGCAATGGGTGAAGAAAAGTTGAATGTGCAAAAGCTTGTTTTGCGAGATGAGAAAGAGATTCTCAGCGCCCTTGCCAAAATTCCAGCAAAGCACCAACATCTCTGGCTTGTCAGTAATGTTCAACAGATTATACCAGGTTATCAGGGAGAGCAGAAATGCGAGGTTTTGAACATTGATTTGAATTGTCATATTTTGGCAGATTTTATCGATAAATATTACTCAATCCAAAATATTGAATCGTTTTATAAATCTTTCGTAATATTTATGTCTCGCAAGTCCTGATAGTGATATCATTTCCGGTAGCATTGGTAGCGTAAGCCGGGGCGGGTTTAAAAAATTTCTCGATGGCAGAAACCGGGTTTCTTAGTATATGGGTTTATTGATAAAATCTGTCTTGACAAGGCTACCAACCTAAGACATCAAAGTTTGATCTAGGGACAAGAGAAATAATACAGCGGGTTGCGCTGTATGTCTCAGCCTCGCGAACCTGTTGCTTGAGTTGCTTTGGGCGATCCCCTGTTTGGGGGTTCATACTGTAAATTAGATGGCTGGAAATTAGATTTTATCTCAGATCTAGTTCCAGATATAGGCAGCAAAAATTGAGGATTTAAGCTTTTAATCAATCCCCCTATCAACAATATTGTTAATACAATCGATATTGCTGCTGTTGCTTCACTTGGCAATGTTTGCACATTTATTCTCATAACCCCCAACTCCTCAACAGGTTAAAATACCTATGATTGTTGCAAAAAATCCCCCCATAAAATTGAATTATAGGTGAACCTTCAGGGGTAAATTATTTTAAAATATATCGATTTATTTAGAATTCACTATTGTTAGTTTAAAAAATACGCTCTTAAGTATTAAGTTAAGCTAACAAAGTTTATATTTGTTAATATACGGCTGCAAGTGGGAGCAGATCGATCTGAGCGCTACCGCCATAAGCTGGAGAACCCTGAATTCTTTAATAATTCAGGGTTGTAACGGATATGCACCAACTGAAACACAAACAACTTTTTAGCTTTGAGCGGGTAAAACTTGATAAATTCTAGTCAATCCTTGGCGTCCTCGAATCGGGAAGCTGCCGATTAACTGGGCGGCAAAAAGTCCGTCGAGATATTGATAAGTGCGTTTATTGATCAAAATCCGGCAGATACTACCATTGATTGATTTGTCGAAACTTTCTAGGCGCGATGCCAAGTTAACGCAATCTCCGATGGTCGTATATTCCATCCTTTGGACGCCGCCCAAACTCCCAGCAACGACTACACCCGTGGCGATACCGACTCGCATACTGGTGGTAGGGCGTCCTTGAGCTTGCCATCTTTTGTTTAATGATTCCAAAGCAGCTGCCATTTCCAACGCACAACGCACAGCGGCTTTTGCATCATTAGCGATCGCCTCCTGATTACCGCGACGAATTGGCACGCCAAACACTGCCATCACCGCATCGCCGATAAATTTATCCACTACGCCGCCATTGGCTAAAACAATTTCTGACATCGCCTCCATGTACTCGTTTAGCCAATCCATCAGTTCTTCCGAGTTGAGTTTTTTAGTGAGAGCGGAAAAATCTTTCAAGTCGGTAAACACTACCGTCGCCATTAGCTTTTGACCTTTGAGGCGACCTTGTTTAATTAAGATATCGCGATCGCGCCAGATAGCTTCGGCAATGGGGGGACTGACATAACGCCCAAACAAGGTCATCATCACTTGTCTTTCTTGCCTTTCTGTGTATCCAAGGTAAGCCATAATTGCGATCTCAGATCCGGCTAGACTTACTAAAGCTGGGATTGCGGGTATCCACCAACCGCTTAAAAACGCCACATAGCAACCAGTTACCAAACTGCCGCTAGCAAAAATTAAACATGCGATCGCCCATTTCAAGTTTGGTAACTTCCAACCTAAGACTGCACCCACACAAGACCAGCAAAAAATCCACCCATACTCCCACAATTCTGACCAAGTTCTGAGCAAGCGACGCCCATCGATGGCGGCGCTGAGAATTTGGCTGGTGATATTTGCCTGAATTTCTATCCCTGGAGTCAGCTTCAATTCATTGGTAAAATTGTTGCTAAAAGGCGTGTAAAAGAAGTCGCTTAAACTGACGCCGGTAGTGCCGATTAAAACAATCCGATCTCTGACCCAATCTTTTGGCATCCGATTACCCAGCACGTCGGTAAGGGAAATCCGGCGGAAGCTCCCCTCCGGGTACCGATAATTTAACAATATTTGGTAGCCGCCAGCATCGGCG
This sequence comes from uncultured bacterium, assembly GCA_964463555.1. GTDB lineage: Bacteria > Cyanobacteriota > Cyanobacteriia > Cyanobacteriales > Aerosakkonemataceae > Microseira. The sequence goes on from CAYXCW010000035.1 coordinate 31,761, forward strand.
CGGATATAACTGCCATCATTGGGTTCAAATGGCATAAAAACCGCCTGCCCTAATTTGAGAAAATTGTTCTCTGCCGACTGGGGTGTAATACCTTCAGATGCTAGGTAAATCTGCGCCAGTTTAAAGGCAAAACTTGGTATATTTTCCCCTGACGGGCTGGAGAGAAATAGCAAACCGCGGCGGATTTTACCATCTGCATCTACAACTATATCGTTGCCTGCAACTTGCCCTTTTTGGCTCAAAATAGGTGGTGCAGGAACGGTTGCTTCCAAGCGATTCGCCACCACTTTTTTCACGCCAATCAAATTCGGCGTTGATTTATATACCTGAGCCAGTTTCTCAGAACCCGGTTCTACTGGCAAGTCTCGATATAGATCTAAACCGATCGCTCTCGGTCGATTCGCTCTAATTTTTAGCAGTAATTCCGCCAATGTTTGATCTGAAATAGGCCACTTACCCAATTGCTTGAGGTCAGATTCATTAATGGTAACGATTGCAATCCGAGGGTCTAGTGATTCTGGGGGACGCCAGCGATAAAATTGATCCAGCATTGCCCAACCTGGAGCTTGAAATAACCCTGCCAAGCGCAAGATAGCAACCGCTCCTGCAACCGTAGGAGCAGCAATCAAGACACCACGCCAATTCCAAACATTCTGTTTCAGTTGAGGGAACATCATATATTTTGCACTCAGTTTCACCGCAAGTCATCCAATTTGAGATTTGAGATTTGAGATTTGAGATTGACTAGCCCTGGGCGCGATCGCCCCACAGATAAATCTGGGGGAAGCTTGTGTTTGATACTTTGCCTCGCTCTCAGAGCTTAAACTATTGGCTATCTCCCAAAAAATATCAAAACCTAAAATCAGCAACCCTGAAATCTAAAATTGCTTAGATCGTGAAAAAATTTGGTGGTTTTTGCCAATTACCTGACAGATGAGATAGATTAAACAAAATCCACTAGGACAAAGCGATCGTTGTGTTTAACAATGTTTTATGATCCGATAATTTTAATGACAAAGCTGTGATAAAGATTAATAAATAACAGATAAAATTTCACACTATTTTGTTGATTTCGATCCCTTATTATTCGTACCCAAATCAACTTGCTCCCCGATCTAGATCCTCTAACTTAGATAGCAAAATCAACTCGATCTCCGATCCCAATCTCTTGATTTAGATACTAAAATCAACTTGCTCCTAGATCGAGATCACAATCGATCGGGAAAGCCTGACAGTGGATTGCAGCCCTATGAGGTACATCTGGCTCCCCCAGCTCCCTTAGCTAGCGCGCGTACCGCATAAGAGCGCAACCCGCTGTATTTTGTGCGAATTCTGGTCATAAATTAAAACAATGCGATCGCGCATTAAATCCGGCGGGATGCGATTCTGCAATACATCCACCACGGAAACGGAAGTAAAACTGCGGGCGGAGCCGCGAAAATTGAGCAATATCTGATATCCACCCGCAATCGTCGAAGCGACTGAGTTTACCGTTAATGCACGGGGACAAGTGGTACTGACTGCAAAGGGGAATTCTGGTACGGGAGCGATCGCACATCCTCACCCCATCCCTTGCGAGCCAAATTTGTTTCAATAACTCCAGTTCCTATTTATCCCACCGATCCCCCCAAACCCCCCTTGTCAAGGGGGGCTTAAGAGAAGTTAAACCCAATTTGCCATCAATTCGATGCCAGATTCTGCCTTTCTTGCACCACGACTTGGTTTAGCCCGACTTGCCTTAACAGAGACAGACGCGCTTGAGAGATGGCGCGGTCACGAAGTGTGCCGGATGGCATATCGCTCGGATTGGCATTGTCAGCAGCCGAAACCCCTGTCAGGGCGTCATACCATAACCCAGAAGCCGCATAAATTCGCGCGCGTTCTAGTTCCGATTGGGCATTCAAGAGCTTTTGCGTTAGTTCGGGTTTCGCCGCTACCCGCTCGATCCAGCTTTGCACAAACACATTGCTAGAAGGACGGTTGGGATTGCACAGCAACGATACCGACCAGCGATATTTGCGTCCGGATACCAATTCTGGTGCGTCTTGGGGTAGTTGCACCTGCATGATGCCCCGTTTTTCTACCTGCATCCGCTGCACGAACAGCGGTTTTGTTACCCCCGGTTCTACTAAAGCAAATTCTACTGGCACTGATGTGCTACCCGACACATGCCAGAAAAAAGTAGGCCGACCGGATATCGTTTGTCCGGTGTGGTCGTTGGGCACTAACAAAGTCACCGTTACTGGTTCAGATAAAGTACAGCCCCGCGAACCCGTTCCTTGAGTTGTTTTTGGCATTCCCCGATTCGGCGGTTCGTAATCTAAATCGTCTGTTGGAGCAGTTTCTGCCCGTGCAGGAGAGACAAAACCAACCTCAACTAAAGGCTGTGGTAAATCTTGGCTGAATCGGGTATCAATCGCGCCAATCAATGGCATAAACAAAATCGATATCGCTGCTGAAACCCCCCTAGCTTGGTGAGAAGTAATTCTCATCTCTTACATCTCCTTAAATTGTGAAGATCGCCTGCGGTAGAGAAGATGTTGCACCCTTTAAAACCTAATTCCAGGCCGGTTTTTAGCCTGTATTTATTTTTTAATATTTCCGTTGATCTACTACCAGATATATATATAATCTCATAATTATTTAACTAAGTAAATAAATTTAATATTTCTTATATAATTATAATTACCCTGAGCAATAGAAGAAAGATATATCAGCATTTTTTCCGACCTTTCCGACCTTTTTCCCGACCTTTCCGACCTTGACATTAAACTAGATTTGTTGAGCGAGCAAAACTTGATAAATGGTTGTCAGTCTTTGGCGTCCCCTGATCTGAACGCTACCGATTTTATTGGTGGGAAAAAGTCCGTCAATATATTTATACGTTCGTTTATTGATCAATATCCGGCAAATACCGTCATTGATTGATTTGTCGAAACTTTCTAACCGCGCCGCCAGGTTGACGCAATCTCCTAGTGCGGTGTATTCAACCCTGTGGACGCCGCCCAGACTGCCAGCTACTACAGTTCCGGTGGCAATACCGATACGCATGGCAACGGTGGGGCGTCCTTGAGCCAGCCATCTTTGATTGAGGGATTCCAAGGCAGATGCCATTTCCAGGGCGCAACGGACGGCGGCTTTAGCATCGTTAGCGATCGCTTCCTCAGTAATGCGGGGAATCGGTACGCCGAAAACTGCCATAATCGCATCGCCGATAAATTTATCCACCACGCCGCCATGAGTTAAAACAATTTCTGACATCGCCTCCATGTACTCGTTTAGCCAATCCATCAGTTCTTCGGGTTCCAGCTTGTTAGCAATCAGACTAAAATTTTTTAAGTCTGTAAACAGCACCGTTGCCGTCAGCTTTTGCCCTTTGAGGCGTCCTTGTTTGAGCAGAGAATCGCGATCGCGCCAGATCGCGTCAGCAATTTGGGGACTGACGTAACGCCCAAACAAGGTAATCATCTTTTGTCGCTCTTGACGCTCGGATCGGATAGTATAAGCGGCGATCGCACTCGTAGAACCCAAGAGGGCAGCTAACGGTGGCACCACGGGTATCCACCAACCATCTAAAAAGGCCACAAAAGCACCACCAATCAAACTTCCACCAGCAACTAACAAACTAAAAGCCGCCCAGCGCCAACTCGGTAATTTCCCAGCAATAATTGCACCAATAAAAGACCAGAAAAAAATCCACCCCTTTTCTACGAGATCGGGCCAAGTTTTAATCAAAGGACGCCCTTCAATCGCTGCACTGAGTATTTGGCTAATAATATTCGCCTGAATTTCTATCCCAGCCATTTGTTGCAGTTCCTGGGTAAAACCGCCGCTGAACGGAGTGTGAAAAAAATCATTCAAACTAGCCGCCAGGGGGCCGATTAAAACAATGCGATCGCGAAATAAATCTTCTTTAATCCGATTTTCTAACACCTCTCTCAGCGAAATCGTGATGAAACTGCCTGGTGGGTGGCGGTAATTTAAAATAATTTGATAGCCTGCTGCATCGGCTTCAATGTATTCCCCATCATTCGGCTCAAAGGGCGTAAACACTGCCTTGCCTAACTTCATATTGCCGTTTGCTGCTGACTTTGGCCTAATGCCTTCACCCCTGAGATATATTCTTGCCAATCTGAGGGCAAAACCTTCTATTCTCCTGCGATTCGGCGGGTTTAAAAATAGCAACCCGCGACGCACTCTGTCATCTCCATCCACTGGCACATCATTTGCTGCTACCTGCCCTTTTTTACTCAATATTGGTGCTGGGGAAATAGTCGAGCCACGGCTATCCGGCGCTACTTTTTCAATGCCAATCAAATTTGGCGTAGATTCAAATACTTTTGCTAATTGTTCGTAACCCGGTTCTACAGGCAAATTGCGATACAAATCCAAGCCAATTGCTCGCGGCTGTTGAGATTTTATTTTTAGCAGCAATTCTGCCAATTTATCATCTGTCATAGGCCACCGACCAAGCGCTTTGATGTCGGCTTCATCAATGGCGACAATGACAATTCGCTTATCGGGTGGTTCTAAGGGACGCCACTGAAAAAATTGATCGAAAGCATCCCAAGCTAAATATTGAAAAAAACCCGTCAAACGCAGGGCGATAACAATTGCTCCTACTGTGACAGTGGTAATTGTAACGATGCGCCACTCCCAAAGTTTTGGTTTTAGCTTAGACCAATTGATTGGGAATAATTTGCTGAGAGCTAGCCTGGAAAGCAGATGGGCGGGCGATCGCATAAAATATTTTCTATTTGAAAATAATAAAAAACGATTCCTGGGAAAATTCCGTAATGCCTTTAGGAGCGACACTCAAAGGTCAGCAGTGCAAGATCAAAAAGACCTGGAAACAGGTAAACGATCGCACTGTTTAAGCGATCGCGATCGCTATATCTCTAGGATACAAACTACGCCCATAATTTATCTAGCGGCAAATGAAGTCACCAGCATTGGCAAGACTTCGCATTGCATCCCCACTCACCAGTTTAATTTCTCCATCTGCCGCGATCGCAAATCCCCGCGCCTCCACAATCGGATCGCCCTGTTTCCAGGATTGCTGGCTGCTGATTGGCGATCGGGAAATCTCTCTTGTCTCCCTTGTCTCCCTTGTCCCCCTTGTCTCTCTTGTCCCCCTTGTCTCTCTTGTCTCAATCCCCTGCACCTGTGCCACCGCATACCGCCCCATCAACGGATCGTAGGGAGTTGGGGGTAAGCCGCCGTTGCCGGTAACGGTAAAGCTGCTACCGGCGCGGCTGCGGGCGATGCAACTCGTGGCTAAAACGGTATCTTGAGCTACAAAATTATTTTCCGATTGTGCTATAGCATTCTCGACTTGGTTATTGGTGGTGCGGATTTCTACCGTACCGCTTAAGGCAGGAGTGCCGCCGGTGGCGGTAATGTCGCTGAAGGGGGTAGTGCGATCGCGAAATTCAATCCCAAAAATCCCAGAGGCATTGATAGTTACTCGTCCCCCTTGACCTTGGGGCGCATTGGCGGTGATATCGCTATTTTCTAGCGCCACTAAAGAGCCTGTATCAATCGTGATATTGCCGCCATTAGTATTGCCCGCGTCGGTAGTAATTCTGCTACCGTTGCGTAATTGTAAGGTTTGCGATCGCAATTGAATATCTCCCCCAGCCCCGGAGACAGTCGCCGCATTCAGGCTACCGTTGGCAAGCCGGATTGAGTCGGCAACAACTGCCAAGGTTCCGGCATCGCCTCGACCAAAACTCCGGACGTTCAGGGTAGCCCCATCCCGCACCACCAAAGATCTCGCATTTACGGTTAAATTTCCCGCCGCCCCCGCACCAATCAAGGGGGCAAAGTCAGTCCGCCCCGATGAGGTAATTAAGGTAGTGGGATTCCCCGTTTTGGGCGATCGCCCGATCAATTCGATCGAGTCCGCATTTACAGTTAAGTCGCCACCCTGACCAACAGACAGAGTAGCACTGGAAATAATCGCGCCGTCTGCTGCTACTAGCCGAGGGGTGGAAAGGGTTAAGTTTCCCGCCTTAGATGAAGAGAACGTCGTCGTACCGGGACCGCTGGCGATGAAACCATCTGGTGAAACACCCGAAATATCCATCAATTCCGTCGCTTCGATCAAGATATTTCCACCTGGGCCACCCGTAAGTATAGGAAACAACCTGGGGAGAACTCCGCCGCTATTGGTAACAACTAAAGCGCCATCCCGATTAATAAAGCGTCTGGTGCGAATCTCGATGTTGCCTCCCTGTCCCGTACCGTAAAGGCTGTTATTCAAGATCCCAGTAGGTAATAGGGCGTTCTCTGGGGTGCGGCTGGCTTCTACAGATTCGGCAGCATAAATAGTTACATTTCCCCCGCGTCCGCTGCCGTAGGTAGCGCTGGATAAAACGCTTCCTTCCACAATCGCAACTCGGTTAGCGTTGATGCTGAGATTGCCTGCTGCGCCGCTAGTTCCCAAGGCAGAATAAGTGATGACAGCAGAGCGAGAAAAGTCTACAGCATCATCAGCTTGGAAAGTAATATTTCCCCCCATCGCGGCACCAAAGGTAGGGTTAAAGATAAATGACCCGTTTTGCAGGCTCAGAGAGTTAGTTTGGATCTCAATATCGCCGCCTTTTGCTAGCCCTGCCGTTCCGGCAAACAAGCCAGTTACGCGATCGCTTACACTTAATTCCCCAGTAAAAGAGCGGACAAAAACGATCGCTTGAAGTTGGTTAAATCCAGTACCAATTAACGTGGCTGAATTAGGCGCAACCACTCGCAAATTGCCCCCCGCCCCCGTCCCAAACGCCGTTGTAGACAAAAAAGCCGTTCCCTGAAGCAGAAATTGACCCGCTTCTACGGTTAAATTACCACCCGTTCCACTACCAATCGTATCGCTTGATAACCGGGTAAAATTGGCAGGATTATTACCGCTAACTTCCACCAATTGGGCACCGCGAATCGTTAAATTTCCTCCAGCTTGCGACCCTTGAGTAATTGTTAATACTTGAGAACCATCGCGTACTAACACGCGCCGTCCTTGAATTTGAATATCCCCGCCCCCAACACCGCTGGCATCTACAACTGCCCGTTGGGAAAGTTGGATATCTTGAAAACCATTAACGCCTTCATATCCCAAACTGAAATTATTGTGATTAGGAATCAGATGCACCAAGCTATTAGCACCGACACTGCCTAGCTCAATTCTGCCTTGAGGCGCAGTTAATTTACCCCCTTCTAGCAGAACATTACCGCCAATTAATCCCAAAGTTTGGCCTGCTTGAACTTGAAGCCCAACAATTTGATTGTTTCCATCGGTTGCTGTGGATCTATTAATAATATTTCCTGCTGTTTGTCCGTATTGCAATCCCACGGGAACATTAACGGTAAGTAGCGGTGGACTATTGGGATTATTAGCGCTAAACCAACTGCCATCGGCAAATCTAATGCTACTAGCAGTACTGCCGATAAACGAACCGCCGATATTTAATTGAGCATTCGGGCCAAAAACAATTCCATTGGGATTGAGCAGAAATAAATTTGCCGTGCCGTTCGCTTTGATACTGCCATCAATATTAGAAATAGAACTGCCAGTAACGCGACTAAAAATATTTTGCACATCCAGCCTATTATTAAACAAAACCGTCCCGCCAGTAGGAACGGAAAATTCCCGAAAGCTGTGAAATAAATTACTACCAGCCTCTGTACCGCCATTAATAATACTGGTATTCCCATCAGGCGTAACAATCGAATTAACTGGTAAAGTCGCATCGGGAACTATTTGGGCTTGGACTGCGATCGCGCTCAAACCAATAAACGTAAAACAGCCCGCAATCCAGACAATAACCCCTTGATTTTTATATACCGCGCAGGCGGTCTTTGTTTGTGTATCCCCACGCTTTAACGTGGGGAATATTAGGGGTGTTACAAGCGGATTTGATCTCATACCTTGATTTTTATAGACCGCGCAGGCGGTCTTTGTTTGTGTAGCCCCACGCTTTAGCGTGGGGGATATTAGGGGTGTTACAAGCGGATTTGATCTCATAAATAAATTCAGCATAACTAATAGTTACCTTGGTAGATATTTTCTTGCTACCCCGCGCTTTAATATGAACGAGACTTACGCGCGACGCTCCTATAAACCGGGTTTCTACCTGGATCTATCGCTTCCAAACCGACGATTTTTCATAGAAACCCGGTTTCTTTGCGTAAGTCCTGATGAAGCGAAATAACTACCCTTCAGCATCCCGATTTCTCTAAAAAATCGGGATTTTAAGTCCTACCTATTATAACCAATTGCCAATCAAAATAAAAGGCGACCAAACAGCCGGGTGATTATAATCCTCCGACGCGATTAACTTGATCTGAGCTTGCCTAAGTGCTTCAGCTTTTGTCATACTAGGTTGACGCAATTGAGTATAAAATTCTTCAATCAGTCTGACAGTTGATTCATCATTAATAAACCACAGACTAGCCATAGCGCTTTTAACCCCCGCGCGCACAGCAACTCCTGCAATTCCCAAAGCTGCCCGATTATCTCCCGCCGCTGTTTGACAAGCACTTAAAGTTAATAACTCTACAGGTTCTTGTTGTTCATTTCTCCGATAATTTTGGGATACACTCCGCAACAAACTATCAAGTTGATCCAGACTAATTTTTCCGTCGTATCCCACTAAGAAAGTACTCGCAGCATCCACACCAAATTTGCCGTGAGTAGCAATGTGAATAATGGCAAAATTATTAGCTCGTAGTTCCTTTTCTAACCGAGTTATGGTAAAATCTCGATCTAAAAGTTTAATACCTCCCAAAAGGCTATTTACCTCGGCAACTTCGGCAGCTACATTTGTTAGCGGTGGAAAGGGTTCGCGTTCGACGGTTAAGCCGACAGCGAGGGCTTTTAAATTGCGGACATTGGGAGATTTGCTAGCAGTTAAAGTCAGACTAGGTGTATTAGCGATCGCATACTTCTGCACCAAAAATTCCTTGCCATCGTGCAATGCAGACATCGGCACTTTTCGCAATACTCCATCTTGGATAAATACAAGAGTTTTTACCCCCAATTTCGCGATATCTTCTGCCATCGGATGAATAAGCATATCGTAGATTTTTTGAGCTTGTGGAAGGTATTCTTCTGTTGACCTATTTTCAAGTAACAAACGCAATTGGTCGATTTCCTGTTGCAGTTGATCTTGTTTTATTTCTACTGGGTAACCCTGCAAATTACCGTCGGGAGATTGGAGAATCATTTCCGTGCGATCGCTCAAAATCACTGAATAAATAACCGCCGCCCCAGTCTCGGATAAATTATCCTTTTTAGTCCCATTTTTTTGGGCGATTTCCACGCAATCATCGCCAAAAAAGTTTTGCAGTTCGGCTAACTTAAGCAACTCTAAAATATTGATGGTTTTAGTCAGATTTGTTTGGTAATTGGTAGTTTCTAGTAACAATCCCATTAATTCGCGATACACTGGTTCCACCGAGTCGCGGAAGTTAAATTGCAAATCTTTATTAGCTACAAGAATATCGCTGCGAATGCTTTGGAGTGTGGCGATCGCACTCTCATAAGACGCGATCGCCTGCGTGCGATCCCCTGTAACCTTAAATACACGCCCCGCCTGCCACTGCCAGCGATATAAACTATCCGCCGCATTCGCTTGCTGTGCTGCAAACTGAGCTTGCTGCGTCAAGTCCATCGCCTCGGTATATTGCCGAGAGGCTTCATACAAGTGTCCTAAACTACCAATAGCAAACGATAAACTGCGGAAATCGCTGATATTTCTGGCGGATGCGATCGCCAATCCTAATAACCTCGCCGCCTCTTGATTCTTTTCGTTGGCGATCGCTAAGTTAATCAACCCATAAACCTTATCCCGCGAATCGGGAACTCGTTCTAAAATTGATATAATCCGCGAGCGATTTTGAGCAATTAAATTACTATCTGGCTCAGCCATTTCCCCCAGCAAACGATTAAGATTTAACCGGGCTTTTACTTCCAATAATTGCCAATTTTGCTCGCTCAGTTGGCGATCTTTAGATAACCCATTCATTGCCAATTGTGCGCTTTCTGTAAATGCAGCGATCGCGGCTAATTTATCCTCTTGAGCCAACTCATTAAACTGCCCTACAGCTTGATCATCCCCTTCTATCGTCGCTACACTTGCACTGGTGCGATATCGTTCTCCCCTACTGGCATAAGCATTACCCAAATTATTCAAAGCTGTAATAATGTATCCTTTACCCTTATCATTTAATTCGCGAGCAATCCGCAAGCTAGCCTCACAACTAGAAATAGCTTCTTCATAATTTCCCGCAGCCCAATAAGCATTACCCAAAGCACCTAATGCTGCTGCTTCGGTTAGTTGTAAATTATTCTTCTTAGCTATCTCTAAAGCCGATTGCAACAATTGAATCGCCCGCTGTTGCTGTCCCAAATCGCTATAAGTTTGTCCTTGTTCCACAAGTAATTGAGCCAAGCGTTCCTGGGTAGCCTCATCCTTTTGCACCCGATAAATTTGAATCGCTTTCTCCCACTGCTGCACAGCTTGATTAAAATTACCAATTTCGCGATAAGCCAAAGCCAAATTAGTCCTAACCAGAGCCAGATCCAAGCTATTTGAAATCACCCCCAGCGCTTGTTGCCAAACATTAATTGCTTCGGTAATCTTTCCTGCTTGATAAAGCCGTAAACCCTGCTGCACCCTCAAAGATGCCTCCCCCTCGTTCCCAGGTTCAAAAGCTGCCTCTACCTCGTTCCCAGGTTCAACCTGGGAAAGTATTTCCCAAGGCTCTGCCTTATTTTTAATCGTGGTTAAAGACTTAGCAATAACTACATTAGCCTCTGGTTTGACAACCAGAACTAACAACAACCAAAAAGTTAAACCCAGCAAAAATAAACCCCTAAAGCGCCGCCAACGCCTAGAAAATGGAAACATTATCCTTCACCCCTAGCCCGCGGACAAATCTTTTACCCTGTTTAACGTGGTTACCGTTAAAATATCCTGAGAAAGTCTGTATAGTTAATTTCTGTAACAACATTCCCCCTAAAAAACAGTTTCACTAGCTAGCCTATGTCTTCTCTACGACGCCTGTTTTCTGCCTTGGCAATTAGTGCTTGCGTACTAGGCGGAGTTCATTCTATCAGCTTAGCCAGTGGCTTGCCTGGTTTTACCCTCTGGGGCCCCGTCAGCCGCGAAAACCAGCTACCCTTTCGGCTAGACTTTGGCGGCAGAACCAATGGATGGGATCGCTACCGCCTGCGAATTCCCTCCAAACAAATGAAATTAGCAGTTGCCCAGTTCTCGATTTCCTATCCCAACTACTTCGAGGGAGTATTTGATCCCAAAGAAATAGAAGTGCGAGTCCGAGGTAAGTCGGTACCCTTAGAGGAAGTCAACTGGGACAGAGAAAACCGCGTCATTCAAATTTTCCCGCGAGAACCAGTCCCAGCAGGAAATACAGTCGAATTAGTCTTATCAAACGTCAAAAATCCCTCATTTGGCGGCATGTTTCTCTTCAACTGCCAAATTCAAACCCCTGGGGACGTACCCCTGCTGCGTTACATCGGGACTTGGATACTCAGCATTGATTAGCTGCGGTTGGGAAGTGGTAACATAAAAGATTGTGACTTTTTGTGCAACTTAGGGGATGTTCGTGAGGGGAAGATTTCTCATTACCCATGACACATAACCCCAGTAAACTAGCCAATTTGGAGAACTGACAATGACCCAGCGTACCTTGGGCGGAACGAACCGCAAGAGAAAAAGAACATCAGGTTTTCGCGCCCGGATGAGAACCAAAAACGGTCAGAAAGTGCTTTCAGCGCGCCGTCGTAAAGGGCGCTATCGTTTGGCGGTGTAGAATTGCTGACAGCGAAGAGTCAAGGGCTGGGAGGGTTGCGATCGCTTGTGGCTTTGCCAAAAGTAAATCGACTAAAACATCGGCTAGATTTTAGTGCCGTATTTCGTCAAGGCATTCGTCGCCAATCTCCCCACTTGACTTTAAGAGCTTGGCGACAAAAGCCACAAACTGCCGAATCAGCCAAAATACCGCCAAAAATTGGCTTTTCGGTGAGCCAAAAAGTCAGCAAGCTAGCGACGCAAAGGAATCGGATTAAACGACAGCTGCGGGCGGCTTTTCGCCAACTACTGCCCCGGCTGAAATCAGATTGGTTGTTAGTGGTAGTGGTAAAACCCTCAGCCACAGAGTGCGATTATCAGCAATTTCTGCAAGAATTAGAGCAGTTGTTGGCTGACGCCGAGGTACTCAATGGGCATTAAAGAGGAAGTTTTTTATGAAGGTGGCCCCCACATCGGGGATCTAATTCTTAATATCCTGATCGGGTTGACGGTGGTGGGATTGCCCTTAACAGTAGGGGCAATTACCAGAGCCTTGTGGCTGCGCTATCGGATTACCAATCGCCGCATCACGGTGATTGGGGGATGGATGGGACGCGATCGCACTGACATTATCCACTCAGAAATCGTCGATATCAAGAAAGTAGCTCGCGGTATCGGCTTATGGGGAGATATGGTAGTTACCCTCAGAGGCGGCAGTCGCTTAGAACTGAGAGCCATTCCCAAGTACCGCGAAATTTGCGACTACGTTTCCCAAAAAGCAGGTCTGAATATTCCCAAAGCCGGTAGCTTGACGGGTCGCTAAAATCGTCATCCCTCATGCAGGCAAGCGTAGTACCTCCGTTAACGCCAAACCCACAACAAAAAAACATAGAAGCATTTTCCATGTTTTTTCAGAACGGGCGGGAATCCACACCGGGCGTTTACGAGATGACCCCGCCGCTTGGGTGCAGCATAGATATTAAACAGAGTACGTCCAGCAAGAGCGGAATTTACGCCTGTGGACAAGTCGGAGGCGACTCCCTTGGTAGAAACAGGAAGCAAACGTTAAATCCGAGTCAGGCGCAAATTGCCGGCTCGATTTGAGTTAGTTTTGTGTTGCATAATATAGCGCTTGACAGGTAGAGTTCATACGCATGGATTTTGGTGTCAGTTTTCTCTCCAACAACGTAATGCTGCCGATCCTGGATTTTTTCTACAGGATCGTACCCAGCTATGGGCTAGCCATTGTGGCGCTGACCTTAGTGGTTCGCTTTGCGGTTTATCCTCTAAGCGCCAACTCAATTCGCAGTATGCGCCGCACGCGAATCACGCAACCCATTATGCAAAAGCGGGTGAAAGAAATTCAAGAGCGCTACAAAGAAGACCCTGCTAAACAGCAGGAGGAAATGAGTAAGCTCTATAAAGAATTTGGTAACCCCCTAGCCGGATGTTTGCCCGTATTGTTGCAAATGCCGGTGCTATTTGCCTTATTTGCCACATTGCGCGGCTCGCCTTTTTCGGATATAAATTACAGCGTCAATCTGCAAATTTTTCCCCAGGAACAAATTGAGCAGATTCAACCTCAACCTTTTGCTACTTCTCCCCAAAATATTTACGTCGCCGATGGGGTTCACGCTCCCATTATTGGCCTGGTGCCAAGTGGCAACCGCTTAACAGTGGGCGAGAAAACCAAGTTTGAATTTCAAACCCCCGAAGGCAAACCGATTAGCGCCCTAGTAGCGGAAAACGGTAACACCCAACTCGTTCCCCGCTGGCAAGTAATTAAAGGCCAAGAACGAGTCCGAATCGATGAAAATGGCAACATCGAAGCCCTAGAACCCGGAGACGCTACCATCCAAGGTACAATTCCCGGACTAGCAGCTGAAAAAGGCTTTCTCTTCATCGAAGCCCTGGGTCGCGTCGGCGCGGTGGACAAAGACGGCACTGTCCACTGGGATACCGTGGTCATGGTGCTGTTATTTGGCGTTAGTTTGTACGTTAACCAACTGCTTTCCGGTCAAGGAAGTACAGGCAGTACCAGCAGTAACCCGCAGCAAGATACGGTTAACAAAATTACTCCGATCATCTTTTCGGGGATGTTTTTGTTCTTCCCACTGCCCGCTGGGGTATTGATGTACATGTTAATCGCCAACATCTTCCAGACGGTTCAGACATTTGTGTTGTCGCGAGAACCCCTGCCCGAAAACCTGCAAAAACTGGTAGAAGTGCAGGAAAAAGAAACAAAGGGACGGGAATCACTGCCCTTTGAACCCAGTCGTTCTAAGAAAAAAGCCTCAAGTTAGCGTTCATGAACGATAGTAGAATGCAGCGCGGTCAGAAGTGGCTAGAAGAACTGCTGCTTTTGACCAAAACCCCCGCTAAGGTGGAAGTCGAAAAGCACGCCACTCTATCCCTAGCCGAACACGAGGACGAACCAGAACCTGATAGCTACTGGTTGACCATTGACGAAACCAATCTCACGCCCCCACAAATTCAGGCGTTAATTGGGGTTGACGGTTCGGCTTTAGATGCGATTCAGTATTTAGCCAACACCACCGTCAACTTAGGTCAGCCCCCAGAGGAGCAAGCGTCGTATACGGTAGAGCTGGCTGGCTACCGCGTCCGGCGGCAAGCCGAACTTCTAGAAATGGCGCAATATGCCGCCGAACAGGTGCGCTTGACTGGTAGAGAGTTTGAACTAAAATCCCTTTCGGCAGCGGAACGGCGTCAAGTTCACACTTTTTTAAAGGACTTTACCGACCTGGAAACCTACAGTCGCGGCAAAGAACCAGACCGCCGTTTAGTCGTGCGCCGCAGCTGATCCAACTGAAGAATTTTAGATTTTGGATTTTAGATTAATCCAAAATCTAAAATTAAAGAAGGATGGCTCGGCAATTAATAATTATGGAACCAATTTATATTCCGCATCTGCTTAAATCACCCAAGCAGACCCAGGTGGTTGAAGTTGAAGAGTTTCTGCCTGGGTTAGAAACCTTGACGCCGGTTCGAGGTGAGGTGCGAGTTAGTCACAAAGGGACTTATCTGGAAGTTGCTGCCAAAGCGGAAGCGATCGCTACTTTAACCTGCCACCGCTGTTTGCAACAATACAATCACCGTGTAGTCGTTAATACCTCGGAACTGATCTGGCTAGACGCAGCCGCTAATCAACCATATACCGGGCCAATCGAACAAGAAATTGACGTCGATGACCTAGTAGAATCGCTAGCTCCAGACGGTATTTTTAACCCAGGCGATTGGCTGTACGAGCAAATGTGTCTCGCATTACCTCAGAGACAACTGTGCGATCGCAAGTGTAAAGGTATACAAATTTCCCCCCCCAGCGAGTCCAAACCAACCCGAGACCAACGCTGGGCAGCACTGGAACTTCTCAAGGGAAAATTACCTGGAGAATTGTAGATTTGAGATTTGAGATTTGAGATTTGAGATGATTGGTTAGCCTTTTTAGTGTTAGCTTTTAATCTAAAAATTAAAAATCCGAAATCCTCGCATCCAAAATCGCTATGAGTTTCAGTGACGAGTTTCAACTGCTGCTGCGGGCACGCTACCCTTTAATCTACATTCCCACCTACGAAGAAGAGCGCGTAGAAGCAGCGATCGCAGCCTGCGCTAAACAGCAGGGCAACCGTGGGGTTTATACCTGGGATTTTGTCGATGGTTACCAAGGCAACCCCACGGATGCCGGGTTTGGACGCCGCAATCCCCTGCAAGCTTTAGAATTACTGGAAAAACTCCCGGCAACCGCGCCAGGGATTTTTATTTTGCGCGATTACCACCGCTTTCTAGAAGATGTCTCGGTGGCGCGCAAACTCCGCAATTTGGCAAGGTTGCTCAAATCCCAGCCGAAAAATATCGTCATATTGTCCCCCAGAATCTCGATTCCAGAAGATTTGAGTGAAGTTCTCACTGTGCTAGAATTCTCCTTGCCTTCGGGGTCGGAGATTAAAAGCGAAGTAGAACGTTTGTCAGCAGCAACGGGAAAATCTCTGGAAACGCGCGTTCTAGACGAGTTGGTTCGTTCCTGTCAGGGACTCTCAATGGAACGGATACGGCGCGTTTTGGCGCGGGCGATCGCCACCCACGGCGAATTGCGTCCGGAAGATGTAGAACTCGTCCTAGAAGAAAAACGCCAGACAATTCGCCAAACCCAAATATTAGATTTTTACCCGGCGACCGAAAAAATTTCCGATATTGGCGGGTTGGATAATCTCAAAGAATGGCTGTTGCGGCGGGGCGGTGCTTTTTCCGAACGGGCGAGGCAGTACGGATTGCCCCATCCGCGCGGGTTATTGTTAGTGGGGATTCAGGGAACCGGGAAATCTCTGACGGCGAAAGCGATCGCTCACCACTGGCATCTACCCCTGCTACGATTGGACGTTGGGCGGCTGTTTGGCGGCTTAGTAGGCGAGTCGGAATCCCGCACCCGTCAAATGATCCAATTGGCGGAAGCATTGGCTCCCTGCGTCCTCTGGATTGATGAAATTGATAAAGGGTTTTCTGGGTTTGATGGCAAAGGGGATGCCGGTACCACCAGCCGCGTCTTTGGCACTTTTATTACCTGGTTAGCTGAAAAAACTTCACCCGTATTTGTCGTCGCCACGGCTAATAATATCCAAGCATTACCCCCGGAAATGCTCCGCAAAGGTCGATTTGATGAAATCTTCTTCGTCGGTTTGCCCACACAAGAAGAGCGGCAAGAGATTTTTAACGTGCATTTATCGCGGTTGCGCGCCCACAATCTCAAAGCATACGACCTGGAAAGGCTTGCCTATGAAACTCCTGATTTCTCTGGAGCAGAAATAGAACAAAGTTTAATTGAAGCAATGCACATCGGCTTTAGCCAAAATCGAGACTTTGCTACGGATGATATTTTAGAAGCCGCCAGTCAGATTATCCCGTTAGCTAGAACTGCCCAAGAGCAAATACAGTTTCTGCAAAACTGGGCTGCTGCTGGTAAAGCTCGTTTAGCCTCGAAGCACAGCATTCTCAACAGCCGAATTCAAGGTCAATTTCGCTAGCTGGGGCGAGAAATTGAACCCGCAATCGGTTAAATCTTAAATTTTCCCCCTTGTCCTGCTTCCCGCTGTCTTAGAAAATAAGGAGGTTAGAAGCGGAGCATGGGGTAAAAAGCTTGTCTGACACAGGAGTAGGTATGAGTTTGTCTGGGATTTTTAAGTTTCTACTTGGTTTCTTGATTGCGATCGCGCTCTTAGTTGGCAGCGGTGTGGCAGTTGCGCTTTACTTCGTCACCAAACTCACCGCCCCGCCTCCCAAACCTATCTTTGCTAACGATAAGCCGATCGCTAAACCCAAGCCTTCCCCACTAGCCAACAAACTTTCACCCGCGCCCGTCGTGGCGGCAGCTTCTCCCGCAGCCAATGCAACTGAAACCGCCTCCATACCACAGCCAGAAACCTCTCCAAACGCAACAGCAACACCTGCCCCAGAAACTCCCACCGTAAC
Organism: uncultured bacterium; assembly: GCA_964463555.1. Taxonomy (GTDB): domain Bacteria; phylum Cyanobacteriota; class Cyanobacteriia; order Cyanobacteriales; family Aerosakkonemataceae; genus Microseira. Next base: position 49,049 of record CAYXCW010000035.1, read on the forward strand.
AGAAACGCCTTCTCCAAAACCCCTCGAACCTGGAGCTTTCAGAGGCAGGGTGACTTGGCGTAACGGTTTGATTGTTCGGGATAGTCCAGGCACCGAGTCGCAGCGCATCGGGGGTATTGCCTATAACCAACAGATCGTTGTGTTGGGAGAAAGCGATGACAAAAGATGGGTGAAGGTTCGCGTTGAGGAAAACAATCAAGAGGGTTGGGTTAAAGCTGGCAATGTAGAACGAGTTGAGGTAGAACCAACTGCCACTCCGATTGACTGATCTGTTAAGAAAAGTAGCTTTATTTAAAGCTTGATTGCAAAAAACGGACTCAAGTTTGAGTCAGCTCGATCCCAGTGGTAGGTTTAAAAACTAATAATTATTACCCGAATAACCTAACCACGAGTTGACAAACCATGTACGACAAAAACTCTAATAAAGACCTTTTGGGTGGCGTTGTTGCTGCGGCCTTGGGTGCAGGCGTTGTGTGTGCATTTGCTGTTTCTCAGGGGCAGCATCCGTTGATAGCGCTGCAAATTACCGGCTTGGCGGTGATAGTAGCCTTGGTATGCGATCGCTTGGGTCTAGTCTAACGGCCTTCCCAGCTTCCGGATCGAAGCCGGGAACTAACGCTGTAATAATTTGTCCATCACCACAAGCTAAGCTGGAATTGTCGCTAAATAGGTACAAAAACCACTAAAAATGGTAAAATACCTATTCCGGACTGGCTAGCTAATTTTAGTAACGCAAATATGGAAACTCTAGCCTATATATATCTTGCTTGCTCTTGCGAAGCATCTGACGCGCCCGATCTAGCAGATGATTCCAGCGAGGTCGAAGTTGTCCGGGGGCTGAAGGGGAAAAAACCTAAAAGCCATACCTGGATTCCTTTGGTATCTTTGTTAGCCGCCTCAACTGTCATGGGAATGGCAGCCCAGGCAACAGCGCAGCTCGACCAAGGCAGCAGAGGTCAAGAAGTAGCAGAACTTCAGCAGCAATTGCGAGAACTCGGATACTTCAATCGCCCTTCTACGGGGAATTTTGGCCCCTTAACCAAGCAGGCGGTAATCCGGTTCCAGCAAGATGAAGGACTGACAGCAGATGGGGTTGTAGAAACAAAAACCAAAGCAGCTTTGCTGCGTCGGTTGGGTATCAGCGACGATGGCACTCCGCCTCCAGAAACTCCTAATAGCACTCCCGAACCCGTTCGTCGCATCACTCTCAGACGCGGCGCCAGCGGCAACGAAGTCGAAGCTCTCCAGAAACTTTTGGCAGCAGCTGGTTTGTACGAAGGCACCCCCAATGGGGAATTTGACGGCAAAACCTTCGCTGCTGTCAGGCAGTTTCAGCGCCAGAATAGACTGGGGGTTGATGGTATCGTAGGGGCGCGAACCTGGTCTGCTTTGCTCGACAACAACGGAACTGCAACCGCGGCAACGCCGTTTAACAGAGATCCTTTTCTCGGTGAAAATGGTACAACCATTCAAACACCACCCAGCGAAGCCGCACAGGCAGGCGAGCAACCAGGCGAGCAACCAGGCGAGCAGGTTACAGCCGCCCTCATCGAGCAAGGTAGCAGAGGCGAACAAGTGCGAGAACTTCAGCAGCGTCTGCGAGACTTGGGCTATTTCAATGGGCGTACCACAGGTAACTTTGGCCCCTTAACCAAGGCTGCTGTGATTAAATTTCAGCAGGATTCTGGGCTGACTCCCAACGGCGTTGTAGACGAAGCAACTAAGTCTGCATTGCAGGCGAAAACTGGTTCCGCCAGCAACTTGAGCGTCAGAGATCTTCAACAGCGCCTCAAAGAAAGAGGCTTCTACAGCGGCCCGATTGATGGCAACTTGAACGAGCAGACTAAGGCAGCGATTGACGCGGCTCAACGAGCCTACGGTGTCAGCAAGGATGACATTCTCAAAGCACGCTTCTAGGTGCATTTTCAGCGGCTTGGGTTCAGCAGGCTCTCAGATGATAAATCTGAGAGCTAGTATCTTTTTTGTTCATAAGGGTAACAAAGCCCGCTGGCAAGCCGGACAAATGGCATGAATCACCAGTTGGCAGTCGAGCAGATGGTATCCTTCTTTTTCGGCTATTTTGGTGCCGATTTTGAGAATCGAGTCGTTGTTGAATTCAATCGTCTTGTTGCACCGAACGCAAATCAGATGGTCGTGATGATCTGGGTAAGGGTGATTGAGTTCGTAATGTTTATGTCCTTCTCCCAGTTCTAGTTCCCGCAAAATACCCATCCGAGCCATTAATTTCAGGCTGCGGTAAATCGTGGACAGGCTGATTGCTTCACCTTGACTTTGCAACAGGTGATGAAGCTCTTCAGCGCTGAGGTGCTGGCCTTTAGGAAGCTCTTGAAAAACCTGTAATATGGTTTCTCGTTGGGGAGTTAAACGCCAGCCCCTCTCATTTAGTTCGGCTTTGAGTGAGGATGCTGAATAGACAGGCATATTAACCTTCTCAACAAAGGTGGTCTATTGACAATAATAGCTAACTAGCTATGTATTTTCAACAAACTCGGCTTACTGAAAATATTCTTAATAAAATCATTAGCCCCGGTCGGTAAATGCTTTGGGTACCTTTCCAGGGCTAAAAAATAAGCTGTGACGCATTTAATTTGTACATGGGGAGCTGGGGGAGCTGGGGGAGCTGAGGGAGCTGGGGGAGCCAGGGAGAGGGATTGGCAGTTTTATCCCGATATTAGAAATATACAAATTAGCTGCGCGTTAGCTTAATAACCCCTCAATTGCTATCCCCGAAGTGTTGCAACTTGTGTAGCATTTCACAATTCGGGTAGAGAAGCTGAGCGAATGCACGACCAGTTACTGGGAAGTAAGGAAGGCCATCCCTGACGCAACGCTTCCGGACAGACTGTATGAATGGTCAGCTGACAGTCAAGCAAGTGCAATCCTGCTTTTTCAGCTTGCTTTAAGCCCAATTTTAAAATCGAGTCGTTTGTGAATTCAATGGTTTTGTTGCACTGAATGCAGACCAAATGATGATGGTGATGCGGATAAGGCTGATTAATTTCGTAATGTTTATGTCCTTCTGCCAGTTCCAGTTCTCGCAGAATGCCCATCCGCGCCATTAGCTTGAGGCTGCGGTAAATCGTGGATAAGCTGATTTGTTCTCCTCGGCTCTGTAACAAGGCGTGCAAGTCTTCAGCACTGAGATGGTTGCCTTTGGGAAGATTTTGAAAGACCTGTAAAATTGTCTCTCGCTGGGGGGTCAAACGCCAACCTTTCTCGTTCAGTTCAGCTTTAAACGAGGCTGCTGTATAGTTAGCCATATAAACATTCTCAAGAAAGCCCTCTATATGACGAAGGATACACAATATATTGACTCATTTTCAAGAAAATTGCTTATTGAGAATTAATAGCTAAAAGCATTTTAAAGGTTGAGAGCTTGTTGATAATAATTCCGAATGAATTAAGGTAAAAAACCTAACAAAAGAACCAGCAAAAGCAATGCTTTTGCTGGCATCGGTAGTTGACGATCTCACCTGGAAAGCGATCGGGAGGAAGTTTAACTGAACGCTTCTAAATAATCGCGCACGCGGTTGCGACGCTTGGGTTGGCGCAATTTTTGCAGCGCTTTGGCTTCAATTTGTCGCACTCTTTCGCGAGATAGATCCAACGCGCGTCCAATTTCTGCTAACGAGTAGGGATGACCATCTCCCAAACCGAACCGCATTAAAATCACATCGCGTTCGCGGCTGGTTAAATCTGCCAGGAGTTGCTGCAAGTCCCGGTAGAGAGCTTCTTGCATCAGGACATCTTCGGGAGATTCATCTTCAGTTGGCAGCAAATCGCCCAATTCGGTGTCTTTTTCTTTACCAACTTTGGTTTCAAAAGAAACCGAGCGAGGCACGCGAAATAAAACTTCCCGCACTTGAAACGGCGTCATGTCTAATTCCTTAGCCAAATCTTCCAGGGTCGGCGTGCGGCCTTTTTCTTGGGCAATTTTACGCTGAGCTTTTTTAATTTTGTTGAGCTTTTCGGTGATGTGAACTGGCAGGCGAATCGTGCGGCTTTGAGTTGCGATCGCTCGCGTAATACCTTGACGAATCCACCAGTAAGCGTAGGTGCTAAAGCGATAGCCTTTGGTCGGGTCAAACTTCTCAACGGCGCGCTCTAAACCCAAGGTTCCTTCTTGAATTAAATCCAACAGTTCTAAACCGCGATTTTGATACTTTTTGGCAACCGATACGACCAAGCGCAGGTTGGCCTTAATCATGTGTTCTTTGGCTCGAATGCCTTCGGTTTGCAGCTGTTCTAGTTCCTCAATCTTTAACCCGGCGAGTTCTGCCCACAGCCGTTTGCCCGCTGCCAGGGTCGATTTCAGATCGGGCACGGTGAGGTTAGCGGTAGCTGCCCATCGTTCCCAAGAAGGACGGTGACCCAGGTTAGAAGCTAAGCGATCGTGAATCTCGATTAGTTCGACGTATTGAGCGATCGTTCCCCGCTCCTGCTTCGCGGCTTGATCGCGCAGTTCCAGTAGCCGCATGTAGCGCTGGACTTGCTGTGCTTCTGAAACTTCCTCATCCCGTCCCAGCAAGCGCACCCGGCCTATGTCTTGGAGGTATAAACGCACCAGATCGGTAGTACGACGATTGGTAGATTGCCCGACGCTGGCAACATCTGCCTCTTCTACATCAAATTCGACCAAGTCGCTGCTTGTTAATTCAGCTTCGTTGTCTAGTTGAAAGCTCAAAGCATCTAATTGATTATCGTCGCTGATATCATTGGAAAAAAAGGTGGCTGGCATAATTATTGCCTCAACTGCTCCATGTGACAAAGGGCTGGTGAAAGCGGCTGCTTGTTACGGTTGTTGGCGTCCTTCATGGCGCGCGAAGCGCTTCAACTTGTTTTGGTTTGCGGGGACGCCGCCATTGATGCACTTCCCTGCTGAACCCGCGAAGTCTGACATTGGTACGGGTCTTGTACTCGCTATCTAGAAACTTAGCCATTGATAGAAATGCTGAATCGAGCAGCTAAATCGTTTACAACGGGTTTCTAGATTCTCAACCTGTCAGCTAGTATAGGGACAATCCCTCTTACCCAAGGGTGACTTCTGTCAGTGGGTAAGTTAATCTACATCACTAGATAGAAGACTTCCCGATCACTTGCCAAAAAACCGCAAAGATCGCTGTTAATTTTTGTTGCTGTTAATTTTTGTTACTTACCCTTGCGGGAGAATCGCTCTTCATTCAACCGATGACCCAATCTCCGGCTTCACATCGCGCAGCATCAGTGCGTCTACCGCCGCTTGGGGTGTTACTTCTCCCTGGAGCAATCGATAAACTTGATAAGAGATGGGGACAGAAATTCCCTGCTGATTTGCCAGCTCCATCAGCACTTGGGTGGTGTTTACCCCTTCGGCAGTTCCCTGTAGCGCGGCTAAAACTTCTGGAAGTTGTTTGCCTTGGGCAAGTTGATAACCGACTTGGTAGTTGCGGCTGAGGGGGCTATTGCAAGTGGCTAGCAAATCTCCCAATCCCGACAAACCATAAAACGTGTCGGCTTTAGCCCCCCAATGGGTGCCGATGCGAATAATTTCAGCCAAACCCCGGGTAACTAGCGCCGCTTTGGCATTGGTTCCCAGTTGCAAACCATCGCACGTGCCTGCGGCGATCGCTATCACATTTTTCAACGTTCCGCCCAACTCTACACCCAAAGGATCGGGGTTGGTATAAACGCGAAACCGCGTTGAATTCAATCTTGCTTGCACGACTTTAGCTGCTTCGGCATCGTTACTTGCAACTACCGTCGCTGCTGGTAGTCCTTGTTCAATTTCTTTGGATAAATTTGGCCCTGCCAGCACCACCACCGGATGAGAGGGAAATGCCGCTTGCCAAATTTGTGCGGGCGTGCAAGTGGTCGAGGGGTCTAATCCTTTAGTCGCCGTGACGATAATTGTTTGGGAAGATAAGCCTAAAGGCTTTATCAGTTCTACAACAGGTCTGACGCCTTTCATCGAAACTGCTGACAGGATCGTATCTGCACCTGCGATCGCTTCTACCAGACTTTGACCACAGTGGCGCGACCACAAACGCATTCGGTGTCCGTTGCCTGCTGCCACGTTTGCCAAGGCTGTCCCCCAAGCACCTGTACCCAGGATGGCGATCGTTGCTTCTATTTTAGGTTTTGGGTTTTCGATTGTCATGAGTCATTAGTCCTTAGTCATTAGTTATTTTTGACCAACTGGTGACCGATGACTGAGGTAGAGCGATGAGTCTGGGCAAATTTGAGACCAATGGGTCTCAAATTGCTAAAAGAGAAAATTTTGTCTACCATTGGTAGACAAAATTTGAAACCCATTGGTTTCAAATTCTGGCAATTTCTAATTAACCTGCCTCATCCCTCGTTCGCGGGGATATAGTTCCATTAAGGCTCTCACTTGCTCAGCATGATATGAGCTTCTTGTCAAGGGTGAAGCAACAACTTGTAAAAATCCCAAGGATTCGCCGTATTGCCTCCAGGCGTCGAATTGCTCTGGGGGAATAAAGTTTTGTACTTGCAAGTGCTTTTGACTGGGTTGGAGGTATTGCCCAATCGTCAGGATATCGCAATCGACCGCGCGCAGATCGCGCATCGCTTCGCGAACTTCGGTGTCGGTTTCGCCGAGTCCTACCATGATGCCGGATTTGGTGTAGAGCCAGGGGGCGATGGTTCGCGATCGCTGCAATAATTCCATTGTCCTGTCATACTCGCCTTGCGGTCGCACTCGGCGATACAGGCGTCGCACCGTTTCCGTATTGTGATTCAACACCTCTGGTGCAGCGGCGATAATCGCTTCGAGAGCTGACCAATTGCCGCACAAATCGGGAATTAGTACCTCAATCGTAGTACCGGGGGAGGAGACGCGCACCGCTGCAATACATGCCACAAACTGGGAAGCACCCCCATCGGGCAAATCATCTCGGTTAACCGAGGTAATCACCACGTGATTGAGTCTGAGTCGCCGTACAGCTTCGGCTAAACGTTGCGGTTCTGTTGAGTCTAGGGGTTTGGGCTTTTTCTCAAAATCTATATCGCAGTAGGGACAGGCTCGCGTGCAGGCTGGCCCCATAATCAAGAAAGTTGCCGTGCCATTGTTGAAACATTCACCGATATTGGGACAAGACGCCTCTTCGCAAACCGTATTGAGGGCTAAATCCCGTAAAATTTCCTTGACGTTACCGACGCGCTCCCACTGAGGCGCTTTCACCCGTAACCATTCTGGCTTGACAACCACGAGCAGCCTCTGCCTTCTAAAGTTTTACTAATTAATTTAACATTTCTGCGAAAATCCCCACCGTGTTTTACGGTGAGGATAACGTGATATGATAGAAAAGTTATTTACGGGATGTAGCGCAGCTTGGTAGCGCACCTCGTTCGGGACGAGGGGGTCGCACGTTCAAATCGTGTCATCCCGATTTTTAATTGTCGTTTTTTTAGCAAGCCTGCTCAGTGGTCAATCTGCTGGTTTAATGGCTGAATGCGATCGCATTCCCAAGCATGAAGAAAAGCGATCGCAACCGGCTGTTGATACTTTGCCATCTCAGCAAAGGTGAAATAATTTAACACTCAACATTTATATTAAAATGAAATATTTTGCCACCGCGAACGCTGTGCGGGCTGAGCGATCGTCATTATGTCGAGGGTTAGCAACAACAGAAGGCTTTAAATGCGATCGCGAACGGGCGCGTGCCCGTTCGATGCTAATTTCCCTTAGTCATCTTTGCAACCAAATACCATCTGTAAAATCATCGGCTTTCCTCCCTCGCGGTGATATTTATCTGCCCAGTCGCGGATAATGACATCGAGTTCTTCCAATGCCGCGTCAATCCGCTCTGGCGGAATATCCAATTCCTCTAAAATTCGCATTACATACCGCTCTCGCTCTGCCCAACCCTTCATCAGCCGGAAATACCGAGCTGTATCCTCGACCATAATGTAAGTGCGCTCTTCATCGTCCGCAGGGGAATAAGACGCGCGGGTGAGAGCGTAGAAAGGCAAACCCCAAGGACAATCGATGCGGCTTACCGTTTTAGCGTAGACTAGGCGGCGCTTGATATGTTCGGCTAACGCTTCCGAAAGCGGCAGTTGTTGCTCTAAGGGCAAGTCTTCCTGGGAACGATTGTGGAGATATTCGATCAACTCCATGAACTGAAGCGAGTTGATCAATTGGGCATCGGGAATGCTGGGAGGAAGTTTTTCCTCAATCTGCCGTTTTTCCTCAGATGTCAGGTTCGTACCAGAAATCCGCGAGCGCCCTGGTATCCAAGGATACTTTTCTAACCAAACATAAGGAAACTGGATCAGATATCGGGGTTCCTGGGAACCCAGCATCTTTAGCAGTTTGCCCTTTGTCAGAGCTTCCTTAACTTCCTCGACAATTGCCTTAACCCGCTTCGGCTCGATGTGATGGAGATGACCTGTCATCCGCAGGTTTTGCCCCTGCTCCAAATAGGTCATGTAAATGGCGCACTTCGCGGCTGTTGCGGCTGCATCCAAAAAAGCCCCGTGTCTGTGTCCGCTTGTTCGCATGGCACTAAAGGCCAGATACAGCATGATCTGATCCATTGCACTGGGGCTGAGGCTTTTGATCAGATTGAGGTCGTTACTCATGTTTAGGAATGACAGTATCGCATAGGTTTAAGATTCAACAGGTATGGACGATCGCTTGACCGATTTTTGATTTTCGGTCAACTCAAGCGATTTGTCGAACGCACTTTCGCTTGAGACTGAGTCCATCGGTTAACTACAAAATGATTGCCTACTGGCTCTCATTATTCCCCGTTATGGTGCGAATAGCACTAAGAATAGATGATTTCACCCAGCTTAAGCGTGATCCCGATCAACTGCTGGGTAGATTTTAACTCAAGCCGCATCTCAAGCGCCTTGACGTGCCAACAAGGACAATGAAGATAATGCAAAAATTCCTACCGTAAGAATATTTTATCGCTGGTTATTTAACTAACTAGATTAACCGTAATCTTATGTAACCTTTAATGCTTGTAAAAAATAAGTAAGTAAAATTTGTGAATAAAATTAAAACAGCGTCTAAGAGCTGCACCGATTCCTGAAAAATTGATTTAACTTTATCCAGCCTTTACATCCCCAGCCAAAAATTTGCGTAAAATTATCGAGAGCCAATTGCTAACACAGAAGCAGGTAGTAAAAAAAATTACTACCTGCCACGCCGGTTCTTGGTTGCATGGGATACTCTTAGCGTCCACTACCTCGTGCAGGAATCATGGAAGTTTGATTGGCTACAGATACCAGCGAGGTGTTAACTTGAGAGATGGATTTTTGCAGGCACATGGCACATACCTCGTGTTTGTGTCTCTTGCTTCTACTTACTGTTTCGGGGACTTCGCTAGTTGATCCGGAAGGTTTGGGTTGATTGGGAAAAAAAGCGCTATCTTGACCGCACGCTACGCGATCGCACCTAAAATTACTGCCAGAGAAAATTGTGGAACCCAAATTCCAACTGATACCGGCTTGACATAAGGACACCCGCCACAGGACAAATGTCAGTGGATAAATTTCAAGGGACGAAGCATGAAAGCACAGGTATTCCGAGGCGTCAATCAGCTCAGCTACGAAGAAGTACCGACACCCGAACTGCAACCCGATGAGGTACTGGTACAGGTGCGAGTAGTCGGTTTATGTCAGTCGGATATTAAAAAGATTCGCTATCCCCTGTACGAACCGCCGCGTATCTTTGGACACGAAACCGCTGGCACGATAGCGGCAGTAGGAAAGGCGGTAACCAACTGGAAAGTAGGCACTCGCGTCGTGGTGATGCATCACATTCCTTGTATGCGTTGCGCTTACTGCCTGAATGACAACTTCTCGATGTGCGAAACTTACAAGAATATCACCACCACAGCAGGTTTTGCCCCCAGTGGCGGCGGCTTTGCCGAATACGTCAAAGTACCGGGTCATATCGTGCAAAATGGGGGGTTGATTCCCATTCCCGACTCGGTGACGTTTGAACAGGCGAGTTTTGTCGAACCGACTAACTGCTGTCTTAAGGCGGTGAAAAAAGCTCAAATTTCCCCTGGAGAAACGGTTTTGATAACGGGAGCGGGGCCAATTGGGCTGATGTTTATCATGTTAGTGAAATATTTTGGCGCCAGAGCGATCGCTACTGACTTACTGCCCTCCCGCATCGAAAAAGCGCTGGCAGTAGGTGCAGAAGCGGTATTTGATGCCCGCGATCCCGACCTAGCAAGTAAAATCAAAGCACTTACCAATGGTGTAGGAGTCGATACCGCATTGCTTGCGGTTCCTAGCGAGAAAGCCTTTTTCCAAGCACTCGATGTGACGCGCAAGGGTGGCAAGATCTTGTTTTTTGCCGAGTTTCCCGATGAAGTGGAAATTCCGATTAACCCAAATATTTTATACCGCCGGGAAATCGATTTAATGGGCAGTTATAGTTCTTCCTACCGGGTGCAAAATTTGGCGATCGATATTGTCTTTAACCGCCGCATCGATGTCGATGCGTTGATTAGCGATCGCTATCCTCTCAGCGAATTATCTCATGCAGTCGAACGCGCGATCGCACCCACACCAGAAACCTACAAAATCCTGATTTACCCCTGAATATTTTAGCGCCCGTAGGCTGGGTGGTTCTAGCATCCAACCTACCGGCAAAAGCCTTGCTAACCAAGACGTTGCCAGCAACGTCTTTTTTATTGGCAAAAATACTGTTTAAAAATACTGCTTAAGACTGATTTTTTTATTTTGTCATCTGTCTAGAGTGTGATATGCTGACCTATCATACCTATTGATTTTATAGGCTTAAAATCCAGAAAAATGGAAAATTCAAGCCCTACACGCGGACAATTAGAGCGAACCCTCTCGCAGCGCATTCAAGCTTTATATCGCAATCAATTGGGGCATCAACCAGGTCAAATAACTTGCGAAATCTTCGAGCAAAAAATTGCTATTGTTATGGAAGATGCCCTGACCCAACCAGAACAAGTTTTAGTTAACAGCGGTCGCGAGGAATTAGCCGAGCAAGTGCGGTCAGATTTAGACGCAGCCATTGAACCACAACTAAAACAACTAATTGAGGAAGTGGTTGGAGTGCCTGTGCTGGAGTTGCTTAGCGATGCTAAATTAGAAACAGGCCGCAGCGGTATAATTGTTATTTTAACTGATGCGCCCCAAGTGCGAGATGCCTCAAAGCGCAGTTAATCGACAAGGTCAGGGGAAGAGGAAATTTTAGATTTTAGATTTTAGATTTAAGATTGAAATTAAATCTAAAATCTGACAATTTTCATTCCCAATCCGCAGATAGAGTAAACAGCCTTTACGTGAGATAACGACGGAGCAAAGCTTCCAGGTCGTCAACCATGTAAGGCTTGCTGATGTAGCCCTCACAGCCTGCTGCTAAAATGCGATCGCGGTCTTCATCTCTTGCCAACGCGGTTACGGCAATAATTTTAATTGACTGTGTTCGGGAATCTTGCTTGAGGAGACGAACAACTTCTATGCCATCCAAGTCGGGGAGCATAATATCGAGCAGGATTAGATCTGGTTGGTGAGTTTGTGCTAACTCTATCGTGGTCTTACCATCTGGCGCACTGATAAAGGCAAAACCAAACAAATCGAGGCTAAAACTAATTAACCCCAGGTTATCTTCATTGTCATCTACAGCCAAAACTAAAGGCCGTTGAGTAATAGGTTGCTCGCCACTGCCGCGAGAAATTTCCATAATCATAGTCTTGTCTTCGTTCAGGTTGGTTGTAGCTTTGCAATTGCAAGCCAGCGATTTAGGAATTGACGAGGCATTCTTCAAGCGGCACAAGAGAATTGAGACATCAGAGATGAGGGAGATGAGGGAGCTGAGGGAGCTGAGGGAGCTGGGGGAGCTGAGGGAGCTGAGGGAGCTGAGGGAGCTGAG
>CAYXCW010000036.1:0-58745 GCA_964463555.1 uncultured bacterium
CCCTTGTCCCCCTTGTCCCCCTTGTCCCCCTTGTCCCCCTTGTCTCCCTTGTCCCAGTAACCCAGCCCTGTATTTTTGCTCAACCGCCCTCATACCAGTTGTGTTATTCTACCTGGGCAACGTGGTTGTTAGTTCTTGACCGAACCACTAAGGAGTGATGAGCTAAATGTGCGGAATCGTTGGCTATATCGGCACTCAAGCGGCAAGCGAAATTTTGCTTTCTGGTTTAGAGAAACTCGAATACCGGGGTTATGATTCCGCCGGAATCGCCACGGTGTGGGAAGGTGAAGTTCACTGCGTTCGCGCCAAAGGGAAACTCGATAACCTGCGCGATAAACTAGCAGGGATGGAAAATCCAGCCTCTGTGGGTATCGGACACACGCGCTGGGCTACCCACGGTAAGCCAGAAGAATATAATGCCCATCCGCACATGGATACGGCGATGCGCGTGGCGGTGGTGCAAAATGGCATAGTGGAAAATTATCGCGAGTTGCGCGAAGAATTAAAGCAACGCGGTCACAAGTTTCGCTCGGATACGGATACAGAAGTTATCCCCCATTTAATTGCTGAATTTTTAGCTAAAACTCAACTTTCGGATGTTTATCACCCTTCACCTTTACTAGAAGCCGTCCGACAAGCTGTGAGTAAACTACAAGGGGCATTTGCCCTCGCAGTCGTCAGCGCCGACTATCCAGATGAAATCGTTGCCGTCAGGCAACAAGCCCCCCTAGTGGTGGGATTTGGTCAAGGGGAATTTTTCTGCGCTTCGGATACGCCTGCGATCGTTTCCCATACCCGCGCCGTACTACCCTTGGATAATGGGGAAATGGCGTTGTTAACCCATTTGGGAGTAGAAATTTACAACTTCGCCGGTAAGCGCCTCAAAAAAACACCCAAGTTACTTTCTTTGAACCCGATTTTGGTGGAGAAACAGGGCTTCCGCCACTTCATGGTCAAAGAAATTTACGAACAACCCGCCGTGGTAAGGGCTTGCTTAGAAGCTTATATCAATCCCAATTGGAACGCCGCCACCAAAGAACCACCCGTTAATCTGAAACTGGCGCCATCTCTCTACGAAAATTTAGAACAAATTGAAATCGTCGCCTGCGGTACGTCCTGGCACGCCGGATTAGTCGGAAAATACCTGTTAGAACAGTTAGCAGAAATTCCGACCTCGGTGCAATATGCATCGGAATTTCGCTACGCACCTCCGCCTTTAACTGCCCATACTCTCACCATCGGCATTACCCAATCGGGAGAAACAGCCGATACTCTAGCCGCGTTGGCAATGGAAAAGCAACGTCGGCTGGAAAAAGGCGGTAAATTTGAGCCAAAGTTGCTAGGAATTACCAATCGTCCCGAAAGTTCCTTGGCTGGAATTGTCCCCGATTTGATCGACACTCATGCAGGAATTGAAATTGGGGTGGCGGCAACTAAATCTTTTGTCGCTCAATTAATGGCGTTTTACTGTTTGGCTTTGGATTTAGCTTATCGACGGCAGACGCTGTCTTTATCCAGAATTGAAGAAATCATTACCGGATTGCACTTGTTACCCGCGCAGATAGAAATGCTGTTGGGCAATCAAGAAAAGTCCCTCGAAGAATTAGCTCACGATTTTGTAGAAACGCAAGATTTTATTTTTGTGGGCAGGGGCATTAATTTTCCGATAGCCTTGGAAGGGGCGCTGAAACTGAAGGAAATTAGTTATATCCATGCCGAAGGATATCCCGCAGGGGAGATGAAACACGGGCCCATCGCGTTGTTAGATGCTAAAGTGCCGGTGGTTGCGATCGCAGTCTCTGGAACTGTCTACGAAAAAGTCCTCTCCAACGCCCAAGAAGCCAAGGCGCGAGATTCCAGATTGATTGGCGTGACTCAAATCAACGATGGCGAAGCAGGGGAAGTCTTTAATGACTTGTTGCCTATCCCGCCAGTTGATGAGTTGCTTTCCCCGATTTTAACTGTGATTCCGCTGCAATTATTGGCGTATCACATCGCTGCCCGTCGCGGTTTGGATGTGGATCAGCCCCGCAATTTGGCAAAATCTGTGACGGTAGAGTAGGGGTATTAGTTGATACTTGCACTAAGCCCCTTATATGATGTCCGCTAGCTTAGGTTGTGTATAATTTTTGACGGGAGTAGGGGCGGGTTTTACCAGCCATGCTGGAAAATCGCGAGGAATTTTTTAAACCCGCCCCGACTTGCAGCTACCGATGCTACCGGACATGATATGAAAGCGGATTTGGTATTACAGTACGGGCACGGGAAAAAGCTATCAATGACTCATAGATAACTTAGCCCTTGCCGTCGCCCCAAATTACCTAAACAGAAACAAAATTAGCCGCAGTCAAAGAAGTAGTATTCACCCCAGTTAAAACCGCCAAAGTTTCAGAGCCGAAGATAATACTATTACCCGACAAAGTGAGTTGACCAAAAGTTAAACCTCCCGACAAACCAATCAAATCGGTACCCTTAACAAAATCCTTCGCTGTATCGGTTCCCAAACCAGCACCGACCACAAAAACATCAGCCCCATTACCCCCAACCAGCGAATCGTTACCCACACCGCCAATCAAAGTATCGCTACCAGCACCGCCGTTGAGCGTATCATTACCTGCACCACCCCGCAGCAAATCGTTGCCACCATTACCGTGAATAACGTCATTACCTCCTTGAGCGTTAATCACATCAGCCGAGTTGTCAAACCCGTTGACATTGTTGTTCAAGTCATTCAGGAAAGTCACCGAGTTCCTGTTGAAGAGATCGCAGGAATTTGAGTTAGCATCGAACACATCAAAACTATCTTGAATACTCGTTTGCCCATTAAACAAGATGTTCCCCAAATCGACGCTAGCTCCCGTAGATTTCCGCAGATTATCCAAGTTTTCTAACTGGAAGTTTTGCAAGATGACCTTGGGACTGTTCGCCACATTTTCAAATGCAATTTCTAAATTGCTACCATTCTGAGTTAGCAGCAAATTGCGTGCAGTTAAACCAGCACCAATGAATTGCAGCGTATCAGCTTCAGCAATCGTGGCTGCCGATGGCTTTACCCCTTTACCCACACCACCGAAATCGGCAATAGTATCGGTACCATCGCCCAACTTGTAGATAAATTTATCCTGAGAGCCGCCACCGATTAAAGAGTCGTTACCTTGATTACCGACAATCGTATCGTTACCCGCTAACCCATTAATCGTGTTGTTGCTAGCTGTTCCGGAAAGGTTATCTGCTTTGGAGGTGCCGGTGAGATTGAGGGGAGTTACTGTCAGGTCAAAAATCGGTTCTCCAGGACATATTATGCTAAAATATTAGTTAAACTCTCAAAAAAACCAACAGTGAAACACCAACTAACTGAAATACTCGATTTGCCTGGAGTCATCGTTAAAGAACAGAAAATTTTTAACCAAACTATAATTTTAGAGGTAGAAAAGCGCGACAAAACAGCTCCTTGTCCTGTATGTAATTGCGTTAGTCGGCGCTTACATCAAAACCATTTCTCTTTAATTAAAGATCTACCTTGGGGAGAAAAAGAAGTATTTTTAAAAATTAATCGACGACAATTTAAATGCACTAACTGTCGAAAACCTTTTAGTGAGTCATTAGATTTTGTGGGGAAAAGGCAGAAATATACCAAAAGATACGCAGTTTCAATTATAGAAAAAGTCATTAAAAGTGATTTACGTAATGTAGCAATTCAGAATAACTTAACAGAATCACAAGTGGAATCAATGATTAATTATGTTGCTCAACTTACCTTACCAATTAGTTTAAAATTTCTCAAAAGATTAGGTATAGATGAAATAAGTAGGGGCGAAGCATTTGCGGCATAAATTTATTGAAACCGGCAAAAATATTTGACGCAAATGCTTCGCCCGTACTCAAAGAAGCTTCAGCGTCAATTAAAATGATGCACGACCTGAAAGAAGAGTTTACCAAGATTTTTGACCAAAGTAAGAATCTAGGTGAAGGCACTTTAAAGTTAGCTGATTGGCTGTTAAAAGCTACACCTTTTTTACCAAAAACAGTAAAAACAATCAAAAACTGGTTTGGAGAAATAGTCGGTTACTTTGAGCAGAAAACTACTAATGCTATGGTTGAAGGAATAAATAATCGCTTAAAAGTTTTAAAACGTTGTGCTTTCGGTTTTAAAAATTTCGACAATTTTGCCAAAAGAGCTTTACTACATTGGCATTTAACTGATAGTTTGGCATAACATGTCCTGGAGAACCATAATCCACGAAAAATTCTTAATGCACATTGCAAAGCAGAGTCGGGGAGAGATGGGGAGGGCGATCGCTTTGGTTGGCGATTGGTTATGGATGCGATGCGATCGCCTATTTACCAACACCAAATCCCAAGCCCCAGTAATGGTTCGAGATAAACTAGAGTCAATTCGAGCGCATATCTAATACTATGCACCCATCCAATCCCCCCCGCCCGCCTTCGGAAACTCTGCCAACAATGTACGACTTGCCCAGTGAAGATCCTAACGATCCAGATCTGCCAGAGGAATTGCAGCCGCGATCGCCTAAAGAAACCATGCCGACGATGTACGATCTCCCTAGCGAATTAGTAGGAGAATCAGGATTGCCCGACGAATTTCATCGCATTCAATCTGAGATGCTGAGCGAAACTTGCCAACCGCCTAATTGGCAACCAGATGAGGTTTTTACTGCTAGCGACCTCAATCTTTATTATGACATCCGTCATCCCAACTGGTATAAACGTCCTGATTGGTATCTAGTTTTAGGTGTTTCCCGTTTTACCCAACAGCAAAATTTACGCTTAAGCTATCTGGTTTGGCAAGAAGGAGTGAACCCATTTTTAATTGTTGAATTACTCTCGCCTGGAACTGAAGAAGAAGATTTGGGACAAACTGTTAGAAGAGTCAATCAACCGCCGACCAAATGGGAAGTATACGAGCGGATTTTAAGAATTCCCTACTATGTTATCTACGATCGCTATGAAAACCTATTGCGTGCCTTTCGTTTAAACGGTACTCGTTACGAAGCTTTATCCTTGCCAGAGGGACTTTTGTGGCTAGAAGAAATGCAATTGGGTTTGGGATTGTGGCAGGGTAACTATCAGGAAACAACGGGTTTGTGGCTGCGTTGGTACGATGAGAATGGTTGGATACCGACGCTAGCAGAACGAGCTGAACAGGAACGCCAGCGTGCTGAAGATGAACGTCTTCGCGCTGAACAAGAACGCCAACGTGCTGAGGAGGAACGTCAACGTGCTGAGCAGATAGAAATGTCTCTAGCTGAGGAACGTCAACGGGTTCAGCAGTTAGTGGAAAGATTGCGATCGCTCGGAGTCAATTCAGATAGTCTCGATCGTTAACCGAGATATAACACCTTGTTGAAAAGGTCGTTGCATTGCTAGCATCGTTGATCGGATAGATTGCCCTCCAACGATCAAAACTCGCTCCAGGTAACCCAATGACAATAGCGCTAGAAACAACAAAAGACCAACGGCTAGTCCACTCTGGAATGAGTTGGCAACAGTTCAAGTTACTTCAAGAAAGCTTTGCCGACTCACCTGGAATTCGACTGGCTTACTACAAAGGAAAGATTGAAATCTTGACAGTTTCCTCAGACCATGAATCAATCAGTCGCATGATTACCGGCTTGCTCATTGTGTATTTTTTGAACAAAGAAGAAGAGGAAGTTTCAGCTCTAGCTGACGAATCTTTTGCGATTGGTAGCTCAACATCGGCTAAACCTGACCTGGCTGAAATGATCCTGATTCGCACCATGCGACAAATTCGGACAAGCGCGACGATACATAGTTTTCGTGCTTGCCGAACTTTGAGCTGATATTACCTACGATCGTATTTGAAAGCCTGTGATTATTTATATGAATAATTCTCTCTGAATCGACGTTCTAGCAGAGATTGATAGACAATTTCAAAATCGAGTGCGATCGCGCACAAACCAGTTGCGTTGGTAAATCCTTGGGCGCGATACCGTCGAATCGCTTGCAAGGTAGCTTGATTGCACAGTAGTGCGAGTTCGGCACCGTTCCATCCTTCTGTACGCACAGCCCAAGCTGCCAGAGTGAACTACCCCACCGCATAGGCATTATAGTAACACTATTGAAGGAAATACTTGGTAATTCCTCAAACATCTTCTCTCTCGGCTTCGCCATCGGTCAAAGATGGTTTCGTCATTACCGCGCTATCCATCCCCACCCTGTAGAGGGATGGGGAATTCCGCGAAATCAGGTTAACGTCTTCTGCTAATGGGCGATCGCGATTGTGAACGCGCAAGATTTCAAACCGGCTGGTAATATCAGGCAAGTCCACCTTTAACTGTAAATCCCGCTTTTCGACTTCACCTTCGACCTTGCTGCGTTCTGGTGCGAGGCTATCAATTTCGGCGATAAAAATCAGACAAGGAGCGGAATTTGCGGCTTTTTGAAACACCTGACGCAGGCGCAACTCTGCCTCACCATAGTACTTGCCGATGATTTCCGAGCCAGCGATCGCAATATAATTTACACCCAATTCTGCTGCCAGAGCGCGAACGGTCAAGGTTTTCCCCGTTCCCGGCGGCCCAACGAGCAAAACCCCACGGGGCGGCTCTAAACCCAATTTTGCCAGCCAATCCGGACGTTTAAGCGGTAAAGCCACCAGATCCCGCAATTCTGCCAGTACTTCACCTAAACCGCCAACAGATTGCAAAGATGCTTCCCTAGATCTCTATAAACCCTTCCTTTGCTGACGCTACCGATGCCACCGGACATCATATCATGCCCCAAAAGCAAGACTTTTTACTTTAGCTCAGTAATTATACGTAATCCGCTTCTACAAACATCCCCTTACTCTTGAAGCCTATCTAGAAAAGAACCAAGCTGATGGCTGATTGACAGTTCAGTAATATTACTGAACAACTAATTTTTATATCAACAATACAATTTATATCTCAGTACTTTCACCATTTTAAAACCCAGGAAAAATTGAAGGCAAATTTATTTACCGTTTACCTTAAAAATCATGTATAATCCCAGTAAAAATAGCTAAATAAAATCGACAAAATGCGAACCGAAAAGCTGGCGCTAAGCTAAAAATACTGATAAATCAACCGTTAAGTACAGACATTTAAGGTTTCAAAGACGATAAAATTCTTGAAAACAGACAATTTAAGCAACAATCAAGAATCAAAAATATCAACTGAAAAGATATGCCTCGCTGGAAATTAGTCACTGAATTTTCTATTGATAGCGCCCACTATATCAACGACTACAAAGGCCCCTGCGGTCGGCTGCACGGTCATACATACCGGATCAAAATTGAGGCAACTGCCTCACGACTGTATGCCTCAGAATTCGTTCCTAACAAAGTAATGGTGGCAGATTTCAGGACGCTGCGCTGGGCGAAACAGGATGTGACCAAGGGCGGATTGGATCACTGCGTTTTGAATGAGGTGCTACCGCCCGAATATGAAACCACAGCAGAGATGATTGCTCAGTATATTTACGACCAGACGAAGAAACGTCTACCTGAAGGAGTAAAGTTAAAGGTCGCTGTGTCGGAAACGCCCAGTAGTTGGGTGGAATATGAAGACGATTAAACAGCCAAAGCCATCAGCATCAGAGGGGCATTGTCATCATATGTGAATATCAAAGATAAATGTATAATTTATAGCTTTATTTTTTGATAAAAACAGGTAAAAACCGATTGTGACAGTTGAGGCGATATTGCGTCTGGTTGCATCGGACTCTCTCAAGATACAAGGGGCGGGTTTCACCAGATACATTTGATTGATAGCCAATTGTATTCATCAACCCGCGCTTAGCGCGATGCCGATACAAGCAGACACGATACGAGAGCAAATCGATCTGCATCGGAATTGTTAGTTTTTCTCCTCTGCACCTGAAGCCCCTCTGCGGTTGTAATAATTACAGCTTCAACCCGAGACGATATTATTCCTCACCTTGTGCCGCACTATCCTGGCATCCAGCCGGTGCTTTGCAGTAAGCTATGGCACAAACAACAACCTGTATAAATTTCAAAATGTTCTACCGGAAATGATGTTTGACCCCAATTTATGGGAAAACTGAAGTTAGCAAAATACGAGCCAATTTGCCGTACCCCGAAAGATAGAAAATTGCACAGTGTACTAAAGAAATAAATCTATGACAGATTCACAGCGTCCACCCATATCGCCCCCACCTGGATACCGTAGCGTTCCGCCCGTACCGCCGCCTCCCCCACCTCGCCCGACTCCCGATGGATCTGGTAACCCGAATCAGCAGGCAAGCGATCGCACCGTCACCATGCCCATGCGGCAAATGCCAGGAGCTACCCCCCCGCCGCCCCCACCCCCCGGAATACCTCGAAATCCGAATGCAGCTAACACGATGGGTATACCGCCCACCATGCCCCGCACACCAGGCGCAGCCACACCTCCACCCACATCACCTCCAACCGCACAAACAGCCCCAGCTGCCGCAGTTAAACAAGCTGCACCTCCCCCAGCCGCAGCCCCCGCAACCGCCAAAGCAACACCTAAAACAGCAAGCCTTCCACCAGGGCAACCGACTCTAGAGACAATTGTAAAAAAAGCCTTTGAGCAGGGATATTCAGACATTCACCTCGGCGTAGCAGAAGCACCCCGCTACCGCCATCGCGGGGACATTATCCCCACAGAATGGCCTGTAACCGATGAGGCGACCTTTTCCTGTTGGCTGCGAGAAGTCTTAACCGACGACGAAATTCGTCGCTTTCAAGACCACTTAGACTTTGACGGTGCTACACAATACGACTTCGCCCGCGTGCGGATTAACATCTTTGCAACCCTGCGCGGCCCAGCAATGGTAATGCGACTGATTCCGGTCAAAATTTTGACGATGGAACAGTTAAACTTACCTGCGGTGTTCAAAGATGTCTGCCACTATCACAAGGGTCTAATTCTGGTCACCGGGCCAACAGGTTCTGGTAAATCCACCACAATGGCGGCGATGATCGACTATATCAATAAAGAGATGCCGAAGCACATCATCACCATTGAAGACCCAATCGAATTTGTGCATCAAAGCCGCAAGTCGCTGATTAAGCAACGAGAAGTGGGGATGCATACCCTCAAGTTTGACAACGCCCTCAAAGCCGCATTGCGGGAAGACCCAGATTTAATTCTGGTGGGGGAAATGCGGGATAAAGAAACCGTCAACACCGCCCTCAAAGCAGCCCAGACGGGTCACTTAGTAATGGGAACGCTGCACACCAACAGCGCCGTTAAAACCATCGAACGGATTCTCAATCTTTACTCGGCGGAAGAGCAGCATTCAATGCGAGTTGCCTTGTCTGAATCCTTGGTAGCAGTAATTGCCCAAGGATTGTGCAAAACCACCGATGGTAAGCGTGCAGCTTTCCACGACATTCTGATCAATACAGAATCTGTCAAAGAATACATCAAAGAGGGTCAGTACGATGAAATTACTCTGATCATGAACCGCTCTGAATTCGACGGTATGACCACCATGAATAAATCTCTGCTTAAGCTTTATCAAGAAGGCCGCATCACCGAAGAAATCGCCCTGGAAATGTCACCGACTCCCAACGAGATGGCTCAGTTCCTCCGAGGTCGCGTGTAATTATCGCTCTTGTCAGCAAATAACCCCAGGTACCGCGCCTGGGGTTATTTTATCCAAATAACAATCTATTTATTTATACTCAGATATTGCACCACTATCAACCAGCCTTCAAAAGCCGGGTTTGTTGACGAAATTTGCAAGAAACTAAGGTTTAGCCAAGGTGCAAGATGTGAGTATACCGATATTTGGTCAAACTTATATGATGTCCGCTAGCTTAGGTTGTGTATAATTTTTTGATGCTGTAGGGGCGGGTTTTACCAGCCATGCTGGGGAATCACGAGTATTTTATTAAACCCGCCCCGGACGTGCAGCTACCGATGCTACCGGACATGATATTACTCCTGCACAATTAACAATTCACTAATGGCTACTGACAAAGAACAATTTTTTAAAGGCATCGCCCTGTTCACGCCAGGGGGAGATTTAATTTACTGTATCGATTCCAACAAACAAAATCGATGGCACCTGCATTTGTGTGCAGCGTTGCAGGAAATTTTATCTCTACCAGAACCACCACATTTTTTAGTACCTTGTTACACCGCTACAATCGATCGATCGTTAAATCATCGCACCCAACAAGTGCAAACTTTTGCTGAAGCTTACCCACCTGTGATGCGCCATCAAGCACTGCTAAATGCTATTTTTCAAATGGGGGATTTAGTCTGGCAAACTGCCCCTTGGCAAGAGGAACATTGCGATCCTATGGTATTGGGAACTTATCGCAAGCAATTCCCTCAATTGTGGGAAGAACATGACTTGGTAGTGCAATTTGAAAAAAACGGTTTTTATCCCCGCTGGGAACTAGAACAATACTCGCAACTGCCTGAAATCCCGGAAACTCCTGGATATGTGCTGCGCCTTTTTGTTTCTGGTTACAATGCCTCTACTGAGCGAATTCTGCAAAATTTGCACCAGCTTTTGGAACAGTCTCTGCATCAACCATATACTTTAAAAGTGATTGATGTTTTAAAGCATCCGGATCAAGCAGAAGCCGCTCAGGTATCTGCTACACCTACGATTGTCAAAATTTGGCCTCGACCTATACGAAAGATAGTCGGTGAAATTGACGATGTAGAAAAAATTTTACGTCTGTTAATTCCTCCAGATGCTTGACTATAAAGGTTATCCGGGCACGCAAACATCCGGGGCACACAAAGCTTGAAATTTTAAGGTTGTAACCTTTAGACTCTCTAACTCAACCTGACGGATAGCATGATTATTCGTATCGGCAATATAGAGATGAGAGGTAGTAGCACTCAATCCACTGGGTTCGCAAAAGCGAGTGTTGATACCTTCGCCATCTTGATGACCAACTTGTCCGTCTCCTAACAAGGTATGACAGATACTAGTTTTGATTTCAACTCGCTTAATTTTGTGGTTGTAAGTATCAGCAACCCAGAGGTAATTTTGGGCATATTCCACGCCCAAACAATGCTGAAGTCGCACATCTAAACCACTGCCATCTATATCGCCAAAACCAAATAATGCGCCGTTACCGCAAACGGTTCGCACTTGTGGATTTTCAGCTATACCAACTGAGCGAATTGAACTAACTTCGCTATCCGCAATGTATAGTTCTTGACCATCGGTAGTAATGCCGCTGGGTTGGGCAAAAGCAGATTCAGTTAACTCACCATCCAGACAAGCTTCTGCTCCACTACCAGCATAAGTTTGGATCGTTCCAGTTTCTAGTTGCATTTCCCAGATTTGGTGACAACCAGCCATTGCTATAAATAAGCAATTTCTTACTTTTACCAAATCCCAAGGAGAATTGAGAGAAATTTCCCCACCAAGGCCGCAGTGAGGGCGGATATAGTGGCTTTGTTTCCCATTTCCGGCAATTGTTTCTACTATCTCTTGTTTCAGATCAATTTGACGTACAGCATGATTTTCAGTATCGGCAATGAAGAGAATTTCATTCTCGGCATCGAGTGCCATTCCTTGGGGCGAAAAAAATTGAGCCTCGCTGAAAGAACCATCAGTTAGCCCCGATTTACCCGTACCTATGAGATGAAGAATTTCTCCGTTTAATGTGGTAACAACAATCCGATGATGACCAGAATCAGCAATAAAAAGCCGATTCCCTTCTTCATCTGCTAAAACTTTACCGGGGAAAGCTAAAGGCGTTATTAAAGGCTGCTTTTGTTTCTCTAAGGTAAGGCTGAATTCTTGAAAATTAATCTTTCCTTGCTCTTGATAAGCTGGAATTAGTTGGGAAAGCAGCTCATCTAATTCATCTCGATGACCTTCACCAGAAACGCTACCAAGGTAATATCCCTGCGGGTCAATTAATACTAAAGTAGGCCATCCGCGCACAGCATACTGTTCCCAAACATTAAAACCGCTATCGACTAGGATTGGATGTTCGATGTCGTAGCGCAGAATTGCTTGACGGATGTTTTCTACTTCTCTTTCGTTGTCGAATTTGGCAGAGTGGATGCCAATAACTGTAAGACTGTCTTGATATTTTTGTTCTAGGTACTTTAAGTCA
The DNA here is from genome assembly GCA_964463555.1 of uncultured bacterium. Classification (GTDB taxonomy): domain Bacteria; phylum Cyanobacteriota; class Cyanobacteriia; order Cyanobacteriales; family Aerosakkonemataceae; genus Microseira. The sequence continues at coordinate 12,092 of CAYXCW010000036.1, forward strand.
GGTAGAACGTGCAAACAGTTGATGCAGCAATAAGTCCAAAAGTCAAGCAGTACAAATCGCCCTTTCAGCTGTTGGAGAGATAGAGGATATTCGGTATTGAGCCAGGGATATTGCTGGGGGAGTTCTGGCGCTCTGACGCGGGTAATTTTCATCGGTTTTGGCAATATAGCGAATTGCAGTCGGATGAGGTACACCGGCAGCGGTGTGCGGGCAGCATTAATGCTGCCGCTACACAAACGAAGCAAAAATGCTGTACCTCCTTATCTTCCTCATCTTCATTTTGCTGTACCTCACTCACATGCAATCCGCTCTAATTAACTCTCCGTTAAAACACCCGTTGTTTTTTCAGGTGTCTGAGTTTCTGATGGTTCTGGTGTTGTTGATGCTTCTGGTTCCGTAGCTGGTGGAGATGGCTCTGTTAATTCGCTGGAAACCTCCAACTCTGACTCTGGTGTTGCTTCTGGTGCAGGCTGAATTGTCTCCTTTTTATCGGTAGGGGTATTAGTTTCACTTGCTTTTTCAGCTGCCTGTTTTTCTTCTACAGGAGTTGTTAGTTCTAAAGACGGCTGGGGAGAAATAGAAGGATTGACTTCTGGCTCTGCTTTAGGTGCGATGGGTTCCGGTGCAGGTGTAACAATTACTTCCGGTAACGTTGGTGGCAAACTGGGCGCCGGTGAAGGTGCAACAACAGGTAGACGTCGGAAGCGATTAAAGAACCCGCCGAATTTTGGTTTTTCCACTTGTTTGGGTTGTGTTACCAGCGGTGCGGGTGAAGAAGTGGCTTCGCTAGCAGTTGGACGGGGGGAGCTACTATAAAATCCGCCCGATTTTGGCGCTTCTATTGGTTCAGAAACCGTTGGCTCTGTTTCAGATGGTTTGGTTGACTCAACTTGAGGCAATTCTTCTTGGGGTGGTTCAACTGCTGGTGTTTCTTCAACGGTAGGCGCAGGTGAAGGGGCTGGTGCAGGTGTTTCTGTTGCCTCTGGTGCTGGGGTTGGGGTTTCGCTTGGAGTTGGTGTAGGTGTTGCCTCTGGTACTGGAGTAGGCTCTGGTTCTTTGGCAACGTAGCCAGGATCGACTATGCCACGAGCATCATCAGCTGACAATTCTCCCCGCACTAGCTGAGCCAGAGTATCTTTGCCTTCTGGGTTGTAGCTAATGACGCGAATCGTATTGTTAAAGGTATTTTTGATTGGGTTGCCCTGTTCATCTAGTAACTCTAGCTGTACCCAGTTCTTTCCTGGCTGAAAGCCTTTGAGATAAATTGGCTGCCATTGGTCGAGGGTAAAGCTTTCGCCGTTAATCGTGCAGCGAATTTGCACTTGACCAATATCGGGATTTTCTCCAGCTGCGAGGGGGGGCAGATTGGTAAGGTAGAAGTCGAGCATGATTGGCTCGGCTCCATAACTCGCTTGAGGACGGCTGTAAGTCAACAGCGGCTGGGTTGGGTTGGGATTGTTTTCCTCGGTTTTGGTGAAAATGTGAAATGTGGTTTGGGCATAAGCTGCCTCGTTTTTAAAGCTTTCGTGCCAGGGACGGGAAGCAAAAACCCTTAACGTATGGGTGCCGGGAGGTAAATCTTCAAATACCAGAGGTTCCGAAGCATTATAAACCGCCTGGTAAGGTTGATTGTCTAGGAAGACGTGGAGATGCGGCCCCAAACCTAGATCTGCATTTTTGAAGATGGGCAGATCTTGAACCTGGAATTGGACGGTGACAGTATTATCTTGCAGCACCTCGTCGGGTTGAGGACTCAGTATTTTGACTTGCGGCTGGTAGTTATCCAGTTGCTGACGCAATTGTTGAATGACTGCGGGAGGCGAAGCTTCCGATATGTTGGGTTGAACTTTCGCAGGTGCAGATTTGGGAACTTCGGGGGGTGGGGGTGTGGCAGTGCGCGAACTGCACCCAAAGGCGCTAAATATAATAACGACTGCCATTATTGATGTTAGTAGCGATCGCCAAAGCTGCCGCCGCCAGTTTATATCAATCACGCTGCTCTTACTCCTAAACGACCAATATAGAACCACAACGCTGTAGAGTCTGGTTTAGCTGCCCAAAAATTTGAGGCGGTAAGCGGCAATAATCAACACCTACCCACCCCGTCGCTGTCATTTATTCAGTCAATCTTTCTCGATCTAACCCGCTCTACAAGCCGTCCATAGCCGACTATAGCCCAAAAGGCTCTACCTTCCTCACCTTTATAGGTAGGGGCTAGGGGAAGAATGGCTTCAAAGCTTGGGTTTGAGCCATTATGCCAGTGCGATTGATGTATCTACTCGCCTCAGAGCGATCGCCCCATTCCACACAGTGTGAAGATTAATTTATGTCAATCGTTGAGTTTTGTAAACTCAATCAAAACCCCCCTTGACTTTTGTGCCATGACATACAGCTACAAGCCTGGACATACTTAAGGTTGAGCTTCTTTGAATTATTGTTAACATTTGCGAAATAGATTGGAACGCTAGTCCTATAATTCATCAACAGAAACCTTTGCTAGCGATGTAACCAGGGGTAACAATTTGCTAAATTGTGTAACCGCCGTTATATTGCCTAATAAGCGGAGGGTTTCGATCAACAAACCCCAACAACCCGACCTTGACGGGTTTACTCTCGATCCTTGTAAAGCTAGAGAGAGGAGAGTCTTACATGACGATTAGTCCTCCGGAGCGTGAGGCAAAGGTAAGGGTAGTCGTCGATAAAGATCCGGTAGCTACCTCATTTGAAAAATGGGGTCAACCAGGTCATTTCGACCGCACCCTAGCACGGGGACCCAAAACCACCACCTGGATTTGGAATCTCCACGCCAACGCCCATGATTTCGACAGTCATACCAGTGACCTAGAAGATGTATCGCGCAAAATCTTCAGCGCGCACTTCGGGCACCTCGCAGTTATTTTCGTTTGGCTTAGCGGCATGTATTTTCATGGCGCTAAATTCTCCAACTACGAAGCTTGGCTGACCAACCCGACTGGGATTAAACCCAGCGCCCAGGTTGTTTGGCCGATCGTAGGTCAAGAAATCCTCAACGCTGATGTCGGCGGTGGGTTCCACGGGATTCAGATCACATCTGGTCTGTTTTACTGGTGGCGCGCCAACGGCATCACCAACAGCTACCAGCTGTATTGCACCGCTATCGGTGGGCTGGTAATGGCAGGCTTAATGCTGTTCGCAGGTTGGTTCCACTACCACAAGCGCGCTCCCAAACTGGAATGGTTCCAGAACGTGGAGTCGATGATGAACCACCACCTAGCTGTGTTGCTGGGATGCGGGTGCTTGGGTTATGCCGGACAGCAAATCCACGTGTCGCTGCCAATTACTGCTTGCCTGGATGCGATCGATGCTGGAAACCCATTGACCGTTGGCGGTAAAGTCATCAAGACGGTGGGAGATATTCCTTTGCCCCACGAGTGGATTTTGAATCCTAGCTTGATGACTGATATTTACCCCAGCTTCGCTCAAGGGTTGAAGCCGTTCTTCACGCTCAACTGGGGCGCTTATGCAGATTTCCTCACCTTCAAAGGCGGTCTGAACCCAGTTACCGGCAGCTTATGGTTGTCGGATACGGCACACCATCACCTGGCTTTAGCTGTCCTGTTCATTATCGCCGGACACATGTACCGGACGAACTGGGGCATCGGTCACAGCATGAAGGAAATTCTAGAGAACCACAAAGGCCCCTTCACCGGAGAAGGCCACAAAGGTCTCTACGAAATCCTCACCACCTCTTGGCACGCTCAACTGGCTATTAACCTAGCCATGCTGGGTTCGCTCTCGATCATCGTTGCCCATCATATGTATGCGATGCCTCCGTATCCATACCTGGCGACGGACTACGCAACCCAACTATCCATCTTCACCCACCACGTATGGATCGGCGGCTTCTGCATCGTCGGCGGTGCAGCTCACGGCGCTATCTTCATGGTGCGTGACTACGATCCGGCTAAGAATGTTAATAACCTGCTGGATCGGGTGATTCGTCACCGGGATGCTATCATCTCCCACCTAAACTGGGTATGTATTTTCCTGGGCTTCCATAGCTTCGGTTTATACATCCACAACGATACGATGCGTGCCTTGGGTCGTCCTCAAGACATGTTCTCGGATACGGCAATTCAACTGCAACCCGTATTCGCTCAGTGGGTACAAAATATCCACACCCTCGCCCCAGGCAATACCGCACCCAATGCGCTATCTACGGTTAGTTACGCCTTCGGCGGCGGCGTTGTAGCAGTGGGCGGTAAGGTGGCAATGATGCCGATTGCGTTGGGAACGGCGGACTTTATGGTTCACCACATCCACGCTTTCACCATCCACGTTACGGCTTTGATTCTCCTCAAAGGCGTGCTGTTTGCTCGCAGCTCGCGCCTGATTCCAGATAAAGCAAATCTGGGCTTCCGCTTCCCCTGCGACGGTCCGGGACGGGGCGGCACCTGCCAAGTTTCTGGTTGGGACCACGTCTTCTTGGGTCTGTTCTGGATGTATAACTCGCTATCGATTGTAATTTTCCACTTCAGCTGGAAGATGCAATCAGACGTGTGGGGAACCGTTGCCAGCGATGGCACCGTATCGCACGTCACTGGCGGTAATTTCGCAGCTAGCGCCATCACGATTAATGGATGGCTGCGGGACTTCCTGTGGGCGCAAGCTTCCCAGGTAATCAACTCCTACGGCTCGGCGCTGTCGGCGTATGGCCTGATGTTCTTAGGAGCGCACTTTGTGTGGGCGTTTAGCTTGATGTTCTTGTTCAGCGGTCGCGGCTACTGGCAAGAATTAATTGAGTCGATCGTCTGGGCGCACAACAAGTTGAAAGTGGCACCTTCTATCCAACCTCGCGCTCTGAGCATCATTCAGGGACGTGCGGTGGGTGTAGCTCACTACTTGTTGGGAGGAATTGCTACTACATGGGCATTCTTCCTGGCTCGGTCGCTTTCTCTATAAGGGCGAGGAGGATTTAGTAAGACTATGGCAACCAAATTCCCCAAGTTTAGCCAAGACCTCGCTCAAGACCCGACTACTCGTCGGATTTGGTACGGGATCGCTACGGCTCACGACTTTGAAAGCCATGATGGCATGACAGAGGAAAATCTTTACCAAAAGATCTTCGCCTCTCACTTCGGTCACATCGCGATCATTTTCCTCTGGGCTTCGGGCAACCAGTTCCACGTAGCTTGGCAAGGCAACTTTGAACAGTGGATCAAAGATCCCCTGAACGTCCGTCCCATTGCTCACGCGATTTGGGACCCTCACTTCGGTCAACCAGCAGTCGATGCGTTCACTCAATCGACTACTGCTTATCCGGTGAACATTTCTTACTCGGGTCTGTATCAGTGGTGGTACACCATCGGGATGCGGACGAACCAAGACCTATATCAAGGTTCGATCTTCCTCCTGATTCTGGCAGCAGTAATGCTGTTTGCTGGTTGGCTCCACTTGCAACCCAAGTTCCGTCCTTCCTTGTCTTGGTTCAAGAGCGCTGAACCCCGCCTCAACCACCACTTAGCTGGTTTGTTCGGCGTCAGTTCCTTGGCTTGGACGGGTCACCTGGTTCACGTTGCGATCCCCGAATCTCGCGGTCAGCACGTGGGTTGGGACAACTTCTTGTCCACCATGCCTCACCCAGCGGGTTTGGCTCCTTTCTTTACCGGAAACTGGGGCGTTTACGCTGAGAATCCGGATACCACCGCTCACCTGTTTGGTACGGCTGACGGTGCAGGAACGGCAATTCTGACGTTCTTGGGTGGCTTCCACCCAGAAACGCAATCGCTGTGGTTGACCGATATGGCTCACCACCACCTAGCGATCGCTGTCATCTTCATCATCGCCGGTCACATGTACCGCACCAACTTCGGCATCGGTCACAGCATCAAAGAAATGCTGAACTCGAAGTCCGGTTTGGTCGGTGGCAAGAGCGAAGGGCAATTCAACCTGCCTCACCAAGGTCTGTACGACACCATCAACAACTCGCTGCACTTCCAGCTGTCTTTGGCACTGGCTGCGCTGGGCGTCGTCACCTCCCTGGTCGCTCAACACATGTATTCGCTGCCTCCCTATGCCTTCCTGGCACAGGACTACACAACTCAGGCAGCCCTGTATACCCACCACCAGTACATCGCTGGTTTCCTGATGGTCGGTGCGTTCGCCCACGCTGCTATCTTCTGGGTGCGCGACTACGATACGGAAGCTAACAAAGGCAACGTACTGGATCGGGTACTGCAACACAAAGAAGCGATCATTTCTCACCTGTCTTGGGTGTCCTTGTTCTTGGGCTTCCACACCCTGGGTCTGTACGTCCACAACGACGTAGTAGTTGCTTTCGGTACTCCTGAAAAGCAAATCCTGATCGAGCCGGTGTTTGCCCAGTTCATTCAGGCTTCCCACGGTAAGGTGCTGTACGGCTTCAACACCCTGCTGTCTAACCCAGATAGCATTGCTACCACTGCATGGCCCAACAGCGGTAACGTTTGGTTACCCGGCTGGTTGGATGCGATCAATGCTGGTACTAACTCTCTGTTCTTAACGATTGGCCCTGGCGATTTCCTGGTACACCATGCGATCGCGCTAGGTCTGCACACCACCACTTTGATTCTGGTCAAAGGTGCCTTGGATGCTCGCGGCTCCAAGCTGATGCCCGATAAAAAGGACTTCGGCTACGCCTTCCCTTGCGACGGTCCCGGTCGTGGCGGTACTTGCGACATCTCTGGATGGGACGCTTTCTACCTGGCAATGTTCTGGATGCTGAACACCCTTGGTTGGGTAACCTTCTACTGGCACTGGAAGCATCTGTGCGTATGGCAAGGTAACGTGGCTCAATTCAATGAGTCTTCTACCTACCTGATGGGTTGGTTCCGCGATTACCTCTGGTTGAACTCCAGCCAATTAATCAACGGTTACAACCCCTACGGCATGAACAACCTGTCTGTCTGGGCTTGGATGTTCCTCTTCGGACACCTGGTTTGGGCTACCGGCTTCATGTTCCTGATTAGCTGGCGCGGTTACTGGCAAGAGTTGATCGAAACCCTGGTATGGGCGCACGAGCGCACTCCTTTAGCGAACCTGGTTCGCTGGAAAGACAAGCCCGTTGCTATGTCCATCGTCCAAGGTCGTTTGGTTGGTCTAGCTCACTTCACCGTTGGCTATGTCCTCACCTACGCAGCGTTCCTGATTGCCTCTACTGCTAGTAAGTTCGGTTGATGTATTTCGCTGAATCGTCTAGTTTTAGGTAACTAAAAAATCCCCTGCCAGTCGGCAGGGGATTTTTTATACCGTTTTCCCATGAATGCGCCACACTTGGGGGCGGGTTTAGAGAAATTGAAAGTTTTTTGCCAAAATAACTGGTAAAACCCGCCCCTACAATAGTTACATGTTGATGTGTAGCATTTTCAAAGGAAAAAAGAAGCTGCATATTCGTTGGCATGACTGCCCTCATTGTGGGTGCAGTCTAGACCGTGACCAGAACGCAGCAATAAATATCAGAAACAGGGCTGAGGGGCATCCAGTCCTTAAAGCGCAACGCCTCCGCGCGCGATAGCCGGATTGGTTGCGAAGCCTACACCATACCTGTACTCAGGTTGGTGTAGGAGATGTCACTGTGAGTAGGTAAACGGAAGTGATATTAAACTCTGGTCAGTTGTTACTGATAGATAGCTAGTTTATATAACACTAAGTTGAAGTAGGTACACAATGAAGTACACAATGAATTTGAAGCGTTTTGGCAAAGCACTGTGGACTGTAGGCGCTTGGTTCGCTAGTTTGACACTTATTCCTTTTATTGTTTTGGTTATCCTCCGTTTTAGCTTTAATTTTCCGCCGGGTTTGTATGGAGGCATCGAAGAAATAGCTTTCAGAATCGGTGTGATTGGTCTTATATTGTTGGCTATTGGACACATCATTAGTTATTCAGTGGAAGAAACCACGTCAACAATGTCACACCGCATTACGGCACTTGAAGAGGAACTTATGCGATTGCGTACTCGAATTGAGTCTCTGGAACAACATCAGAAAAAATGACGCGATCGCCGCAGGTAGATTCGTTAGCACAGCTACACTTAAGTTAAATTAGTAAAGTTATACAGTTCCCGACGATTGAACTAACAAACGGGAATGATGCCGGATAACTATACAGGTTTGCTGGCTAGTTAAGGTTTCGTTGTCTTAGGTTTTGATACCTCTTACGGCAAAAAAAAGGAGTGCTAAAAATGAACTACGACATCAAAGACAAAGTTGTTCTGATCACAGGAGCAAATCGGGGTATTGGTAAAGTGCTGGTTGATTCATTTATCGAACAGGGAGCAGCGAAAGTATATGCGGCTGTACGTGTATTAGAAAGTGCCTTCCCACTGGTGGAAAAATACGGAAATAAAGTTGTTCCGGTTCATATTGATTTGGGCAATCCACAATCGATTTTTACAGCTGCTGAAACGGCAAAGGATGTAGAAATCGTTGTTAACAATGCGGGAATTCTCAAAAACTCTACTCCGCTGGAAGATAATGCGATCGCTACACTCGAATTGGAGATGAATATCAATGTTTATGGTCTGATTTACATGGCTCAAGCATTTGCTCCCGTTCTCAAAACCAACGGAGGAGGGGCTTTTATTCAGCTAAATTCTGTTGTTTCAATGAAAAGTTTTGCCAAATTTGCCACCTATTCTGCATCAAAAGCCGCTGCATATTCCATCACACAAGCATTACAGGATTTGCTGAGCAAACAGGGAACCATTGTATTAAGCGTTCATCCCGGTCCAATTGCTACGGATATGGGAGATGCAGCAGGGTTAACTGAGATTGCAGAGCCACCTTCACTGGTTGCGGACGCTATTTTAGCAGCCCTGAAAGTTGGAGATTTTCATGTCTTCCCTGGTTCAATGGCGAAGCAAATTGGTAGCGCCTACAAGAGCTTTGCAGAAAATGTTGTTGAAGCTAATATTTCTGAAAGCTAGCGATTAACCATTCTGATAAAGATTGAGTTACTTACTTAGGTATTAAATTGCCTGGGAAGCAATGGTGCTATCAATCAGTAGGGGCACGGCATCAATCAGCTTTGACGCTGGCGAGAAGGGGGAGCATCTCAGCTTTGTAAATTTACGCCGACACCCTAAAGGGCGCGGCTATACAAACGCGAGCCATCCTTCGCGGGCTAAAGCTTTTAAAGCCTGCCTTCGGCAGGCTTTGTTTGTGTAGCGACACCATGCGCGGGTGTCGGCTACAAAGTTGACATGCTCCCCGAGAAGGTTGGTTGCCGCCGTGCCTCTACAATTATGCGGCTGCGGCTAAACTACCGATATCCACTGAATTTTCTACCTGAACAATAGCGGTTAAGCGATCGCGCGGGTCATTTTCCAGCCGGGTAATCGATACTTGTTGTCCCGGATACAGTTTCTCTGCTGCTGCTGCTAAATCGGGTTGGATGGCGGCAAAGGCTTCTGGGGTATTGGGGGCGTTTAAGCGATCGTTCGCCATGTAATAAAATTTACCGCCTTCCAAACTCAATTTTCCGGCAACGCGGTTATCTCCCTCCAGCAATGCCCCAAAAGTTGCAGTCGCCCTAGCCAAATCTACAATCCGATCTTGATGGGTTTCGCCTTCGCCTAACTTGCGTTGAGCTTGCAAACCAAACTCTCCATTGGCACGATCCATTGCATAGTTGATTTCATGGGTAATCAACATGATGCCAGGGCCATTCGGCACGTGACTATAATCGGCGACATCAATCAAAGTCCCCTTCAGTTTGCCTAAGCGAATCCATTCGTGAAAAACAGGGATAAAAGTAGTTTCATCGATGGTTGTTTCCGGACGAGCAAAGAATTTAATGCAAAAACGATTCAGATTCATTTGTGTGTGTTCCTTCAAATTATTTTAGCTAATTGGTAATTGGTAATTGGTAATTGGTAATTGCTAATAGTAAAAAGCCCTTAGCAATTACCAGATTGTGCCTTTTAACGTAAAAAAAGCCATTACCAATTACCCATTACCCATTACGAATTAACCATTAGCCAATTGCATTTCCCGTTCCATCAGCCACTTTTTGAAGCTGCCAGGATTGGTAATACCAGCTTGCACCATGCGGGTATTGCATTCATGCGCCGCTTCGATAAACAAACGCGCTTCTTCAATTAATTGCTTAGCGCGGTCTAAATTGCTGTCATCGTTGCGATGTTCGTAAGCATTGAATAGGTAGCTGGCAAACTTTCCTTTGGCGTAGGGGTCAAAGAATAACTCCGTCTCGTAGAAATATTTGCGGAACTCGCTCACGATCGCTTCCGGATTGTTGGCAATATCCACGTTTTGCACTTTCACCAGCGCTTGCGCCGCATTCAGCATTGCTTCGAGTGCTTTGTCTGCGGCTTTCTTGACGTTCCCATTGGTTGAATTTCCTTCTAGCAGTAACGTCGCATCAAAGTAAATACTTTCTGCTGCTGCTACGCCGAAATCGGTGAGGGAAACAACTTCACCCGCACATTCTCCAATGCCGATATCGCCAATGGTGTATTCCCGCGCATCGCCCCAATCGACGTAGAAGGATTTGTCAACGGCGTAAGCTGGAACTTCAGTAAATGGTTGTACCCGATCTTTGATTTCTTTTTTACCGATACGGTTGACAAATTGGGGAAATTTCTCTCCATTTTGCCGTTCTTTCAGGTACAAATCAACGAGGAATTCCACCACCTCTGGCACGCGCTTGGAAGGAATTACACCTAGCGATTGTCCGTATTGAATCGCATTGTTATCCCATTCGCCGCCTAGAACTAGATGGAAGTGGGGTACCCGGTGGCGATCGATCAGGCGATTTGCGCCATAGAAGCCAATTTCGGCTACCATGTGCTGACCGCAGGAGTTGAAACAACCGCTGATTTTGATCCGAATATCTTTGAGCGAGGTGTCGTATTGCCAGCCTTTTACACCTAAGCGATCGCGTAATTCACCCGCCAATCCCCGCGAACTCGAAATCCCCAATTTGCAAGTATCCGTACCCGGACAAGCGGTAATATCGACGATCGAATGTGCGCCCGCCGCGTGCAAGTTAATAGCTTTCAGCGCTAAATAAAGCGCAGGTAAATCGGATTCTTGAATCCAGCGCAACAGGATATTTTGTTCTACGGTGGTGCGGATAGTATCGCGAGTGAAGCGGCGAGTGATGTCGGCTAAACCGCGCATTTGCTGCGAAGTTAGGTCACCTAAAGGGAGAGCGATCGCCACGCAAACAAAACCTGCTTGTCGCTGCTGGTAAAGGTTAGTAGACTTCCATTGCTCAAACGCTGCTGCGTCTGCACCTAAATCTATAGATTGTCCGGCAGAAACAGGCTCAGGCAATCCAGATTCTTCAAATTTAGACAAACTTTGGAGAAATTCCGTCCATTTGGGGTCATGTTCCAAAGCTGCGCGTTCTTCTTTCACCAAGCGACGGAATTCTTCAATTCCCAGCTTAGAAACCAAAAACTTAATCCGCGCTTTGTTGCGGTTTTTCTTCTCACCCAAGCGCGCATATACCCTAGCGACGGCTTGGGACAAAGGCATAAGTTCTTCCGTCGGCACAAATTCATCCAACAGTTTGGCGAGATGAGGCACAGCGCCCAAACCGCCACCCACATACATTTCAAAGCCTTGTTTCTCGACGCCATCCACCACCTTTGTTGTCGCAATCAACCCCATGTCGTGCATATAAGTCAAACCGCAGGGGTGCTGCGAACAACCGGAGAAGGCAATCTTAAACTTGCGTCCAAAGTCCTGCACATCCCGGTGTCCCAAGAAATAACGAGTTATGCCATCGGCATATCCCGTGACATCAAAGGCTTCATCGTGGCAGACGCCAGCTAGGGGACAAGCGGTAACATTTCGCACCGAATTACCGCAGGCTTCGCGAGTAGTAATACCTACCGCAGCCAAACGGCGATGCATGTCGGGAGTATCCTCGATGGAAATGAAATGGAGTTGAAAATCCTGGCGCGTCGTCACGTGGAGAATCGAATCCGAATATTCCTCCGCCACATCAGCCAGCACTTCCATTTGTTCGGCAGTCATGCCCCCGTAGGGAATTTTAATCCGCTGCATCCCAGGGGCTTCCCATTTAGTTTCCGGACCTTTGGTCAATGCTTTGCGGGGAAAAGCAATTTCCTGGGACTTTTCGCCATCGTAACGGAAACCATTATCATACCGTTGACCGTAGGCACCCCGCCGCAGGCGCAATTCCGCAAAAACTTTTTCGTCCAGCTTCCCCTGACAGCGTAAGGTCATTTGATTTTCAAACGTATCGATTTCCTCCGCCATCTGAGGAGGTATTTTGTCTGCTAAAGCGGCTTTCCAAGTTAAGTTTTGTTGATTGGTCATCGTCAGAGTCCAAAAGGAATTTAGTAGCTGCGGCTCGGTGGGCCAACAATGCGATCTACAATCTTCCTACAAAATTCCAAAATGTCGAGCGGACTTTATATTTTGTCAAACTTCCACCCGCTCGAGGTAATTCCCCCAGGACTTAGGCAAAGAAACCAGGTTTCTAGGATCGTCGCGCCTGGGTTCTGCATATGTGTAATCTTGGCTACGAGGGTCAAAACTCCGCTATAGACCTTCTCACATCTTGCACCTTGGCTAAACCTTAGTTTCTGGCAAATAGCTCAGCTTGAAAGCCTAGATTTGTCGTCAAGAAACAAGGGTTTGAAGGCTTGTTGATAATGGTGCAAGATCTGAACCTTGGTACTTAGGCTTATATTCCGGGTTTTTATGAAAAATCGTTGGTTTAGAAACCAGAGATATACGAAGAAACTAAGGTGATGAATTCGCCGTGCGTAAGTCCTGAATAAGATAGTTTGGGTTAGAAGCAAAACGCATTTGATGATAAATTTGTTTAACTTTTTTTGCTCGCGCCTGCTTCCAACGACTTGATATGATGTTTAGCAAATCAACCATAATATAAATCGGGTGCATCACCAATGATACCAAATCTGGGTTTAATACCCCCTTGAGCGCTTAGACCGCGTAGGCGGTCTTTGGTTGTGTAGGCGCGACTTTAGTCGTTAGCCATAAAAGGGGTAATCGAAGCGGATACAAAGACATCCTGGATATCAAAAGCAAGCAACCTATTAAGCTCAAGAATTCCTTCGCACTGATCTATCGTAAACATAATACTTCACAAATTGTGCGAAATTTACAGCGTGCAATCCAACAAGTTTGTCAGACTTCAATTTTAGAGGAGTGAATCGCCATGTCGAAGCCTAAAGTATTTATTACTCGTCGCCTGCCGAGCGAATTAGACCAACTGCAACAAATCGCTACAGTAGAAGTGTGGGGAGAACGTCAGCCGCCCCCTGACGATGTTTTACTGGAAAAGATTCAAGAAATTGATGGTTTGTTGTGCCTGCTAACTGACAAAATCGATCGCCAATTAATTGCAGCCGGAACTTCTGTAAAAGTTATCAGCCAGATGGCAGTAGGTTATGACAACATCGACATTGCTGCTGCTACGGCAAGGGGGATTCCAGTCGGTAACACTCCTGGCGTTTTAACCGATGCAACGGCGGATTTTACCTGGGCGTTATTAATGGCAGCAGCAAGGCGAGTGGTGGAGGCAGATCGATTTACTCGTGCGGGTGAGTGGCGCACTTGGGAACCCGATTTATTGTTAGGGGCAGACATGGCGGGTGCTACTCTGGGAATTGTTGGCTTTGGGCGCATTGGTCAAGCCGTGGCGCGTCGCGCTAAGGGTTTTGAAATGCGAATTTTGTATGCCAGCAGACAGCGATGCGATCGCACATCCGAACAATCTTTAGGCGTGGAATTCGCCGACTTGGAGCAATTGCTGCAAGCATCAGACTTTGTGACTATTCATACGCCTTTAAGTGAGGAAACTTATCATTTAGTGAGCGATCGCCAGTTTGCCTTGATGAAGCCAACTGCGATCCTAATTAATACCGCCAGGGGAAGCATTATCGATCCAGATGCTTTATATCGTGCCTTGAGTAACGGTAAGATTGCCGGTGCGGCAATAGATGTAACCGAACCCGAACCAATTCCGATCGATAGTCCGTTGCTAAACTTGGATAATTTGATTGTTGCACCGCACATTGGCAGCGCTAGCTACAAGACGCGATCCAAAATGGCAGCGATGGCGATCGCAAACTTAATCGCCGGATTGAAGGGCGAAGTTTTACCCAATTGCGTCAATCCCGAAGTGTTTCAACTTCGCGCTTAACTATTGATATCATGTCCTTAAAATTACTCATAATCATCAGCCGAGATTTGATAGAATTAGGCTAAGTCAATAGTCGTGCTTGAATGAATTATGCCAGAGATTGCAAGATTCTATGGAATTGTGATTAAGGTGTTTTTTGGGGAGCGCCCTCCGCCTCATTTTCATGCAATCTATGGTGATTACAATGCGTTAGTGAACATTGAATGACTGGAAATAATTGAAGGAGATCTGCCAAGTCGCGCTCAGAAATTAGTTCTAGAGTGGGCAACTTTATACCAACAAGCTCTTTTGCAGATGTGGAATACTCAATAATTTCGTAAATTACCTCCTCTAAAGTAGAGTAAAAATAGTATGATATGCCCTCGAATTTACAAGGCAAAAGCAATTAACGATCGCACCTTGGTGATTAAATTTACCAATCAAGAAATCAAAAAATATGATATTATCCATCTTTTAGAAAATCCCGTGTTTGCTCCACTTCGTCAACCTGCATTTTTCAAGAACTTTAACATTGAGCAAGGAGGCTATGGGATTGTGTGGAATGAAGATATCGATCTGAGTGAGTATGAGCTTTGGAAAAATGGCGTGACTTTGGCAGAAGGCGATCGCTCAGATGTGGCTATTGAAGAAATCGAAAATGCAATTGAAGAAGTAATGCAATACATCTAAATCTCTAATAATCAAGACGCCATATTCGGCACGCTACCTTAGCCATTTTCCTCTGTCTTTCCTCAATCTGCTTTGGACTCCAAACTGGATATTCTAAAATCTCTTGTGTAATTTTTAGCTCTGATTGAGCGAAAGCTGCTGTACACTTTTGCTTAAATGAAGCATTGCCTACTTTACGGTTAATTGGTGAAGACAGTAAAGTCATGTTACCGAGTCTATCAACATATTGATCGTACTCTTTCTTGGGAAACTCTACCAGCCACTCATCCTTTGGTTTTTGGGGCATAATATGCTCTAAATTCACCTGCGTCGCATTTGGGTTTGCGATCAATTCTTTATTACTGCCTCTGTAGTAACTTTCAATTTCGCTCAAGATATATCGTGCCAGCTTTGCATTTCTTGTGGGTATCGTTTTCGCTGCAAAATCGTCCTCAAACTCTCTATCGTTGGGATAAATTTCTGGTAACAGATCGAATATAGCTTTGGCAAATTTTGGCTTTTCCGATCGAATATATTTAGCTACCTTGCTATAAATAGTTAGAGGCTTAATAGGATTCAATTCACAAATAATGTTATAACGGAATGACACAATAACCATCATCCTCAAAATTTTTGGAAATAGTTCGTTTGGTAAATTTTCCTTAGCAGCCATTAAAACAGAGTAACATTGACTGACTTGGAAAAGATCGAGCCGCTCGATATCAGCTCTCACGTCTTGACTGTAGTCATCCCAAACTGGACTTCGAGAATCTTCAAGTGCGTTATAAAGTTCAGCAGCTTCACTCAGTTCTTTAACAAAGCCAAATACCTCAGATGAGCTTTTGAATTTCTCTGAAATTTTACGATATAATTCCTTTTCAGGCACGACTTCATATTTAGACATCCAGTAGTGTCTAATGAAAGTTTTTAATTCAAATTTATTAGCTAAACGATTGATTTCATCCCACTTCCTTTGCACCTCTTTCAATTTATCAGCGGCTCTGGAAAACAAATAATTTTTTAATAGATCCGCCACAGATAAATCCAAGCCTCTATCATTTAATGTCTCGAAAATCAAATATGAATTAGCTTCATCGGCGACTGAAATCAAAATTGAGATCAGCTTATTTTTGACACACTCTTCTAGCTCTAGTATAACCTCTTCAAACTGTTCTACATTCTCGATTCTAGCCTGAACCCATTTGTGTAGTGATAGATAGGCATCAACTATGAGCTTGTTTGATTTATTATCTGTATCTTTTTTTTTAGATAACCCCCTAGATAGCTGGTTGAGGAAAGCTAAGTCTTTTGATTCAACAATATTGTCTTGAAAGAATTGATTGTTTTTCTCGCTGAGTACTAGCTTTGATTCTATCTTGCGGGTTCTCAGATTTAATGAACCCAAATACTTTTGGGAGATGGTATCGGCTAACTGTGAATCTCCTTTTTCTTTAGCTATGTCCCTGAGTACGCACATCAATATCGAAATTGTTGCTACTCGCTGTTGCCCATCTATCAACATCAGCTTAGGCTTTTCAGAACTGTTAACGACGATTGAGCCAATAAAGTGTTCGCTGCGGTTCTCGTCTAAGGTTTCAGTAATATCTTGGCAAAGCTGGTCAACTTGTTCGTCTGTCCAAGAATAATCTCTTTGGAAGAGCGGCACAGAATAGGAGTTGTTACCCCCAAGTAATTCGCCAAAGCTCATTAATCGACTATCAATAGTGCTAGCAGGCATTTGAAAAATTCTGTAATTTTATCAACTAAATATCAAACCGTCGTAGAATTTGCACCATATTCTAGTGTAACCTTCACTGATGAATCGGAATCTCTGCCATTAGGCTTAATCCCGATGCGCTTAACAAAATCGTTGCACACCATCGAGCCAACTGCCATTTCCCGGTAAAGGTTGCCAGCAGCGCTTTTAAAATTTCAGTCGCTCCCACTGATAGAGGCAAGTTTGTGCGCTTTGGTGGAGCTAGGGAGAGTCTTACCGCGCCTACACCAGTAATTCCCGCAATGCCTGAGAGTATATAGATACCTGCAATGCTAAATCAGCTTTCAAATGCACGCACAAGAATAAACTAAAGGTTCACAACTGCACCAAAGCCCAAAGTTCTGAGTATTGCTGCTAGCGATCGCAACCGCCAGCACGTTACCACCAAACTGCCCCGCCAATCGTGCCTATACGCGCTCAAACAGCCCTAAAAACCCAAAAACTTGTGATTACAATAGGAAAAGCTTCTGGGGCATTCTCGACTCTCCTAGCCTCCTTCCATGCCCACAATTAGACCCAAGGAAAGAGCGATCGCTCACCCGAACCCAATCGCAAGAGCCATTGGCAGCACTCATTCAACCATGTGCTATTTGATTAAAATAACCTTAAAATAGTTGCCCGTTCGGGACATTCATTCACTTTAACCGTTTTGATGCGAATCTCAGGGTCGGGGAACTGAATTTTGGCAAAGTATTGGCAGAGTTGTTCTGTTGTTCCATCTGGACAGTCTGGTGCATCGTTGACCACTGGTGGCAAATCCGCAATGGCTAATTTCAGAAGGTTTTCCGCTTCCACCATGTCCAAACCGTAAAGATCGGTGGCATAGCAAGGCGATTCTAGGTGTAAAGTCACCCTAAAGTCATGGGGATGAATATCCAGCCACAGCGGTGGATTATAATGCAGTCGAGTAAACCCAGCACTGATTTCATATTCAAAAATTCTAACTGGCGCAGCTTTAGCAAATTGTGTATTGACGGGCTTAACCTGGCGGTAGGGAGCAGGTTGATTTATGCGAGCGTTAGCGGGGTAGTGCGATCGCGCTTGTTTCACTCTGGAGCTAAATAAATCGGACATAGTTTTTGATGGAAGTTACTGCTCAAAGCGAGCCGCACATCTAAGTGTACATTTAGTCATAATGACCCTGAAGTATAGAGTTTATTTGGGGCTGAAGCCTCAGTGGTTGTTCTGAAAATTCCGTTAAAACAACTTCAGTATTTTTTCTGAAAAAATCGGTGAAGCTAAACGCACATTCAGCATTTTTACGGAGAAGCTGTTCGGGTGAAAGCCGATGAAGAGAAACTTGTATCCGCAAGTACGTATTTTACATAAAGTTTTTATTTTTCCATAGAGTGTATCACCCCTCATCCTCTACCCGCTTTCATCTCTAAATAGTTATAATTAAGAATGCCAATGCCGGTTTTTTTAACTAACCGAGATTATGCCTCCCACACCAAAGCTTAGGCGTCATTTAACTGAAAAATGCTGAAATCGCTGCAATATCAAGGTATAGCTAGAGACTAAAGGCTAGGGGCTATCGAGTTCAGTAGTATCAGACTCCTATGGTTAATAAGCTAACGCGCAGCTAATTTATATATTTCTAATATCGGGATAAAACTGCCAATCCCTCTCCCTGGCTCCCCCAGCTCCCCATGTACAAATTAAATGCGTAACAGCTTAGTCTTGTAGGGTTCGGTTTTACCAAATAACTTTGCTCGATAGCGAGTTGTATCGAGCAACTCACATCTGTCGCCAACGCTAAAAACCGGATTTCTATCAAAAATCGTCGCTTTGCAACCAGAGATCCTAGCAAGAAACCCGGTTTTTTCAGGCTTGTTGATAATGGTGCCAGCTCTGATTTAACCTGCTCCCCTGCGATGCCGATGCTGGGGTTTTAAGACTGCGAATATACTATGAGTAGAGTTAACAACGCCAAATTATGGAGGAATAATATCTAATGGAAGAATTGATTTATCTCAAAGAATTACTATACCAAGGCAAGATTCCAGAAGCAATAGAACTGGTAGAACAACTCGAAGAAATGAGTAAGTCAGATAAACTCAACAAAATCTTTAGTTATGCAATTATTTTGTTATTGCATCTGATTAAAAAATCTGCTGAAAATCGCACAACTAAGTCTTGGGAAGCTTCTATTCAAAATGCGATTAAGCTAATTCAACGTACCAATAAGCGGCACAAGTCAAAAGGAACTTATCTGACTGAGGAAGAACTAGAAGAAACTCTACAGGATGCCTATGAATCGGCTTTGAGAAATGCAGCATTAGAAGCTTTTGAAGGGATATACGAAGCTGAACAGCTTGCTTCAATGGTGAACCGAGAAGAGACGATCAAAACAGCAATGGATTTGATTTTAGAGCCAGAAGCTGGCAATCAATGGTCTTAATCCAACTGCGCCGCCTGACCGACTTGGCGATATAATTCCACATCTAACCGACCTCTACCAGTTTGGAACAACCATCTTTCTAAACGGCGTTCTCGATCGGGAAATTGCCTTAATTGACTGTTCCGTTGAGCCAGCACCACCCCATTAGATATTACTATTCGATCGTAACCGGCAATTGTTTGATCTGGGTCTGTTACAATCAATCCTCGGTAACCGAGTCCTTCTTTTACCAAAGCTTGTGTTGGGGTTTGGGGTAATGCTTGTAATAAGCTGATAAATTCATTTGCTTCTTGGGGAGTTAAGTTCCAATGGGGGTTAGGTCTGCCGCTAAATACATCTAATTCTACTTGCATTGGCACATCTCCTATCGCTGTTGTAGAACATCCCCAGATTGCCACAACCAGTAGCAATGTCAAACCTATAATTTTTTGAGGAATTGTTTGGCATCGGCTGAGCAATTTCATTTTCTCCTCCACAAATTTTTCTGGAGTAAGGGCGGGTTTTAGACGGCGCAAAGAAACCGGGTTTCTATGAACAATCTTTGCTTTGGAAACTATAGATCTAGGAATAAACCCGGTTTCTGGTCTACAACCCGCTGCTGGTTATAGGATAGCTATATCGCTTTTCACGATCTCAGCTGTTATAGGACTTACGCAGCTGTTAGGTAATTTCGAGGTTTCAGGCATTGTCGCTCCCCCCAAACTCCCCTTGACAAGGGGGGCTTTGCGTAAGTCCTATTCCTATGTTATTTAACCTTCATGCTTTTTGCGGTGTAGAAGTAGCCGCAGAAATTGCTATAGCTAGGCCATCCAGAAGTGCGATCGCATGTTTCGGGGTTGGTAATTATCTTACCGCTGTTATCGGTATTTTTGGCAGGAGTACCGCCCGGTTTATGACCCCAGAAACCTTCTTTTTGCTTGCGATACCAGTGATAATCTACTCCCGGCGCAACTACCATTGCCACTAAATAGCGAGGCTTTTCTGAATCGGGCAGGCAATCATAGCGTTTGTGCGCCCCATCCGATAATGCCCCTGCGGTGACTTCAGCACAATTCATGTTATTTGCCTCTTTTCCTGTTGCCCTGCCTGGTTGGGCAAAGGTATCGGTGCGCCGGTTCGTAGCATAGTTATAACAGTTGTTTTTGTACACGTGCGCCACATCGTTCCAAAAACCGGGATTAAATGCGCCCAGTTCAATTTTACAACTCGCAGCTGGTTCGGCTGCCATGATGCTAGCATCACCACCATCTACTTCACTTTGTTGCCCAATGCTTGGCAAACTACCTAAATGATCTAACAGTTGTCGCTGTAAATCTTCCTCCAAAAGTTGGGGAGTTTCCATGAAACTGCTTACCGCTGTAACCCTTGACATGCCGGTAATCAATCGTTCGGCAATTTCCAATCCCTTTGATTCATAAAGCGATGCCCCATTAGCAATCTTAAAAACTGCGGGCAGGCTATATTGTTCCACAGTATCATCGGTGAGTAATTCGACCAGAATTCCCCGATATCCCAAACCTTGATACCCAGATTCCGTATTGGCAACTACGGCTCGATTGTTGGCAATTTCTTTGAGAACTTCTTTGGCTTCGTTCTCGTCTAACAGATAGGAAGGGTTAGGACGACCTGAAAAAACATCGATGGTAACTCGTAACATTGTCTATCTCCTGAATTTTATCTTGCAGATCGAAGATTCTTTTCTGAATTATTCGACTGACTAGGATCTACAACAATTCCATTCGATCGTCCGGTTGTTATTAGCTTTTGTTTGACTATTTTTCAATCTCAAAACCTGAGATTTGGGTTGATTAGCCAAGTAAAATTGACCTATTACCTCTGGGCAAAAAGGTTTATCAAACCGGATTTGATCTGAAATTGTTATGTATATCCCTTCAATAAAACTCAGAGACTTTCTGGATCTCTTTATAAAACTTTGTGTTAATTAAATCCTGTTGAAGTCGTAATGACTATTGTTTTAATTCCCTGTTTCATCGCTGCTTGCGGTCGTATAACCGACATCATATAATTTTATAGTTGAGTCTGTTTGCAGAAAAAATATATAAGTAGAAAGGGATTAACTCGATCAAAGCTAATCCCTGTCTGGTTGGCGAAATCACTGGTTTCTATGGATTAAATCAGACGATGACCGCAGCTAGAACAAAAGCGATCGCTCAATGCCAATTGATTACCGCATTGCGGACAAAAGCGCCTCTCTCCTGGGGTTGAACTTGAAACAGATATTGGGGAACCCATCCGCATT
Organism: uncultured bacterium; assembly: GCA_964463555.1. Lineage (GTDB taxonomy): Bacteria > Cyanobacteriota > Cyanobacteriia > Cyanobacteriales > Aerosakkonemataceae > Microseira. The sequence goes on from CAYXCW010000036.1 coordinate 33,360, forward strand.
TCCATATTTCCCATCCGCATTTCCATTGGGTTCATACTCATTTGCATGTTCCCCATGTTCATCGGTTCTATCGGCTTCATCGGTTGCATCGGTTCCATTGGCTTCATCGGTTGCATTGGTTGCATTGGTTGCATTGGTTGCATAGATGATGCCGGGATGCTATCTACTTGCTGTATTTGTAACTGTTGGGAACTGGTTTGGGACGGTGCTACAGCAGAGACGCTGATGCTGTTGCCTTGAATTTGGATAAAGCTAGATCCTGCTGCTGTTGTAATCTTGACCGTAATACCGTTCGGAGTTTGGAATATTTCCGGCGGTGCAGTCCAGCTTCCCGTGTTAAAACTGCTACTAGATTGTTGTTGTTGTCCCGGACTACTACTAGCAGTTGTAACAATGGTCTGCGTTCCCTGATGATCGAGGTAGACTCTTTGGCCTTTGCCTAGTTCGCATACGTAAGGCATAACAGCCTCTGTGAAACAACTCTCTTATGCTATTTTCCGGTTAAATTCAACCAAACTAGGATTTCTTAATAATTCTATTATAGGTCATTGGTAATTGGTAATTGGATTCACAGGTTTTTGCCGTTTTGACAATTACCGATTACCCATTACCAATTACCAGTAACGCTCGATGTAACTAGCAACTTACGTTAATTAGGTGACAATCAGTAATTCCCCAGAATCCAAATCGTAACGACCGCCGACAATTTTTAATTTGCCGTCTCGCATTAAGTTAGACAAAATTGTCGAGGCTTCCTTCAACCTTTCCACCTGATATTGAATGTTGGCTATGACTGCATTATCAACGGCATCGCCTGGTTTGTTTCTCACCCGTCGCACGGCGGGTTTGATTTCTTCCACAACAGAACCAATTCTTCCAGGTAAAGGGTTGCCTTCCACTGCTGCGGCGATCGCACCGCATCGTTCGTGACCGATCACTAAGATTAGCTGAGTCCCCAATACTGCGGTAGAAAATTCCAAACTGCCAATTGCTGTCTGACTGGCGATGTTACCCGCTACGCGCACAACGAATAAATCCCCCAGTCCTTGATCTAGAACAATTTCTGCTGGAAACCGCGAATCGGCACAGCCCAAGATGGATGCAAACGGAAACTGTGCTGCGGCAGTTTCTTGCAAGCGCAATTTTGCTTGCAAGTTTTGACGTTTGTCTTCTACAAAGCGTTTATTTCCGTCGAGAAGTCTTTTCAGCGCTGAATCCGGATCGATTGCTGGGGGTCTTTCTTGCGCTTGAGCTGATTGGGGAACCACAGCTTGCTGTGCGCCCCAGAGAAATCAACCCGCGCTAGTCGCAGCTAAACCCAGTCCCGATGCACCGGCTAACTTTAGCAAATTCCTCCGACCAATAAAACCATTAATTCGACTCATGCTCTCTCTCACCCTACTGTTTCACTTTTGGGATGGGTGTTTATCTTACCAAGTTATGTATACTACATTACATTTATTATTTAGTTTGCTAAATTAAATTAAAATATTATAAGAAAGTTTACGGGGTGGGTCGAAGCAGTCTGAATGAAGCCATATATTGCAAGTATTTTGATTTACCCGATTAAGTCGCTCGATGGAGTAGGAGTAAATCGGGCCAAGGTTTTAGCTAGTGGGGCATTGGAAAGCGATCGCGAGTTTGCAATCTTAGACGATCGGGGTCGATTTGTAAATGGCAAGCGCAATGCTAAAGTGCATTTATTGCGATCGCACTGGGACGAGACAGCAAAAACCTTGACCCTACAAATCGAAGGAACAGAAGAAAAACAAGTCTTTGATTTGGAAAACAACCGCAGCGAATTAGAAGCTACTTTAAGCGAATATTTCGGTTTTTCTGTCCAGCTCGCTAGAAACTCGCTCACAGGCTTTCCAGATGATACCATCGCATCCGGGCCAACGATTATCAGTACCGCTACGTTAGAAGCAGTTGCTTCTTGGTTTCCCGGAATTACGGTAGCAGAAATGCGGCAACGCTTGCGCGCCAATATCGAAATTGGCGGCGTCCCTGCTTTTTGGGAAGACCAACTATTTGCCAATGAGGGCGAGATGGTTCAATTTAAAATCGGTGAAGTACTGTTTGAAGGCATTAATCCCTGTCAGCGCTGCATCGTTCCTACGCGCAATTCCCAAACGGGAGCCAGCTATCCTAACTTTCAAAAACTGTTTTCCCAAAAGCGCGAGGAAACCTTACCAGCTTGGGTTAATTTATCCCGTTTCAATCATTTTTATCGCTTAAGCGTCAATACAAAAGTTCCCGCATCCGAGGCCGGAAAAATGGTGCAGGTAGGAGATGAAATAAAACTTTGAGTTTAATTAATCAAGAATGCCGCGCTTCATTGTTTGATAAATCCTCACAGGTTTTTCAATACCTTTGAAACGCCTTTCCCCAATATCATCTAACAGCAATCGTTGAGAAGGTCGCAGCAAATTATAAGTATTTTCGCTGATAACGCATCGACCGGGCAAGCAAACTGATTGGATGCGCGAGGCCAAATTGATCGTCGTTCCTAACACGGTGTAATCTACCCGCTGACTGCTGCCTACATCTCCCACTACCGCTTTACCGCTGTTAATCGCAATTCGCAATTGCAGCGGTTCGCTTAAAACTTGATGATTGTTGAGATTTTCCAGCCGTTCTAACATTGCTTTGGCGACGTTTAAAGCGCGTTCTGCATGGTCTTCTTGCGGTTCTGGTGCGCCAAAAAAAGCCATGATACAATCGCCAATAAATTTATCCAGGGTGCCATTTGCCGCAAAAATTTCCTGCAACATTTCCTCGAAAAAACTATTGAGTAATTCGGCAATTTGAGCCGGAGTCAAACGTTCTGAAAGCTCAGTAAATCCGACGATATCGGCAAATAAAATGCTGATTTCGCTTTCTTGAGGTGCTAAGCGACCATTTTCTAGAGTTCCTGCCATCATTGTCTGTTGTACCACCGCAGGAGAGAGATAGCGCTGTAGTCTTTGCCGACTAATTTCTTCGGTTCTGAGTTTGCGCGTTAACAGCCAACGTTGTACGCTAGCAGCGACTAGGTTAGCTAAGGTCGAGAAAAAACTGATATCTTCTTCACTCTCATAAAATGAATCGTTAAACTTTTTATAGCTATCGGCATACAGAACGCCTACAACATTATTTTCATCCCATAAAGGCACCGCCATCACGTTATGAATGCCTTTGTCTATAATGCTTTGTTCGTTGTTAAATCTTTCGTCTCGTTGGGCATCTGAGGTTTGCAGGGCAATTTTTTCGGCAAATACTTTGTAACAGATAGTGCGGCTAATCCAAGATGGATTATCTTTTAAAGATTGACCATCGGCAATATCTCTGCCAGCAGCATTGAATAAAGAAAGTTTACCCGCACCGCTGACATCAATTAATAATGCTAAGCGCTCAATACTTTTAATGTAACGGAAAACAACGGTTTGGGCTGCTTTAAAAATGGCTTCTATAGATTCAGCAGAATTGAGTTTTTTAGCGATTTCTAACAGGTCTTTTAACCGGACAATGGCTAGTTCTTGGCTAATCGTTGCCTCGCCTTGGCGTTCCGAAGGTATCCACTGTTGTTGTAAATATTGGACATTGCGAATGATGGTAATTTCTTCGGATTGAATATCTGTCCTGTTTTGGGTAACGGTATTACCATTTACTATAAATACTCGCAGGGAAATAGTTCCGATTCCAATCAGGTCATCTTGAGTAAGTAGGTGAGGCTCTGTGAGGAATTCTCCGTTTAAGAGGGTGCCATTTTTGCTACCCATATCCTCAATAAACCATTCGCATTCAGGGGTTTTAAAAATGCGAGCTTGGTGACGAGAAATGCCAATGTAAGGCAAGTATAAATCGCAGTCGGGTAACCGTCCCAGGATAAATTTATCTTGGTTGACGGTGACGGTTTTTTCGATAGTGTCTTCTATGTAGAGGCACAGTTTAAGCTCTGTCATACTCTTGATTTTGTTTCATGTGGTTTTTTTGAGTAGACACCCTGATGAGCAATAATAGAATAAACCGTGCGATCGCGAAGCGTGGCGTCAGCCGTATCGCACGTAACTATTGCTACGACCCCAGTCTAACCAACCTGGATGGAAATACCCCAAGGGTCATCCATAGGTCAAAACAAGGCTCTCATCTAGTTTTCCCGATTTTCTTTGCAAAAATATAACTTTTTTGACCAAAAAGCGCGATCGCAGACAGGAATCTGCATTTTTACCGGCAGTCTAAAAACCAAGGGATAATTTAAAGCACCTTTAAAAATCTTCAACCAGGTGGCAATTCCAAAGGAATTTTCCCTAACATACCCGTGCGGAAATCATTCAACAATTGCCTTGCGGTGCGTTCTACATCTCCCTGATGTTTTAATTTTGCTAAGGCGACTAAGTAATCTTCCCCTGTCATATCTACGGCATCTAATTCATAACGAGACTTTAACGGAGATGCGGGTAAGAAATTACTCGCAACTGCTTCTAAATATTTGAGTAATTCTACTAACTCGGCAGCGACTCTTTGATTGTCGTAAGATGCTTCGCCAATATCATCGCAGATGGCTAACTTAATCGCCATTTCTTGGTCGTCGAGTTTGGCGGGAATGACTCCGGGTGCGTCTAATAATTCAATCGTGTCGGAAATTCTGATCCAGCGCAGTTGTTTGGTGACGCCAGCGCGACGGGCGCTTTCAACGACTCTTTTTCCTAATAAGCGATTGATTAGCGCCGATTTGCCGACATTAGGAAAGCCTATCACGACAGCGCGGACGGGACGGGGTAACATACCGCGATCGCGTCTTTTTTGATTCAGTTCCACCCCCGCAGCAGACGCCGCTTTCGCGATCGCCGTCACGCCTTTGCCGTGTTGAGCATCGGTAAAATACGGCACTTCCCCTTGGGCGTGGAACCATTTTGTCCACAATTGCTGCATCTGAGGCGGGATCATATCGACGCGATTGATAACTAAAACCCGACTCTTACTCCCCACCCAATCTTGAATTCTGGGATGCTGCGTAGTCAGGGGAATGCGGGCATCGCGTACTTCCAGCACGACATCAACGCGCTTAAGCTGTTCCTTGAGGTCTTTTTCAGCTTTGGCGATGTGACCTGGATACCATTGGATCGTGCTTTGTCCTTTAATATTCATGGTGAAGCTTGGGATCGAAAAAAGTTAGATAACAAGGAGAACTATGCTCAAAGCAGCAGACATTATGACCACCGATGTGGTTACCATTCGCGGCTCTGCGACGGTAGCTGACGCAGTTAAGCTAATGAAAGAAAGAAGCTTGCGTGCTTTAATTGTGGAACGTCGCCACGACCAAGACGCCTACGGCATCGTTACCGAGACTGATATTGTCTACAATGTAGCTGCTTTTGGGAAAGATCCCAAAAAGGTGCGGGTGTATGAAATTATGACCAAACCTTGCATCGCGATCAATCCCGATTTGGGCGTAGAATACGTGGCGCGGTTGTTTGCCAATACCGGCATCCGTCGCGCCCCTGTAATCCAGGGTAAGCTGCTGGGGATTATCTCGGTTACCGATATTCTCACCAAGAGCGACTTTGTCGAACAGCCCAAAGAAAGCACTCTAGCGGCAGAAATTCAAAAAGCGATCGCCAGTGCCCGCGCCATCTGCACTGAAAAAGGCCCAACTTCCAGAGAATGTGCCGCAGCGTGGGATATCGTCGAAGAACTGCAAGCGGAAGCCGCCCACCAACGGGCTAAGACGCTAGAAAAAACAGCCTTCGAGGAGTACTGCGAGGAGTTTCCAGAAGCAATGGAAGCGCGGATGTACGATGTTTAACGAGTAATCGGTCATCGGTAATCGGTAATGGGTCATAGGTAATTGTCATAAAAGTTACACTTGACCAATTACCAATTACCAATTACCAATTAGCTTTATGGGACAATCAACACCGGACAGGGAGACAGATTAATCACCCGGTTGGTGACGCTGTCGGCTAGTCCTTGCTCGGTTAGTCCCATGCCGCGACAGCCCATGATAATTAAATCTGCATCCATTTCGTCGGCGACATCGCAAATCGTGAAAGCGGGTTTGCCTTGGCGTTCGACGGCTTCGGCTTGGATGCCCCGCTCTCGGAACAATGCTTGAGCTTTTTGGAGGAGTTGAGCGATCGCTTCCGGCGATGCCATCATATCCGGTATCGTCGGATCTTCCTCTGTAGCCAGTTGTTCTTCAACAACCGACAGCAGAATCAAGCGACTATTGTAGGTTTGCACGATATTGATCGCAGCATCAGTCGCTTCGCGGGCTTCTGGACTACCATCTATAGGAAATAAAACTGTCTTGAACATTACAGCACCTGATCGATCCCCGTTTCTCGGTAAAATGTGGACGGCGTAAAAATAACGGACAACCAATAACCCGTTGATTCGTTGAAAAAAGCATTTAGGAGGCTGTTACGTGTCCAAAAAAACTGTAGCAAATTTGTCGTCGTCAGATTTATCTGGAAAACGGGTATTGGTACGGGCAGATTTTAACGTACCCCTAGATGACGCGGGTAACATTACCGACGATACCCGCATTCGGGCAGCGCTGCCAACGATTCAAGATTTAACCTCGAAGGGTGCTAAGGTCATCCTCTCCTCCCACTTCGGGCGTCCCAAAGGCGTGGATGAGAAGTATCGCCTCACCCCCGTCGCCAAGCGGCTGTCGGAATTATTGGGGCAAGAAGTGGCAAAACCCAGCGACTGCATCGGCGATGAAGTTGCTGCTGCGGTAGCGGCAATGCAAAACGGTCAAGTTTTGTTGTTGGAAAACGTCCGCTTCCACAAAGAAGAAGAGAAAAACGACCCTGAATTCGCCAAGCAGTTAGCTGCGAATGCAGATTTATACGTCAACGATGCTTTTGGTACGGCACACCGCGCCCACGCTTCCACCGAAGGCGTAACCAAGTATCTCAGCCCTTCTGTAGCAGGATACCTGATCGAGAAGGAACTGCAATACCTGCAAAATGCGATTGAAAATCCCAAACGTCCTTTAGCGGCAATTATCGGCGGTTCCAAGGTTTCCAGCAAGATTGGCGTCATCGAAACTTTGTTGGAAAAATGCGATAAGCTGCTCCTGGGTGGCGGCATGATCTTCACCTTCTACAAAGCGCGCGGTTTGAGCGTTGGTAAGTCTTTGGTGGAAGAAGACAAGCTGGAATTGGCGAAATCTTTGGACGCAAAGGCCAAAGAACGGGGCGTACAATTGTTGTTGCCTACCGATGTGGTAGTTGCAGATAATTTTGCTGCCGATGCCAACTCGCAAATTGTCAGCATTGAAAATATCCCCGATGGTTGGATGGGGTTGGATATCGGCCCCGAATCGGTGAAAATGTTCCAAGCAGCGCTGGCTGATTGCAAGTCGGTGTTGTGGAATGGCCCGATGGGGGTATTCGAGTTTGATAAATTTGCCGTGGGTACGGAAGCGATCGCGCGCACTCTAGCCGATCTTACCAAAACCGGCACCGACACCATCATCGGCGGCGGCGACTCAGTAGCAGCAGTCGAAAAAGTCGGCGTGGCAGATCAAATGAGCCACATTTCTACCGGCGGCGGCGCGAGTCTGGAATTACTCGAAGGTAAGGTATTACCCGGTATTGCCGCACTCGATGAAGCTTAAGAAGATTACCTCTTAAGCGACTGTAAAAATCCGCTAATTTCTGACAAATTTAGTAAGGGTACGGTTCACCGTGCCCTTACTATTGTTTGTTGATATCACTGGCAATACACCCTCAAATTTGAGGAGGTGACAGCCTCATGGCAAGAATTGAACAAATTTCGGTAAAAAACTATCGCGTTCTGCAAAATATCAACCTGAAAGATATCCAACCTTTCTCCGTTTTTCTTGGTCCCAATGGTAGCGGTAAGACCACATTTTTTGATGTCATAGGTTTTTTATCAGATTGCCTAATTACTAATGTTCGCAAGGCTTTAGAAAAGCGGGGACGCTTTCAAGAAGTTATTTCTCGTGACTGTAAAAGGCAAGAAATTGAAATTATCATTAAGTACCGTGAGGAAAAGAAGACGCCATTAATTACCTATACTATTGCTATTAGTCTACAAAACGGCTCGCCAATTGTTTCCAGAGAAACTATGCAATGGGAACGAGGATCTGATGGCAGACCTTTTGACTTTCTTAAGTTTGAAAATGGTAGCGGCGAGGTAATTAGCGGTGAAAATCCTGAAATCAATTACCGCAGAATTTCCTATCAAATGGACGATCCAAGTTCCCTTGCTATTAAAACCATTGGTCAGTTGTCAGACTATCCAAGAGTGGCTAGCTTGCGACGTTTCATTGAGGGGTGGTTTCTTTCCTATTTTATACCCGATCAAGCCCGTCAGTTATCAGTTGTCGGTGCAATGGAACATCTTTCGCGCGAAGGTGACAATATTGCTAATGTGGTTCAATATCTGGCTGAGGAACATCCAGAAACGTTATCTAAAATCCTTAAGAAGCTGACTCACCGCGTTCCTCAATTAGAAAGGGTTAATTCCGAGCAAACGATTGATGGCAGACTCGCTTTATTGTTTAAAGATGGGCCATTTAGCAAACCATTTCTTGCCAGATTTGCTTCAGATGGAACTCTCAAGCTATTGGCATACTTAATTTTATTAAACGATCCTAATCCGCCCCAATTGCTCTGCATTGAAGAACCTGAAAATGGACTTCACCATCGTCTGCTGGAACCGCTTAGCGAAGAACTATTAGCTTACTCTCAACGCGCTCAAGTGTTTGTGTCAACTCACTCACCATTTTTTGTTAATACTATTAAAGATCCCAAACAACTCTGGATTTTTCAACGAGAAGATAGGGGCTATACAACTGTTACAAGAGCCGATCAAATCCCTAATGCCAAATATTTTATAGAATCTCAGGCAGGCTTAGGCGATCTCTGGTCTGAAGGATATCTTACAGGATTACCTTACTAATTGGAGCAACCATGCACGTGGAGTTTCTGGTAGAAGAATATTCAACCGAAGTTACTTTAAGTGTTATTGTTCCTAAAATAATTGGCAGCGATCATACATTCAGAATTCATAACTTTCAAAATAAAGATAGACTTTTAAAGCGACTTAAAGAGCGAATGCAGTCTTATAGTAAATTAGTGCAAGATGATTGGCGTATCGTAATTCTAGTAGATCAAGATCGGGATAATTGTCTAGAGTTAAAGCAAAAACTCTGTGAGGCTAGCAGTGTAGTTACTCAGCAAAAAGGTAATATTGTTCTGCATCGAATTGCTGTAGAAGAGTTAGAGTCTTGGTTTTTGGGTGATGTACCAGCAATACGCGCTGAATATGAAAAAATTCCCATTTCGCTATCCCAAAAAGCTAAGTTTCGGAATCCAGATGCGATCAAAGGAGGAACCTGGGAACAATTGGATGGGATATTAAAAAATTACGGATATGAAACAGGCTTGCAAAAAAGTGAGTTTGCTGCTAGAGTTTCTCCGCACATGGATGTGGAAAATAACTTATCTAGAAGCTTTCAGGTTTTTCGAGATGGACTGAGAGCGATTGTTGGATGAAGATTAATCAAGGTTTTGAATAATAACAGGACTTATCTACCTCGTTGAAAAATCTCGTCTGTTGTCAAGGCTAATTCTGGAAAGACAAAAGATTTGATGCTTGCCCCTACAGTGAACCTCTCAGCTTGGTATTCCCCGTTGACTAGCTGATTAACTGTAATAGTGGCTTGTTTTGGGTTACCTATAAAACGTTTCCCACCCAATCCTAGATAATCTACAATCCAGTATTCTCTAATGCCGAAAGCTTCGTATTCTTCCAACTTCAAAGCATAATCATCGCTCCAGTTGGTTGAAACGACTTCGATTACTAGGGGAATAGAAGTTCCTTTGGTGATGATAGATTCTCGTTCCCATCGCGGTTCATCTCCAAGGGCTTGCTCGTCTAGCACTATGATATCGGGGTCATACCCTGATAAGTTGTTATTGGGTTTAATAATGCATTGCTTGGGGATGAAATAAGGAAAACCAACCCGTTCAATTTCAGAGCCAAGTTTAAAGGCTGTAAAACCCGCTACTTTGGAATGCTTGCCAGTTGGTAAGGGCATTTCAATAATTTCTCCATCGTGCAGTTCGTAGCGGTGGGGAGAGTTTTCTGGATACCAGGCGATGAATTCGTCAAATGTGACTGGTTTAGGTATGGTTTGAATCATGGCGCTTTCTCAACGAAATACCGCTAAAGTATCGGTTTGTTCGTAGTAAGCTATTCAGCGCTTAAAGATTGGCACTAAAGTGCCTACTACGAACATTTATTGATATTTTGATTGTGACATTTGCGTCAGTCCTGTTTCAAAAAGTTTCATTTCCTGTTGGTTCTTGATAAACCAAACCTCGTTTCTGATGGCGATAAGAAGCCACAACGGGGTAAACAAAACTGCGTAATCGATTCAGCGCCCCAACTGGACGATGCACGGCTAAACCATTCCAGGGAGAAATCCGCAGGTTTTCAATGAAATCGAACTGTTTGTCAAAATTAATTATCTGATGCTGGACGGTAAGACGACCGACTGTGAAGAAAGGTGATTCGCTTTCTTCCCAAACAATGGTCACATCGTCGATGGACATTTTGGGGTTGGTTTGAAACTGGATGCCAAAATCCCAACAGTAGCAAGCATCTGGTTTGGCTAAAGCTGCGATTAGCTCGTCCCGGTAATAATTATCTGGTTGATTGCTACTTTTTGCTGTTGCTTTAGCTCGATCGCGATCGCTTTCCGATCTAGACTCAATCGCAAGCCGCGAGTGGGGTGCTTGACTTGCAACCGGAGTAAAGGCATATTTAACCACAGCCGGATATTTAACCGGAACCACACCAGGTTGTAATGGATCAAAATTGGGGTTAAGACCCAATCCATAAGCTGAACCACTCCAGTATCGTTCGCTTAGCAAACTCTTGGGATTGCGGCTGGTAATGGTTTTGAGGGCTGAAAGTTGCTTGGGATGTGCGAACAACCACAAAAGCGCTGAGGGTTCCCAGGTTGCGATCGCACCAAAAAAGCCGTAGTAGTTTTTAATCGTTTTGATAAAGAAGATTTCGGCATTTTGCACGATGATGTCCTGGGTATTTGACTCGTGGCTTTGCCCCAGTCTTTCCCCTTCTACTCCCATCACTTTCACCGCCATTGAGCGCGTATCGGAAACATAATCGTTTTCCACTTTGGTGCGCCCGTTGGCAAATCGCAGCCAAACCGGATATTGTTTTGCCTTGGCGAGCAAACCTTGTTTAATAGAAATACCATTGAGCTGGGAAGCCGCAATCGAACTGCGTTTGCTCAATTCTTGTTTAATCCCATCCTCATCGATGTCGAATATTTCCAGAGTGGCTTTAACGCCAGCATGGGTTTTGGTATGGGTATCCCGCAGCGCCCGTTGCGAGTTTTTGTAAAGGTTATCCATGCGTTTCTTGACTTGCTCAAGAAGGAGATCGTAATATTTGCGTTCATCCTGTTCGGGATATTCCGTAAATAACTGCTTGTCCATAAAAAACACATAGGTGACAATTAAGTTTAATTCTTTTTATTTTTTTATAGCTATATTTTTACTTTTTGTAACCTCCAAACCCACTTTTACGCTCAAATCTGTGCTTGTGGGTAGCACTACCGCTTTGAAGGTTGATCGTATAAATTTTGGCTCTTCCATTTTTAGGATGCTTTCAGGAGCTGGGGGAGCTGGGGGAGAAGAAGAGTAAAAATGTTCATTATGAACATTAGCATACCAATTCCAAAAGAGCCTTTAATATCGTGTCCGATAGCATCGGTTGTGTATAGCGTCAGCAAAGGAAGGGTTTATTGAGATATCTCATGGTTCGACTTAATTGTTGGTAAAACCCGCCCCTACAATATCAAAAATTAAACACAACCTTTGCTACCGGACATGATATAATTTGTTCTTAATTTTTAGTATTTCGTCAACTTAGCTATTTTTTTGTTTTTTATTTCTTGTTAGGGCGGTGTTTATCGCGGTTTGCGCGCATGAGGTACACCACAAGTTTTTCTAGGGGCATACCTGCGACGGATAACTTAAATAAACCCGCCCTGCCAGATGCTATTTGGTGCTAATCTTTCTTCAAATAAAAGCGCTGCATATCCCGCACGTTTATTTCGAGCCAAACTTGATTTAAATGCAGCTTTTTGGATATGGATGCCAGCGATCGCTTCAAGATCTGGCTCTTGCCGATCGTCCCCAAATTATAGAATAACCTGTCTAGTGTAAGCGATCGCCCGACATAATCCACTTTTTCCACCGCAAACCCTGCCTTACTTACCATTGTTTTTAGCGTGTCGGTGGTAAAAAAGTAAATGTGTCCCTCGCAACTTAAACTTCTTTCCCTTTTCCCCAACAATTTGAACATCAACGTATCGTAACGTGGCGTTTCTAAAACGAAGGTTCCACCGGGTTTCAATATCCGATAAACTGCTTTTAGCGTCTCCAAAGGATCGGGTACGTGTTCGATTACGTGCATCATTAAAACCGCGTCTGCTGACTCATCTGGTAGTTCAGCTTTTTCTAGAATTGTTGGGATAGCTTTTATCCCCAATTCTATTTCGGCATATTTGCACATACCTACATTCGGTTCAACTCCCAGCACATCCCACCCATCTCGCTTAAAGAAGTTTAATAAATAACCCAAACCGCTGCCAATTTCAACTAATTTACCTTTTTGAGGATAATGTTGGCTGAGATCGGCTTTGGTTGTTTCGTAATCTCTAACCTGGAGTGCTTCTTTTTCAGTCCTCCAGCTATATATATCCCGGAGGCTAGAAAGAACAAAGTCTGAATCGTACTGTTCTATCTCTACGCAATCTGGTTCTTTCGCTCTAGGGTTAGCATACATCAACCCGCAGCAGTTACATTTGACTATTTGATTAATTTGGGCAACTCCAGACTCAAACAAAATTTTATAATCATCGCTGCCGCAAAGATTGCAAGTAACATATCTGCTGGGCGTCACTTCGGGCTGTGCTAAATTGCTAGTCATATCCAATCCCCAGTTTTTATTGCTTTTATGCGAAAAAGTTCTGAGCTAGGCGCTGTGCTTGAGCAGCTTTTAAATAATGAGATTATATCTGTAACTTTAAAACTTAAAAATTAATTAAACAAATTTTAATAATTTGGAAAAAAGGAAAAAGCAAGTGTCTACCACCCTGGATTAATTTCCCAGAGGTTGAATTGGCAGTCGTTTCATGCTTGAAGTGAGGAAAAGGGGCGAACTTCGTCGTTAGCTAAAAAAGCGGCGTACTGCAAACTAGCTTTAATATCTTCTGGTTATAAGTAGGGATAAGCTTTCAAAATTTCGTCCACAGTCATGCCATTTGCAACTAAACCGATCGCTAGAGAAACGGTGATTCGCATTCCTCGAATACAAGCTCGTCCTCCCATAATTTTTGGATTAAAAGTAATGCATTCAAACATATTAAACTTGCCTCTGTTCTTTGATTGTAATTTTTTCGCAATGTACGAGAGCGATCGCTCGCTCCCTTTCCCATGTTTAAGCTGTTGCTTTAGCCTTAAACTAACCTTCATAACGGTTCGGGTGATGCAGTTTCAGTTGGTGTGGGTTCGGGTGATGCAGTTTCAGTTGGTGTGGGTTCGGGTGATGCAGTTTCAGTTGGTGTGGGTTCAGGTGTAGCAGTTTCGGTTGGTGTGGGTTCAGGTGTAGCAGTTTCGGTGGGTGTAGGTGTAGCAGTTTCGGTGGGTGTGGGTGTGGGAGTTTCAGTTGGTGTCGGTTCGGGTGTTGGAGAAGGGGCGGGATTTTCCGCCGTCAGATTGAGTCGATAATTAATTGGTTTAGATGCTTTGGAAACAATGACAAATTCATAAAAACCATCTTGGGATAAATCCCCCGACCAATTGCGTTTAGTAGAATCTTCTAAAAGCGCTTTTTGATTGCTAGTAGGCGGATAGATGGACAATAAAGTAGTGCGTTCAGCATCTAAATTTACCCGCATTTGTTGACCGGCTGCAAGACCGGCAATGTAAGCAATGCCTTTTCCAGGTTCGAGGGTACCGCTGACTTGTTTTCCAGTTGCACCTGGGTCGAATACTATTCTTTTGAGGGCGGTTTGAGATTTGATGGCGTTAACTTTATCATCAGCGATCGCGCTCCAAACTTGACCGCTTGGTTTGGCGAGAAAATTTTTCCCTTGCTGTTCTGGAAACCGATAAAAGAATTCCCCATCGACTATATCATTGAGGGCGCGACTGGAAAGGCGCAGCGCGTTCACATCCGCTTTAAAGCGATCGCGATCTGCTTGTCCGTAACTTCCCAAACGCTGACGCGCCGATGCACTCAAAAATCTAAGTTTATCGAGTAATTCAGAAGCGATCGCATCCCATCTTGCCCGCAAAGCTTCATCTCTGGGTTCATCGCTGAGAGTGCGTCCGCGTAAATTGGGATTTCTGTCCCAAAATGCTTCATTTACCAGAGACACATAAAAGTTATAATCAATTCCCAGTTGACGACGGATATCGCGCAATCTTTCTTTGCGTGCTTGTTCTGCTGGGGAAAACTTTGGATCGGGTGCTGGTTCTGGATCTGGGGTTTTAGGTGGAACAGGTCTTTCTGTAGGTTGCGGGCGAGATGATATATTGCGGACGAGGCCATTTACCACCCAACCAACACCGGCAATACCAGCAACAGCGATCGCAATTACAAAGATATTAGTTAATAGCAAAGATCCCCAACCCCTCCCCGAATTGTTAGCCGGAGTAACAGGCGGCGTTTGAACAACGGGGGGATGATTCGGTATCGATCTGTGACCTGGTGCTACAGGTAACGTTACACCCGTTGGTGGCTGTTGAGGTGGTGGGGTGGGGGGTGAAAAAGGTTGGGTAGGAGGGGCGGGAGGCTGAGTTGGAGGTAAAGTAGCGACGGGAGGGATAGTTCCGCCTAATGCTTGCATCACTTCGCGGGCGGATTGAAAGCGATCGCTCGGTCGATAACTCAGCATTTTATCCAAAATCGCGCTGAAATGCGGACTCAGATTAACTTCCCGCCGCCAATTCCAACTCATCGAATGTTGGTCGATCAACTGCTGCGGTTCTTTTCCCGTCAGCAATACCAACGCCGTCGCCGCTAAAGCATACAAATCGCTGTGGGGAGAAACCATCCCCATTTGCATTTGTTCGTTGGGAGCATAACCAACTTTACCCAACCTGGTAGCAAACGAGGGCACCTGTCCGGGTGCAGCTTGAGTAAACTGAGATTCTGCCTCTGCTGCGACTTGCTTCACCCCACCAAAGTCGATCAGTATCGGCATCGAGTCGGAACTTCGCCAAATTAAATTATCCGGCGAGATATCCCGGTGAATCACACCCATCGAGTGGACGTAATCCAACACAGGCAGAATTTGCACCAATAGCTGCTGAACCTCTGCCTCATTAAACCGCTGTCCTTGCCGTTTCCGCGTATCTAATAATGCCCGATAAGTTTGCCCATCTACATAGTCCTGTACCAGGAATAAATGCCCTTCATCTTGGAGCTTAACGCGGAATAATTCGCGAAAACGGGGAATTTGGGGATGTTGCAGCTTATAAAGAGTACCAGCCTCGCGCTCAAACAATTGTTCGGCTTTTTGCAGCGCGTAAGTACCCCGCACTTGCGGCGCAAATTCCTTTAATACGCAGGGTTCAGAAAATCGGTTAATATCTTCAGCTAGATAGGTGCGACCAAAGCCACCTTGCCCCAGCAGGCGCACGATGCGATAGCGATCGCCCAACAGCATCCCCGGATAAATCCCCTTGCCAACAGGTTGGTGTTGACTCAACTTCTCACCGCACCATTGACAATACATATTATCGGGAGCGTTTTCGTGTCCTTTGCTGCAATAAATGCGGGTCATCGGCTTTGGCTCAATCAAACATAACTTATAGCCGATCTTAGATTAGCTTGAGCTAATCGTAATAGGTTGGCAACCCTTGCCAGTTTTTCAACTGGAGGTGACGGAGATGAAGAAGACAAGGGAGACAAGGAAGACTATTGAAATAGAACTAATTTCTTCCCCAGCTTCCTCAGCTCCCCCAACTCCCCCAGCTTCCCCAACTCCCCCAACTCTCCTCTCCCTGTCGATTAAAAGGAAAAAATCCCAATGGCTTTGACTGCTTCTACAATGTTGGAATTGAATACTAAAGCACCTGAATTCCAGCTACCTGATGTTGTTTCTGGCAAAACGATTTCATTAGATACCTTTGTGGGTAAAAAAGCATTGTTGGTAATGTTCATCTGCCGCCATTGTCCGTTTGTGAAACACATTCAAACCGATCTCGCAATATTGGGCAAAGACTACCAAGAAAAAAACATCGGCATCGTCGCCATTAGCGCCAACAACGCCGCTCAATATCCAGAAGATGCGCCGGAGAAACTCAAACAAATGGCAGAAGAACTAGGATTTACCTTTCCCTTCTGCTACGACGAAACCCAAGAAACTGCTAAAGCTTACACCGCCGCTTGTACTCCCGATTTTTTCCTATTTAATGCCGAACGCAAGTTAGTTTATCGCGGGCAATTAGATGACAGTCGCCCCAGCAACGGCATACCCGTTACTGCTAAACACTTGCGCTTGGCAATAGAAACACTTTTAGTCGATCAACCGATTACCCAAGAACAAAAACCCAGCATTGGTTGCAACATTAAATGGAAACCAGGCAACGAACCCAGCTATTGTTAGTAGGGAATTGTAGATTTCAGATTTCAGATTTCAGATTTCAGATTTGACAATTAATCTGAAATTTGAATTTTTTGATGCCCCTAACCCCTAACCCCTAACCCCTAACCCCTAGCTGCTATGAAACCCGCACAAATTCTAATGGTGATAATGATTGTACTTGGGGCGGTGACTGGATCAACCCTGGCAACAGTTGCTTATCTCAACCGCAGACAATCTGGCAGGATTAACCAAAATCCATTAGTTTTGTTCCAGGGTGGAAGTGCGACCCAAAATCCGAGCTTTGAACAACCAATAACCCTGCAAAGAAAACAAAATGCCAGCGAATTTACCCAGTTTCGCCAGCGTTTTTTAGAATCGGTAAAACGCCGCGACGCTAATTTTATTCGCGCCGTTTCTACTCCGCAAACCAAATGGAGCCGCAGCGGTACAATTGATATAGAAACTTATAAAATTGATGATTCAGAATCTAATTTTTGGCAAGCAATGGAAAAAGCCGTTGGCGCAGGTTGTGCGATAGAACCGAACGCCAACGTCGCTGAAAAAGACGCAGATTCAGACGTTTGGGTATGTCCAGATATGGCGCTTAATCCCATCAGTAACAGCGCAGGACAAGCACAAGTGGGAATTTTAGGAGAAAACGTCAACGTGCGATCGCAACCCAACACCCGCAGCGATATCATCGTCGTTCTTTCCAAAGAGATGGTACAATTTGATACCGAAACATTTACGAATTTACCCGTAAGCGAGCAAGAGTCAATTAACGAGATCGAAGGTTGGACGCCAGTAATTCTCAACGATGGTAGAAGGGGTTGGGTGCAAAACAGGTTTGTATATTATCAAAACAGAGATTACCGAGTTAGTTTTGTGCGATCGCGCGGACAGTGGCGGCTGCGGTATTTCCTACGCGGTGGGAGTGATTAAAGATACCAGGGTAACGAAATAGGGATTTGAGAGCGATCGCTAAAATTAAAACAGTAACATTTACAGGCGTGGATGAAATTTAGTTGAAACTTCAGGAAATAGGATTAAAAGGCAGTGTAGTCTTGACAATTACCCATTACCTATTACCCATTACCCATTTCAATTGCTTTAAGAATTTTCAAATACAACTCTTCTACAACCTTCATTTGTTGTTCCCCAATTGCAGCGTAATGTTCTAAACCAGGAGCGCCATTGATTTCAATAATCGCATAATCCTGCATAGGCTGCGTAATGTCACTGGTAATAATATCCACGCCGCCTAACCTCAACCCTATATCTTTGGTGACGCTTATTGCTAGCTTTTGAAAATCAGGATGGATTTGTTTTGTTACATCTATTGCTTCACCTCCATTTGATAAATTAGCATTATCTAAAAGATTTATTCTAGTATTTTTCGGAATAATGCTATTAAGAGTTAGCCCCTGCTTTTGCAGTTTAGCCGCTATTCTAAAATCATCTAAATCTATAGTGACATCTCTGTTCTCTTGTAAAATTGTTTTCTTTTTTTGTTCAATAATCTCCAAAATATTAGATTTGCCATCCCCGATTGCAGATAGTGGCATTCTTTGATAGGCAGAGACGATCTCGCCATCTAAAACCACAACTCTGTAGTCGTTACCAGAGTAAAATTTTTGAACCAGTAGTACGGAAGTATTTGAAAATATTTGTTGGGCTGTTTGATAGTATTCCTCTTTGTTATAAACTTTAGCAACCAAAATTCCTTTACTTAGATCGTTGGGTTTGACGATTATAGGAAAGCCAAGATTTTTGGCGAAAGCGTAACCATCATCAATAGTTCTCTTTTTAATCAGCTTACTGCAAAGTTTATCGCTGAAAAATGTTTGTTCTTGAGGAACCTTGTATCCAAATTGTTTAAGAAAGAAACTAGCGTAACCTTTATCTTGCACGATGGCTACCGAAGCATGATTGTTAATCTCAAATCTAGTGTTACGAAAAAAGGTTTGCTTGCCGTTTTTAAAAGTAATCTGTCCGACAAAACCGTATTCTGGCTCAATTAAAACTGTGGCTCCTATCTGAGGAACTAACTTTTTAATTACTTCGGTTACAAATGGTAAGTTCACTGTTTTTTAACCTCAAATAATATAACAATTAATTCAGACGATCTCGAAGCGATCGCTCCTGCCTCTTCAACGCTGCCAACAGTTCGGCATTCTGAAGAATTATACCAGCTTGATTGTTAAAAATCTGCATAGATTTTTGGTCGCTTTCATCAAAACTAACCTGGAAATAATCTGGTACATTCTCCTCGCACCCAGGATTATAGTCGGAAAAGTCCCCTGGTTTCCGCTTGTTAATTAATTGAGTTACCCCAATCAAATCCCCATCCGGACTAAACACTGGCATACACAGTAAACTGCAAGTGCGATATCCCGTTTTTTGATCGGTTTTCTTGGCTGTTTCTGAATTGGGATGCTCGTACAAATCAAATGGAATATTTAAAGGTTTACCCGTTACTGCTACCGTACCCGCATAACCTTGCCCTATAGGAACTCGTATTTCTCTCACCTTACCATCTCCAAACGCAATTTTCGTCCACAATTCCCTTGTTTGATTATCCAATAACCACAGCGTGCTGCGATCGGCATTAATTAATTTTTTTGCCGCTTCCATCACCCTTTGGAGAATTTCTTCTAATTCCAAACTGCTTTGACTAACAGATCTCGTCGCTGCCATTAGTGCTGCCGCTACTCTTTGTCCCCTGGCAGTTTTATGATAAGAACGGAAACTTTCTAAAATCATTTGAATCATCGGCGCGCTTTCGGCAAATTTTTCTTCATCCCCTTTAGTAAAACCCTGGGTATCGATTCTTTCTGCTAAAGCAGCAGTGCGGTTATTACGTGGCTTTAACTTGTTAAGTAACTGCACAACGGCGACTAAATTTCCTTCCTCGTTTAACAGCGGTAAGGCTAACATAGTGTAGGTACGGTAGCCATTTTTTTTGTCTTGTTCTTGCGCCGTTTTTGAGCGCGGATCGTCATAAAAATCGAAGGGTATATTAATCAGTTGTTTGGTAGCTGCCACCTCTCCGACGATGCCTTTATTCGCGGGAATCCGAATTTCTAGAAAACCATCGCCGTCGGTTTCGGCAACTATTGACCAAAATTCGTTTTTCTCTTCATCTAATAAGAAAATGCTGGTGCGGTCTGCATTAAGGGATTTCCCCATTTTAATAGTAATAGAGCGTAAAGTGGCATCGACAATATCATCAAACCCTTGATTATCCATAACGCTATTGAGCATGGCTAGGGTTTGACTTACGACATTATTTTTATGCTGGATTTCTGCTTCTTGCTTGACGCTGGCAAACATTCTCGCATTTTGCAGCGCTACACCCGCTTGAGAATTAAATATTTGCATGTATTTTTGACTCTGATCGTCAAAGCTAGCTTTAAAACATTCGGGTGCTTGGGGCCAATCTTCGGGATTATATTTGGGGAATTCTCCCAGTCTTTTTTTGTTAACTAATTGAGTTACGCCCAGCAACTCGCCATCGGGACTAAAAACGGGCATACAAAGTAAGCTGCAAGTGCGATAACCTGTTTTTTGATCGGTTTGCTTTGCTGTCTCTGCATCTGGGCTATTGTAGAGGTCAAAGGGAATATTTAAAGGTTCTCCTGTTTGAGCAACTTTGCCAGCAAAACCTTGCCCGATTTTGACGCGCAATTCTCTAACAGAACCGTCTTCAAAGGGTATTTTTGTCCACAGTTCTTGTTGTTCTTTATCTATGAGCCATAGGGTGCTGCGATCTGCATTCATCAGTTTCTTCGCTGCATCCATTACTCTAGCCAGAACTTCTTCCGCATCGAGACTGCTTTGAGCAAGCGATCGCGTGGCTTCTGTCAGCGCTTCCGAAGCTTGCAATCTTTGGGTTAACTTATAACAATACTGGCATCTTTGCAGAATTCTACGAATATCCGGTGCATAGTCGGCAAACTGTTTTTGATCTGATTCTGTGAAGCCCTGTTTGTCAATTTTTTCTGCTAAACGCGCTTGAGGATTGCTAGAAGGTTTTAGTTTATTCACTAATTGAACGATCGCCACTAAATCTCCATTTTCGCCCAATAACGGTAAAACTAACTCATTATAAGTAGGATATAAATTTTCTTTCTGTGGAACTTCTGCTAACAATTGGGTTCCTTCGTTAGAAAAGATGAACGGCTGATTGAGAAATGTTTTAAAATAGGCTAAGCGAGCTTTTGTTTCTTTTTGCGCTATAATTTCAATATTGGGATAGTTACTACCTCCATCCCTAGTACTAATCGACCATAATTCAAATTTTTCTTCATCAAGAAAGATGATTTTAGTTTGATCTACCCGCATTAATGCCCCCAGTTTGAGGGTAATAGAACCAAAAATTTCATGCAAAATATAATCAAAACCCTTGCTTTCCATCACAATCAACATGGATAGCAGTTTTTGTTCTTGGGTGACAATAACTTGCATAAAATCTGCCTGCAAGTCTGCTAATGCTTTGTTCACCCAACTGCGGTTAAATACAGCAGCATAAATTCGATTGCAAACCTTTAACTTTCCCTGCTGTTTAACGACTAAACCCGATAACTGCAATTCCATTTGTTCTCGACTGTCGTCCGCCGAGACTTCACCTAGCAGCAAAATTTGCTGATAAAGATCGAGCAACAATTTTTTATGTTGTCCCACTCTGAGAATGCGATCGCGGATTGTTTTCAGATGGGGTGGTTCATCGGAAGCTTCCCAGTTTTCGATTAGACGCGATCGCACTAACTTTTCTATTTGCGCGATCGCATCTCCAGTCATATCCGCTGCTTGCAAAACCAGGTTACATAACTTTTGGGTTAAAAAAGGTTGTCCGCCTGTCCAGTCTAAAATTGCTTTTAAAACCGCTTGCGAATCGCTGACTTTGCCTTTCAAACCTTGAGCCAGCGGTTGAGCTTCCTCTAATTGAAAGCCGTGTAATTCAACCGCACGACCAATATTAAACGGCGTGCGGTTTTTATCTTGAATTAAATCAGAAGGAGTTGCTACCCCCAACAAAGCAAAGGTTAACCTACCGTATTCATTACAACCGCGAATAAAACCAAAAAAATCATCGGTATTAAAACTTAAGCTGAGAACGCTATCAATTTCATCAATAAAGATCGCAATTTTATCGCTAATTGATTCGAGCAGAACTTGTTCGATAAACTCACTTAATCGGGAAACGGGGGGGAGATACGCGCGATCGCTCAACCAACTCTGCAAGTTAATCTTTGAGGATAGTTGGAAACTCGTCACCAACCGTCGCATCATCCCCGCATACCACTGATCGGGAGTGATATCTTGAGAACCAATTTTGGTTAAATCGATCGCCGCACAAGCAAAACCCTCTGCTTGCAATTTGTGCATTGTCCGCACCCGCAAGCTGGTTTTTCCCATCTGCCGCGCATTTAAGACGTAACAAAACTCCCCTGCTTTTAATCCTTCATAAAGTTCTCTATCTGCTTGTCGCACTACATAACTAGGAGCATCTAAAGGTAAATGTCCGCCGACTTTGTAAATCATAAAATGCGCCTGATTTTTTGGTAATTGGTAATGGCTAATTGGTAATTGGGCGGCTAGGAATTTGACAAGCGATCGCGAAAATAAATCCTGTACAAATCAAACCGAGGAATCACCTGATTCCCCTCAAACTTAACCAAACCCATACTGTGTAACTTAAACGCTTGCAACGATTCCAACTCCACAGGTGAATTAGCTCTCACTACTTTAGCAAAAGCATTTGCCAAATCCGGGTACTGTTTTAACGTCCACAAATGTCTTCGCAAATGGTCATCGTAAAGCCCCGCCTCGGTAACAGAAGTTTGCAATAGCTGCTCCAGAGTTATTTGCTCCTGTGCGATGTGATACAGCCCCAACCGCACCAAATACGGATGTCCCCCTACCAAAGCCATTAATTTTTCAATCTGGTTCGCGTGCCAATTTAACCCGTGCCGTTCTGTTAAAGAAAGCACCTGTTCTAAACTAAACTCAGGCAATTCTATAGGCAACCCAACATTAAACGGCGACTGATTTACATTCATCGGCACGTAAACTTCTGTTGAATGTACGACTACCAATCGTAGTTTTTCCCACAAATTGCTGTCTTTATCTCCATATCCAGCTTCCTCATACCAAGCCCGCAGCAAACCAAAAAAATCATCCGCAATTTTAGGATATTGAAAAACCCGATCGACTTCATCTAAACCTAATACCAATGGTTGGTCTGAATTTGACAGCAAGCAATCTTCAAAATAAGCCGTGCAGTTATCTTTGCTGCCATAAGTATCGCTCCAATAATCGTCTAATTGATGCGACACCCGCAACTTGCGAGAAATTTTGGCACAAAACCACCGCAAAAGTTGAGTTAAATTCGTAAAAACTGCTGTATCTGCATGTTGAAAACTCAAGGGCACTGTGCGGTATCCTTGCTCTTCTTTGGCATGATAAAGAATTCTTGCCATTAACGAAGTTTTGCCCATTTGTCTCGGTGCTTTAATCCGAATTAATGCCCCCGGTTGTAAAATTTCTCTGTAACATTGCGCCTCATAAGGAACTCGCTCTATGTAAAATGCCGAAGCCAGTCTTACTTGTCCGCTAGGTAACTCTGGTTCTGCTACTGGTAACGGCAGTGATGGAGTAAACTGGTGAGGTGATGAGACGCTCAAATTATCCTCATCTGCCCATATTTTGTTCTCGCTTCCTGTCAATAAATTCAAGACTTCTTGGAGCAAAATTGGCGTATCGGCAGGCGATTTCCACTCTCGCTGCCCAATTCCATTCAGGTAACAGCGTAAATCGTGATTCAATGGCACGCTTTGAGGACAATTAACGCGGATAGGCAGCACCACGGGCTTATTGTGCCTCGTTTGCAACTCTTTAATCCACCGTAACATTTCGATTGCCATTTCACTCACCGCAACTTCGGGAGATAAAAATAACAAAAAGTAGTCGCATTGCTTTAATTCAGCATCGATGCGAGTTAGCCAGTCTGCGCCTCGGTTTTCCATTTCTGCAAACGCTGCTGGTGGCACTGCGGTCGGAGTGTTAAAATCCAAGGTAACGATAAAAGCTCTCGCTCCTCCATCCTCGATCCCTTGGTAAAATTTTAACGCTAGACTCAGGTCTGGTTCCTGGTTGCGATAGCAAATAAACACTTTCTTTTTCATCTTGGCTTTAAGCGATCGCTCAATTGCCCCCCGAATATTTTTTTTACCCACCTTCTCTCCCAAAGCCTTCGACAACTTCTGCCACAATTTAAAACCGACATCCTTTTCGATATACTCAGGATTCAATGGGTAAATTTTCCTATAATTCAGTCCTAGCCAAGACCCCACAAATACTTGTCTTTCCAAATCGTTGAGGTGCTTCCCTGTCTGGGAATAGATTAATTCATCTGCAAATTCTAATGCTTCTTCAACTTCCATATCCTAGCTATAATTTTTCTTAGGCGTTTAATTTAATTATTATACTTATTCCTCGTTCAGATCTAGCAATCTCACCCAAGGATGAATTTTCAGCAAAAATAGGATAAATTATAAATTTAATTTTTTTAAATTAAATAATATTGTGCCAGGTTGACTGAGCTTTACTGAGATTTTATGAGGTTTTTGAAAAAGGATAATTTGAAAATTTTTTAAATACATGAGATTTTCTGGTTGTTTTTACTTAAGAAAATGGGCAAAATACTAAGAGATAGCTGCGATGGTAATGGCTAATGGCTATTCGTCAAGAGTACGCTGCCTTTTAATCCAATTAGCAATTAGCAATTAGCAATTGGCAATCACCAATTACCACCGCAATCTTAATCGTTTATTCAGGGTAAAGCGATGTTTAATCCCACAGCAAGAACGATTGATAGCTTTGTTCAAAGTTTGCAGGCTGGTTATCGTCGCAATTATGGCGGTCTAAAGCCAAATTACGCTGATATTATCGGTTGGGCGGGAAATATGGCGCTAGAAAATATTGCTAACAGCGATGCGCTTTATCACAATGTCGAACATACGATCTTTGTTACCTTAGTCGGACAGGAAATTCTTTGGGGCAAGCACATTCGCGAGGGTGGGGTAACTTGCGAAGATTGGCTGCATTTTATTATTTCCCTACTGTGCCACGATATTGGATACGTTAAAGGCGTTTGCCAGCAAGATCAGCCAGCCGAAAGACTCTATGCTACTGGTCTAGAAAATACGATGGTTTGTCTACCTTTAGGCTGCACAGATGCCAGCCTTACCCCTTATCATGTAGACCGGGGAGAATTATTTATTGAAGAACGCTTTGGCAGTAACAAATTGATTGATGCAGCAACAATTAAGCGCAATATAGAGTTAACTCGGTTTCCCGTCCCGGCAGATGAAGATCATCAGGATACTGTTAACTATCCCGGTTTAGTTCGCGCCGCCGATTTAATCGGTCAACTTAGCGATCCGCGCTATCTGAAAAAAATTGCTGCTCTATTTTACGAGTTTGAAGAAATAGGAATTAATAAAGATTTGGGTTACAAAAATCCCGGAGATTTGCGGCAAAATTACCCGAATTTTTACTGGAATGTTGTTTTTCCTTACATCGAACCAGCATTGAATTACTTAGATTTGACGCAGGAAGGAAGGCAAATAGTGGCTAATCTTTATGCGAATGTATTTCGAGTAGAACACCAATAACAGTTGATAGTTGATAGTTGATAGTTGATAGTTGATAGTTGATAGTTGATA
>CAYXCW010000037.1:0-53771 GCA_964463555.1 uncultured bacterium
GTGGACAGTGGACAGTGGACAGTGGACAGTGGACAGTGGACAGTGGACAGTGGAAAATTATCAAGAAAAACTGGGTTTAGAGCAAGCTTTTTCTGGCACGGTTGACCAACTGTCAACTGTCAACTATCAACTATCAACTGTCCACTGTATAAGCATAAAGATGGAAGAAAGTCAACCCCCCAGTATCAAAATAACCCCAATTCGTCAAACCAAGACGATATCGGCATTGGGGTTAGATGTGGGGAAAAAGCGCATAGGGATAGCGGGATGCGATCGCACCGGGTTAATCGCAGCGGGGTTGACTACTATCGAGCGTAAATCGTTTCTAGAAGATATAGCCCAACTCAAGCGCCTGGTGGACGAGCGACAAGTAGAAGTTTTAGTCGTTGGGTTACCCTACTCGATGAACGGCACCATAGGCTTTCAAGCCCGTACCGTGCAAAAATTCGCCAAAAGAGTCGGGGAAGCGCTAAATTTGCCTGTGGAGTACGTTGACGAGCGCCTGACTTCTCATCAAGCAGAGGAAATGCTGTTAGCCGAGTCGCGATCGCCATCCCGAAATAAAGGTTTAGTCGATCGCAAGGCAGCAGCTATAATTCTGCAACAATGGTTGGACGAGCGACGACCGCGCTCACAGCAATCCGATTTCTAGGATTTTCAACATGTCTACAGCGAAAGAAAATGGGTACTCTCAGGACGAAACCGTCATCCTCAAAGATGAAACGGGACGCGAACTAACCTGTTACGTCGAGCAATCCCTTGACGTAGAAGCAAAAGAGTACGTTCTGTTGCGTCCAGTCGATGATACGGTGGAGATTTTTTCCTGGCAGGCAGATAAAGAGGAAGAAGCATTTTTGGTGGAAGAGGAGGAAGTACTTGATGAAATTTTTCCCATTGCTCAAGCCGTGCTGGCTGAGCAAGATTTGACCCTTAAACGCAGCGCTTTCGCCTTGACGGTAGCCGGGGACGTGCCGCCGCCAACCGAAGAAGACATTCTGACGCTGGAAATTGACGATGAAGGCGCTGTAGCCCCCCTAGAGCCAGAGCAGTTGCAGTTCCTCGCCAATTTTTACCACGAAGACCACGAATATGAAATTTTTAAACGCCTTGACCCCCTACTTTTGTTTGCTCGTCGCAACAACGCCGGAGAACTAGAGTTACTTTCCCCAGAAGAATTTCAAAGGGTGCAGCCGATGCTGGAAGAACAGCTAGCACAGCTGGAAGATGAGATGTACGACGAAGAATAAAATAGATGGTTCGGGATGGATGGCTGGCATAACAGGGGGTGTTTTGGCGAGAGCAAGTGGGAACTCTCGGCAAAAAGCAACCAAGCGAGCCTAATCATCTACCAGAGGAATAGCTCAAGATGAATTGCTCGTTGGACAAAGAGCAAAATTTTGGTAAGCACTTTCAGGTACTTCCCCCATCTGGATCTGGTGGCTGAGGAAATTATCTTTCTATGCCACGAGTACCCGTTCAAAACCCAGATAGCTCACCCTCAATGCCTACTAAACCAATTCTTACTAGCCACTGGCTCAGCTTGGTCTGGCAATGGGCGATCGCAGCGATCTAGGTATTGATATGATGTCCGTTGAATTGCCCATAATCAAAAAACCTCACTCTGTCGTTGTGTAGGGACGCATCATCGATATCTCGGACAAACAGATAACTTTGATCGTGCCGTGTCGCGGCTTTTGATTATGGGTAATCGACCGGACATGATATGACTCCGTTAATAGGTAGAGGCTAAAGGTGAATGGCACTAAAGTCGGGAGCTGGGGAAGATGGGAAAGGTGAGGAAGTAACTACTTCTACTCAATCATCTCCATCATCTCGATCGTCTCCCTCAGCTCCCCCAGCTCGCTTAACTAAGTGCCATTCGGCTAAAGGTTTAGTCCTATGGTGATAGGGCAGAAAATAAAGTGCGTAGCGCTTGTTTCCTCCCGTGCCGTCATGTTCGGGGTTCTACACTTATGAGGTCTTATGAAAGCAGTCAAAGACTCCTCAAAATGGTTGTTTTACTTGGTGCTGCTCCCAGCAGTACTCGGTTTGTGTGCTTGGCAGGGCTGGGCTTGGTGGAGTTGGGCTTCTTCGGCGCCGCTGGTATCATCCTCAACTGCATCTGAGCCAGCGGAAAACACGGTGCAAATCAAAATTCCCCAAGGTACTTCAGCTCAACAAATTGGGCGCGATCTCAAAGCAGCCGGGTTGATTCGCTCGACTTTAGCATGGAATCTCTGGGGGCGTTGGTTAAGGCTGCAAAACAAGGGGTCTTTTCAGGCGGGAACGTATGAACTCTCACCAGAGACTTCGCTCTCAGAAATTGCCGCTAAACTTGGCAGCGGCGGCGTAGTGCAACAAAGCTTTACAATTCCGGAAGGCTGGTCGCTGCGGCAAATGGCAGCTTATTTTGAATCTCAAGGCTTTTTTACAGCCGCCGAATTTCTTGAAGCTGCCAAACAAATTCCCCGCGATCGCTTTCCCTGGTTACCCGCAGATTTGCCGCATTTGGAAGGCTTTTTACACCCAGATACTTACCAACTGGCAACAGGTGCGATCGCTCCTCAAACCACGATCAATCTCATGCTAAAACGTTTTGAAGAAGTCGCACTGCCGATTTACGACCGCGCCAGATCGAACAAACAAACCTCCTACAATCTCTTGCAATGGGTCACCCTAGCTTCAGTTGTCGAGAAAGAAGCCGTAGTGCCCACCGAACGCCGCAAAATTGCCGGTGTCTTTGTCAAACGATTGCAGCGGGGAATGAGACTCGAATCCGATCCCACGGTTGAATACGGATTAAACATCAGACAAACAGCCGATCAACCCCTGACTTTTAAACAAGTCAGAACCGCTTCTCCTTATAACACCTATCTCAATCCAGGTCTGCCCCCCACACCAATTGCCAGTCCAGGAGTTGCCAGCTTAGAAGCCACCCTCAATCCCGAAGACACCGAGGAACTGTTCTTTGTCGCCCGCTACGATGGCACTCATGTCTTCAGCCGCACCCTCGCCGAACACGAAGCCGCTGTCAGGAAAATCCGGCAAGAACGGGAAGCGCGACGCAAGGCGGCTCCTGAGTCGAATTAATCTCGAGTCGGCTAATAGCCAATGGTTAATTGCCATAAAAAGAATTTTAGAATTAATCATTAGCCGTTAGCTATTAGCAATTTATGTCTTGGGGCGCACTGTTACAGCCTGACTTAATACTAGATGGGTCAGTAATGACTCTCACACCGGAGATATTGGAAAAATATCAGCTCCAGGGTTTGGTATTGGATGTGGATGAAACCCTCGTGCCGCTGAAAGTCGCCCAAGCATCGGAGGAGTTGCACCAATGGGTGGAGCAAATCCGACAGGTGGCGCAGATGTGGCTGGTGAGCAATAACTTGAGCGAGGCGCGCATCGGTAGCATTGCCCGTGCCTTGAACTTACCGTACCTTTACGGTGCCAGCAAGCCATCGCGGCGCAAGCTAAGACAGGCAGTCAACGCCATGAATCTGCCGGTGGAACAGGTGGGGATGGTAGGCGATCGCTTGTTTACCGACGTGCTGGCAGGCAATCGCCTCGGCATGTTTACCATCTTGGTAGAACCTATCCTCCCTCCTGCCCAAGCGATCGAGTCCTTTGGGATGCGTGCGGTTGAAGTCTGGATGTCGCAAGTCTTGGGCGCGACCCTACCTCCACGGCAACAAAAATTTACCAACGCTCATAAATTTTGATAATCGGAAATATAAAAAAACTATTACGATTTTTCCGGTAGGCTCAAACATTTGGCATTCTAGATCAAGTTCAAATGGGGTCAGCCAAGATAAAGACCCTAAAAATAAAACCCTGTGAATACCTGTGAGAGCGCCAGCCTTCTAAATCAGAAGCGTTGGCGCTTTAAATTTATATACGGTAATTGGTAATTGGTAATTGGTTTTTTCCTAGCGCCCGTGACCATTACCTAAGCCCTGTAGTTTTTTCCCATGACCTATTACCTATGACCCATAAGCCAATCTAAAATCTAAAATCTGAAATCTAAAATTCTCTATGTCTCAAACGCTTATTGTCAAAATTGGCACATCGAGTCTGACGCAGCCGGAAACAGGTCGTCTGGCGCTTTCTACTATCGCTGCTTTAGTGGAAACCCTGACCAATTTGCGTCAGCAGGGTTACCGCGTCGTACT
This sequence comes from uncultured bacterium, assembly GCA_964463555.1. GTDB lineage: Bacteria > Cyanobacteriota > Cyanobacteriia > Cyanobacteriales > Aerosakkonemataceae > Microseira. The sequence goes on from CAYXCW010000037.1 coordinate 4,173, forward strand.
GGTATCGTCGGGAGCTGTGGGGGTGGGATGCGATCGCTTGGGCATCACCGAACGACCCCGCAGCGTCACGCTCAAGCAAGCTGTGGCAGCGGTGGGACAGGGACGCTTGATGCGGGTCTACGACGATTTGTTTAGCCACCTAAAACAACCAATTGCCCAAGTACTGCTGACGCGGGGCGACCTGGTACAGCGCAGCCGCTACGTCAATGCCTACAACACGTTTCAAGAACTGCTGCGCTTGGGCGTCATCCCGATTGTGAACGAAAACGACACCGTAGCGGTGGAGGAACTCAAATTTGGCGATAACGATACCCTCTCTGCCCTGGTCGCCAGCTTAATCGAAGCCGACTGGCTATTTTTACTTACAGACGTAGACCGGCTATACTCAGCCGATCCCCGCAGCAATCCCGATGCTCAACCGATTGCTTTAGTTAACAGCATCGAGCAATTAGAAGAATTACAGGTAAAAACCGGATCTGCCGGTTCGCAATGGGGGACTGGGGGCATGGTGACCAAAATTTCCGCAGCGCGAATTGCCACCGTTGCGGGGGTGCGAACCGTTATTGCTGAAGGCAGATCCCCCCATAACATCCAAAAAATTTTGCAGGGAGAAGCCATCGGCACCCAATTCGCCCCCCAACCAGTGCCGACGAATGCGCGCAAGCGCTGGATCGCTCACGGGTTGATCCCCGCGGGCAAGCTTTACTTAGATGCGGGAGCAGTCAAAGCCGTGACCCAGGCGGGAAAGTCGCTTTTAGCAGCTGGAATTACCTCTATAGAGGGAGACTTTCAGGCATCCGATGCCGTTACTCTATTTGATACAGAAGGTCGCGCGATCGCTAGAGGCATCGCGAACTACAGCAGCACGGAGTTAGAGCGGATTCGAGGGCATCAATCCGCAGAGATTCCCGCCATATTGGGCTATGCAGGTGCAGCAACTGTAGTTCATCGCGATAACCTCGTTTTACTCAACACTTAAACCAAAGCGATTTAGCCGCGACGACGATCTTCTTTACTGCACTGTTTAGTCCAGCAACGTTCTAAAAGATCTACCTTGTGGCGATGCCAATAGCGACGAGGATTAAGTATAGTTGTGGAACAAAACAGGGGCTGGTTGAGGAACTGCCAGATAGGGAAGCGAATTGTACTGTGTTTTATAGTCATAAACTGAATATTGTTGAGTGCGGTGGCTCCATAATTAGCACCGTACCATCTGGATTGACATTGTACGGCCTGTTGGTATAACTTTGCCAAAAACTACAAATAGTTGTCTTGGTGAAGAATGCGGTAATTCATGATATATTTTTTACTTTTTAGAGTGTAGTTTCCCGGTAGCGGAAATCAATGGTTATGTGGTAGATGTTGTCCCATTGAAGATCGGGGGCGCGCGATCGCTTTGTTTGACTCCTATTGGATGATGACTACGACTCACTGGATATCCCGGTCATGGGGATTTTTTCTCAGAATCTCCGCTTTAGTTATTCACCCCCTATCTGCAAAATCAGTATAATTTACAAAAATATACTTTACATAAACTTTAAAACTTGCGTAAAATTTATCTAGTTTTTAAAGATTATATAAAAATCGGGTATAACTGATAACGTTAATAAGTACGATTGATTATAGTTATTCTACATGTTTAACAAAGGGTTACCTTACATAAAAATTAAAGATGCATCAACGCATTTTCTTCGTCTCAATAAGGATAAATAAATGATAACAATAGATCGCCCTCGCGTCAGCATCGGACTGCCGATTTACAATGCCGAAAAGTTTCTCAGACAAGCACTGGATTCGCTTTTAGGTCAAACGTTCGCAGATTTTGAGCTAATTATTTCCGACAACGGCTCCACCGATGCATCGGAAGCGATTTGTCGGGAATACGCCAGCAAGGATAGCCGAATTAAATATTACAAAAACGAAACAAACTTAGGAGCAGCTAAAAATTTCAACCGGGTTTTTGAACTGTCGCAGGGAGAATACTTCAAATGGGCTTCCCACGATGATATATGCGAGCCTGAATACCTAGAGCGTTGCGTAGAATTACTAGATCGCAATCCCGCGGTGGTTTTATGCTATCCCCAGGCCAACACAATAAACGAACAAGGAAATTGGGAAAAGATTTACACCCAAAATCTCAAGATATTGGGAGAGACACCCCACGAACGGTTCTATCAATTACTGGAGACTTTTGGCTGGTATCACGGGACTCAACTTTATGGACTAACCCGTGCTAGCGTGCTGAAAAAAACGATGCTATTGGGGAATTATCCCCATGCAGACCGGGTTTTATTGTCAGAATTGGCAATTTTGGGTCGGTTTGACGAGGTGCCGGAATTTCTATTCAATCGCAGAGTGCATCCGGAAGTTGCACAAATCAAGAACCCGACTTATAGAGCTTTAGCAGTTTGGTTTGACCCCAAAAATAAAGGCAAAATTATGCTGCCTCGCTGGCAGCGGTATTGGGAGTTCTGCCATGTAGTACAGCGGCATGAATTGAGCGCTGATGAGAAAAGGCGCTGCTATATGGCGATTGTGCGGCGGTTGTTCCTCTCGCCTGGATTCACCAGAAGGTTGACAGGTATGTTACAGGATGGGTTGCAAGCTGTAGTGCGGGTGGTGTTAAAACAGATACAACAGCCAACCAAAATGGACGAAAAGCATACCGTAAATGCAATAGCAGTTGGTAAAGGCGACGGGAAATAGGGTGCAAAGACAGTTACGAGATAAACCAAATCCTGATTCAAGGAAGGAAAAAGTTGCGTATGAAAGTGGTGCTGCTAGCGGGGGGACTGGGGACTCGCCTTGCGGAAGAAACCGAGGTCAAACCGAAGCCGATGGTGGAGATTGGCGGGAAACCGATTCTCTGGCATATCATGATGCACTATTCCCACTATGGATTTAACCATTTTGCGATCGCTCTCGGCTATAAAGGCGAAGTCATCAAAAAATACATGGTGGACTATTGCTCGCTCAACAGCAACCTCACGGTTGATTTCCAAACGGGTGCAGTGACGATGCAAGGAGGTCACCGACCCGATTGGATAGTAGACTTAGTCGATACAGGAATGAATACCCTTACCGGAGGTAGAATCAAGCGCCTAGCGCCCCACATCGGCAACGAAACCTTTATGGCTACCTACGGGGATGGAGTTTCTGATGTGAATTTACACGATTTATTGGCCTTCCATAAATCCCACGGCAAACTGGTTACCGTAACCGTAGTACACCCTCAAGCAAGATTTGGGCATTTAGAACTAAACGGAGATCAAGTCACTGAATTTTCCGAAAAACCGCAAACCGTAGAAGGTTGGATTAACAGCGGTTTTTTTGTTCTGGAACCAGAAATATTTGATTACATTGACAGCGATGATACATACTGGGAAAAAGAGCCGCTAGAAAGATTGGCAAAAGAAGGGCAAGTAATGGCGTATAAGCATACTTCCTTCTGGCAGTGCATGGATACAATTCGGGACAAAAAACTTTTGGAAACGCTCTGGCAAACTGGCAACGCACCTTGGAAAATGTGGGAGGAAGAGAATGCGAATCTTGGTAACGGGACACAAGGGGTACATCGGAACAACGACGGTGCCCATGTTGTTAGCGGCAGGGCATGAAGTCGTTGGGATAGATAGCAATTTATTCGGGCAATCTACTTTTTTAGATGGCATCGCCAATATCCCCGAATTAAATAAAGATATCCGCGATGTTGAAGCCGAAGAACTGCGAGGATTTGATGCGATTATTCATTTAGCAGCCTTGGCAAACGACCCCTTGGGCAACCTCGATCCAGATTTAACTTATGAAATTAATCATAAAGCATCGGTGCGGTTAGCTGCTCTAGCTAAAGAAGTAGGAGTGGAGCGCTTTTTATTTTCCTCTTCTTGCAGTACCTATGGATCGGCAGGTGCGGAAAAAGTTACAGAGGAAGCCGAATTTAATCCTGTGACTCCCTACGGACGCTCTAAAGTATTGGTCGAACAGGATGTCGCCAAATTAGCAGATGACAATTTCAGTCCTACGTTTCTCCGCAACGCTACTGCATACGGGGTTTCTCCTTGCTTGCGGTTTGATTTAGTACTCAATAACCTGGTTGCTTGGGCAATGACAACCGGGCGAGTTTATATCAAAAGCGATGGCACCCCTTGGCGTCCCATCGTTCACATTGAAGATATTAACCGCGCGTTTATTGCCGTGTTAAATGCACCGCGGGAAAATATCCACAATCAAGCGTTTAATGTGGGGCAAACTACGGAAAATTATCAAGTCCGCGACATCGCAGAAATTGTCAAAGAAACCGTTCCAAGGTGCGAGGTTGAATACGCACCTGGGGGAGAACCAGACAAGCGGTCTTATCAAGTAGATTTCAGTAAAATCGAGCGGATGCTGCCGGAATTTAAACCGCAATGGACTGCTCGACTCGGGGCGCAACAACTGTATGAAACTTATCAAAAAGTTGGGTTGCGTCTAGAAGATTTTGAAGGGCCGCGTTATAAGCGGATCGACCAAATTAAGCAATTACTCAGTAGCGGTCGTTTAGATAAGACGCTACGCTGGAACGAATCGGTCGCGACTGCGTAAATTATTGTCCAATTTTCACCTAATTTTTCATCGAATATCATGCTGGCATCACCTCCTCCTCAAAGTTCGGAAAATAACCCAATCGAGCAAGAAAAAGAACTGCGATCGCGCGTCATGGGTGCAGTTCTAGAATACTATCAATTCAAATTCAAAAAAAAGGAATTTGTTCCTGGAAAATCTTTCGTTCCGAATGCTGCTAAAGTCTTCGACCAAGAAGAATTGCTCAAATTAGTCGATGCTTCTTTAGATTTTTGGTTGACCACCGGACGCTTTGCCGCCGAATTTGAACAACGCTTTGCTGAGTGGATGGGACTCAAGCATTGCATGTTAGTTAACTCCGGTTCCTCAGCGAATTTAGTTGCTTTGTCCGCGCTAACTTCCCCCAAATTGGGAGCAAAACAACTCAAACCCGGGGACGAAGTAATTACCGTTGCTGCTGGGTTTCCCACAACGGTAAACCCGATTTTTCAAAATCAATTGGTTCCCGTATTTTTAGATAGCCACTTACCAACTTACGGGGTTGATGTTTCTCAGTTAGAAGCGGCGCTTTCACCCCGCACGAAAGCAATTATGATCGCCCATACCTTGGGAAATCCTTTCGATTTAGAAGCGGTGATGGCGTTTGCCCAAAAGCACGATCTTTGGGTAGTAGAAGATAACTGCGATGCGGTAGGAAGCCTTTATAAAGGACAAAGAACTGGCACGTTTGGACATATCACAACCGTCAGTTTCTATCCCGCTCACCATATCACAATGGGTGAAGGCGGCGCGGTTTTAACTAACGATACTCGCCTGAAAAAAATTGTCGAATCTTTCCGCGATTGGGGTAGGGATTGTTGGTGTGCGCCTGGAGTAGATAATACTTGTCAGAAACGCTACGGTTGGCAATTAGGTGAGTTGCCTTTTGGGTATGACCATAAGTTTACTTATTCGCACATCGGTTATAACTTAAAAATGACCGATATGCAGGCTGCTGTTGGTTGCGCTCAGTTGGATAAGCTACCTGATTTTGTCGCCAAGCGTCGGCATAATTTTAAGTTTCTGCACGAGCAATTGCAGGATTTGCAAGATGTTTTAATGTTGCCTGAAGCGACGCCTGGATCTGAACCTAGTTGGTTTGGTTTTCCGATTTTTGTGAAGGAAGAAGCTCCTTTTAGTCGTAACGATTTGGTTCAGCATTTGGAAGCAAATTGCGTTAGTACCAGGCTTTTGTTTGGGGGTAATTTGCTCCGGCAACCTGCTTATAAGGGGTTGAATTATCGCGTTGTTGGCGATCTGAAGAATGCGGATCGGATTATGATTGGTACTTTTTGGGTTGGCGTTTTTCCGGGAATAACGGATGAAATGCTGACTTATGTGGCTGAGACAATTCGCAGTTTTTGTCGCAGTTTTTAGGTGATAGTGAGGACTTTTGTCCTCACTTTGTCGCTGGATGAAATAATTTTTTAAACGAACCGCAGAGGCACAGAGGGCGCAGAGGAAGAGTAGGGAAAGAGTTTTTGGTAGGAAGTTTAAAGTAAGAAGAAAGATGGAAATCAGGGCGACTAAAATTTCGGGGTGTTACGAGCTTAGTCCGATTGTGTTTCATAAGGACTATCGGGGGAGTTTTGTCAAGACTTTTCACAAGGATGTTTTTAGTAAGCATGGGCTAGAAACTAATTTTGTGGAGGAGTATTATTCGGTTTCGGTGCAAAATGTGTTGCGGGGGTTGCATTTTCAAACTCCGCCAGCAGATCCGAATAAGTTGGTTTATTGTCCTTTGGGCAGAATTATGGATGTGATTGTTGATGTTCGGGTGGGTTCGCCTAGTTATGGACAATTTGAAGTGTTCGACCTGAGTGCGGAAAATGGCAAGATGGTTTATCTTGAGCCTGGTTTAGCACATGGGTTTTATGTGTTAAGCGAAACGGCGATGGTGATGTATAAGATTTCTCAACTCTATGCGCCTGAAAATGATACGGGGATTCGGTGGGATTCGGTGGGGATTCCTTGGCCTAGTAATAATCCGATTTTATCTCAAAGGGATAAGGAGTTTTTACCGCTGGCTGAGTTTAAGAATCCGTTTGTTTACACCGAAAAGATGGCAATAGTTTAGAGTGAATGAGATGTCAAATTTAGAAGGGTTACGCAATAAAACTTTTCTGATTACGGGCGCGGCGGGAATGCTGGGTAAGGCTTTTCACGAAGCTTTAATCGAGGATGTGGGAGAGTGCAAAGTTATGGCGCTTTCTCATCAAGAGTTGGATATTACCGATAGAAATGCGGTTTTGAGCCTGGAAGCGGAAAAACCGGATTTTATCCTCCATTGTGCTGCCCAAACTAATGTAGATCGCTGTCAGGAAGAACCGGAAGATTGTGCTTGCGTTCAGATTGATGGGACTTTGCATATCGCGGAATTGGCGCAGCGGGTGGAAGCGAAAGTTTTTTATCCGCAAAGTTTTCTGATTTTTGATGGATCTGAGATGCCGACGACGGAAGCAACTGAACCAGCACCACTTTCAATTTATGGGAATTATAAGTTAGAAGCAGAAAAGCAATTGCTGTTGATGCTTCCTGATTGTTTGGTAGTACGAATGGCTGGTTTTTTTGGTGGAGAGGAAGCGGATAAGAATTTTGTCGGTAAGTTTGCCCGTTATTTGGTGAAGTTAATTGGGGATGGGGTGACGAGCTATGAAGTGGGCGATCGCATCTGGCAACCTACGTATACTCTAGACTTGGCGCGGAATTGTCTGCACTTGTTGGCTTTAGGTAAAACTGGCACATATAATATGGCAGGTCATACTGAGGCGTCTTTCTTTGAGTTGGCGCAAGCTTGTGTAGAGTATCTGGGGTTAAGCGATCGCATTACCATCGAACGTGTTTCAGCGGATATTATGGCACAACGCGATCGCGCTGCCCGTCCTAAGTGCGTGTTGTTAGCAAATCAACGCTTGCAAGCAGAAAATCTCGATCTGCAACGTGCTTGGCAGGTTTCTCTCAAAGATTATCTGTCTCGACCGTATTTCCACAACCTGTTCCAAAGTTTAAATCCTGGTGCGATCGATGTTGCTTGAAACATTTAACCATCCCTTGCTTGGATACCTGAAAAACCGCGTGGTAATGTCGGCAATGACGCGCAGTTTTGCCGATGAAAATCACTGCGTAACGCCAGCTTCGGCAGAATATTACGCCCGTCGCGCTGCTGACGGTGTGGCGCTGATTCTGACTGAAGGAACGATCGTTCACCCGACGGGGGACGGATATAATAATGTTCCTTATATTTATACCCCAGAACAAACGGAAAGTTGGAAGCAAGTTACCCAAAGGGTACACGAGGAAGGTAGTAAAATTTTCTGTCAGCTTTGGCACTGCGGTAGAATTTCCCATGAAGATTTTACCGGCGGCGTTTCTCCTGTGAGTTCGAGTAATAAGCAAGCTGGGGGAATTAACCGGCAAAATAACAAAGCTTATGGGGTGCCCAGGGCGTTAGAAACTGAAGAAATTCCGCAAATTTACGAGATGTTCCGTCAAGGGGCATTAAATGCGATCGCTGCCAATTTTGATGGGGTACAATTACACCTCGCCCACGGTTACCTGGCGGATCAGTTTTTTGATGCTGCTATTAACGATCGCACAGATAAGTATGGCGGTTCGGTGGAAAATCGCTGCCGGTTTGCTTTAGAACTAACTGAAATTATATTGCGCGAACTCGGCCCAGAAAAAGTCATGGTTCGCTTATCCCCATCGCGCGGTTTGGGCGACGGTTTTTATGATTGGCCCGATCTTGATGATATGCTGGCTTATTTAATTCCAGCGTTTGAACGCATGGGTTTGCGGATGTTGGATATTAGTTGCGCCCGTGCAGATTATTATCAAACTTCGGGCAGAATTATTCGCCAAATTAGACCGATGTGGCCTCATTTAATTATAGGCGGTGCATCTTTATTACCAGGTCAAGCTGAATCGGAACTCCAGGAAGGTTTCCTGGATATGGTAACTTGGGCGCGGTTTATCCTTGCTAATCCTGATTTTGTCACCAGGTTGCGCGAAGGAAAACCGTTAACGCCAATGGAAAGTGACATGCTGAAAACTTTAGTTTGAATCGAAAACTCCTATGCTGTTCAAAATCCGCAACCAATTAACTGAAGTCGCATCGGAATTGGTTTACAAAGTAGACCTACTCAAACATACTGCGAAACTGCCTGCTTTGAGTGCAAGCGATCGCCAAATTCTCAATACGCTTAAACATGAAGGCGTTTTGCTCACTTCTCTAGACGCTTTATCTATTCCTTCTACTTCCCAAACTATCGAATCAGCACAGAAAATCGTCACCAGGCTAAAAAATCCCGATTCAGATTCGGGAATTATCCAAGACAAAAATTATTCTATCACCCGCATCGGCTACACCCAACTGGCAGCGGAATACCCAGAAATTTTTCTCTGGGGACTAAACGAACGATTGGTCAATATTATTGAGAATTATATTGGGCTGCCAATCGCTTGTATCGGAGTCGATGTTCGCAAAGATATCGGCAATGGGATTAAGGATGTTGGTCAAAGGAAATGGCATAGAGATTCTGACGATCGCCGTCAAATCAGAATCATTGTTTACTTGAGCGATGTAACTGAAAATACTATCGCTTTTGAATATGTTCCCAAGCATTTAACTCCTGTCAATCCCTTCAAGTCTACCTATTCTGATGAAGAGATGAAACAAGCGGTTCCCGAATCGGTTTGGAAGGCGTGTCGCGGCAAGGCGGGAACAGTTGTAATGGTGGCAACGAGTGATGTTTACCATCATGCTAAAGTTCCTCCAACAGTCGGTGCAGATCGATTCACTCTGGTTTATACTTACACCTCTAGAAAACCCAGAAGATTGCAACTTTGTAAGGATCATTTTTCCAGAGAAGGATTGCAAAAACTAGAAAGCACCCTTTCACCAAACCAAAGAGATTACGCCTTGTGGTACTAAATCTATGAAATGGAAAGTTTTAGCGGGTTTGCGTTTTTTCTTAGCTTGGGTTGTGGTTGGTTACCATTTAAGTGAATTTGTTCCCAACCCAAACAAAGATATTTTATGCAATTTGGGGAAATTGAATGGACTAGCAGCAGTTTTTGTGTTTCTAGTTCTTTCTGGCTATGGAATCGGTCACTCGATTGCCAAAGAACCACAAGGCTTTTACCAGCGGCGTTTTTGGAGAATTTATCCTTTATATTTTGCTGCCGTTTTGTTTACGTTCGTTCCTTTGCTTGCCTCCAGTCAACCCGTTAAAACTTTGCGGACAGACTATAGCCTCCCGGATGTAGGAACTGTCCTGGGCAACTTATTGTTTCTGCAAAATGTTGTCGTAGATCCGATTTGGGCAAATGTCCCGTTGTGGATTTTAGGGATTGAAGCAATCTGTTATGCTTTAACCCCATTTATTGCTAAGCTTGGCAATAAAATATTAATTGCTTTAATGGGCTTATCTGCTGTATTCTATGGGGCGTTTCCTTATATTTACCAGGCAGTTTATCCCAATACAAAAGTTCCTTTCTACAGTTATTTTTTATATGGCATTCCCCTATTGCTTTTATTTTGGTCGTGGCTTCTAGGCTTTCTATACTTCCGGAATAACGAAACCAATCTTTGGAAGGCAATCCTAGTTGGGTTAGGAACTGTTGTATTGATAATTAACCAATATCATACGGGTAAACTCGGCATCCTCACTTACCTAATTGGCAGTTTGGTGATAGTTTTTTCATCCTCGATTAAAGTACCCAAATCTCTCGACGGCATTCTTAACTACTTAGGCGAACTCTCCTATCCGCTTTATTTATTTCACTTCCCCACTTTGATTTTTGCTTATAGCGTTCTCGGTGTCAGAAACTCATTTAGTCATGCTTTCCTAGCTTTGGTAGTTTCGCTGGCGTTTTATCACTTGATTGAAGTTCCTGTACGCAGGCTAAGAAAGAAAGTAGAAGGATAGATAACAATGAACTGGCAAATTTTTTTAGGATGGCGTTTTGTTTTAGTATTTTTGATTGCTTGTGCGTTATTAAGACAGTTTATCCCCGATCTAAACGATCCGATTTATGAATTAAGAGCGTTTACTTCTCTGGGAAATGCGATCGCACTACTAATCCTATCAGGTTATGCGACGGCAAGTTCAATTAGCAAAAATCCAGAAGGCTTTTACAAACGTCGTTTCATTAGAATCTATCCTTTATATTTGTGCGCCATTCTGGTAGCACTTTTACCCTTTTTGTTTTTTGGCAATTATATTGAACCGCTCCACGATAAACAATATCCCATAGTCCCGCCCAAAATAGAAACTTTTTTTGCTTACTTATTTTTGGTACCAGGCTTTGTGGGCGACGTTTTCTGGTCAAATGCATTTATCTGGCTTGTAGGTATTCTGGCAGTCGGCTATCTTTTCGCACCCTGGCTGATTCGTGTAAATAGTAAGGTAATTCTCGCTTTGATTGTGCTTTCTGGTTTGCTATACATAGTCACTCCCTACGTTTATTACATTTGGTGGGAAGGGAAAGCCCAATTTAATTTGGCTCAATTAGGTCAATTATGGAACCAAAAAGACAAATTACCTTATTATCCATTTTTAGGATATAATCTACTATTTTTCCTTCACGCTTGGACATGGCTTTTAGGCTTCTTCTATTTTCGCGAACAGGATAAACTATCCGCAAAACTCGTGCTGCTGGCAGGAAGTTTAATGTTAATCTTGAACCAAGATCGCACGGGAATGCTTTCTTTACTCATCTACTTTATCACTTGTTTTGTATTAATATTTGGCGGTAAGATCGAGCTGCCCAGGGTGCCCGGAAAGATCTGTGAATATTTAGGAGGTTTTGCCTATCCCTTCTTTCTGTTTCACCGACCAACTTATATTTTCGCCTACAAGCTGGGAATTACTAATTCAGCCACGTTGATATTTTTGGCATTGTTAGTTGCAATGTTCTTTTACCATGCTGTAGATATACCCGTGCGTTCCAAAATGCTGCCTACAAAAAAAACTATTGTGCCTCAATAACGCAATAGATAGCCGGAAAAAAAATGGCAGCGGTTTATTTCAAGGCGTTAGCTAGACAAACTGTTATCAGTCAAACAGCGTACTTGGTTTGACCCAAGTAATCAACATGTTTGCACAAGCTTAGCAAGGTAGAGTAAGTAATGCTAGAAAACAACATAAAGCCCAAATTGGCACTATCTAAAAAAATCCGCAGAGGGTTTTATATCGTGGGTGGTGGGATTGGCGCTTTACTGGTAGGATTGTATGGCTTCGTTGGTGTCAGGTTAGCGATCGCATCCCGCACCCATCCCAACCCCGAAGCGATTATGCTCTTAGGTGGCGGTAAAGGAAGGGAACAATTTACCGTTGAGTTTGCTAAAGCCCATCCTTCTTTAGATATTTTAGCTTCCGGGGTGCGTTTCCCAGAAGGACTTGAGGTGTTTCGAGATGCAGGAATTCCCGAAAAACGATTGTATTCCAACATTTATGCCGTGGATACCGTCGGTAACTTTGCTCACACTGTAGAAGAATTGCAAAAGCGCAACGTTCACCATGTATACCTGATCACTTCCGACTATCATATGTCGAGAGCTGTTGCGGTTGCTACCTTGATTTTCGGAAGTCGCGGCATTACGTTTACTCCTGTTACAATTGTTACCAACGAACCTCCAGAAACTTGGTCTTGGTTTCGGATTGCACGGGATTCAAGTCGTGCTATTTTATGGGTGTTTACAGGTCGCACAGGAGCTAACTTTACCATCAATCTGAAATTGAAGCGATAAATTAACTCTCCACAACACATTTTTATGGCAGAATCAAACAGAATTAATTGGCAAGTCCTTCTAGGACTGCGTTTTATCTTTGTATTTTTTATTACTTGTGCCCAGTTAAGAGAATTTATCCACAATATAGACAGCGATTTCTTTTATAATATTAGAAAATTTACTGCCATTGGTAATGTCATTGCACTGCTTTTATTTTCAGGCTATGCTACCGCCAATTCGATTAAAAATAATCCAGAAGGATTTTATCAGCGGCGCTGGTTAAGAATTTATCCTTTGTACTTTTGTGCAATTGTTTTATCTTTACTTCCGTTTCTGATTTTTGGTAGCAAAATTGAAACGCTGCATTCAAAATCAATCGTCCTACCCAGTTTAGTATCAATAGTTGAACACTTAACGCTTTTGCAAGGTCTGGCTTTTGGCACTTTTACTTCAAACTTACCTTTATGGCCTCTAGGTATTTTAGCGCCTTGTTATATTTTAACGCCTCTGTTGCATCGACTTAAGGATAGATTCATCATCTTGGCGATCGCTATCTCTGGTTCATTATATATAGCCGTTCCCTTTTTATATAAATTATTTTCCCATAAAGCCCTTCCCTATTATCCAGAACTAGGTTACGAATTGCCCTTTTTTCTATTTGCCTGGGCATGGCTTTTAGGCTTTTTATACTTCCGAGAACAAAATACAAAAGCGGGTATAATTATTTTGAGTTCTGGATTTATAATGCTAATTTTAAACCAAAGCCGCACTGGTTTTTATGCTTTAATGATATATGCATTGGCTTGCTTAACTTTACTATTTTCTGCCAAAATCAAGCTGCCAAAGGCTGTAGGTAATTCATTTGAATATTTAGGGAATATTGCTTATCCCGTCTATTTATTTCACAAACCAACTTTTATTTTTGCTTATAACCTACTAGGGGTGACTAATTCAGCCACCCATATTTTTCTGGCTCTGTTGGTTGGACTATTTTTTTATCACGCAGTAGATGTACCCTTACGCTGTCGAAATAAATTTTTTGCCCCTCAAGGTGAGTAATATAGCTGGGGGCTAGGAGAGGAAAGGAATTATATCAAGGGCTAAGAATCCGGAGAAACAGCTGATACCATCGCCGGAATTGGGCTAGGAGAGGAAAGGAATTATATCAAGGGCTAAGAGCGAAGAATTGTAACTTTCTGCAACAGCGATCGCGCTAGTTGCAGACATTCCCAGTAGGCTTTTCGGCTCAGACTACAGACAGCACCTCTGCCGCCATAGGATTAGAAGCGGCAAATAGATCTTCTTGGCGAATCCAATCAGTTTTACGAGCAATTCGGCGAGAATAGACGGATGCAAATAGCAATTTCCAAGCACCAACTGAAAATACAGCTGGGTAAGCGATTTGCCAAGCTGTCAAAACTTGTCCTTGGCGCAGCCCAACCAAGCTCCAATGCAGCTTCAGAAAGGCGTTAATATCTTGCAACTCGGGTATAGAAGCGCGATACTTTTGCGCGACTAACTTGTGTATATTTTCTTTCATCTGCATATTTACTTCTAGCCGTTCTTGCAAAGAAGATTTTTGATTGTTTCCTCCTGTCCACAGAGTGCGGTACGCCAGGTATTGATTTAAAAATATGGCATCACCGTACTTAGCGATTTTGATCCAAGAGTCGATATCGTCGCAGACATTTAAAGCTAAATCCCAGCCTCCCGACGCCAGAAAAGCATCTTTGCGGAAGGCGACTTGAATAGGCGTCCCAAAGGGTACTCTCTCCAACAACATGCCGTAGTGGATATCTTCTTGGGGTACGTAAAATGCCTTCCCAATACCGCAAGGTTGAGTGCGAGTCACTTCTACCCCATTACCATCGACTTGTATCGCTTGACACGAACAAATAACGGCTTGGGGTCGTTGTGCGATCGCTGCTCCCATCTCTTCAATACAATTGGGTGCCAGATAATCATCATCATCGACTGGCTTGATCCACTCTCCCTTGGCTACGCTTACACCTGTATTCACTGCGCCTGAGTGACCCAAGTTAGCAGAATTGCGGTGGTAAATTACCCGAGAGCCTAAACTGCGTATATATTCTTCCGTGCCATCGTCCGAGCCATTATCCGCCACGACCACCTCGCAAGGCCAGGTTTGTGCTAATGCGGATTCTACGGCTCTCCGTAACAGCGGTAAACGGTTATATGTTGTGATGACAATACTAAATTTAATCATGGCAGCGCACTTTTCTCAAACAGGTTTATTTGGATTTTGCTTACGCGCTTTTAACAGCCACGTAAGGATTGTACAGTGTTTTACGGAGACGCTTAAACTATGGGTGTATCGTTTCTAAACGATTGAGTTGATCCAGATATCCCATTTTGCTTCCGTTTCGCTTCTAACAGGTTAAATTTGTTCGGAACCCAAAACGTCACGCAATCCTATTGTTTTTGCGGTTATGTGTTCTGAATTACTCAATTATCTACTGATCAGTATTCTAGGCAAATTTCTGGAAAAATATGTAAAGTTTCAGTAAAGTTTCCGGTTAATGTACAAAGCTATAGTTAAACCTAGATCCAGCTCTCACCCTGCAAGATGGTTAGGGCTTAAGCAGTTGTCAGAGCGAGAAACAATCAGCAAAATTATTGATTTTATCAACTTTTTCCCCTTCTCTTGCTTCCCTTGTCAAACTTAACAATTTTTGGCTGTAAATCAGTCATTGCTGACGGGGTTGAGTGGAGATCGATGCACAATTGTGCATTATTTTAGACTCAACCTAGTTTCTGTATTTTCCACTACCTAAAAACCTTTTTTTTTGTATATTTAGTATTTCTCAACCTAATTTCAGTAAAAATACGGTTAAGCAATCGGCATTTACTTAAAATTTTTGTATAAATTAATGAATTATACTGAGATGACTGCCGTAGGAACTCCGTATACTCACATCTTGCAGCCAGCCCAGAAATAAATTTCACACCTGAAAGCTAAAACCCGTTAAAACGGGTTAAAAGCTTGATTGCAGTTAGCTTTAGCTTACTTAAGCTTTCAGCCCCAAATTTATTTGGAGGCTGTTTATCGGGTAGGTGCAAGATGTGAGTATAGCTAGAAACCATAGTGTATAGTTGTTTATGCTGTAGGGGCGGGTTTTACGAGATATGTTTAAACGCAGTGCAAAAGATAAATCAACCCGCCCCTTAGTGCAGCTACCGATGCCACCGGACATGATACCAGGGGCTAAAACTAAGGATTAACAATTTTTTACACAAACCCGGCTTCGTTGCCTACGCAAAGAAACCGGGCTTCTATGAAATCGTCATGGCTGATAAAAATCTAGACTGCCTTGAATCGAAGTTTTCCTACTTCCGCTCAGGGTGTTCGGAGTCGTAGGAGCTTTTCCCCAGCTGATTAATCGCTCCAATCAGTTGGTATAGGCGTCCTAAGTCTCTTTGGTTGAAGTGTAAAACCAGGCGGGGTAGGTCAAAGGTTTCATCCCCTGCTTCTTGGGGCAAAGCTTGACTTTTTTCAATTCGGCCTTTAACCAGGATATCGCTGAATTCGTCGTTTAACTGCTCGAGTACCGCATCTGATAGGGCAGTGTTAAGGCGAATCACCAATAGGTTGTCAACGTAGCGACTGGAGTGGTAGACGCGGTAAAAGTTATTGATCGCTTCCATCGCCACATCTAAACGGTCTGTGATCGTGTAAAGATTGGGATCTTCTGGACTGATTAATCCTCCTTGGAGGAGATGCTCTTTGATGTAAGCATTCCAGGCTTGCCAATATTCTCCACCGGGTCGATCGATTAAAACCACTGGCATGGGGCCAAACTTGCCTGTTTGGCTCAAAGTCATGCACTCAAAAGCTTCATCTTGGGTGCCAAAACCGCCGGGGAATAAAGCGATCGCATCGCTTTCTTTGAGCAGAAACAGCTTGCGCGTAAAGAAATACTTGAAGTGGAACAGCTTTGGATCGCCCTCGATAAAAGGGTTAGCCTCTTGCTCAAACGGCAATTTAATATTTAAACCAAAAGACTTTTCTGCCCCAGCGCCTTCGTTACCTGCCTGCATGATCCCGCCACCGGCGCCCGTCATCACCATGTAGCCCTGCTGGGCGACTTCGCGAGCAAAGTCAACCGCCATGCGATATTCGGGGCTATCTGGAGCAATTCTCGCCGAACCGAAAATCGCCACTTTACGGACGTGGCGATAGGGATAAAATATTTTGAACCCCTGCTCCATGTCTTGCAAAGCGGCGCTGAGAATTTTCCAATCCAGACGCTCCACCTCTGTGCCAGCGATGCGTACCAGCGTAGCGAGTGCTTGCCCAATCCATTTGCTGTGTTGCAGCGTTGGCAGTTGATCTAGTAATTCAATTACCTCTGCGCGCAGCGACTCAAGCGCGTTGAAGGAATTATTGATTGTCATGAATAAATTGCCCAAGGCGAGGGTTTCTATTCTACCTGGATTTGAGCTGAAATTCACCAGGCAAGAACCCCAGGGTGAGAAAATCAAGCGGGCTAGGGGCTAGGGGCTAGGGACTGGGGAAACCAGGGCGTCAAATCAAGGGTTACTACAAAAAATCAATCCTCACTACGAGTGAGGTTGCTATATTTTGCTGGCAATATAATTTGTTTGCTTTCCCATAGCCAAGGCCATCATACACCGCATGATATAGGGGGCTAAAAGCGGCGAAGCCGATTGCAATTCGCTGGTTGTGGGCGTTGGTGTGCGATCGCGGCGACCGATGACAGTAACCTGTTTCCCCGATTAAGGGGGATATTTTAGCTTATGACCGCATAGAATGCAGAATGCACGCGCTTTTTGCCATTTTTGCTTGTGCTGGCTTCATTGCGGTGGTTGCCAAAGGTGGTTTGACGCGATCGCTGCCGTGCGATTCTCTGACCAAAGGTTAGAGGTATTTTTCTAAGGTATTAGCCAGGGTAGTTTTGGGTACGGCACCGACTACCATATCAACGCGCTGACCTCCTTTAAAAATCATCAGCGTGGGGATGCTGCGGATGCCGTATTGGCTGGCGACGTTGGGATTTTCATCGGTGTTGAGTTTGACCACCTTCACCTGATTTTCGTACTGCGCTGCGATTTCATCCACAACGGGCGCAACCATCCGGCAGGGACCGCACCAGGGAGCCCAAAAATCTACTAATACCGGAACATCACTTTCAAGTACTTCTTGCTTAAACGTAGCGTCTGTAACTTGTGCGGCTGCTGACATGCCTAGAATTCCTTGCCTAGTATTGTCTTTATTTACATCGGAATTCTATCATAACCACCATAGGTGATTTTGCTTTTTCAGGTTTATGCAGGGTTACTTAATTTCTCTTAATTACGATCGCAAGGCTGCACGCGCCCAATAAATAACCAATAAGGAACCGCCCGAACAGTAGTCCGGGCGGAGTGTGGTGTGAGGAGTGAACGGAAACATGCGTCTCCGCTATCTCTATTCTATGCGACAGTAAAAGATTTGAGAGTGGTTACCCGACCCTGGGTAGCGAAATTTTCTCAATTGACAGAACTAGGGGCTAGGGGTTAGGGGTAGGGAGAAGGGGAAACACAAAAGGGTAGTAAGAAGAATTTTTGATTTAGCTTTAGATGCCAGCTATTTCTTCCCTAGTACCTAACCCCTAATCCCCAACCCCTATCTTTTTACTTGCCCATGCCCAATTGCTGAGCTTTTTGATAAACTTTGCCTTCGGTCAACAGCGAGGGAGCAATTACCACTTCAACTTGCTGCATTTCCTTGAGATCCTTGGCGCCTAGAGTACCCATGCTCGTTTTTAAGGCTCCCAGGAAATTGTGAGTGCCATCGTCGAGTTGGGCGGGGCCGCGCAGAATTTGCTCTAAAGTACCCGTCTTGCCCACGCGAATGCGAGTACCGCGGGGCAGCACAGGGCTAGGCGTTGCCATTCCCCAGTGATAACCTCGTCCGGGAGCTTCTTGCGCCCTGGCAAAAGGAGATCCAATCATCACGCCATCGGCACCGCAGGCGATGCACTTGCAGATATCGCCGCCAGTGACTAAACCGCCATCGGCAATCACGGGGACATAGTTGCCGGTTTCTTTGAAATAATCATCCCTTGCGGCGGCACAGTCGGCAACGGCTGTAACTTGAGGGACGCCTACACCCAAAACACCTCTGGAAGTACAAGCCGCACCAGGGCCAATTCCCACCAGCACCCCGGAGGCTCCAGCTTTCATTAGGTTCAAAGCGACTTCGTAGGTGACGCAGTTGCCTAAAATCACCGGCATCGGCATGTCAGCGCAAAACTGAGCCAGATCCAAAGGCGTCACCGACTCAGGCGATAGGTGAGCGGTCGATACTACAGTTGCCTGCACAAAAAATAAATCCGCACCAGCTTTCGCCACGACCGAACCATACTTGGTTGCCCCGACGGGAGTGGCGCTGACCGCTGCAATACCCCCTTGACTTTTAATTTCTTTTATGCGTTGCTCGATTAATTCCGGCTTAATTGGCTCGGCATAGAGTTCTTGCATCAGGGGTACAAACTCCGTCGTTCCAACCGAAGCAATTTTGTCCAAAATCGGTTCGGGGTCGGTATAACGAGTTTGGATGCCCTCTAAATTGAGGACGCCCAACGCCCCTAACTGGGATAGTCGGACTGCCATGCGGACATCCACCACCCCGTCCATAGCACTAGCAATGATTGGAATCTCCCGTTCGATGCCACCAATGCGCCAGCGAGTATCTGCCAAACTGGGATCTAGCGTTCTAGTCCCAGGGACTAACGCAATTTCGTCGATACCATAGGCTCGGCGAGCCGTCTTCCCTCGCCCAATTTGAATGTCCACGCTCGTACTCGTTCCCAAGACTGACTATTTAAGCTAGGGTATCAAATTGCGGGGGGGATTGGTTTAGATTGGGATTAAGGTATGGGGCGAGCATACCCAGAAAGGCGATCGCGCGCTCCCTCTACTCGATGGGGAGCCAAATCGCAAACTCTGTCCCTTGTCCTAGCACCGATTCGCAAGTCAAATTGCCCCCGTGAGTCTCCTGCACAATTTGACGGCTAATCGATAGTCCCAAACCCGTTCCTTTCCCCAGGGATTTGGTGGTAAATAAATGGTCAAAGATGCGCGCCTTTACTTCTTCTGATATCCCTAAACCATTATCGCGAATTTTAATCGCCACCTGTTGGCGATCCGCCGTCACTTCAGTGGTGATGGTAATTTGATTTGGATTGGCTTGAATGTCAGCAAAACTGCGCCCCGAATTCGCTTCTTCTAAGGCATCGATCGCATTTGCCAGAACGTTCATAAATACCTGATTCAGTTGTCCCGGATAGCATTTGACGGGCGGAATGTTTCCATAGTGTTTAATTATCTGAATTTCCGGGCGCGAGTCGTTGGCTTTGAGGCGATGGCGTAAAATCATCACCGTGCTATCGATGCCCTCGTGGAGATTGACCGCTACTTTAGAACTGCCGTCAGCGCGGGAAAAAGTTCGCAGCGAGGTGCTGATGTTGCGGATGCGATCGCATCCCACTTTCATCGATGACAGCATTTTGGGTAAATCTTCTAGCACATATTCTAATTCAATTTCTTCAGCTTTTTCCTCGATTTCTGCACCTGGATGGGGAAATTTTGCTTGGTATAGTTGCAGGTATTCGGAAATGTCTGATACGGCTGCGATCGCTTCATCAATATTCCCGGAAATAAACCCGACGGGGTTATTGATTTCGTGCGCCACCCCTGCGACTAAATTACCCAATGCAGACATTTTTTCGCTTTGAATCAGTTGCAGTTGCGTTTGTTGTAATTCTTGCAGGGATTTTTCTAGCTGCTGGGCGTAGTTTTGGGATTGTTGGTAAAGTTGTTGCGATGTTTGATAAAGACGGGCATTTTCCAGAGAAATGGCAGCTTGGGCGCAAAGAAGGTTGAGGATTTCGATGCGAGATGTGGTAAACGCCCCCATAATTAAATTATTTTCCAAGTACAAAATCCCAATCAATTTGTTTTGATTGAGAATCGGGCCACACAAAATACTTTTGGGTTGCTGTTTTTGCAAATAGGGGTCAGATGCCCAATTAGTTTTAGCCGTTGCGTCCTGAATTACCAAGGTTTCTGATGTCCGTTTGACATAATTAATCGCGCTCTGGGGAATCTCTAAACTTTCCTCGATCGGTTCTGATTGCAGTACAGTTAGTTGAGTAGAGGTTTGAGCTTTATTTAGTTGTGCGATCGCTTCTATTACCCACTTGTCTCCCTGGGGTAACACTAGCACGCATTTCTGCGCTCCGGCGTTTTCCAACACTACTTGCATCAAAGTTGCGAGCAACTTATCAAGCTGAATTTCCCTAGAGAGGGTTTGAGAAGCTTTAATCACGCTTGCCAAGTCTAGCTCCGCTACAATATTGGTGCTGCTAGAAGCAAGAGTTGTCTCTGTATGATGAATAGATAGAGTAGCAAGCGTATCGTTGCTATGATAGCGGATTGTTTCCCGCTGGACGATGGGTGCGAGTAATTGGGGATAGCGTTTTTCTAATTCCTCAACTTTTGCCTTAGCTCCCCAACGAGCATAAGCATAGTAGGCTTCAGTTAAATAGATTTGAGCCATTTTTTCTCGACCCCATTCCAGATAAAACTTGGCAGTCAGTTCGTTAGCCAGTGCTTCTTCTTGGATGTATTCGTTTTCTTTGGCGGATGCGATCGCTTGGTTATAATAGTTGATTGCCTCAATTTTTAGCTCCAAAACTCGATGCCGCTCTGCCTCTACCAAATAAAATTTATGTAAGTGATTCTTGGGTGCGTAATCCGCCCATTGCTTCATTTTTTCCTGATTAGCTGTTACCTTACTAAGACAGCTATTTTGCTCGGATTCAAGGGCATTAGGATAGAGAGCGAGCCTCGCCAAAGAATCGTAAAAATAAAAGACAGGAACAACTAACATCGCCGTTACACCATCTAAATACTTTTCCGCCAAAGTTGAGTTTTCAGCCGCTTGAGCGTATTCACCAAACAAATAGCAAAGGATGGCTTTGTTGGTATATAACAAATTAATTCCTAGTCTGTCGTTGCCTTGCTGATAGATTGGCAGCAAAGTTTGTTCGTCACAAGATTCACCGATTAAACAACAAGGGTTGGCGGAACGAGCCAACAAATTAAAAACTGCTTGCTTAAAGATGGCGTTGTAATTCAGGGCGGTTTTTTGCTTAAATTGAGCGATCTGTGTCCCGTAGGTCACCATTTCTCGTTCCAGCTCACCCAGTTCTTTACCGATAAAATATGAAAAGTAGGATGAGTGAAACCCAGCCGCCCAAGCCGCATGTTCTAAATCTCCTGTTTCTAGCCCAATTTGATAAGCTTCCTGGAAGTTTTTTAATGGTTCTTTGGCGTGCTGTTTCCAATGTAAGGTAAATGCATTAACTATACACAATACCTGAGCTTTGATGTGTTTGGCCTGAAATTTATTCAGGACGCTAAGGGCAAGTTGAGCAAATTTATATCCAGACTCAATATCTCCTACTACACCGCAAAGAATTATCCCGTAATTGGCATAGGCTATAGAAGATATAGGCCCATTTCCGTAGGTCAGAGATAAATTGACCAATTGGAATACCATTAGCGGGTACAGTACAGGGGTGGCAATAAATGCAGCAGCAGTGACTCGCAACAAAATACGCATGGCTGCCAGCTTTTGTTGGTCAGTCATCTCTGGCAGGTTGATTAAATCTTCGATTTGCCGATTGATTAAATTTAAACTTGTTGCTTCCAGCCCTCGCTGAATATCCAAATGATTGGGATTCTGGGGAAACTCTACCCCTAACAAGTTTAAAACTTTTAGGGCTGTATTAACGGCTTCTAGCAGCTTATTTTGGGCGATACATGCTTGAATTTGAATTTCATAAACTTTTACTTTGTCGATCAGCGTTTTGGCGTGTTGCAAGACTACTTCAGCTAATTTATCCATCGCCTCAAAGTCAGTATTGAGATAGGCTGCCTCGGCTGCTGCTACATATAAAGCCAGGGTTTGTTCGTACTGATTTTGCCAACTATCGGTTGCTAAAAGTTGTCTTCCTACGCTGAAATACCCGGCAGCAGCAGCATAAGCAGTTGAAGCCTTTGCTTTACGTCCGGCGATTAAATTCAATTCGGCAAGTTGATAGCGTTCGGTTTGGTTGGCAAGCAACTCTACCCCATGATTAAACTGATTTACGATCTCAAAAATTCTCTCTTCTCGTTCGGGTTCAAGAGCATTATTTAACAGCAGTTGACCTATTTTTAAGTGAGTTGATTGTTTTTGGCTTTCCGGAATGAGAGAGTAAGCCGCTTGCTGAACTCGGTCATGCAGAAATTTATAGCTTGGTAATTGGTAATTGGTAATTGGTAATTGGTTTGGTTCTTCTGTATTGCTGGAACCTTGAAAAAATTTGTAAATTTCATTTTGAGGTAAAATTAACCCTTCTTGCAAGGCTTTCCACAAATCTGCTGCCGTCTCCGCTGGGGATTTTTTTTGGACAATTGCCAGAGTTTTCAGGTCAAATTGGTTGCCGATGCAGGCAGCTAGCTGCAATACAGCTTGAGTAGATGCTGGCAACTTCTGTAACTGAAGCGCCATAAATTCCACCACATCATCTGTTAGCGCTAACGTCCTGACGCGAACGATATCGCATTGCCAATAACCGGCTTCAAAGTTAAAGCTAATGAATCCATCTTCATATAAAGATTTGAGAAATTGATTGGCAAAGAAAGGATTCCCTTTGGTTTTTTGATAAATTAGTTGAGTGAGAGGAAAGGCAAGGTTTGCGGGACAATCAAGAGTATCGGCAATCAGATGGTTTAAATCTGATTGCTTGAGGGCAGCTAAAGTAAGTGTATTAACGGTTGCCAGGGTTTTCCTAATCTCTTCTAAAGCCAACATCAGGGGATGGGCAGGAGAAACTTCGTTATCCCGATAAGCACCAATGAGTAACAGATAGCAGCTATCCGTCTCGCTCATTAATAATTGCATCAACTTCAAAGAAGCCGAATCTGCCCATTGCAAATCATCGAGAAATATCACCAGGGGATGTTCTTTTGTAGTGAAGACCTGGATAAATTTTTCAAACAGCAAGTTAAAGCGATTCTGGGCAGCGCTGCCAGATAATTCTGGGACATGAGGCTGTTTGCCAATAATCCTTTCTAGTTCGGGAATGACATCAATGATGACTTGACCGTTCTCTCCCAAGGCTGAGAGAATTTTGCTTTTCCACTGTGCAATTTGAGCATCGCTTTCACTCAGCAATTGCCCCATTAAATCTCGGAATGATTGCACAAATGCTGATAAGGGAATGTTGCGCTGAAATTGGTCAAATTTGCCTTTGATGAAGTAACCTCGCTGGCGCACGATCGGTTTGTGGACTTCATTGACAACGGCTGTTTTGCCAATACCGGAAAAACCTGCTACTAACATCATTTCGGTTTTTCCCGCTGCGACTCTGTCAAAGGCGGCGAGCAAGGTTTCTACTTCCTTGTGGCGACCGTAGAGTTTTTCAGGAATAATGAAGCAGTCTGAGATATCCCTTGTTCCTAACTCAAAGGCAGGGATATTTCCTAAATTGTTCCAGAGATGCAAGCAGGTTTCTAGGTCGTGTTTTAATCCCAAGGCGCTTTGATAGCGGTCTTCGGCATTTTTTGCCATTAGTTTGCCGATGAGATCGGACAAAATGGGAGGAATACTGGGGTTAATACTGTGGACTGAAACAGGTTGCTTAGCCAGGTGACAGTAAACCAATTCCATCGCGTCTGTAGCGGAACAGGGTAACTGTTTGGTGAGGAGTTCGTAGAAGGTAATGCCTAAAGAATAGAAATCGGTGCGGTAGTCAATTCCTCGGTTCATTCGCCCGGTTTGTTCGGGAGATAAGTAGGGAAGTGTGCCTTCGAGGACGTTAGGATTGATAATAACTTGCGCTTCTCTGGGAAGTAGGGAAGCAATGCTGAAGTCAATCAGTTTGACTTCAAGGGTGGAGGGGTTAATTAGGATGTTGGCGGGCTTGATGTCTTTGTGAATTACCCGATTGCGGTACAATCCTTCTAGAGTTGAGACTATTTTAATTGCGATCGCTAGAAATTCTGTCAAACTGAGGAGATGCGAGGCGGTATATTCTTTCAGGGAAATACCGCCCATATCTTCCATGACTAGGGCATAACCGTTGCGGTAGTTTTCTAGACTGTAGGTTTTGATGATGCCGGGAAGGTCGAGGTTTTTGGCAATTGTGTATTGGTTGCGAAATTGCACCAGTTCGTTGAAGCTAGGATACTCACTCCGCAGCAGTTTGATGACGACAGGGATTTGGTCTTTAATTCGCTGTCCTCGATAGACTAGGGTTCTGGTGCTGCTGTAGATTTGCTCAATAATGCGATAACCTGAGAGTGCGATCGCGCTGGAATTATACATAGTTGTGCTGGTTCGGTGGTGAATTTCGTAACCCTGACAATGCATAATTCCCTCATAATAACAAAATCTAACAGACCAGTCTCCACCAGAGTCATACCCAGTCCCATCTGTTAAAGCAATCTACTGGTACTCAAACGGGTAGCAGTTGCTCAATTTTATGGGCTTTTGCATAAGCTAAAAGCTCGTCCATCGATTCTGCAAACGCTTCAAACAATTGATTAACTAATTCAAAATACTCTTGACGCTGTTCGTCTGTTAGTAGTATTCCTTCAAAAACCTCCAGGGCATCACTTTTATTTATATTGTGGTTATTTTCCTGCCCTAAATGATGTCCTCCAAAATATCGGAATTGTTTTTTGGTTATTCCTTGCATTTCATTCGCAGCTTGTTGGGTCATCGAGAAGAAAACATTTGCCGTAGCTTCTGAAACTTCCAGCGCCACCAATTTTTTTAGCGGTTCGCCTCTGAAAATACAACGCTCAATTTTATGGCATACCTGGCGTGTTTTGTGGGTTTCTTCGCCCCAAATAAACTTCAAAGCATCGTTGAAACTAAGCGATTGGTTAAGTTCCAGTTTTTGCATGTCTTCGAGCAGCCAATGCCAGTGGTATTGCTCTTCATAAGTATGTAGATTGATTAATGCCTGAATTTTGTTATTGGTTGGCTCTTCTCTAAAAACATCTTTCCACAAATCGGCAAACCCCATAATCATAGGAGAAAGGCAGGGAGCAAAAGCCAGCCTTTGTCTGGGATCTATGCTTCGATCTTGCAGATACTCAAATAATGGTAGGAGGGCAAATTCTTGCTTTCTGTTTTCAATCAATGCTAAGACTTCTTTCATTTTGATTTAGAGGGCGATGTTGATGGTTACATGAACCTATTTAAATTTGGTAAATAGGTCTGACACCATCGATTTAAACAATTTAAATATAAATCGTCTTCGGTAGAATCAATGATTTTATATTTAGCTAATTGATAAAGAATGGATAAAAGTAAGTATCTCTATCCTTAAATACACGCAATTCTCCCTTACTTAGGGTGACTCACATCTTGCACCTTGGCTAAACCTTAGTTTTTTGCAAATAGCTCAGCTTCAAAGCCTAGATTTTTCGTCAAGAAACCCGGTTTTTTCAGGCTTGTTGAGAATGGTGCCAGATCTGAGATGATAAATTTATTTAATAATTCGTAGGTTGGGTTGACCATAGCGAAACCCAACTCTACCAGCTAACAAGTTAGGTGTAGTACCAAGTGCCCAACCTACAACCTTTACAGCAGATTGCACTCTTTGTGAGGTACAGCCCTTTGGCTTGGTTGGTGTAGCGGCACCCTTAAGGGTGCCGCTACACAAACCAAGCCGTATTACGGCTGCAATCGGCTGTACTCACATCTTGCACCAGAGCCAACAGAAATAAATTTCACACCTGAAAGCAGGCAACCCGTTGAAACGGGTTAAAACCTTGATTGTAGTTAGCTTTAGCTAACTTAAGCTTTCAGCCCCAAATTTATTTGGAGGCTGTTTATCTCTTAGGTGCAAGATCTGAGCTGTATGCATTGAGCTTCTGGGCATGATTCATCAGGCTTTACGCTCGCCTTAACTACGGGAGATCGGTTATTTCTTGCTCGCGGGGGGTGCAACGTGTTAAAGAATATTAGGTGGATTTTTGTTGATGTTTAGTAATCTGTGCTATGTCGATTCAAGTTTACGGAATTCCCAATTGCGGTACGTGCAAAAAAGCTTTGAAGTGGCTGGAAGATAACGGAGTTGAGTATCAGTTTATTAACACTAAGGAATATCCGCCAACTCGCGAGACGATCGAAAACTGGGTAGGATCTTTAGGTTCAAAGCCGATGCGAAATACTTCGGGTCAATCTTACCGGGCTTTGGGGGATTTGAAGGCGAATTGGACGGATGAAGAATGGATTGAGGCGTTTGCTAAAGATGCGATGCTGTTGAAGCGTCCTCTTTTCGTTAAGGATGGAAAAGCTGTGTTGGTAGGTTTTCGAGATAAAGAGGAGAAGCTGCGAGAAAAGTTGGGGCTTGCGGTATGATATTTGATTACCTCCGTGCAAGCGTAACGACTTAAGTCGCGCCTACACGAACAAAGACCGCCTGCGCGGTCTATGAGAATAAGGGAGATTGTTAACCTGGTTTTGGTATAATACCGTTGGCTTTTTTGACTGCGTTGCCGAGCGATCGCTCGTGACGCGCTTAATATCAAACCTTTGATTTCAATATTGTCAGGGATAGCTTACTTCTGTAGGACTTATGAAATCTAAAAATTTGGTGATTGTCGGTGTGTTGGGTGCGAGTCTGTTTGCTCATCCTACTGTTGCTCAAAGTCAAGAAATAGACCGCGAATTGTATCAACTCTGCTCCCAATTTCCTCTCAACTCTCGCTGTGCAGGTCTTAATATTCCGATTCCCCTAGATGCACGCCAGGGTGAGGAAGCTGCCTGCGGTTTCAACAATGGCAAGAAACGTCAGTCCGGTAAATGCAAAATTCTGGCGACTGAGCAAGGTTTAACTCTTTATATTGAGGAAGGGAAAGAAATCGATTTTTTGGAAAATAAGCGGGGAACCGCTGTGGTAAATGTTCCCCTCGATCGGGTTTTTGCGATGAATTATCAAAAATGGAACAGAGTTCATCGAGTGGAACTGGGATTTATAGTTCAATCCGAATCCGAACGATCCAATCGCAGCAATTTTGTCGAAATTCTCAGCAATGAAAAGCTAGGAAAGTCTCTAACCAGCCAGTTGCAGATGCCACCAATTTCTCCAGAGATGCTATCGGTGGGAAAAGTGCGCTTCGAGACGAGTGAGTCTGGTTCAGATCCTTCTGCCTTGGTAAAGCAATTGCTAGAAACAAAAGAATGCGTGCGATGCAATTTGCAAGGCGCAAATCTGAGTTCAGCGGACTTGAAACGTGTCAATTTGGAAGGCGCTAATTTACAAGGCGCTAATCTACAAGGTGCGAAGCTGGAGGGAGCCTATTTAGTTGGCGCAAACCTGGACAAGGCAAACCTGAGGGAGGCAAATCTCAAAGGAGCAAACCTCGCTATTGCTTCAGTGCAAGAGGCAGTCTTGGAAAACGCAGACTTGAGGGGGGTAAATCTGCAAGGCGCTTCTCTGCCCAAAGCGAATTTGCAAGGAGCCAAGCTGTTGGCTCCGGCAATGTTGCAAAATGCTGATTTGTCAAATGCTAATCTGAAAAACGCCAATTTGGAAGGGGCGATGCTGGCATTTGCCAATCTGGAAGGCGCAGATCTTCAAGGTGCCGATCTGGGTGATACCGCAGTCAAGTTGTCGGGTATCCCCGGTAATTACTCTGCTTCTGAGATAGCGCTCGATCTGGCATTTGTTCTTTTAATTGGAGTACCCTTTGGTTCTGCCGGAGACGATAAGGTCAATTTTGATACCAATCTCCGGGGAGCTAATCTAAAAAACGCCAATCTCACTGGAGTAGATCTGGAGGATGCTTCCTTGGTTGATGCCAATCTCAGCGGCGCTAATCTCAAGGATGCCAAGCTGGAAGGTACGGATTTGACAGGCGCAAATCTTTGTGGCGCAACGATGCCGAACGGTTCGCGGGGCAATCAAGGCTGCTAGTGCGACTTTAGTTCTGAGAGCGGGCATCGTCTTTTTTGTAAATTTATAAGACAATTTTCACACCGAGCCAAAGATTTCTGTATCTTAAACTACAGAATTAAAAGTTTTTAGGGCGGTGCTGGTAACTCCAGCGCCGGGAAATTTCGCTCCAAAGGATTGATCTTATGAAACTGCGATCGCATGTTCGCTCGAAGATGTCGTCATCTACCCCAGTCAGTGTAGGTAACGTGCGTGCGTGGGAAAGATTGTGCGATCGCACCACCCCACCCGCACCCAAGTTTGCTCCTTCAACCTGGGTGAAAGTTTTGAATCCCCCGACAGCATACAGCTTTGACGAAGCTTGGCTGTTATGTGAATACTCTGAGAATCAATGGTTAGCTTGGATACCTGATTATGGGGAAATTCTACTTAGTACCGAAGAATTTTGCCAAATTAGTTGATAGTTATTGGTAATGGGTAATTGGTAGTCTAGTCGTGAGAATTACCCATTAATTATTACCATTGCCACAACTTATAGGCTAACCGACTGCATAGTCGGTAAACTGCCTTCTATAAGGTGATTGAAAACCCAGCACGATATCTTCTTTGGCAACACCCATTGCCACTAGATCTGCAGCAACATCATTTTCTGTGCCGTTCCACTGAATCCAAATTTTTCCATTTTTAAGATCAAAATGCAGTACCGGGCCATAAATACGTCTTCGATTGTGCCAACCGACGTAGATAAGTTGGTAGCGATCGCTTTCGGTGTCAAAAATTGTCTCTGCTTCTACGCCATCTTCGTTTGAACTGCGTGCTGCATGTTCCATTATGAGTTGCTTAATATACTTTCGATAGTTTTCTAGGTTTGCCATCGCACTACCTCTTCTTTTTCCTCATCGTAAATGAGTAAATTCACTTGACTGCGTTGAATCACTGACTGGATGAAAGGCTGGGTAAAAAAATCATCATATACATCTAAAGGGACAGCTAAATAAAGCGTCCATTCAGGAGCATAGTCTGTTATTGCATAGCGGTAGTTAGTATATTGTCCTATTGCCATATGAAAGTCAGTAACCGCCGATGCACTTAGGAAGCTTTTAACTTCAACGGCAATCTTCTTTCCGGCACGTTCGGCAGCAAGTATTTTTTCTGCTCCCAAGTCTATGTATAAATTTGTGGTAGGACTAATCCGAATTGTTAATGGATCTTGGGTAATTGCCCATCCATCTTTTTGGAGTGCTGTTTTTACTACATCGTGAAATCTATCCTTGGCTGACATATTCTGCCATCCGACGCTTTTTTTGCATCCTAACAAACATTTGCGGTCGTCGAGGGGTGGCGATCGCTGAACTAATAGCAGCGATTTTTGAGCAGGCGATCGCACACTCCTGCACCAGCCACAGAAACCGGGTTTCTACCCAGAAACCCGGTTTTTCAGATCTTCGATCGTAAATTTAATGCGTTAGCGCCCCGACGATCTGATGGATGCATCGGTGCGTTTGTGCCAGCTGGTGCGGATGCTCATCACCTCGCCGGGATTTGTTGGTGCTGGCATTAGGGGACTCCAATCGCCGACTTCTGCAACTCCCTTGGCGTACAGGTAATGGATTTCTGCGAGTACCCGCGCGCGGGAACCGATAAGTATCATCCGCAGCGGTTCGCGATCGCTTTCTGTTTCGCTGTCAGAGGGGATAAAATCAGCTCCCAAAAATTCTTCAGCCATAATGTTGTCTCTTTGTGTTTTAGGTTTTCTGAGAAACCCAAAAATCTAGCCACACCGGATAGGCAAGTCAAATTAGGGTGGCTCAAGAGAATGTTACAATTCTCAATTAGCCTCCTGACTGGTTTAGGCAGTGTGGGGGTTAAGCTGCTCATAGCTGGTGTCAACAGCTATGGGTAGCGTTACTAGGTTTTTGGGAACAGTTGCTTTTGCCTGAGCAAAGCAACCTTAATTTGGAGGATACGCGATCGCTTTCTACCCGTCAAGCTTGGTAGGAGGCGGCGCTGTGGTGCCAAAAAGCTCAAATCCAGATGGGGGGCGATCGCAAATCTCTATAAACGATATATTAATAAATGTAAACACTTGTTTCACAAATCAGAAATCAGAGTAAATTATGCTATTTGGATTTGGTAAAAAGCTATCCCTTCCTAAACCTGAAGAAGCTTTACCGGGAAGAACAGAACAAATGCCAGTACCTGCGGCGCACTTTGTCAATGGTAATCGATTAAAACCTCCGTTTCCAGAGGGAATGGAAATGGCAATGTTTGGCATGGGGTGTTTCTGGGGTGCAGAACGCAAATTTTGGCAACTAAATGGAGTTTATACCACCGCAGTTGGTTACGCTGCCGGAGTGACGCCAAACCCAACTTATCAAGAAGTTTGTACGGGGATGACGGGTCACAATGAAGTAGTTTTTGTGGTGTACGATCCGAAAGCGATCAGTTACGAACAACTGTTGAAAGTGTTCTGGGAAAGCCACGATCCCACCCAAGGAATGCGCCAAGGTAACGACGTTGGTACGCAATATCGTTCGGGAATTTATGTTTATTCCCCGGAGCAAAGAAAGCTAGCAGAAGCATCAAAAGAAGCTTACGAGCAAGCGCTGAAAGGAGCCGGTTACGGCAAGATCGGTACGGAGATTTTAGATGCTCCTGAATTTTATTACGCGGAAGCTTACCATCAACAGTACCTGGCTAAAAATCCCGGTGGTTACTGTGGTTTGGGTGGGACAAAAGTTTGCTACCCTGAGAATGTTTCATTAAGCAGTTAGTAGTAGCCCAACTTGGGAATTGGTAATTGGTAATTGGTAATTGGATTCATAGGGAGTCCGCTCTTGGCAATTACCCATTACCTATTAACAGTCAGCTTGGATGTAACTAGCAAATTGCGTAAGTAGGGGCACGGCGGCTGTAATTGTTGTCAATAACCTGACGATCTTTGGATGCCGTGCCCTTTTGTTGCGAGTAAGTTCTGTGAGTCAAACTTTTAGGATGCTATAATCGGCGCCCTACTGCCCAGCTACTGCAAAATTACAAACTGCATGGGTTCGAGTTGGAGTTGGATAAAACGCGACTCATTATCGGGATGTTTTTGAACGCGGATAGTTCCCTGCTTTCCGTAAATAAACCTCATATTATTTCTCGGTTTGTTGTGGATATCCCTATCGACGATAACGAAATCTTTGCGCCGTTCCGTAGTAGATGTATTGTAAGCAATTAACACTTCCTCACCAGCGAGGATGCGCGAGAATGCCAGGGTGCAAGGTTGACTTTGGGGTAAGCCAAAATCGCGACCGTTGCCAGAAATTTCTCGGAAGTACATGCGCCCGAAGCGCAGGGCTGCAATTTGTTGAAATAATTTGGCTATTTTGGCAATTTCTTGATAGATTGTGCAATTTCGATTCAAGTAATTAACATCAGGATTATCCAAGTCAAACATCGCTTCCCGAATAAATTTATCATCGCTGCCTTCGCCGGAAAATCCCTGTTCTGTTCCGTAATAAATGCAGGGCGTTCCGATTGCACAGAGCAAATATCCAATTGCAGCAATTACCTGGGCGTCGGGGGTGTTGGTGGCAAATCTTCGTTTGTAATCTTGCCCAATTTGGTCGCGATCATCGACAAAAGTTACGAGATAGCGGCCTAATTCTCCTCGCGTTAGGGCATGATTTCTCAAACCTTCATAGCGGTTGATTAAATTCATCGGAGAACTAAAGCCTTTAATCACACCGGGAAGCGCCCAATAAAGGGGAAAGTCTAAAACAGAATTCAACCCAAAATAAACGGTTTTGCTATCGACTTGGGTGGAAGTATTGGGGCCAATATAGCGGTTAATTACATCATCGCCTGCGACGAGTTCTCCGAATAGGAAAAACTCGCGTTTACCCAGACGGTAGGCATACTCGCGGATACTGGAACAAAAGCGCGCAACGGCAACTTCTCCCATGTGTTTGACTGCATCCATGCGGAAGCCATCAATATCGGCTTCGCGCATCCAATAATAGTGTGCTTTGATTAAAATATCTTGGAGAATCAAACCATCTGGATCGTCATCGTTATTGAAGCCTTTGAGTGAGAAAAAGTCGCCGCGTTGGGTTTCGGGATAGGCATCCCAGTTGCGAATTTCACCGCGACGGTGGTAGTAATTTGGGTTTTGTAATTCGTTGGGAATAGGACGATCTGGGCGGCGCAATCCACCAAAGGGAAATTGTCGATCTTGATAATAATAATAGCGATCGCTTCCTGGATAGTACCAATTATCGCCAGAATGGTTGACAACTACATCGAGAAAAACGCGCATGTTTCTGATGTGTGCAGCTAAGACTAAATCGATTAAATCTTGCTTGGTGCCAAAGCGAGGGTCAATTCTGAGATAGTTTTGAATTGCATAACCGTGATATTTGTCTGAGTTGGGATCTGGTGCATCGTTATTCTCGAAAATAGGACTCAACCAAATGGCTGTGCAGCCAAGGTTTTTGATGTAATCTAAATGATTGGTAATGCCTTCGAGCGTGCCGCCGCAGAATTTTCCTAGTTGTTCGCTATTGCCGCTACCTTTTGTGCGATCGCTTTGCAGTAATGGTGCGCGATTCAGGCTATCGTGGAACCGATCCACCATGATAAAATAGATAAACTCTTCCCGCCATTCGCGATCGATGTTCCAGTATTTCTTGCCGGGAATTGGCGTCAGGTCAAGTTCGGCAATTGAAGTTGGTTCTCTCATGGTACATTCCTCAAGTATTGCAAATTAGTAGATGCACCGTGGAGCGGGTTAAGCTATCTTCGCTCTGTTTGTAGAGTAGGGATCGCCCATCCAATCTTCACGCCTATTGATTTAAAACAGCGTGTCTTTCTCTATTTTGGTTATCGTTATGGGGTGTGTGAGTAAAGCTTTCGTGAATTTGCGTTTAGTGTTGATGAAGATTTTTATTCAGGCGTGCAAAAAGCCAGAAAAGCCAGAAATAAATTTCTGGCTTAAAGCTAAAACCTGTTAAAACGGGTTGTATGTAGGGGATATGCCTGCGGTGTGCTTTGCGATCGCTCGCTCAATTACAATTGTTCTGGATCGATGCCTCGTTCTCGCAATTTCTCGATCAATGCTTGATAGCGTTGTTGTTCTTGTTGTAGTTGTGCGATCGCATCTTCTGCACGTTGACGTTCCTGTTCTCTCAGTTGATCTAGTTCGACGGGCGTGAGAAATTTTCGTTCATCGGGGCGATAAATTTCGAGGGTGTCTTGTTTCAATTCAAATCGAATTCCTAATCTGGGACTGATCCAACCGTTCATTTCTTCAATTGGTTCTAACCAATCTCCAGAACGGGTAAAGCCTGTTAATTCTATTTCATCGGGGTCATAAACGTAATATTCTTCCACTCCATAGCGTTGATAAAAAATTGTTTTTTGCAGCATTTTTCCGGCACGATTGCCTGGAGAGAGGATTTCAAAGGCAACTTGCGGGGGAATGTTATTTTCTTCCCATTGTTTGTAGGAACCTCGATCGCCTTTGGGTCTACCAAATACTACCATTGCATCGGGTGCTTGACAGAGTTTATTGTTTCCTTCGACGGGATACCAAAGTAAATCGCCTGCGACGAAAACATCAGGATTGTTGGCAAACAAGATTTCTAGATTTTCTTTGATGGTGACAATCCAGCGAAATTGTTTGGTATTGTCTGACATTGGTTCTCCATTGTCTTCTGGGTAGATAATTTCTTTGGTGGTTTGGGTGGGGAGTTTTACCATAACCGTTGGTGATTGGGAGGGAATATTTTTGATTTTAGCTTGTGGGGATTTGCGATCGCGCCACATCTTACGGAGGCGGTAGCGTCCCAATCAAATTTTCAGCTAATTCAAGAAATTGCTCTGCACGATCGTGTAATAAGCGCGAGAGGTGGCATAGTCTGGATAGCCATTAGCTAGTAATATCCTGGCAGCAGATAGACTTTCACGCGCTTTCAGCAGAAAGCTTAATTGTTCTGGCGTCACAGCACGATTCCCTCTTTACGAATATTGCGTAATAAAGGGCCATTGCGGTGCATAAATTCATTTTCATCCATGAATATGCGGCTAATAACTTCATCGTATTCTAAGCACAAAGCAGCTACAAAATGACTGGTTCTGATAATTTCTTCGCCCGGTTGAACTTCTCCCTTAAGGACGACTAGGACATCAATATCAGAATCGGGTTTGGCATCGCCTCGTGCTTGGGAACCGTAGAGGATGATTTTGACTAAGCGATCGCCGTAAATTTCTGCCATCTGCGATCGCAGTTTTCCCAAGATAGTCTTTAGACTCTGTATAGAAACGGCGATCGCTTGTAGTTTTAAGCAGCTAATAACTGATATGTTACTCCCTGATATCCATAATTTTGGGGATTATCACTAATTTTATGGTTCTGATGTACCCTACTTAATCTAACTCAATCTTTAGCTGATTTGGAACTAATTACATAATTCCTGTTTAAGCAATGCCAAGAGCTTTTTTCAAAGCCTCTTGTACTAACATCTGAATATCTGATGGTAATATTCCTAACTTTTTCTGAAATACTGATTCACTTACAGTCGCAATTTTATCTGCCCTAATTAAAGATTGCTTTTTCAGACCAGTTTGCGAAAATTCGGGATGAGTTTCGTCAATTAACACCCAAGTATCCCGCAATTTTTCAGCAGGTACTTTTGAGAAAATACCCAAAATGATGAACTCTTCTCTATGAACTGCTAAAACCAGAGCAGGTCTGAGTTTGGTGGAAGTTAGATCGCTAAATGGAAAACGTACTAACCAAATTTCTGTAGGCTTAGGCTTCGTCATTGTAAATATCTTCCTCTGGATCGTTCCACTCCTGGAAACCTGTTTCTGCTAACTGCATCATCATTAAATTTTCCACTCTTTGCTCAATATCTGCCATAAGTGCGATAATTTCTTCAACAGGTAGCTGGAAAATCATCTCTTTGATTTCTTCTTTAGTTAAATTCGATGACATAATGCTTATTACTTGAAAGTAAACTTTATCCTATCCTCATCTATTTTAATTATCTTACCTCATTGCCAGGTATCGGAAAGCTAGAATCCTCATAGCTTCGTGGAATTTCCCTCTGTTGTAATTCTTAATAATTTTCCGAAAGCCTTAGAGGTTACAATTTACAAGTCTCCACGCGAGAGAAGAGAACACCCTCCAACACCCAAGGTTCATCTTCAAAAACCCCCCACCTCCAAAACACCAAACCCCCACATACAACCGGGAGATGCCCTCCAGGGGCATTCAGGGAGAAGGTGAGATCAGACCAATATTTCCCATAGTCTTCCTCTTTCCAATACCAGTCTACTTTCTCGCCAAACTTCTTGAATATTTCGTAATCGTACTCCCCGGGTTTACCCCCGACGCTTTCCCAGATGCGCTTTTGCACAGAAAAGCCAAAGCGCCCTTTGCTGTATTTTACCCAAAGTTGATCGATAGTACGCAAATCCGTACAAGGAAAATTGTCGATACGCAGTATTTCCTATCTTGCAGCGATATAACTGGGGAGGGCGAGACGCCCACGCCACAAGAGCATCCTGCCCGTTCCACTAATTTTAGGTGCAAGATCTAGCAAAAGCGATCGCACACCACCCTCCAACACTCAACGACGAGGATATTGGACTCGTCGATGAGTCTTTGAACCTCGGCGATGAGTATATTTTCTCGGTCTACCTGTCCGCAACGTGTAACAATCAATTCTTGACCTTGGATTGTGCGTACAAATTGGGAGGATTGGTGGAAATGGATGTCAGCTTGATTGTATCCAACATCTTGAATCCACCTGTCCTGGCGTTTTTTTTGGGCATGGTGGCTGTTTTTGTCAAGTCGGATTTGGAAATTCCGCCTCCCGTCGCTAAATTGTTTTCGCTGTATCTGCTGTTTGCGATTGGGTTTAAGGGCGGGGTGGAACTGGTAAAAAGCGGCATTAGTCAAGAGGTGATGCTGACAATTTTGGCGGCGATGTTGATGTCGGCATTGGTTCCGGTCTATACTTTCTTTATTTTAAAGATCAAGCTAGACCCGTATAATGCTGCTGCGATCGCATCGACTTACGGTTCGATCAGCGCGGTTACTTTCATCACCGCCGGTTCTTTCCTCAACCAACTGGGGATTAACTTTGATGGTTACATGGTAGCAGCTTTAGCCTTAATGGAATCACCCGCGATTATTGTCGGTTTGATTTTAGTCAATTTGTTCGCGGTAGATGGGGATAAACGAGAGTTTGCTTGGTCTGATGTGTTAAAAGAAGCCTTCTTTAACAGTTCCGTATTTCTGTTAGTTGGTAGTCTGATTATGGGCGTCCTGACGGGTGAAAGCGGTTGGCACAAGTTGTCACCTTTTACCCAAGATCTATTTTACGGGGTTCTGACTTTCTTTTTGTTAGATATGGGATTGGTAGCAGCTAGAAGAATCAAAGATTTGCAAAAAACTGGAGCTTTCCTGATTTCCTTTGCCATATTAATCCCAATCCTCAATGCTACGATTGGTTTGCTGATTGCCAAAGTCATCGGCATGTCGCAGGGAGATAGTTTATTATTTGCGGTTTTGTGTGCGAGTGCTTCTTATATTGCGGTTCCCGCAGCGATGCGTTTAACGGTTCCCGAAGCGAATCCGAGTTTATACGTTTCTACTGCTTTAGCGGTGACGTTTCCGTTTAATATCATCGTCGGCATTCCGCTGTATTTGTACGGTATCAATCTGTTTTGGAGTTAATCTGATGAACCCAGTCAAACGCATCGAAATTATTGCCAATTACATCGAATTGGAAAAGATTTTAACAGGATTAGATCGAGCTGGCGTACCGGGTTATACAGTAATTCGGGATGTGGCGGGAAAAAGTACCAGAGGCGACGGCAAGCACGATTTAGCAATGACGATGTTGGATAATGTTTATATCGTCGCTTTCTTCCCCCCAGAAAAACTAGATGCCGTCGTGGAAAATATTAGATCCATTTTGAATAAATTAGGCGGTTCCTGTTTTATTTCCGATGCAATGGAGTTGCGAACTACTAAATGCGTTGGGTAAAACTAAGCTGCGTTACACTGACGCAAAGAAACCGGGTTTCTCGGCAAAATCGTCGCTATCTCAGCAGAGATAGCCGCAGAAACCCGGTTTCTAGGTTCTCCGATTTTGCCTGATTAAGCGTGACGCAAAGAAACCGGGTTTCTCGGCAAAATCGTCGCTATCTCAGCAGAGATAGCCGCAGAAACCCGGTTTCTAGGTTCTCCTACGGTTTCGTCTCATTAAGCGAAATTCACCTAATTCTGTGGTGAAATCCCATTGTTTGTAAAAGTCAATCATTTCTGGTAAGCAGCAGAGGTCGATATGTTCCACTTGTTGTAAATCAGGATGTTCTACAACGGTATCGATTAACAGTTTGCCTAACCCTTGACCGCGATAATCTGGATGTATAATTACGTCGAAAAGAATGGCGCGATAGACGAAATCGGTCAGAACGCGGCAGAATCCGATTAATTTGCCCTGGTGCGACTCTATGCCCACAAGGATATTAGTATTATCTAACATTTTATCAACATCAGCGCGCATTCTTTGATGCGACCAAAACGCATGTTTATAAAGTTCCATCAAATCATTTTTTTGTGCTTCGTTTAGCTGGAAAATAACGTTAAATTCCATGAGGTAAAGCGCGGGAAAAGCGAGCGATCGCATTATAGCGCTTCTATCATCGGCCTTGGGCGCTTGCCCTAACGCCGCCTACAGTGTAAAAATATAGAACAATTGTCAATCCATTAGAAAACGGGCAAGATGAACGGTATTCAATTGTTTGAATTTCCCGACAATGCCAAACTATTTGGACTCCGCCCTGAAGTCGGCAGGTGGTTGTTTATACCCTTGGGTCTAATTGTATTACTCTGTTTAGGAACGGTTTATTCCTGGAGTATTTTCAGCGGCCCTTTTGAAGCAGCACTGCAAACCAAACCGGGGGCAATTTTACTGCCTTTTTTGGTACTGGGAGTGACGTTTACTTTAGTCATGCCGATTAGCGGATTGTATATGAATCGGTGCAATCCAACCATCCTCACCGCTGCGGGTGGAATTGTTGTCGGAATTGGTTATTTACTGTCAAGTATTGCCCCAAATTTGCCTTGTTTAATTCTTACCTACGGTGTCATCACCGGCATCGGCGTCGGCATGGCATATGGGGTGCCTTTGGCAATTTCTGCGCGTTGGTTTCCGGATCGCAAAGGTTTTGCAGTAGGCATGACTGTTGTAGGTTTTGGTCTTTCGCCATTGGTGACTGCACCTTTGGCATTTGCGTTAATAAAAGCCTTTGGCGTTCGTTCGACGTTTGTGATTTTAGGTATTGCATTTACCTTGATTATTCTGGCAATTTCTACTGTTTTAAGAATGCCGCCTCCCCGCTGGAAACCTCCAGCTTGGAATCCCCAAGAAGAGATAATTGCAGACATTACAGATAGCAATGCTTCTGCCCAATTGCCGATGGTGCGGACGCAAACTTTTTATGGATTGTGGCTGTGTTATATTGTGGGAACGTTTGTGGGATTGACTGCGATCGCAACCACTGCCCAAGTCGGTCGAGAAATCGTCGGATTGCAACCAGAAAATCTCACTTTCGCCGTACCTTTATTTGCTGCATTCAACGGCATCGGGCGTCCTTTGTTCGGCTGGCTAAACGACTGCCTCAAACCCAAACTTACCATCGTCGCGATTAACGTACTGATCCTAATTGCGTCGATTTTGATGTTAAATACCAGTCAGGGACAGTTGGCAAACTTTTT
Source organism: uncultured bacterium (assembly GCA_964463555.1). GTDB lineage: Bacteria > Cyanobacteriota > Cyanobacteriia > Cyanobacteriales > Aerosakkonemataceae > Microseira. The sequence goes on from CAYXCW010000037.1 coordinate 43,276, forward strand.
AATTGCTTTTTCCATATTCTGGTTTTGTTTGGGTGCTTGGTTAGCCGTCGCACCTGCGGCAACGTTGAGCTTTTTCTATATCGATAATTACCCTAGCAATTACGGGTTGCTGTTTACTTCCTTTGGGATTGGAGGTTTATCGGGAATTTTTACCGCGGGTGCGATTCGCGGCATTTCTGGTAGCTTTGCACCGTTTTTTTATATCACGGGAATACTCGCGATCGCAGCCATCATCGTAGCAACATTTTCCCTCAATCGTCCGCGTCAGACTGCGATCGCAGATTTCCTTTATCAATGGGTGATTACTCCCATTATTCCCCTACTTTGGTCGTTAGTGGAATTCTTCCTAGCGCTGGCGACACCGAAAAAGATCCGCTCTGAATAAATACGCAAAGAAACCGGGTTTCTATGAAAAATCGTGGTTTGGCAATCAGAGATCAAAGAAGAAACCCGGTTTCTAGCCCAATAAATACAGTCGCTGCCCCAAGTAATCTATAATCCTGCTAAGCTCAACCAACCTACGCACATCAGGGAGGAACGCACAATGGGCAAATATAATTTTAGCGATCGCGAACGCTTTGAAATGACGGGACTGATCGACTATTCCACCTTACAGTCCCTGCCCCAAATTTGGGAAACTACTTCCCAAATGTTCCCTGATGTGCTGGCGTTGCTTGACCCCCACGCCAAACCCAGCGTATCTCTAACTTACGCCCAACTATATGCAGAAATCCAGCAATTCGCAGCGGGAATCCAGGGATTGGGGTTAGAATTCGACCCAGAATCACCCATCCCGTCGCGCGTTGCTTTATTCGCCGATAACAGCGCCCGGTGGATGATTGCCGATCAAGGGATCATGCTGGCAGGTGCGGCGAATGCGGTACGATCTTCTGCGGCAGAAAGGGATGAATTGCTGTATATTTTGGAACACAGCGGTAGTACGGGTTTGGTGGTTGAAAATATCAAAACCCTCAATAAATTGATGCCAGAATTATTCGATTTGCCCGTACAGTGGGTGGTGTTACTATCAGATGAAACCCCGGAACTGATGCAGGGATTAAAAGCGATCAACTTCGGGCAATTGATGAAACTGGCAGCAAATTTTACCTTAAATCCCGTTAATCCAAATCGTCAAAGTTTGGCGACTTTAATTTACACCTCTGGGACAACGGGGAAACCCAAAGGCGTAATGTTAAGCCATGAAAATTTTATCCATCAACTCGTTGCACTGACAACAGCGATTCAACCTTCAGTCGGCGATCGCACGCTGAGCATTCTCCCAACTTGGCACAGTTTCGGACGCATCGGGGAATATTTCACCCTTTCTCAAGGTTGCACGCAAATTTATACCAATCGTCGCTATTTAAAACAAGATTTGCAAACTTATACCCCACAATACGTCGTCGGCGTACCGCGTTTGTGGGAATCGATTTACGAAGGAATGCAAAAGTCTTTCCGCGATAAATCGCCGCGGATGCAGAAATTTATTCAGTCTTTTTTAACTGTAAGTCAAAGTTATATTAAAGCCGTTCGGACTTGGAAACGAATGGATTTAGAGAATCTGAAACCTTCGCGATCGCAAGTTTTCCAAGCTTGGGTAAAAACCATCACCCTCGCACCCCTACATTATCTGGGAGAAATGCTTATTTACAAAAAAATTCAACAAGCAACCGGAGGTAAATTAAAACAATTAATTTGCGGCGGCGGTTCTTTAGCACAACACTTAGAAGACTTCTTTGAAATTATCGGCATTAATATTTTAGTCGGATACGGACTAACAGAAACTACACCAGTTTTAACCGTGCGGCGTTACTGGCGAAACCTGCGCGGTTCATCCGGTTTACCCATTGCCAATACTGAAATCAAAATAGTAGATTTAGAAACACACAAACCATTACCCACAGGTAAAATAGGTTTAGTCATGGCGCGCGGCCCGCAAGTCATGCAAGGATACTTTCTCAACCCCGAAGCAACCAAAAAAGCCATCGATTTAGAAGGTTGGTTTGATACAGGCGATATTGGTTGGTTAACCCCAGAAGGCCAAATTGTTCTCACAGGTCGCGCTAAAGATACGATTGTTTTAACCAATGGCGAAAATATCGAACCGCAACCAATTGAAGACGCTTGTTTGCGGAGTCCTTTGATTGACCAAATTATGTTAGTCGGTCAAGATCAAAAGTCTTTGGGTGCGATAATTGTAGTAAATTTAGAAGCTTTAGAACAGCGGGTAGGGAATCCGGGAGAAATTAACCTCAATAGTAAGGAGATTCGCGACTTATTTCGCGCCGAACTTAACAGAGAAGTGCGAAATCGACCCGGATATCGTCGGGATGATGAAATAATTGCTTTTGAGTTAATTAAAGAACCTTTTACCATCGAAAATGGATTGTTGACGCAAACATTGAAAATTCGCCGCAACGTCGTAGCAGAAAGGTATCGCGATTTAATTAATTGGATGTTTGCATAAGATTGCTAATTGCTAATTGCGCTCGGAGTCGCCCTCTGCTCAATCCCTCTCCCATTTATGGCGGTTTGCGATAAACTTAAAGGAGAGGATTTTTGTCTAGCGATTTTAGATCGCGAATGGTTTGTAATTTAGCAAACGGGTGTTTTTGAATTGTAACTACAATTTTTTATTTTTTATGATGGAGAGCATATGAAGCCAGAAGTTATAGATGTCACAGGTTTAAGTCCACAACAAATTGCCATGTTGAAAGAAATTGTGGCAGCGTTTCGGGCTGTTTCTCAACAACAAAATTTTAGCCAAACAGTTAGCGATCCTGCCGACGAAGAAGAACGCTTAAAGCAAATGCATAGAGATTTTGATTGGTGGGTAGCAGATGTGGGAATAAAAGATGCCTTAAATCGGAGTAGTATTTATGGCATTGAGTAAACCAGTCAAGAGATTTTTACACAATTACCAATTACCAATTACCAATTACCAATTAGCCAACCGTTGCTAATTCGGGATATTCATCATCCATCGAAGTGCGGAAGAAGAACATACAACCGCCGTTGGTATGAGGTGCATGATTTGAACCAGCATGGGAACGAATATAATCTCCCGCACCATAGGCTTCATTTCCTATGACTAAATCGCCTTCCAGCATGTAAATTTCCTCGCCAGTAGCGTGAATGTGGAAAGGATAGCGAACCCCTGGTTCTGCTCGCAATAAACCGACAATTTCGCGCTTAATTGGGTCGGTATTGAGAAGCGCAATTGAAACGCCCGGAACTCTAGAATGAGGACGCCAGTTGACATCTTGCGATCGCACGCTAAAAAATGGCAATGGCGGCGCTTTCTCTTCCACGGTAACGGGACTATCTAACCCCAAGCGATCGAACAACCGATCTTTTAAATCTGCTGCCATTTCCACAGCGGGACTACTGTAGATAATTGCCGCCGCCGCTGTCTGATATTCGGCTAATTCTTCTGCCAATTCGGGACATTCGATTAATTGTTGCTCCACCCACGCTCGTTCTTCTTCACTCAGCAGATCGAGGGCATAAAGTGGAGCCAGTTCGCAAAAGCAGTAGTTATCAGCATTCATTTGATCGATCCGCCTTGAATTTAATTCCTCAACCTTTAGTCTTTACCAATTCTCTTCATTAGCGAGAATAGATTTTAACTTATTCAAGCCTAACCGAATTCTGGTTTTGACCGTTCCCAACGAGATCCCAGTTTGAGCCGCAATCTGACTCTGGCTTAGCCCCTGATAATACGCTAGTTCAATGACTAACCGCTGCTCATCCGGTAGCGCTTTCATCACCGCCATCATGCGACTGCGGCGTTCAGCAATAAACGCTTCCTCAAATAGATCTACGCTATCCGCTTTCGGTTGGATCTCTACAGCATCAATCGAAAAAGTCGTCGCTGGATGAGTGCGCTGAAGTTTACGCACGCGGTCTAAAATGCGACTGCGGGCGATGGTAAACAACCAGGTATCGACTCTGCCTTTTTTGGCATCGTAGCGATCGCCTATACGCCAAACTTGAGCAAACACATCCATGACCACTTCTTCGCTTTCTTCCACCGATCTTAAACTTTTCAACGCGAAAGCGTAGATAATTTTGCCATAGCGATCGTACAGAGCGGACAAAGCAGCCTGGTCGCCCTGGGAAATTCTCGTTAACAGCGAAACATCATCAGGATTAGGAGGAATTGACATTCAGAGGCTTTACGATCTCGGGCTATAACTGGGAAGTATAACCACCCGTTGACACTTTTCCAACCGTAGAGACTGGTAATAATGCAAGTTGCTAGTTACAAATATTGTCGGTTTGATCCCCCCTCACCCCCCTTAAAAAGGGGGGAACCGAATTCAAAGTCCCCGGTTTGAGCGGTTTAGATATTATTATGCAACTTCCAATAATTGGGCTAACATTGCCGCCGGATTCCAATACGCGCGCAAAGATTGAATCTTCCCTGCTGCATTAAACTCGAATAAATCTATCCCTTCAAATGTCACAGCGCGACCGTTTTTGCCCACACCTCGACCCGTCCATTTAACAGCAGCTTCGTTGCCGTTAATCGAAATAAAATCTTCGGTTAGTTCTACCTCAGCAAATAAATCCGCAATCCCTTGAAAAAACTGACGCAATCCGGCATGACCTTGCAGCGCTGGCCCACCCACCGGGTCGTAACTCGTGGTATCTTCGGCAAAACAGGCGACCATGCTTTCTACCTTATCGGCAGAGCGAGTTGCTACAAAGTATTGCTGGGCAAGGGTTTGGATGGTTTCAGGGGATAAAGTAACTTGCGTAGACATTCGCAAACCTCGGTAACGATCTGAATAGGTATACGCTACTTGTGGCTGTTTGGATCTGCGAACGGGGATTTAGCGATCGCTAAATCCCTACACCTTAGACTGTTCAGACCATCTTTCGATTCAGGAGGCTCATGAATTTGCCCGGACAGTTAGGAACAGGCAGAATTTGAGTCCATGCGTCCACAGGGGCAAAGCCAAAGCGGTATTGGGTCAACATGTAGTTTCTGATGTTTTCCGGTGTGCCGATGACCAGAACCGTTAGAACTCGGCTATCCAAGTTGTTGAAGTTAAACGGAAAATAAGCAGTAGGCTTGACAGTGTGTTCCATAAGGGGAAACCTCAAGTTGATTTTTGCTTTTGAATACTATAGTATTCGACGATGACACACACAACACTTGATTTATTTGCAGGCGCAGGTGGCTTGACCACAGGATTTCACTTGGCTGGCTTCGAGCCTTTATGCGCTATTGATATAAACAGCAAGGCTTTGGCAACATACAGGCACAACTACCCAGCTACAAAAATCATTGATCGAGATATCCGCACTGTTACTCCAGCGGAGATTCGAGAATGGCTTGGATTGCGCCGAGAAGAACTAACAGCATTGATTGGTGGGCCTCCCTGCCAAGGATTTTCACGCAATATTCCTGCTGGATATCGATATCTGAAAGATCCCCGCAATCAGCTATATAAAGCTTTCCTAGAGTTTGTCAGAGAATTCAGACCTTTGTACGTTGTCATGGAAAATGTCCCCGAAATTTTAAAAGCTTACGATGGTTCAGTAAGAAGCGAAATAACGCAACAGCTAGAGTCAATGGGTTATAAAGTTACGTCTGCATCATTAAATGCTGCCTACTATGGCGTACCGCAAACGAGGGCTAGAGCTTTTTTTATAGCTAGTTTAAATGGTCGATATCCTACCTTGCCAGAATCTACCCATTCTGGCGATATCCGCAGTAATTTTAGAGATGCTAAACCTCACACCCAGCTAACATTACTAGATATGATACCCTCTCCAATCCTTACTGTTAGAGATGCTATTGGAGATTTGCCACCGTTGGATGCGGGGCAAGAATATGTACGTGAAAACTATCCCGCTCAACCTCAAACTACTTACCAAGCTTTAATGCGAAGTGGAAGTAAAACAATAGTTAATCATGTCGCTCGTGCTTTGAGTCCGATACAGTTGGCTAGAGCGCGCGCACTTAAAGAAGGACAAGATGCGAGAGATTTACCATCCGAATTAGCTCCGAAAAAGCACTATAGCGGTGCGTATGGAAGACTCAATTGGGATAAACCTGCTAGAACTATTACAAAATGGGTTTTTCATCCGGGTTCTGGTCGGTTTTTCCATCCAACACAGGATAGAACAATTACAATCCGCGAGGCTGCTAGATTGCATTCCTACCCCGATAGTTTTCACTTTTTAGGAACTTATACTGATATGGCAGCTCAAATTGGAGAATCTGTGCCTCCTCTGCTGGCTAAAGCTATAGCTGCCCATCTTCTCCAGAATCATTTTCATTAGAGGATTCTAGACTTAGCTGCTGTTGCAGAGATGCCAGTATAGTTTCTACATACCTGCTTAGTGTAAGGCGATTTCGTTCGATGGTTATACGAATAGCTTCGGGCGGAATCACTCTAGCTCTGAAAAGTTGCTTCTGATTTTTGTACCACACCAACTCTGTTCTACCTGCCACAGTTCCTTGTAAACCTGCACCTGCTGTGCCTGTCTTTCTATCTATTGTCCAAGCCCAAGAAAAATTACTTGGATCTAGTAAATTCAGGGGATATTCACAGTAAACATATTCAGTACCTCTGATAGTTTTTAAAAGTATACTTTCGTAGCTAGTTGTGACGCCTTGTACTAAGCGGCTCATCGTTATTTTTTCGTTCCAATGCTGAATGATAGCTGCTCCAAGGTCTGCGGGCGACGAGCGCTCAGTCAAACCAGAGAAACCCAGCAGAGTAGCTTTTTTAACAACATCTGCTCTTTGAATTACGAAAAAAAAAGGAGTACCAGTGGCAAGACTACTTACCTGAAGAGATTTAAGCGATCAGCCAGTTTTGGTTGTAACGTCAACAGCATCGTGAAGAAGCTTGCTGCGTCCTGATGCTGGATCGGAAAGAGGGAGGCTTTTAACGTAATGAAAAATAGCCTCCCATGCGTAATCTTCTATAGAGCCAATTACCGGAGATGCAACTGTAGCAATAATGGCTTGTCTTAATCTTTGTATCTCCTCATTTGTCAGCACGTAGGGCTTCCTCAACTGCTTCTAGAAATTCGCTCATCGTCACCTCCAAAGCATTAGCGATGTGGCTGAGAACTCTAACAGATGGGCTTTTGAGTCCGCGCTCTAGTTGACTGATGTAGGTTCTATGCAGACCTGTAATTTCTGCCAGGTATTCCTGCGACCAACCCCTCTGGGTCCGACGGCGCTGTATCTCTAGCCCTAAAAATTGATCTAGCTTACTATACTGCATGAGTAGTAAGCTAAGGCTTTGAATACAAAAGTTCTACAGACTAAAGTATTCAAGAATACAACTTAGCTACGACCTAGAGTGGATATAGAGCAATTAGGTTGGAGGTGTAACCCCTGGCGGGCGATGAAACAAATGCAAGATCTAAATTTAAACTATCTCACCCTGAAAGCGAACTTTCTGAAACCTTCCAACCTCAAAGATTTGTGACTCAAAATTCAATTCATTACCATCTACCCAAATTTGCTGCAATTTCATCCCATGCAAATGCAACTCGACATTGCCATAAGAGAAAGGATAATTCCCCTCTTCCTCCCAAGTAATTTCTAACCCATTTTCATCTCGTAGCAAGCGGAATTTATCGATCCGAGAATCGCCATATCCATCTTTCGCATCGCTGTAAAGGAAAGACTCGCTGCTTGCTTCCACGGGTGGGTAAATATGCAGAATTAGTTTATCTCCTTCTTCCATCGGCAAAACGGTTCCCGCACGCACTAATAAAGGAATTTGTTCTAAATTTGCGTCGATATTAACTTGCTGTACGCCTTCAAATACAGCATCGTTCCAGAAATTATACCAGCGTCCTTTGGGTAACTCGATTTCGCGCGATCGCACTCCATCTTCTAACACCGGACAAACCATCAAAGCATCCCCCAAACAAAACGCATCCTCCACATCCCACAGTCTGGAATCAGTACTATCACACCAGAAAACTGGACGCACGGGAGGATAACCTTTCTGCGTTGCTTCCCAAGACAATGTATAAAAATACGGCAAAAGTCGATACCGCAAGTGCAAGAAATTGCGAATCATACTCAGATAAGGTTCGCCATAAGTCCACGGGGCGCGGTATTCTACGTTATTCGAGCAGTGACTGCGGTAAAACGTCAGAAACGTGGAAACTTGAAACCAGCGCAAGTATAATTCCGCACTTGGATTGCCCTGGAAACCACCAATATCGGGGCCGCTGTAAGGAATTCCCGATAATCCCAAACCGACTACAGTGGCAATGGTTTGACGCAACGCCTCCCAGGTACATTCAATATCCCCCGTCCAAGTCCAAGCGTAGCGTTGCAAACCTGCCCATCCGGCACGGGAGACAATAAAAGGACGTTGATCGGGGCGATAGTTGCACAAACTTTGGTATGCTGCTTCCGCTTGCAATAACCCGTAGACATTATGCGCCTCGCGGTGATCGCCGCCTCTACCTTCCATCATGTGCTGCGTGACTTTGGGGAGAGAGCGATCGCCCCATAAAATAAAAACGGCAGGTTCGTTCATATCGTGCCAAAATCCAGCAATTCCCACATCTAAAAGATACTCATATTGCCGACTCCACCACTTACGCACCTTCGGGTTTGTAAAGTCTGGAAATACGCAATTACCAGGCCAAACTGGGCCGATTACTAACTTGCCGTTGGGCAATTTACAAAAACCATCTAAAATTCTACCTTCTAAAAATAAGTTGTTTTCCTTATTGCGGCTGTATTTAATTCCAGGGTTGAGGATGGTAATAAACCTCACCCCTTGTTCTAACAATTCTTGGGTAAATGTGGCGATTCTCGGAAACCGATCCGGGTCAATTGTAAAGGCGCGATATCCCGTTTGAACGTCAATATCCATGTGAATTGCGCTCAAAGGCAAGTCAAGCGCTTTACACTTCTGTGCGGTTTCTCTAACAGCTTGTTCTGTACGGTATCCCCACCGCGATTGATGATATCCCAACGCCCAACGAGGAGGAAGCGGCGCGCGCCCGGTTAATTCTGTATAGCGAGAGAGTACTTGCGCCGGGGAACCAACGGTAAAGTAATAACGCAGCACGCCGCCGTCAAAGTCCGCTGTCGCTACATCTGCAAAGGTAAATCTAGCCTCAAAGCTGTTTTCGTAAAAAATTAGGTAGCTACCTTGTTGGTGCAGTCCCAAATAAATAGGTATGCAAATATACATGGGATCGGAACCGGGAGCGTATTTTCCCGCAGCGTCATAGTTCCACATCCGAAAGGATTTTGGTTGATCGGTTAATTCGCCTTTTTCGGTTGTTTCCCTGGCGAGGCGCAAGTTTAACCGATTTGCCCTTTCTCCCAGTCCGTAGATATGTTCTTCTTGTCGTAGCTGTGCTTTATGCAACCAGCCATCGGGTTTTTTCTGGGGTGGAAGTTCTGACCGCAGGATGTTTCCTTGGGCATCGCACATTGTTAAATTGCCATCGATGGCGACGCTGACTTTGAGGACGGAACTCGATAGGGTTGTGCGTTCCGGTGTTTCTTCCAAGTGCGTTTGTACTGGTTGCCAATTGGCGCGCGCGATCGCATAAGCAATCGGCGGTATCCCAAGTTTCCAGTCAATTCTGACAAAATCTTCTGCCAAAAAGCATATTTCTAATTCCGCTTGTTCAAAGTAAAAATTAGCACCGCTTTCTATTGGTTCAGTTCGGAGTAATTTTCCGGGACGATCAAAACCTTCCCCTGTAGGCGGCATTTGATATTTTTTTTCGAGCCAATCCCGCTGGCGCGAGTACAGCCACGCTTTTGGGGCGTATGTGAGGTAAAACAGCGACCCGATAAAAAAACGTATTTGCTTTTTTAATTCCTTGAAGCTACTCATATGATAATTTTTGTCATAGAACCTTTCAAGAGCAAAACATACAAGCAAGCTGAAGAGCATCAACCCAAAGTAAGAGAATTATGCATCAGTCTTAGGGATGATTGTTAATTTTTAAACAGCCGTTCCTGGTCAAAATAACCCCAAAGAATTTAGTTTTTTATAAGTCTAAAGATAGGGTATTTTTCCCCACAAATCAGACTAGGCTGATATTTAGTTACTCGATTGAGGAAAGAATCATGCCTAGCGGACATGCCAGTCATAAAGGAAGTTCAGCCAAACCGAATACCAATACAAACGGTAGCATTGATATGGCTGATGACCTCGATCAAAGCCCAGAGGAAATTCTTGGTGAAGGAGCCGATGCGCGAAGAGCCAGAGAAGAAAGCTTGAAAAATCCTGCTGCAACTCAAAGACCAAATAATCCGAGTAAATAGGTAATGGGTAATTGCTGATTGGTAATGGCAATTACTCATTGGTACTCATTGGTAATTGAGCAGGAATTGCCCGGAAATAAATTTCCGGCTAAAAGCTAAAACCCGTTAAAACGGGTTTAAATAGCAAATCAGCTCAAGTTTCGGCTAAAAGCTTAAAACCCGTTAAAACGGGTTTAAATAGCAAATCAGCTCAAGTTTCGGCTAAAAG
>CAYXCW010000037.1:53871-58605 GCA_964463555.1 uncultured bacterium
AAATAGCAAATCAGCTCAAGTTTCGGCTAAAAGCTTAAAACCCGTTAAAACGGGTTCAAACAATGTGGCAGTTCGCTTTAGCTAACTTTAGCTTTCAGCCGGAAATTTATTTCCGGGCTAAATCCGGGATAAAAGAAATTTATATGCGGGCAAATTGCTGACGGCAACGACAAGAAAAATAGATAGAAACTATGGCTGAAACCGTATTAATTACAGGTGCTTCCCAAGGCATTGGTCGAGAAACATCGCTGTTATTTGCTCGCAAAGGATATAATCTGGTGCTGGCGGCGCGTCAGCTTGACAGATTGGAAGCTTTAGCGCAAGAGATCCGAGCGATGGGAGTGGATGCGATCGCAATTCCCACCGATGTGCGAGATCCCGACCAAGTTAGCGCACTTGCTGACAAAGCCCTACAACATTATGGCGCCATCGACGTGTTAATTAACAATGCGGGCATTTATATGTTAGGTCCAGTCGATAAATTTTCTCTGGACGACTGGCACGCAGTTATTGATACAAATCTTTGGGGCTATATTCACACAATTTATGCCTTTTTGCCGCATTTTTTAGAGCGAGGAAAGGGAACAATTGTGAATGTAGGTTCGATTGGCGGTAAGGTTCCCATTCCTTATCAAACACCCTACACGGCTAGTAAATATGCCGTAACTGGAATGACGGAAGCACTGCACGCGGAATTAGAAGCCAAAGGAATTCGAGTTTGCGGCATTCACCCGAATTTCATTAAAACCGATTTAATGGAACGGGCAATTTTTAGAGGGAAAGACGAACAAGATGCTCAACAGCGTCACGATTTTGTTGCCAATGCGGTCAAAAGTCCGCTATTAGAAACTCCCGAACAGGTAGCAAATGCAATTTGGGATGCGGTTAAACATCACAAATCTGACGTGCTGGTGGGATCTGCAACAATCTCGAAGACAGCTTATAACTTTTTTCCTGGTTTAATGCAGTGGGTATTCCGGCGCACTTTCGCCATGCGAGATAGCAGTTAGGGTAAGGGAGGCAAGAGCCTCCTAAAAGTCGTACCCAGGCTGAGCCTGGGTACGAGTAATTACGCGGCGGTTTCTTGAGAGCCTTCTTGATTTAATTGCTCGTCAATTTTGGTCAGAGCGGCATTGATCCCAGCTAACTTAGTTTCCAAATCGTCGCGCATCCATTGCAGAAACTTACGCTTGCGCTCGAGGCGGCTTCTGCGCGAAATGGGTTCGGAATTATAGCAACTATTGCCCCAGAAGAAAGGAAACATAGTTTTTACCTTGCTTGCAAAATCAACCTATTTAGATTGTGGCTAATTTAAAGTCGAGCGTGCTGGAAATTGATGGGGGGAAAACCGACCAAATTTAGGTAGCTGGTGCGAGCGATCGCACGCTCAGAATTTCATCCGCACGCAAAACAGAAACGGCAGAGATTGGCACGGCAACTACTGCAATCGACTCACCCACGGCGTTATATACCTCCAGCGCGCACCCATCTTCCCCACCAGCGGGATGAGGAAGGAAATCAACTAAAGTCGCAATATCACCGGCGCGAAGTCTATGCTCCGGCAAATCGCGAGTTAAAGCAACCTCTTGATATAGCTCAAGCTTCATAAACGTTTGTTCAATCCTAATATTTATCCTCACAAACCGATTTAACTACATGCCCTCCCAGGGATAGATGTTAGCTCTATTCCTTTGGTAGACGTTTGGCAAAATTCGGTTCGTTACCTTGCAAAGGTAAAAGTACAGGAGAAAAGGTCATCATGCAACTCAAACCAATCAACGAACAAATTGTTGTAGTCGTGGGTGCTTCCAGCGGTATTGGGCGCGAAACTGCATTAAAATTTGCCAAACGGGGAGCAAAAGTAGTCGTGGCGGCGCGGAGTCAAGCGGGGTTAGATTCCCTAGTAGATGAAATTAAAAGCTTTGAAGGCGATGCAGTAGCGATTGCTGCCGATGTTTCCGATTTTAACCAAGTTCAAGCGATCGCTAACAAAGCCATCGACGCATACGGGCGCATCGATACTTGGGTACACCTCGCCGCCGTGTCGATATACGCCACTTTTGAAAACACAACTCCAGAAGAATTCAAGCGGATTATCGATGTCAATTTGATGGGACAAGTTTACGGCGCAATGGTGGCATTACCCCACATTAAACGCGCAGGAAGGGGCGCATTAATTCACATTTCCTCAGTAGAAGCTAAGCGCGGATTTCCCTTACAAAGCGCCTACTCTGCATCAAAACACGGCATCAATGGTTTTGTAGAAGCTTTGCGCGTCGAATTAATGCACGAAAAACTCCCCATCAGCGTCACAGAAATAATGCCCGCTTCTATCAACACGCCGCTATTTAGCAAAGCGCGTACCAAAATCGGCGTCATGCCCCAAGGCGCACCCCCAATTTACGAACCGAGTATCGTCGCCGATGCTATTTTGTATGCTGCCGAACATCCCACCCGCGATATAGTAGTTGGCGATGCGGGCAAAGCAATCGTTACAGGGCAAAAAATTGCCCCCCAATTGCTAGATTCATTCTTTGCAATGAGTGGTTATGACGCCCAGAAAACCAAAGAACCAAAATCAGAAGATGCCCCCGATAATTTATACGAACCGATCTCAGGTTACGACACCGTAGAAGGAGAATTTCGCTTACGCACCCAACCGAGTTATTCCGATTGGTTGGATAACAACCCGCAATTGAAATGGGGTGCATTAGCGGGGTTGGCTTTGGGAGCGATCGCATTATTCGGAATGCCCAAAAGCTAACCTTAATTAACTTATCCTCTCTCGTTCCCAGGCGGGAGCCTGGGAACGCCATCCTGGAGGCTCTGACTCCCTTAAAATAAGCGAATAAAATGACAAAACGCCAGCGTCCAACTCAAGAACAAATCAACAAAATTGCTCGGACAAAATTCGGCTATGAATCCCTAAGATCCGGGCAACAAGCAGCCATAAACGCCATCCTAGAAGGTAAGGATACTCTAGCAGTAATGCCAACAGGTTCGGGAAAATCTGCGATTTATCAAATTGCTGCCAACTTAATCGGCGGCACCACTATAGTTATCTCCCCATTACTTGCCTTACAACAAGACCAAGTAGAATCAATTCAAAACCGCGATGCCGGAGGAGCCGCTGCAATTAATTCTACCATCACAACAGCCGAAAGAGAAGAAGCCTTTGATAATTTAGCACAAGAAGAAATCGAATTTTTATTTCTAGCACCCGAACAATTTAACAACCAAGAAACCCTCGAACGCTTGCAAAAATCTAACATTTCCCTATTTGTCATCGATGAAGCCCATTGCATCAGCGAGTGGGGGCACGATTTCCGACCCGATTATCTCAGATTGGGAGCAGTAATTGAAGCATTAGGCCATCCCAGGATCTTGGCATTAACGGCAACTGCTGCACCCCCAGTGCGAAAAGAAATTATCGAACGTTTGGCAATGCGCGACGCTGAAATTATTGTCAAAGGCTTCGATCGTCCTAATATTTGGTTAAGCGTAGAAAGATTTGAAGATGAAGCCGAAAAGCAACAAACTTTAATTGAGCGAGTAATGCGCGTCCAAAAACCGGGAATCGTCTACGTCGCGACTAAAAATAAAGCCGAAGAAGTAGCAACTGCACTCTCGGATCAAGGCATTAAAGCGATTTATTATCACGCTGGTATGAAAGCCAAGGAAAGGGAGGAAGCTTTTTCAAGATTTATGAATGACGAAGCGGAGGTAATTGTTGCTACCACCGCTTTTGGCATGGGCGTAGATAAACCAAACGTGCGGTTTGTTTTTCACCACGATATCAGCGACTCGGTTGATGCTTATTATCAAGAAATCGGACGAGCGGGACGAGATGGAGAACCAGCCAAATCCCTGTTATTTTACTGCGAAAAAGACCTGAATATCCGCCGATTTTTTGCCAGTTCGGGTAAAGTAGACGTCGAGCAGGTGGAACAAGTCGCAGCGACGATACAACAACAAGATGAACCGATTAATCTCAAAAATTTAAAAGATAAAACCGAACTTTCACAGGCGAAACTGACGACAGTTATTAGCCGATTAGAAGAAGTGGGAGCGGTGGAAACATTGCCGACGGGGGAGGTAGTTTGCTGCGAGGAAAATACCGAAATCAGCGATGCAGCAGAGGCGGCGATTAGCGCGCAAGAGAATTATCAAAAATTTGTGCGATCGCGTATAGAAATGATGCGCGGTTACGCCGAAGTTCGCGACTGTCGCCGCAAGTACTTGTTAAACTATTTTGGCGAAACTCTAGAACGTATCTGCAATTCATGCGACAACTGCCAAGCAGGAATCATTGTAGAAGATGATGGCAAAAAGAAACCCTTCCCGCTTAACAGTCACGTCGTGCATACATCCTGGGGAAAAGGAGAAGTGATGCGCTACGAAGGCAACAAAATAGTTGTCTTGTTCGACAAAGTTGGCTATAAAACTTTGGCACTCGAGTTGGTGCGGTTACGGGGTTTACTCAAGCGCATAGACTAGCCCTTCAACAGTTGACAGTTGACAGTTGACAGTTGACAGTTACCTCTCCCTCAAGTGCCCCTACAACCGGGCATGATACTAACCTCAAAGCCCCCCTTGGCAAGGGGGGTTGGGGGGATCGATGCGCCCCTACAACCAGGCATAATACTAACCTCAAAGCCCCCCTTGGCAAGGGGGGTTGGGGGGATCGATGCGCCCCTACAACCAGGCATAATACTAACCTCAAAGCCCCCCTTG
>CAYXCW010000038.1:0-3783 GCA_964463555.1 uncultured bacterium
ATTTGCTTCGCGTTGAAATCTCGCGAATCTCTTTCCTCTTTGTCCAAAGTCCAATCGTTAGGCATAGGGCAATATAAACCGATTGATTATTACCAATTACCAATTACCCATTACCCATTACCAATTACCAATTACCAATTATGAAAAAACTCATTATCGGCGTCATGGGGCCGGGAGAAAATGCTACCCCATCCGATTTAGAAACTGCCCGCGAATTGGGCAAACTAATTGCTCAACAAGGATGGGTATTATTAACAGGTGGTCGAAATAGCGGCGTGATGGAAGCTGCAAGTATAGGAGCAAAATCAGCAAACGGTTTAACCATTGGAATTTTGCCTTCATCTGATACTAGCAACGTTTCTGATGCCGTTGATATTGCCATCGTTACCGACATGGGAAATGCCCGGAATAATATTAACGTGCTTTCTTCCGATGTAGTAATTGCTTGCGGCATGGGTGCAGGGACAGCATCAGAAATTGCCCTAGCGATTAAAGCGAATAAGCCAGTAATTTTATTGAATTGTGACCAGAAGAGCGAGGCTTTTTTTATGAGTTTAAAAGATGTAGCGATCGCATCCACTCCCCAAGCCGCAATTGAACAAGCGATCGCTTTGATTCGTCTCTAAGGGGAGTCGAGTTATATTACCCTCGTTCATGCTGATGGTAAAAATATGAGCGATCGCTTTAAATATCAGGACACAAAACTGGTAAATCGCGAGTACATTAATTACAGACTTATACTTCAATTTGCGCGATCGCTTCTGACGGTGACAACTCACCACTAATCACTTGTAAAAATCCAGACAAATATTTATCTACATGCAAAAGGTTGCTATACACCAATTGCTTAACCAACGGTAAGTCTAGCTGGCTTCCTTCCACACTAATACTCGTTTTATAGCGAATTTCCCCATCATTGAAATCTAATTCAAAATTACCAATAGTGATGCCATAGTTGGCTCTAGTTATATATTCGGCAATCGCTTGGCGCTTTGGTTCTGGCACTTTGACGGGCAGCAGGGAATAAAAAATAAATTGCTGTTGAATTTCTCTGGCTTGAGCGTAGCATTCCCATTGACCGTTTTCACCTGCAAAATTCAGGTGTAAAATTGGTTGGTCTGAGAGTTGGTTAACGATCCAGTTTTCAGCTTGAAAAAAGCGAACTGCTGTCTCGAAAATGGTGTTGACTGAAGTTTGCTGAGGAGCGATCGCAGTTTCGCTTAACTGTTGGTTAGGTAATTCAACAGTATCCTCAGCAAGAGCGTTCTCTAGGTACTCAGTTAGTTGCGATCGCAGCGATTGGGTAAAGACATCAGCGATCGCATTAACAAATGATGCTTTGGCTGCTTTGTCGTCAGAAAACAGGGATGGAGCGACGGTAAATAAGGATTCTATTAACTGCGTACTGGCTTCAACTAACTGCGGGTTAACCTCGCCGTTGGCTGTATCATGCGCCAGGTGACGCAAAGTTGTATCCTTCAGGAAGTTCGCGAGCGCACCTATTAGCAAATCATCTATTTCTGCCTGTGAATTATCCGCAGCAATGGTACCCCAGTCTAAATAATCCCAAACTGTGCGATACTGAACAACTCCCTGCGGCTGTTGCTCTTGTGCCGATAAAAGTATCCAACTTTCGGTTGAAATCAAAGGATGGGAGGTGTCTTTCTGATGAAGCTGTTGCAGATAAACAATTGCTTGTTCGTCAGAGGTAAAATAGGTTTCAAAAATTGATAACAAATCTGGATTTAGTAAAAACTTAATTTCGCTACTATAAGCTGCTAAAAATAACTGAGTTGCCCCCACGCCTAAATTAGGCTCAAAGTGAAAAAGCTTTTGCTCATGAATATACTGATGTATTTCCTTACTGACTTGGCAACTTAGATAGCATTCTGTTACAGATTCATTCTTCCGAACCAAGATTACTCGTGGATACTTTATCAGTAAGGGATGACCTGAAGGTGCATAAAAAAATAAATCATTATTCATTAGGCAATTCTCAGTTTTCACTTGGCTGGCTTTTCAGCTTTATACAATAATATTTAATTATTTAGAGGATAGAGCATCCACTAATTTTCCTTCTAAACCTTCTCGCAAACCATCAGAGCCTATCCAATCTTCCCGCTGTGAATGTTCTTTTAAAACTTTTACAACTTCCTTGCCTGAGTTGTCTTGATTATAGGCATTATTAATTTTTTCATACATTTCATATCTTCTTCTATCCCCTGTTGCCCACTTGGTCAAGGAACCTGCTTTCGCGGCAAAACCCATTGCTTTATCTGTGATTTTTGCTACATAACCTTGGTTCATCAGGGTGCCGATTAATTTCCCAGCATTGTTACTTCCTGCTAAGGCTTCATTCAAAATTGCTTTAGCTGATTTCTTCCGCCCTTTACCCCTTGTTTTAAAGATGGCTTTATATATTCCTTTCAAAGTGTGGTATGCAGTTTTCAGAAAGTTCATGATGGTAGTGATTAGCTGTATTGTTACCTGGGCAACAGCAGCGGCACCACCTGTGACCAAGGTTATGATTAGTGTGATAAAATTAATGATTTTATCGAACAATTTAAACATTGCTGAAATGGCAGATCGTTCTACTTTACCAACTGCATGGGATAGAGCATCTTTATATTCCTGAGAACCTGTTTTAGCAGATTTTTGGTTTTGTAGTTCACTCAGCGATCCCCATCTGGCAACCACTTTATCAATGGCCATCGCTATACCAATCACAGGCCCACCCAAAACTAGCAATTTATTCTTTAACCAAGTCAGTAAACCTACGTTTGCTGGCTCAAATTTACCACTCTTAACAACTGCTGATACTTCTTTAATAGGCCCATTAATTCCATTCCAAGTGCCAAGGTTTTGTAGAGCTTTTTGATCTAGATTACCTGTAAAACCTTGCTTAACTTCATCTCCTCCCATTCCTAAAGTGAGTGCGTTCATTCCACTACCCACTACATCGACTCTTTTACCACTAGCATGATTTTCTAACTGTATATCTACTGCTAACTTCTGTTCAACAGCTTGACGTTGCAACTGCTCTATATGTTTTGCTCTTGCATCATTTGTGACTGACGAGGTTTCCCGCTTTTTACCAGCTTTATAATCCTTAAGCCAATTAGTAGTTAGTTTAATAATATTTTGAAGTATATTACTTTGCTTGGCTAAGTTTTGATCCGATTTTAATTTATTAAACTCTTTAACTAATTTATTAATATCTTCCGTTTTTGTTGATAAAGCGAAAGAAAATAGCCATTTTTGTGTAACCATTCTTTCTTCAAAATGCAAGTCTTGAGTCTTTTTTTGAATGGTGTTATGGCCTTTCTGTTGCACAACATGGGTTAATTCATGGGCAAGCAACTCCTGTCCCTGTTCAGATTTAGGATTATAAGACCCTTGCTTAAAAAAGATATCGTTTTTAGTGGTAAACGCTTGAGCATTTATGGAACGATTTAGTTGATCGGACTGAGCATTTGCGTGGATTTTTACCTCACTAAAATCAGCGCCAAATGCCTTTTCCATCGGTTGTTTGATGGAGGCATCAAGTGGCTGTCCACTTCCTCTAGCCTGTTCAATGGATGACTCTACATCTGGTGGTGCTTGCATCCCACCCCGAACAGACTGTAGCTCTCCCGTAGGCTTAGTTTGAACTTCCTCCTCCTCTGGCGTATCTTGACGTTGGATGGATTCAGCTAAAGGCTTAGTTTGAACTTCCTCCTCTTCGGGCGTATCTTGACGTTGGATGGATTCAGCTAAAGGCTTAGTTTGAACTTCCTCCTCTTC
>CAYXCW010000038.1:3883-58091 GCA_964463555.1 uncultured bacterium
GACGTTGGATGGATTCGGCTAAAGGCTTAGTTTGAACTTCCTCCTCTTCGGGCATATCTTGACGTTGGATGGATTCGGCTAAAGGCTTAGTTTGAACTTCCTCCTCTTCGGGCATCGCCTCCCGTTGAATTGTTTGTCCTTGTGCTGAAGCGGTTTGTGCAGGTGCATTGATCTGCTGTACTACTTGTTGCGCGACTTGATCGGCTTCCTGCTCGTATTTATCATTCGGACGACCAATGCTCAGCTTAGGCTGAATAACTGTTGGGGTACTAGATTGAACCTGTAATTGACCGAAGTTCCACAATCCCCCTGCTTGGTTTTGTTGCCTCTGCAAATTCGGTAAAGCTGCTTGGTTTGCTGCGATGGGAGAGGAATCAGAGGCTTCAACTAAAGGGCGTGACTGCAACTGTGCTGGCGCTGGTGTAACTGTCGCTGCACTTTGAGCTTGGGATTTCTTTCTCAGTCTCGTCTTCATTTTGGCAGCCTCTTTAGCGATTTCTTATTGGGTTAATTATGGTTATTTAGGTAAGGTTTTGGCTAAGGTTTTAGATTTATTAACACTAAAAATTAAACCTATTTATTGTCAATTAGACGAAAGTATAAGATAAAATACTTGACCCTCTAAGAGCTTCTAAATCCTGACTCCTAACTCACGTTAGGGATAACTGGTAGCCGTCTATGGCGACGGGCGATCGCATCCCCACAAGAAAATCAAACTTTCGTCTAATTTCTGGCTCTAGATTCTTCGCTTATCCTAAAGCATGACACCAATCCCTTTGAAAGCTTGATTCATCGCCGATCTATTTGTGCTGACATCCAAAACTAGCGATCGCAAAATTCATTATCCAAATCTCAGATTTTGTCTATTAGACAAAAGTCTAAATTTTTATTTACGTACTTTCCAGATTTCTTAATACAAGAGCGTTTGCTTGAGTAAGCTGGTATTTAATCTTGCAGGTAAATTAGAGGTCAACTAATGAGTATCAAGGCCGCTCCCCAACCGAAGACCTCATCTACACTAGTTCCCACAGTGCAGGCACCTACAGTACTGGGGCAAACGCGAGGGTTTACAGATACCATTGAAACTCCAGAGTTGGAAAACTCTAACTTTGACCTGCAACAGGCGGCAGCTGCACCACCCCCACCAAACACAAAACAGACTAATGAATCTAGCTACGACTTTAGTCGAATTTCTATCTCTGATTACATTCCTGCCCCAGTCCAAACTAAACTCGTAGTCGGCGCACCGGGAGATAAATACGAACAGGAAGCCGATCGAATGGCAGATAAAGTGGTTTCCATGAAGTCTCCCGTACAAAAGCAACCAGAATCAACCCCAGACGAAGAAGAAATTCAGACTAAACCTGTAGCGGAAACGATTCAACGCCAGACCGAAGAAGATGGTACAGTTCATCTCAAACCTGTAGCGGAAACGATTCAACGCCAAACCGAAGAAGATGGTACAGTTCATCTCAAACCTTTAGCGGAAACGATTCAACGCCAAACCGAAGAAGATGGCACAGTTCATCTCAAACCTTTAGCGGAAACGATTCAACGCCAAACCGAAGAAGATGGCACAGTTCACCTCAAACCTTTAGCCAACCAAATTTCACCACTTATACAGCAAACTATTAAGGAATCTCACGCGATCGCTCGAAAAGGTGAAGGTGCATTTACCGCCAGTGAAAGTATCGAAACCCGTCTCCACAGTCAACAAGGTAGCGGTGAATCCTTACCGGAAGAAACTCGTGAATTTATGGAGTCCCGGTTTGATAATGACTTCAGCGACGTGAGAATTCATCAGGGTTCCCAAGCTGTTCAACTAAGTCAAGAACTGGGCGCTCAAGCTTTTACTCACGGTCAAGATATTTATTTTAACTCTGGCAAATACGAACCTCATACCGATACGGGAAAACGACTCCTTGCCCACGAACTCACCCACACAATTCAACAAACTGGGCCGAAAATAAAAACTAAATCCTTAAAGTCATCAGAAAAACCGAATAAAATTCAGCGGCAACTTCAAGCGACTTTATCGCAGCAAATATCTGCCGTTGATAGCCAAGAGACAAAAGCGCAACGGGAAGCTGAAACGGCTGCTGACTCGAAAGCCGATGAACGACAACAGCAAATTGAAGCGGATAAAGAGAACGCGAAGAAAGAATTACAAGCAGATAGTAAAAATGATGAAAATGCTGAGCTGAAAAAATATGTAGCAGAGGAAGCGGGGAAGAAAGCTGACACGCAAGCCCAAAGTTTAAAGCAAGAATCCGAAACGGTTAAAGGCCAAGCAAATGCGGGTCAAAATGCCCAAGAATTTGAGGCTAAAGCGCAACAAAAGGTTGAGTCCCAAGAAAAACAAGACCAGCAGGAAGTTAGCGAAAAAGTTGCAGGCAAGGCAGAAGAAGCAAACGAACAAGCTGAAGCAGATAAAAAAGCGCCTGCGGCTGGTGGTGAGGAAATTCCGGCAGGGGAAATTCCTGCAACCGAGGCTGGCGGTTCTGATGGGAAGGACGAAGCGCTGGTAGAGGCAGATGCGACGGTAGATGCGAGTATAGGCGGTGGTGAAGTTGTTGCCGATGAGTCGCGAGAGACGGTGCCGGAAGTAAAAGGAGAGAAAGCACCGGCTTCGCCTGATGAAGATCCAGCGTTTCAGGCGACGATTAAACAGTCTGAACAGCAAGCGAAACAGCAAAGCGCCCACAAAGCAGCTGCAACTAAGGCGAAGGAAGCCCAGGCGGCGGCGGAAGATCCGGCACAGCAAATGCGGCAAGCGCAAGCAACCCAGACGGGTGAGACTGCGGCTAAAGAAACGAAAGCTTTTAACCGGGAAGCTTTTGAGGCAGCATTGTTGGAAAAGTTGGAGTTTATTAAGCCAAAGAATCAAGAAGAGGCAGATAAGTTTGCCAACAGTGGCAAAGCGGACGAACTAAAAGGCCCTTTGAATCAGCAAGTTGCAGCTGGCAAACAGCAGGCAGGTGGAGGACTGCCGGAAACTGCGGCTGCGCCACCAAAGCCGGACGCAGAAACGCCGAAGCAAGTTGAAGATGTGCCAGCGCCTGCGGAAGAAGTGGGGGAAGTTCCGGCGGAAATTGAGGCAGAGAAAGCGGTGCCTCAAGAAAAAACTGAAAAAGAAATTGAGGAACCTTTAAAACAAACTGCCGAAAATTTAGAAACAACTTTTGGCCCGATTCAAACCAAGCTAGTGGTTGGGGCACCAGGCGATCGCTACGAACAAGAAGCCGATCAAATGGCAGATCGGGTAATGGCGATGCCGGATGAGGCAGCCCTGTCGCAGACAGCCACCGCAGCCTCCGAACAGTTGCAGATGACGCCGGAAATAGACATCCAGCGCCGAGAGGAAGTGCAACCGGAGAAAGCCGAACAGCCCGATGCCGAAGTGCCGATGAATACCGAGCGTTTGGCAACTTGGGAAGAAGTCGGCGGGGGTGAAGCGCTCAAAGCTTTAAAGGATGCCAAACAGCACGCTACCGAGGAAGGGCCGCAACAATTCCGCAAGGGGGAACAAGAGACGCTGACAGCGGCGAAAGCTGATGCGACAGCAACGGCACAACAGTCGAACCAGCAGATGTATAGCGATCGCACTGCTGCAATGCAGGAAGTTGCGACTTCCCAGACTCAAGCTAAAACCCAAGATGAAGGAGAACGCGCCCAAGTCTCAGCCAATATCCAGCAAATTTTCGATCAAACCCAGCAAAACGTTAACAAAATCTTGGGTCAAATGGATCTAGATGTTAACGCTGAATTTGAAGCCGGAGTGAAGCGGGCAAAAGAGAAATTCGAGCGTTACCAATCTAGCCAAATGGAGGCATACAAACGACGACGCTATTACAAAACAATTGAAATTAAGATTCCCGTCCCCAAATTATGGGGCATCAAAATGAAAAAAGTCGGAGAAATGTCTATCTTCGATCCGATTACTTGGCTCAGAGATAAATTCAAGGGAATCCCCGATGAAGTCAACAAATTTTATGAAGAAGGCAGACAGTTATTTGTTGAGGAATTAAAGCAAAGTATTTCCCGCATTGCTGGTATTGTCGAATCCGGCTTGAATACAGCAAAAGCTGAAGTTGATAAAGGTAGACAGCAGGTTAGTGACTACGTTCAATCTTTGCCAGAAAACCTCAAAGAAGTTGGTACGCAAGCAGCTTTAGATGTCCAAGAAAAGTTTGATAATTTAGAACAAAGCATCAAAGATAAGCAAAATGAACTGGTTGATTCCTTGGCGGGCAAATATCAAGCCAGTCTGCAAGAACTAGACAAACGCATCGATGAACTGAAATCAGAAAACAAAGGACTGATTGATAAAGCACTCAAATTCGTTGCAGACTTGGCTAAAGGCGTCATAAAAACCCTACTTTGGCCTATCAAGAAAGTATTAGATGCCTTGATTGGCGACATGGCAGGAAAAGTGATTGATGCCATTATTGATGACCCGATTCGGTTTATGAAGAATCTCTTTAAAGGAATCGGAGATGGGTTACAAAAATTTGTCAGTAATATTGGTAAGCATTTAATTAACGGTTTAGTTACCTGGTTATTTGGTAATTTGGGCGAAATCAAACTTCCTGAAAAGTTTGACTTAAAAGGGTTTTTAGATATTCTGTTACAAATTTTGGGCTTGACAAAAGACTACATTTTTGGTTTAGCTGAGAAGTTTTTTGGAGCAGATATCGTCAATGTAATTCGCTTTATATCCGAAAATGGCATCGGTTTTTTGACAAATCTAGGTAAAGGAGAAAAAGCAGAAGCAGCAGAAGAAGCGAGTGCGGAAGAAGCCGCCGATGTGCAAATGCAGGCAGAGGAAGAAACAGCATCTGGTGGCGGGCCAGCAGAAGAAGCAAAAGAATTAATTGCTAACTTAAATCCAGGAGCCAAATTTGTTTTTGACTTTTTCATAGCGATTATTAAAGATGGAGTAAGTGGAGTTTGGGAGTTTATCAAATCATCTCTAGGCCAGATCAAAGAGATGTTAATGAGTGAACTTACACAAATGATTATTGTAGAGCTGGTAAAACAGGGAGTTATTTGGTTAATTAGTATGCTCAACCCAGCTTCTGGGTTGGTTAAAATTGCCAAAGCAATTTATGACGTTATTAACTTTTTTGTTGAAAGAAAAGACGAAATAATGGCTTTGGTAACAGCCATACTCAATACCCTGAAAGCGATTATTGAAGGCAATGTGGGTGCAATGGCGCAAGCAATTGAAAATGCTTTAGCTCAAGCCATTCCCACCATTTTAGGTTTCTTGGCTTCCCTGCTAGGGATTGGGGGAATTCCTAGTAAAATTAAGGCTATTTTTAAGAAATTAAGAGCGCCTGTTGATAAAATTGTGGGCGGTTTTTTTGAAAAAGCGAGTGGGTTTTTCAAAGGAGGTAAAAAGGGTGGGAAGAAAAAAGCTAAAGCTAAACCGAAGAAAAACAAAGGCAAGTCTGTTACTAATACTAAAGGAAAAGCCAAACCTACTCAAAAGCCTAAGCAGGTGAAGTCAGGGCAAAAAAATAAACTCAAACCCAATAAAGCTAAACCAAAAAAGGATAAAAAGGAAAAACCTAAAAAGCCAGAGAAAAGTACCAAAGAAAAAACTAAAGATTTTCTCAAACAAGTCGGGTCAGAGATGGGTGAATCCCTCAAGTCAGACTTACTAGATCCGGAGAATCAACCTGAAACGGAAGCAGAGTCAACTGATACTACTGATAATGCGGAAGAGTCAACTGAAACAGATAATGAGGAAACGGCTGATGCTGTGCAACGGAAAATTCAGACAATTAAAACTGAAGAAAAAGGCTTTAACTTTAGCCAAGTTCCCGTGCAATCGAAGGCAGAAAGCAACACCCCTAACTCGAATCTCTTCTGCCGTCAAACAACGGCTGTTTCCTCAAATTCTACCAGTAACCAAAACCCAACTAGGGAACTTACTCCCGTTATGCCACGGTTGAGTGAATCACCCACATCGACCACTGTCAATCCTTTACTATCTAACTACATTCAACAACGCGCTAGCGAACAAGTCCCCCATTTTGTGCAACTAGAAACGGAAGCGGAAGAAACCACAAACAAACTTCAACTAAAAGCGAGATAAATTTATGGAAAACCCAACAGAAATTTTTCAAATAAATAGAGAAATTACTCTCTATACTCCCGCAGAAACACCATTAACTTTCCAGGGATTAACGCTGAACCTGACCGGACAAGAAAATGAAATCCAAAAATGTTGCTTAACTCTTTTAGTTAGTTATGACATTTACGAAAAAATTGACCAACTGGAATTGTTTAATTTAAAACTAGAAGCGCGGGTTCCCCTGGTAGAGGGAGATTTTTTACCTGAGCGAGCGATCGCTTTAGAAGCAGCATTACGACCAGACTGGCTGCCTCAATTAGCAGAAAAAGCGAAAACGGCTGAGGAAGCGATCAATTATTTAGCAAACTTAGGGTTGCAGCCAAATATTGCCGAATCGCTAAATTGTACAGAAAATTGGTATGGCTTATCGGTCAAACAGCAGCAAGATAGCACCGAAATTGGGTATCGCACTCTCTGGGAATATGCCAAGCTCGATACAATCAATCAAGTGGTGAATGCGGGCAATCAAGTCGTGCAACACCTGGCTAAGTTTATCAAAGAACTCGCCGAATCTTTGATGACAGAGGTTGAGTCAGAGGGCGATACAGCATCTAACCTACCAAGTTTTTTACAGAAATCAACCAGCGAAGAAGTGGCTGAAGAAATTCCTGTTTCGGAAGTCATGCTGGAGTTTTTTGAGGAAGATGATTGGAACTACGTAAAGCTGGAAGACAGCGGCGCATTACAAATGTCTTATCAGGGCGATAGTGGGCGTTGGACTTGTTATGCTTCTGCTGACGATGACAGCCAAAGATTGATTTTTTATTCCGTTGCCCCTTTAACAACTCCCTTAGAAAAAATCCCATTGATGGCTGAATTTGTTTGTAAAGCAAACTATGGCTTAATGATTGGTAACTTTGAGCTAGATTTTAACGATGGCGAACTGCGTTACAAAACCAGTATTGATGTAGAAAATGACCGATTGAGTACGACGTTGGTGAGAAATATTGTTTATATTAATCTGGAAACTATGGACAGCTACTTGCCCGCAATTGTGGGAATTATCAATAATCAGCTATCTCCAGATGAAGCGATCGCTAAGATTGAAAACCAGACAGAAACAGAAACAGCAGCTGAGTAAAATATTCTATGGTATTGCCCAAACATAAACCCAAAATTCCCAGCCGCACGCTGGAAGAGATTAAACAGCAAGGTGCGCTCAATCTTTCCAGTCGCTTCAGCTATGCTACCAGTTTTCTTTGGGCAAGCATCTACAGATTAATTCCTCTGCCACTGTTGTATTTGCTGCCTTTCATTAAAGAGGATATTCAAGATTTATTCAAACCGGAAACAGAGAAGGAGAAAGCAGAGGATGAGTCGCCAATAGCTGTTGATGAACCAACATTTCGCGGTGCGGTGCCAGTTGGAAGCGAGCCAATTTATGAAAAGTATCGCTGTCCTTTTGGCAACCCACTTTATTGCCAACAACCTCAGCAAACAATCGAGCAAGATCCGCAAGCCAAATTCTGCCAAAAATGTGGTTTTCCGGCACTGTTATCGAGTCAAGCAGAGATTCAAGGAAATCGCGGTCGATACCGGATTACTCGCTTTTTGGGAAGTCGAGGTTTTGGTCGTCTTTATGCAGCCGTGCATTTGGTAGAAGACGAACCTGCAATCGTCAAAGAATACTTACTGCCGCAACGGCATTTCAATCAAAAAGAAGTCATTAAGACACAAAAAACTTTTGAAAGTGTAGGAGGTTTACAATTAGCAGACGGCAGGGTACAAAATGGTCGAATTGTGGGGATAATGGAAGCGATCGCCGATCGGAACGATCCAGAACGTTGCTATTTGATTGCTAAAGGTGAGGTAGATAGTTACGCCACCCTTAGAACTTACCTGGCAAAAAACGGGGCGATGTCCTCGCAGCAAGTGCGCCATTTACTTAACCAAGTTTTGCAAAGTCTGGAGTACCTACACGGCTCAAAATTCCGCTTACCTAACGGTCAAATTCAAGCGGGAATTATACATGGCAATCTTAGCCTGGATAGTCTACTGATTTCACCTCAACCGCAAATATTTTTCCATAACCCGCAATTTTTTGTTTACCTATGCGACCTCAATTTATGGGAGAATCTGTTTGACCCTCCACCTAGCCCAAACTTTATTATTACGGTTACAAAAGACTTAGAAGCATTAGGTTACATCAGCTTTTATTTGTTAGCAGGACGCAGCCACGATGACAGCGGTCGTCTTCTCGATCCCAAGTTAAATCGGCATTGGAATCGAGTAGATGTGGCGCTCAAATTCTATATCTTTCGCCTTTTAGGACTGGATAATCCCTTTGCTAGTGCTAAAGAAGCGCGTCAAGCTTTATTAAATTTGCCTACAGAAGAAGAACTGATTGCCGCCGGACTACAACCTACTGAAACCGCAGCACCAACCCCGGTTGTGAAACGCCAGCGAAAATGGTTATGGTGGTTGTTAATGCTGTTAGGACTTGCCTTGTTGGGGAGTGCAATTGGTTGGTGGCTATTGAAACAACAAACTGCGTTAGCTAAGAATGAAGATTTAACCATTTGTTGCATTAGCGAAGTGCCAGCCGTTCCTGATGGCAAGTTTAACTACACAGCCGAAAAGAATGGGATTTGGAATTATATTCTCAAGCAACCTAATTTAATTGAAAAAGACAAAATGCTTGAGATAGAAATAGCACAAAGGCTACCACAAATTCAGCTAAACTATTTACCTCAACTTACCGGAGCCGAAGCGATCGCGAAAGTCCGCCAAGAAGAAGCAGACTTTGCCATTACCAGCTTAATTGACAACAACAGCGACGATCTCAAATCTGAAACCTTTGCTTATGATGGGTTAGTGGTATTTGTTGCCTTCAGCTACGAACAACGCGATCGCGCTTTACCCCACTTCTTAAAAGGTCAGATTACCTTGCAGCAACTCCGGCAACTTTACACCGGAAAAATTACCAACTGGCAACAACTAGGTGGCCCCAATTTACCCGTTAAACTTTACATCCCCACCAGCGAAGAAGCGATTCGGATTTTTGAACAACGGGTACTCAAATATGAAGATGCGATCGCGGAATTTAGAAACCTTCAGACATCTCAAACTAACTCAGCTAGCTTTACTAAAGCAACCACAGAGATCGTCCAATTGCCCACCTTAATAACCATGCGTACCGTTCTAAAAGAGTTTGAAAACGATCAAGTTGGCGCAATTGGTTTTGGTGCGCTTAGTCAAGTTTTTGGACAATGTTCTGTCTATCCCCTCGCCTTGGTTGATAATAATAACCGCTCAATTCAACCCCTGATCCAAGACACAGGTAAACCCATCGATCCAAGCACCGATCTATGTAACAAGAAAGGTGGTTACTATCCAGATTTACAGGCATTCCAAACCGGAAGCTATCCCCTCGCCTATCCCATTGCTGTTGTTTATCCCCTCGATAACCGTCGTCCTCCCATTGGCGAAAGGTTTGCCAATATCTTGAAAACTCAAGAAAGTCAGCGTTTGTTAACTAAAACTGGAGTTGTACCGCTGAAACCACCTCAATAGCTAAATCGTAATCTGCTACAGATGGAGAGCTGGGGGAGCGATTTATATCAGAAATTTAGCAAATTGATATTAGACTTTTGGTTAATAGATTTTTCCTGAATAATGTGAGTATACTCACAGTACCTATTTCTCAGATATTGCACCATTCTCAACCAACCTTGATATTATGTCCGCTGGTAATGGATGGCTAATAGCTAATACCAAATCCGGGTCAGCTATCCCCTTTATGCCAAACGACTAAAGTCGCGGCTACACAAACAGAGCAACGCCTACGCGGGCTATAAAATAAAGGGGGTTTAGATCCCGGATTTGATATAATTGCCTCAAGCGCAGCCATTAGCCATTAACGATTAGCCATTAGCAATTTAGTTCTTAAAACCTGCTATCGATTATGAACTTAAATTCAGATTCCGAAATTTCTTGGGAACCAATTGGCGATTCATCTGTTCCCCCTGGTTATACCGCTTCGGCTCAAATTCAAACTAACCGTCTCTCTAGCAACTCCAAAATTAATTTTCAAGATTTGGGTGAGCTGGCAGATCAAATTAAACGCGATCCTCTCTTGATGCGACAGTTAGCCGAGCGAGTTTATCAGTTAATGGTTGAAGATTTACGCCAGCAAAAAGAACGCAGTCAAAACTATAGAGGTTTATTTTAATGCCGCAAAAGAAGGCTCCAAAACCAACGCCCCCGAAAAAAACACCGAAACCGCCAGCAAAACCGACTAAACTGTCGAAGCCAAAAAAAGATACCGCTTCTTCTGACAAAAAGCCAAAAAATTCTAAAGAAGCGCCTCGATCCAATAAAATTAAACCACCAAATAAACCACCAAAAAATTCAAATTCTCAACCTAATTTATCAGGGATACAAAATTTTTCTCAGAGCTTAGAACAGGTACAAGCTTATACAGAAAAGGCCAAGGAGTTAGGTAATTTTATCTCAGACAAAGCCAAACAAATAACAGGCGCTAGTTTAAGCTCTCAATTGGAACGTGCCAAATCAATAGACGCTCTATTTTCGCCGACCAAAGAACCCGATACCTATCGACTAAATTACATCCCGGCGAATCACTTTTATATTGAAATGGATGGGCAAGTTAAAGCCTCTTTTAAAGAGTTTTCTGGGATTGGCGTCAATATTAAGAAAGAGTCTTATTTAGAAGGAGGAGTTAACGATCAGCAGAGAGTGATGTTAGGTCATGCAGAGTTTAGCGATATTACGCTCAAACGCGGTATGACTGATGATGGTATTTTTTTAACTTGGGTAATGCAAACCCTTATGGGAAAACCTAAAAATCGCCGCAATATCAACATTCTTTTATTTAACCAAGCTGGAGAAACAATGCAATGCTACACGCTGATTGGAGCCATTCCAATTAGTTGGAAAAGTCCAGGATTTCAAGCAGATGGAAATTCCGTGGCAATTGAGGAACTGACATTATCATACGAGGGGCTAAATGTTTTAAGTAAGACACCCGGAGGTGGGCCAACTTTAAACATTAACCGCGATTCTCTGGGTTTCTTTCCTGATAAATAAACAGGTGAACGATCGATGGCTGAACCTCTAGAAAACCTCAGTGCAAATGATACAGAAAATTTCCTGCTAGAAGCACCTTTGGGAAATAGAAAACCCTTGCTATCTTCCACTCCCTTGGGTCAAAACTTTTTGTTGCCTAAATTCATTTCTCCGCTAGGTGCTAAGCCGCTTAACGTAATTGATTTGTCGTTTCTTTCGTCGAATGAGCCAGGACTGCAAGGCTTTTTTGATGAAGATTTTTGGCAGGATTTTTCCTGGGGTAATTCTCAGCCTGATAAAAATGATAATTTTTTAGAGCAACCCCCAACTTCTGAGGCAAAACCAACCGAATCAATGACGCCAATTGATTCAAATGTTGTGCAGAATCAGCCAGAAATATTAACTAACTATAGGCCAGTAAAAATAGACAGAAAAAGAAATAAAATTAACAATATTCCGAAACCTATAAAATCAACCGATCATTTTTTTCAAAGAGATGCAGGGAATATCAGAACTAAAAAATTAAATCATCAATCAACTGAAAATTCCGAACTCTCTTCAGTAACACCTGAAATTCAAACAAATATTGAGTCCGCCAGCATCCCTGCATCCAATCATAACTATATAGAAAATTATTCAGTTAATGTATTTCCAAATGCTATTAGTGGAGAAGATCGTAACGAAGCAACGGTAAACGATACAAAATCACCTAATATTCAGGCATCTGTATCTTCCGATTCTATTAGCTCTAACGAGCAACCTGTAATTAATCAAAACACAAGCATTAATAGCAAAGCCAACTCTATAATTTACAATAATGAAGCTTCAACCTCTATTAACCATCCAATTCAACGTTTTCAAAATTTCTCTCATTCTGCTGCGAACGAACCACAATCATCGGTAGAAAATTTACAAGAATCATCGCCACAATTATACAATTACACTCCCGTTAGCGACCTAAATCACCCATCTGGTTCGACATCTACAACTGAAGTATCGCTCCAAAAAGCAGAGGCTACATTTGACGAAATTGCTGATGTATCAGTTTCAGATGACTCTGTATCGGAGTTAGATAATTTTACTGTTGCTAGTCCAAATCAACCTGGAGATCGAACAGAATTAATCTCGCATGATGCATCAAGATCGGCACTTACAGATCAATCAGCAACCAGAGATTTTCAGGTGCAAAAACAACCAGAATCAACGGGTGTAGAGTCAGAAACTCCAGAAGTTATAACTTCCGAGCGCTACAATAATAGCCAGTCTTTTGTCCAAAAAGCGCCAGCTACATCAGAGGTAGCATCAACAGCATTACCAGATAACTCAACGATTGGCGATCGCTTCTCTGTTGCTGAAGAACCCTTGTTAGCCCAGAGGCTGTCACCGGATACAGAAACAGTAACATCACAACCGTTGATTGCTCAAAAATCCCCTTTAATTCAGAAGAAAGACAGTGCTTCAGAAACGGTTTCAATCTCTGAATCCTTGACGGTTAATACAGGCGATCAAAAAACTGGGGAAAAAAGTGCGATCGCGAAGCGTGTCGGTAGACATATCGCTAGCTCCAACGACCATTATTCATTAGAAAATTCCTCTTTGGTTCAGAAACAAGAAACTATACCGGAAACTGTTAAACTTCCTCAATCAGCGACACCTGCTTCATCCGATATTCAGAAGATATCTGGAGCATCAGAAACAACAACTAAAGGTAATAACCAAATACAAACGCCAGCCTCTAAAGCAACTAACAAATCGTTGATTCAGAGAGCTGGTGAATTGTATCAAAACATTAAAAAACAACTTAATTTGCCCAGCCAGCAAAAAACAACAAAGACATCTGGGATCGAACCAACAACCGCCACGTGGCAAGAAAGTTCAACCCCTTATGGTTTAGAAGCGATCGCACCTTCCTTCGCTCCTATATCTTCAGGTAAAGACTCATCATTAGTTCAGAAAGTTGAGAAGTTTCCAGAAAGTACAGATTCTAGCTATTTGCCTTCACTTCAGCAGTCGATAGACAATCAGACTGCGGCATCTACTAACGCTAGCATCCAAAAAACTAAAAGCAATGCTTCAATTTATCAACCAACTTTATCAACCAACTCTAGGAATGCATTGCCACAAACCAGTGAATTAATAGAAACGAGTGTGACTCCAGTTACTGACGCTAGCATCCAGAAAGCTGAAAGCGATGCTTCAATTTATCAGCCAACTTTATCAACTAACTCTAGCAATGCATTGCCGCAAACCAGTGAATCGATAGAAACTAATATTGCTCAACTTACTGACGCTAACATCCAAAAATCTGAAAGCAGTGATTCAATTCACCAGCCAACTTTATCAACAGACTCTATCAACAAATTGCCGCAAACCAGCGATTCGATAGAGACAAATATTGCTCAATTCACTGACGCTAACATCCAGAAAGCTGAAAGCGATGCTTCAATTTATCACCCAACTTTACCAACAGACTCTATCAACGAATTACCGCAAAATAGGGATTCGATAGAAACGAATATTGCTCAAGTCACTGCCGCTAGCATCCAAAAATCTGAAAGCAATGCTTCAATTCACCAGCCAAGTTCACCAACCAACTCTAGCAACAAATTCTCTCAAACCAGCGAGTCGATAGAGACGAGTATTGCTCAAGTCACTAACGCTAGCATCCAGAAATCTGAAAGCAGTGATTCAATTCACCAGCCAACTTTACCAACAGACTCTAGTGAATCGATAGGGACGAATATTACTCAATTCACTGACGCTAGCATCCAAAAATCTGAAAGCAATGCTTCAATTTATCAACCAACTTTACCAACCAACTCTGGCAACGCATTGCCACAAACAAATGAGTCGATAGAGACGAATATTACTCAATTTACTGACTATAGCATCCAAAAATCTGAAAGCGATACTTCAATTTATCAACCAACTTTATCAACCAACTCTAGCAATGCATTGCCACAAACCAGCGAGTCGATAGAGACGAGTGTTACTCAACTCACTGACGCTAGCATCCAGAAAGCTGAAAGCAGTGATTCAATTCACCAGCCAACTATACCAACTAACTCTAGCAACAAATTGCCGCAAACCAGCTTTTCGATAGAAACGAATATTGCTCAATTCACTGACGCTAGCATCCAGAAATCTGACAGCGATGCTTCAATTCACCAGCCAAACTTACCAACCAACTCTAGCAACGCATTGCCACAAACAAATGAGTCGATAGAGACGAATATTACTCAATTTACTGACTATAGCATCCAAAAAGTTGAAAGCAGTTATTCAATTTATCAGCCAAGTTTACCAAGCAACTCTAGCAACGAATTGCCGCAAACCAGTGAGTCGATAGACAATCAAACGGCGGCTTCTACTAACGTCTCACCATCGTTGGAGCGATCGCCAACCGAAGTTGAGATAAACTCTGTCCTGCAAAGAGAACTCTTACCAGATGATACGCGATCGCAGACACCAGAAACATTGGCAGTTTCCGATCCAGGCAAAACAGATAATCAATTGGAAATAGACTTATGGGATGAAACAGCAATTCCGCCATCTCCCATCCAAAGACAGGTAGAATTTGACTCTACAGAAGCAATTCCAGATGCCTGGACAAGTATTGAAGAATTAATGGGTGAGAGTCAAGCCATACCAGATCCCTCAACTGTAGTACAAACCTTCTCTAATCAAAAGGAGTCGCCAAAACCTCAACCAAAACCAAAACAGCAACAATCGGATATTCGTAACTCGATGATGTTACCTCCTGGAGTTAATATGGGTGTCAATGGGCCTAAAAGTTTAGGTCTGATGGAACAGCCAACTGCTCTCCAGCAGTTAATGCAAGAATCCCTCAAAACTAGCGGTCAAATTAAAGACGCGATCGCTTCACGCACAGCACAACCCTTGGAACCCATCCAATCCGAGGATTTAAAAACCTTGCTCCCTGGACTCCAATCTAACGAAAAGCAGGAAAAAACCCAAGAGCAAAAAGATTTTTCCGCTGCTTTTGAAGCCTTAGCCAGAGAAATTTACGCCTTACTACGTCAACGCCTGGAAGTAGAAAAGGAGCGTCATGGTTTTTACTATTCTGGGCGTTCCAATTGGTGATTAAATTACATAATTGATTTCATGACTGGTTTTAAAATTATCAATATTTTCTCATTTAATTACTTCGTAATCGTTAGGAGAATAACTCAATGAAAGCTAAAAGAACGCCAAAAGCAAATAAGACCAAAAAAACTAAAAATACCCCTAAACCAAAATATAATTCCCCAAAGGAAAATGCCAGTAAATCTTCAACCTCCACAAAACGTAGTAGTTTATCTTCTAAAATTAATAATTTTAGTAATAAGTTTAACAGGGCTGTTGAACAGGGTGGAAAAGTTATAGAAACAGTACAAAATATTGCTAGCAATGTTGAAGATGCATACAATAAAGTTGGAGAAACTATACAAAATGCCAAAAACTTTGTTAATGATATTGCAAGTGACTTAAAAAATTTGGGCTTAAATCCTGGAAATCTTTTAGATTCTTTTCAAGGAGAATCAGCAGAGTTTTTAGGTCGATATCAAAATTTACTTAAATCAGAAATAACAGGCGATCGCCGACTGGTAAAAGCTGTCTTATTACCCAAAGATAGCGGCGGAACAACAATCAAATTTATGTTTAACCCCACCCAATTAAACTTCAGTCGGTCAGTTGTCATTAAAGATATGGAAGGAGCCATCACCAGTGCCGGGATACCGAAAGTTAACTTTGCCCATGTAAATCCTTGGCAACTTAAACTTTCGCAAATTTTGTTTGATACCTATGAAGATGAAAAAAGTACTAGCGTTTTAGAGGTAATTCAGCCACTTTTAACCGCAGTTGATTATAAAAAGTTCAATAAAACTAAGGTTGGGACGAACCAAGCTAAACGACCTCCCATTTACTACTTTATTTGGGGCGAGAACAATTATTTAAGATGTATGGTTACAGATCTGACCTACAATTTGACCATGTTTTTGCCCAATGGCAGGCCAGTGCGTGCCACAGTGGATATTAGTTTAAAAGAAGTAGATGATAGCCCAACCACTCCCTTACCATCTTCACAAGGTGGCGCTCAACAAGGTAAATCCCTTGTAAATTCACCCAATACAGAACCTGTATCTGATTCCAGTTCAAAAGATAATCGGGGCAGCAACAGTCCAGGTTCAACAGGTAAAGATCCAAAAGGCCAACCTCCAAAAGGTAAAGATCCAAAAGGCCAACCTCCAAAAGGTAAAGATCCCAAAGGCCAACCTCGAAAAGGCACAGCTCCAAAACCCAAACCCGCACCTCGAAAAGGCCCAGCTCCAAAACCCAAACCTGCACGTCCAAAAGGTGGAAAGCGGAAAAAATAAACTCAGTAATTTTCGCCGTTTGGTAACCACCTGCAAAGCCAAAGAAACAATTATTTCTCTAACCTCGACTGTTTTTTAGAAAATTCTTCCAAGCCGCTCTTCTTATGGTAAATATTGACACCCTTTATGTATCGACTCCGCTGGTAAAAATTGAAGGAGCTACGAGCGAACAAATGCAGGCATTTATGCGAGATATCCTGCAAATATCCGTAGAAGAAAGCCTTCATTTGCCAGGAATGTTTACCATAGTCGTAAATAACCCCTACGCCCCATTAGATAGCGAAACCCAAACTTGGAAACACGAGCCATTAATTCAAATTGGTAAAAGCGTCCAAATCGGTTTTATTTCCAGCACAACTGAAGCGGAAGACTCTGACGATCCATACCAAGACTACATCATTGATGGAGAAATTACAGCTATTGAAACTCATTTTGCCAGCAACACTCAAGCCCCAATTGTAATTCGGGGTTACGATGTAGCTCACCGCTTGCATCGGGGACGTTATATTCGCTCTTTTCAAAACTATACCGATGCTGACATTGTGGAAGAAATTGCCAATGAAATAGGTTTAGAAATTGGCACGCTTGAAGCCAGCGGCGAACCGCACGAATATGTTTTTCAAGAAAATCAAACCAACATGGAATTTCTGCGGGAAAGAGCTGCCCGGATTGGCTTTGAATTATTTGTCCAAGGCAATCAACTTTTCTTTCGGAAACCTCAAGCCAGCGACACTTTAAAACTGAAATGGCTGCACGATATATCCAGTTTTCGCGTCCGCGTCACATCTGCCGAACAAGTTAGCACCGTAGAGGTGCGAAGTTGGGACTATAGTAAAAAAGAACCGATAGTTTCGACTATAGAAAAAGACCAAGTTATTACTACAACTGATAACGGTAAAGGTAGGGACAATAGCAACAAGTTTGGCAGGAATGCGCCTGCACCCAAAATGATAGTTGTTGATAAACCTGTCCTCACTCCCAAACAAGCCGATGTGATGGCGCAAGCATTATTTGACGAATTGGCGGGAGAATTTGTTTATGCTGATGCTCAAGCACCTGGAGATCCCCGTTTGCGCGTGGGTAAAATTGTCGAATTAGAAGGGATGGGACGTTACAGCGGTAAATATTACATCACTGAAACCCGTCACCTGTTTTACCAAGGTATTTACACCACAGAATTTAGCGTCCGGGGATTGCGGGGTGGAGATTTGTTTCAAACCCTCTCTCCCACCACGCGACTCAAACCTGGACAGACTCATTTGGTGGGTATTGTTACTGATAATAAAGATCCCAAAGGTTGGGGACGAGTGCGGGTCAAATTTCCTACCCTCACCCCACAAAAAGATAGTACTGCCCATGCCAGTTATTGGGCAAGAATTGTCGGCGTAGGTGCGGGGAATGGCAGAGGTTTTGACTGTTTACCTGAGATTAATGATGAGGTGTTAGTTGCTTTTGAGCATGGGGATATTCATCGTCCTTATGTTATTGGGAATGTTTGGAATGGTAAAGATAGTCCGCCGGAACCAGTAGAAAATGTGGTGACGGATAAGGGGAAAGTGCGCTTGCGAACTTTTAAAACCCGCACAGGTCATTCGTTGCAATTTGTTGAAGAAGATAAAGATGCCAGTCGCACGGGAATTTATGTTCAGACTGCGGCAGGTCACAAAATTCGCTTGAATGATACTGATGGATCGATTGAAATTGAAACGGCTAGCAAACAACGCATCCGGTTAGACGATCGCAATAGCAATCTCACTATCCAATCATCGGGTAATATTAATCTTCAAGCCGGTTCGGGGCAAGTGTTTGTTTCCGACAATGTTATTTGTAAAAAGGTTTTAACAGGTACCTTATTAATTGGTACTCAAATTGAGACGGCGGTTGATGTCGGTCAAACTTTGACTAACTTGCAAACTCAACTGCAACAAAATACTGAAGCGGATCGACAACGGGAACAAACTTTAAATAATGTTAACAAGCAACTGCAACAAAATACACAAGAGGATCGGCAACGAGAGCAAGCGATCGCAGATTTAAAAAATCAGATGCAACAAAATACCGCAGCCGATCGACAACGGGATGAAAACCTAGCTAAGTTACAAAATCAACTCCAGCCAAATAACAACAAGCCGCAACCAGTTCCAGCTACAACTGCTCAAACCAATAATCCTCCCTCTCAATCGGCAACAAACCAGCGCCCTGGCAATCCACCCAATCCTTAAAAAAATCAGTAGTATTGTTCTCTTAGAACAACCTAGATCGGGGCGCCCAAGCGCAACAACGTACTCATCATTACCAAGGGAGAGCAGTTGATTCGACTTTGGTCTAATAGTATGCAAAAACTAGCTTTGGTAGAGTGGTGAGCAATCCCCAACTGGTACTTGACGAGATGCTGAGTTTAGCCAATAAACGGTTGCGCCGTCCTTATTTGGGACAAGGTTTACGCTTTCCTCTGCAAATTAACCAACAAGGAAGCTTAGATCTGAGTGTTGAAGATAATAGCATCAGAGAGTCAATCTATATTATTTTGCTAACCCGCTTAGGAGAGCGGGTTTATCGACCTGAATTTGGCTGTCGGCTATCTGAGTTAGTCTTTGCCCCGATGAATTCAGAAACTCTGATGCTGATGCGGATATATGTCAAAGAAGCATTGGATCTGTGGGAACCAAGAATTATCGTTGATGAAGTCCTAGCAGAACCAGATTCCCAAGATGGAAAGGTGAATTTGATTGTTAATTACCGCCTGAAGGATAGTGCCGATAGTCGCAGTCTGGTCTATCCTTTTTATCTCCAAGACGAAACAGAAATATAAATAATTTATCGGCAATCAAATGGTTTTTGATTTTTTACCCGATTTACCTAAATCCGACCTGGATGACCGAGATTACGAAAGCTTGGTAAAAGAATGTATTCTGCGGATTCCTCGCTACTGTCCGGATTGGACTAATTACAATCCCAGCGATCCGGGGGTAACGCTGATTGAACTATTTTCCTGGTTAACTGACCAAATGCTGAGTCGGTTCAATCAAGTACCAAGACGTAACTATATTACTTTTTTAGAATTACTGGGAATTCGCCTGCAACCGCCTTTGCCAGCGCAGACAGAGTTAACGTTTTATTTAGTCGGAAATTTGCCAGAAGCTTATACGATCGCATCGGAAACCGAAGTCGCCACCGAACGCACTGCCACGGAAGAAGCGATCGTTTTTACCACGGATCGACCCTTAACCATCGGTCAGCCAAAAATCCAGCATTTTCTGACGGGGGATACCGCGCCGACCAAACCGGAAGTGTTACGCGATCGCTTTACCAACTTCTGGAATATGCAACCCAACGGTCAGTGGTCGGGACCAGAACTATCCCTGTTCGCTGACACTCCCCAACCAGGCAATTGCTTCTACCTCGTCTTCGACCCGGAAGAACCCCTCGAAGGCAACGTTTTGGCACTGACGTTTAAAGGTCAACAAGCAACTCCCACCGGAATTAACCCCAACATACCCCCCCGCCGTTGGGAAGCTTGGAACGGTAGGGAGTGGCAACCCGTACTCCTGCAAGAAACTGATGACGAAACCCAAGGTTTCAGCTTTAGCGACCTGGCTCAAAGGGGCGGTAATCCGGTACAAGGAGCAGATATCGTCATCCATTTGCCAGTCAACTTCCCCGTTGCCCATTTCACCGCTTATCGAGGGCGGTGGTTGCGTTGCGTTTGCACCGAAGTCAGTCCCCATCAACCTTCCTACAGTCGCTCTCCCCGAACGATCGGCGTTGGGGCGCAGGCGATTGGCGGTACTGTGCCCGCGACTCAGTGCGAAATCGTCTTCGATGAAGTTTTGGGTGAAAGTAATGGCGATCCGGGACAGACGTTTCAACTCCAAAGAGTGCCTGTTTTGGAAAGAGTGGAGGATGAATACCTGATCGTCACGCCGCCAGGTGGCATTCCCGAAACCTGGGAAGAGGTAACAGATTTTGCCCAATCTAGCCCTACAGACAGGCACTATATAATTGATTCCCTCACCGGAGTGTTGCAATTAGGCCCCCTGATTCGGGAAGCAGGACAGCTGCGGCAAGCAACCGAGTTACGGGCGCAGGTTCAAACTACGAACGGTAGGCAAACATTCCTGCCAGCCCCTAGTTTTGGGCAACAGTACGGTGCGATTCCTCCCAGAGGTGCGACGCTGCGAATGTCTCGTTACCGAACTGGCGGCGGTTTTGAGGGTAACGTCCAGTCGGGAACGTTGGAAGTGCTGAAAACAGCGATTCCCTACGTGGTTAGCGTTACGAACCATCTGGCTGCGCGCAATGGAGCCGATGGGGAAACGTTAGAGCAAGCAGCGATTCGGGTGCCGCAACTATTAAGAACCCGCGATCGCGCTGTCACCCCAGAAGACTTTGAAGAACTGGCAATTCGGGGGGGTAACGGCGCTGTAGCTCGCGCTCACTGCTTGCCTGTCACTCCAGCTACTGCGGGAACGGTGCGATTGTTGATCGTACCCCAAGCGAATCGGGATGGGATTGACGGGGGAGGAATTCACCCCGATCGGTTAACCCTCAACAGCGAACTGGAAGTGCAAATTCTCTCTTACCTGGAGGAACGCCGACTTTTAGGGGTGCAGGTGCAATGTCAGCAACCACATTATCTGGGTGTAGCCGTGCAAGCAGAACTGGCACTGAAGCCAGAGTATAACAATCCCGCTGCCCAGCAGGAAATTTTATCTGAGTTGCGAACGGCTTTATATGAGTTTCTCAATCCGATTACCGGCGGCATAGACGGGACGGGGTGGCCTTTCGGTCAACCTGTCTATACTTCAGATGCGATCGCTCTACTCCAGCAATTCGACTACATCCGCTATATCAGCACCATTCAGTTATTTCCACTTCGTCGGGAAGGACAGTCTTGGATACGCCTACCACCCGCCCCAGTAATTAATCCTGGGCCTTTAGGGCTGATTTGTTCTTGGGCAGATCCAGCAATTAGCTCTCAACACAGAATCAATCTGATTCAGTAGTTATGACTCAAGCCTACATCAGCCCACCTTTGGTTTTAGATCTAGTTCCCTTGCGATCGCCGGAAGTAGAATCATCTCTGTTTGCGCTTCAGTCTGTCGCTACAGAAATCTACGATCAAAACCAAACTCTGCTGTTACTACCGGGCGAACTTAGCCAAATGCTGGTCAAGCTGGAAAATCGAGGCAGGCGACCCCTACAACTGAATTTAGAAGTAACAGGAGACTATCCCACTGGGTGGTGTCAAATCGAGACAGAAAGTAGTTTATTAGCACCGGGCGATCGCCTCGAAGTTGTCCTCACTTACCAAATACCAGCAGACTTCTTTGAAGCACCCCAAGCGATCGCACCCGGTCAAGTTCTCAAACTCGATTATTCCGGACGTTTAGATGTCTACGGTTCCTCTCCCGGCACCGTACCCCAATTGCTAGAAGTGACGAACTTTAATCTCTCCGTTCGTCCCATCACTCGCTATCTAGATTTCCTGCCCCAAATTTATCGAGAAATTGATTTTGTCGGTCGTTTTCTGCAAATTTTTGAAGCCACTTTTGAGCCAGATGTACAAATTTTAGCTAACCTTTGGGCTTATTTAGATCCATTGACCGCACCCAAAGGAATGTTAGACTTTCTGGCTTATTGGGTTGGTTGGCGGATGCAGCCCTATGTCAGCTTAGAACGACAAAGATATCTGATTCGTAATGCTTTGGAAATCTATCGTTGGCGAGGAACTCGGCGCGGATTGCGGCTTCATCTCCATTTAGCCACCAATTTACCTTTAGATGAAGAGCTAGAGAATGAAGATGATAAGCATATTGGGATTTATGAATTTTTTAGTCGAGGTTTTGTCTTAGGAGAAACTCGCCTGGGACAAGATGCAGTTTTGGGAGGAGTGCGTCCTTTTCACTTTACCGTTTACCTGCGTCCCGCAGCCGATTACCCAGTGGATGAGCAATTAGTCAAAACTGCGATCGAACAAGCCAAACCTGCTTTTTGTTCTTACGAGCTGTTCGTTCAACCTCGATTAACTGATTAAACATATTTGTTAGCTAGGTAAATCTATTATCCGCAACTTCAACCCCAATTTTATCATCCTAAAATGTCTCATCTATTTCCCCCACCCCAACCCTCACCTTTATCGCGGCTCTCTACCGAAGATGGGCTACTATTAAACGCCGAACGTTGGCAATGCGCCCATGAATACCACCGCCAGCGCCAAAATTTACATTACCAATCGATTAATCAGCCAGGAATTGTTTGTGGTTTGGGAGTTTCTGTTATTTCTGCCCCTGACAACATACCCGCTCAATATCGGGATGAGCGTTGGATTGTGATTCAAAGTGGCATCGCAATCGATTTAATCGGCAACCCGATCGTTGTCGCCAAACCCATCGAGTTTCGGATTGCTTCAGAGGCCAAAGATCGGCCTCTGCTGGTGTACATTGTCATCAGCTACGTCGATCCAGAAAAATTGCATCGCCAACAAATGCAATACATTCTAGAAGAAACATTTAGGATTGATGAAAAAACCAGCCCACCCAGCCAACTAGAAGTAGAATTATGCCGGATTCTGCTGTTGCCCGGTCAAGTCAAATTAGCAGCAGCCGCTAATGTTTTCTCCCCTCTAGCAAATCAGATAGATCTCTGCCACCGTCAAACAGCTATGCCACGCCCTCGCGGCACAGTTAAAGTATCTATCGTTCTAGAAAACTCTCCTGATGATGCCAAACATTTATCTCGTTTTTCTGACCTGATTCAATCTATTCCTGGCCTTTATCCAGCTATGCAGGGAGTAGAAGAAATTGGCGAATTATCATTAGAGGTTGATCGCCAACAACTTTTTGACTACGATTTAATTTTCCTGAATTATCAAAAGTTTATTGATTTAACAGAATCTGAGTTAGAAACATTACAAACCTATCACGATTGGGGAGGATTAATATTAGTTGAATTTGCCAATGGCAACAGCCCGCTCGTTGAACAGACTACCGTCAAAGAAGAGCTGCAAATAATGCTGGACAATCTGCCTGAAACGCTTGAAACAACAGCAATGCGGCAAAAAATTCAGGCCGAAATAGAAGCGATCGCTAATACTTTAGACCAACAAATGGAGCGAGTGCATTCAAGATTTAAACAATCTGCTACAAAAATAGTCAACATTGACGCCGAGCCAGGAACAATTACTCAACATCACCCGTTACGAAAAAAACCATTTTTATTTGGCAGGTTTCCGAGCGTAGCAGGGCAAGAAATTCAAATATTTAACTGGGAAGGCATCGTATTAATTATCGGTGACCTTTCCATTGCTTGGGGGTTAGAGCAATTGAAACTGCCGCGAGAAACTATCCGTACCTCCCAAGAAATGGGCATAAATATTTTACAGTTTGCGTGGCAAAGACGGCAGCTAATGGAATTACAAAAAATTGGCAGTTAGACAAATAAAGGCTCGACAGGTATGGCTACAAAAACTCCAAACATTTTTCGATCAACTTTTGGCTGGTTAAACAATTCTCTCTCGATACGGTATACCATCCCTGTTATTATTGTCACTCCTTTGTTGGCGGCTATTGGTGCAATTGGCTGGCTAACTTTTCAAGGGGGACAACAAGAAATTGACAAACTCATCTACCAAGTAAGTGAAAAATCAACGGCGGCTATTGAATTAAATGTTGACAATTATTTAGACAGTCATAAAGCCTTTTTAGACATGCAATTAGCCGCAGTTCAAAGTGGAAATTTGAACCTCAATGATTTCCCAAAATTAGAAGTTTACTTTTGGAATCAACTACGAAAGCAGGCTGAGCAAAGCAACTCAGTTTACAAAGTATTTATCGGGACAGAACAGGGAGAATTTTTAGGAGTTGAAAGAGAAGAGAATATCTATGTTGTCAAAATTAAGGATGAATATACCAAAGGTAAAAGAGAATTTTATCAGTTTAATTCCCAAGGAAAACGGGATAAATTCATTAAAACTGATGACTACGATCCTCGGAGTCGCCTCTGGTATAAAGAGGCTCA
The DNA here is from genome assembly GCA_964463555.1 of uncultured bacterium. Lineage (GTDB taxonomy): Bacteria > Cyanobacteriota > Cyanobacteriia > Cyanobacteriales > Aerosakkonemataceae > Microseira. The sequence goes on from CAYXCW010000038.1 coordinate 28,451, forward strand.
AAAAACAGGCAAAATTACTTGGACTGGCATCTACAAGCCTTTCAATATTTATGGAGTTCCTAGCGTTCCTGGTGTCGGCTTAGCTATCCCTATTTTCGAGCAAAAAACTGGCAATTTACAGGCAGTTTTAGCCACAGACGTCACCCTGAATAAAATTAGCGATTTTATGGGCAGTTTGGCAATCAGTCCCACAGGAACAGCTTTTATTATTGATCGTTCGGGAAATATTTTAGCGAGTTCGAGCGCTCAAAATAATGGGCAGATGAATAGTCAGGAAGAACCCAAACTTAATGTAGCAGTAAGTAGCGATCCTTTGATCAAAGCAACGGGAGAATATATATTAAATAAATTTACAGCTTTTGACCAGATTCAAGGTCACGAAAGTTTAAAATTTAGCATCAAAGGCGAACAACAATTTGTCCAAATTACCCCGCTTAAAAAGCAGGATAGACCCGATTGGCTGTTGGTAGTTGTCATCCCCAAAGCTGATTTTATGCAGCATATTTATGCTTACACCAAGCATACAATAATTGTCGGCATATTAGTTACAGTATTAGCGATTATGTTGGCGTTAGTTACTGTCAGATGGATTATCAATCCCATTAAGTATTTGTATCAAGCAGCCCAAGACATACAATCGGAAAAATTTGAGCCTGAAACCTTAGAAACCGTGGCGCAACGGGGTGATGAGTTTGGCAAATTAGCCAAAGTTTTTTTAGTCATGGCGCAAGTGATTTATAGCCGCGAACAAAATTGGAAGCAGATGATGCAGCAACTGAAAACTGAAAATTCTCAATCCAAACAAATTAACTCTTCAATCGCGACAAAAGAGCAAGCGATTTACCTAGAACAGTTGCTCAAAAAAGCACAACGAGTTCGTCAAGAAGCTGCCCAGTTGATGGAAAGCGACTCTTGGCTAAATTCGCCGACATTTTCCGATAGAGATCGTCAAAATAAAGGTTAAATAGAAAGATGGCAGAAAACCTAATTAGTTCTAAAGTATCTGTTAAAGAGTTAACCTTTAAGCCAGGTTATGCGCCGACTATTTTTGAGGTAGATGCAATTAACTATAGCGATCGCTTCGCCAGTTTCCAGCTGGAAGTGATCGCAGCTGGTGCCGAAAGTAATGCCAATCCCAGTTGGTACGTTCTATCCCCAGAAATTTGTACGAAAAAACCACCGGGAGACTCGACGCGATTTCGGGTTCAGATTGTCGATACACCCGTACCCGGTTTTGTCGGTCAGATGAATTTGACTGTGCGGGTTTTTTCGATTGAACTTCAGGATGAAAATAGACAAATCCTCCGTCTAATTGTACAAGAAGGTAAAAGCGGAGCTGCCTTAAAATTAAACCTTCCAGTCAAAGAGTTTCAAGTTTATCCCGATCGGCAGGTAAAAATTCCGGTTCAAATTTTTAATCCCAGTCAGCAAGCGGTTAATGCTGTGCTGCAATTATCTGGAATCGAATCTGGATGGCTGATCGAAGAAAATCAAAGTTTGCACGTACCGGCTGGCGATCGCATCGAAACGGTTTTTGTCTGCCAAATCCCAGAACATACCCAGGCGATCAGCCAACTTTACCCCTTCGCGATTGAGGCTAATCAAACTAATGGTTTTTCGGCGCGAGTCGAAGGCAGTTTATTTGTATTACCCAAGGGAACTGTAGAGTTTCGCTGCGATCCGGAGGAACATCGGATTCCGGCTCAAAAAAAACTTTCTTTCAAGTCCGATCCAGTTACTTACCAACTAGAATTTGAGAATCGCAGCAACTTACATCAAACTTGCCGCATCAAGATAGAAACTGAAGCCAAGCTGAACTATGAAATTGTACCAGAGCAAGTAGAAATCAAGAGCGGTGAAATTAATCAAATGCTCTTGACAACTCAAGTCAAACGTCACTGGATTGGCGGGGTGAAAAACTTATTGATTGAAGTGGAGAGCAAACTCTCAGACGAACGTTTAGGAAATACTGAACCCAATAAACAAGTCTTGCAACTTAAGGTTTTGCCGCTGATTCCCAAGAGGCTATTGATTGCTGGCGGCCTTTTGTTACTTTGGTTACTTTGGTGGTGTTCGTGGCTCAATCCAGATAATCCTTTCTTCGGACACACAAAGGCTGTTAATTCGGTTCAATTTAATGGTTTAGCATCAAATGTAATTAGTGGTTCTAACGATCAAACTTCTATTCTTTGGTTGGAAGAAGGTTTTTTTAATCCGATTATTAATCAATATCTGGGTAGAATCGGTAACTCTGGCAAGGCAGTGCGGGTAGTTCGCTACCGACCTGTAGATAATAATGTTATGGCAACAGGTTTAGAGAATGGGGAAATTCAACTTTGGGATCTGACAAGAACTAGAGGGTTTATTGAATCTTTCTCTTATCAGAAAGATGACCGGGTATTTGGTTTAGAATTTATGCCTGATTCCCGGTCTTTATTCAGCGCTCATGGCAGTGGGTTGGTATTGCAGTGGGATATCAGCTTTAGAAGACAAGCGAATTCAAATCAAACTGAAAGGCTGTTACGCAAAAAGCAATTTGACTTTGCAATTTACGATATTAAATTATTGGGACAAGAGCGCAATTACTTAGCGATCGCCGGGAGATATAACCAATTATTAATCTGGAATTTTACTACGGATCAAATCGTCAAAGTCCCCTACACGCCAGGGGGTCAAGATGATTACATTTTTAGTTTATCTACAGCCGAAACTGTTCCTTATATTCTAGCCACTGCTGATAATAAAGGCTATGTTACAATCTGGGATCTGGAAAAATGTCTCAAAGGAGAAGGGGATTGTGAAATGCGCGATCGCTGGGTCAATAGTCAACCAGGGCAACCAGTGCGATCGCTCTCTTTAAGTTACAATGCTTGCTACCTCGCCACTGGGGGAGATGATGGAAAAGTCAGGCTTTGGGCATTAACTGCCGATGGTAAACGCGCTAGAGAAACAGGGACTGGCGAAGAAGTAAAAAAAGAAGTCAATCGTTCCAATGACGGCAAAAAATTTAATACTGTTGATATCAAGTTAATTCAAGAGCATGTTTTGATCGCTAGCGGCAGCGATGATACTCAAGTCAGAGTTAAACAAGAAAAAAGACGCACCGATCTAGGCTGCGATTACAGAAATTACAAACCAGAACCATAAATCATTCCTGAAATCACCTATGCTTGAACAAATATCTAACTCAGAAAGTATGGCTCTGGCTCGCACCAACTATAGCGAGCTAGACGAGCGCATCAATCAACAGCCTCTAGCGATTATTATTAACCCTTCAGAAGACATTTCTGTCTTAGCTGGAGAAAGTTTTGAACTGCGAGTAACGGTCACCAATCAAGGCCACATAGGCGCTGTTATTAACATTTACATCGATGAAACTTCTGGAGTAATTCGCCAGTGGTGCGATTCGGCTTATGAAAGTTTAGCCCTGGCTCATAATTGCAGTAGCGAAGTGGTGTTTAAATTCTCTATTCCAGCGAACGCCACTCCCAACACCTATAACTATTTATTAGTAATTGATGCGCCGAAGCACTACCCAGAACATACTCCCATCCGCCATCAAGCCAAACTACAAGTTTTACCACCCGTGCAGGCGTCTGTGCGGATTAATGACCCTACCTTTGTCGTTCAACCCACAACCAGTGTTAGCAAACCAACAACCATTCAACCAGGAGAACCTTTTGATATTAAGGTAGCAGTTAATAATCGCTCGGATCGAGTAGATCGATTTCGCTTAACTTGTACCGATATTTCACCAGATTGGTTTACTGTTATTTACCCAGAAGGATTGGTCGATTTGGGATTGGTAATCGAAAATGACAGTTTATCGCTCAACCCTGGTGCGAAAGGGGAAATTTGGCTGCGCTTTCAGCTACCGCTGGATATAAAAGCAGGCAATTACTCGCCCACCATTCGGTTAACTTCTGTGAATAATCTGCATCTGGTGCTGATGGATGTGGTTTATTTGCAAGTTCTACCAACTAACAAGTTGACTGCCGAATTGCAAGTAGTTGTCGATCGAGTCAAACGCGATCCGGCTTTGTTCCGATTGTTGTTAACTAATTTTGGCAATACGGTCAGAGAACTTGCTGTTAGCGCTAAAGAAAATAGCGAACAAACACTTTGTAATTATACATTTACGCCAGAACAGGTAAAAATTGTTGCCAAACAAACTACCCAAATAGATTTGCGCGTACAGCCCAACAAGTGGTGGCGTCGTCCTTGGTTTGGCAAGGGACTGCCGATTGAATTTTACATCGAATTAGAAGATACTTATCAGTTACCTGTTTCTCCCGAGCGGATTGAGGGAAACCTAGTCTGGCAACCTCGTCCTTGGTGGCAATTACTGTTGTTAATTCTAACCGGCGCGGGTGCGATCGCTACTCTAGTTTTTCTGATTTGGTGGCTGTTTTTCCGTCCTCCCGCAGCGCCAAAAATTTTGGAATTTGTTTCATCTTCCCCTTCCTATCAAGAAGCGACTGGCGATGCGATCTACTTGAATTGGCAGCTCCGCCATCCTCAACAATTGAAGACGATGAGGATTGTCGGTTTATCGGCTGAAGATGGTGTAGTTTTAAGTCCTGCTGTAACTTACGACTTTAGCCAAGGTATTCCCAGTCAATTAAAAGGGTTATGTACCCTCCAGCAAATTCTGATCTGCCAGAATGTGCGTACAGATGCCAGAAAAGCCGGTAACTATATTTTTCAAATGGAAATCCTTTCCCGCTCCGGCGAAACAGTTGCTAGCACGCTCAAAACTAATACGATTAAAATTAACCCTCTTCCCCTACCAAAAATTGTGGCGCTGCAATCAACTCAACCTATTTACCAACAAACAGGAAACAAAGATGGGAGCGTGGTTAATCCTACTATTAGTCTCAACTGGAAGATTGTTAACTCCCAACAATTGCAAGAGTTACGCTTAATTGGACGTGCTGCTGACGGAACCGTTAATAGTACTTTAAAAACTTACAATTTCCGTCAAGGGATTCCTGTAGAGCTAACTAGATTTTGTATCCTTCAAGCCGAATTAGTTTGCCGAAATGTAACTACAGATGCCCAAAAGCCTGGAGATTATATTTTTGAACTATCGGCTGTAACCAAGCGGGATACTGGAGAAGAGATTAATTCTCAAAAAACCGATTTAATTAAAATTCAACCTTACCAACTTCCGGTTAATATTGTTTCTTTCAAAATCAACGGTCAAGAAGCTTTACCCAAGTATGTTATTACTTTATCTCCCACCGACAAGGCTAAAAATTTAACTTTATACTGGCAAGTTACTGGGGATAAAAATACTAAAGTAGAGTTGTTGCCTGCACCCGGCAATGTCCCTTTATCAGGAGTAGTTTTCTATCCCATGAGCCAACAACCTGGTACGGAAAATATTACACTCCGAGTTACTTCTGCATCGGGTCAGCAAATAACTCGCTCAGTGGCGATTGAAAAGGTTGTTCCTCGTCCGATTGAACCTCCAACCACTGGCTTGAGAAACTCTGCACCTGCACCAACTATGACCAAACCCCCTTCGGATAAAGTGAGAGGTTCTGCATCCCCATCCAATCTCCCATCCCCGCCAATGAAACCTACAGTGCCACCGCGAGCGACTGCCCAACCCTCGGCGGTGAACCCTACAGTATCACCGCGAGCGACTGCCCAACCCTCAGCGGTGAACCCTACAGTATCACCTCAACCAACTCTCCCATCTCTGGTGGTGCCACCGGCACCGGCTCAACCCCCGGCGGTGCCAGCTAGTCCCACGGTTCTTGAACCTTCTTCATCACCCAGCAGCATTCCGATTGCACCAGAGCCAGCGACTATTTCGCCAACACCCGAATTCACCATTACACCAACACCCATCCCTTCTCCTTTGCTACCAAAACCTCCTTCCCCTGTAGAAGTGCCGCCGCAATTCTAGACGAGCCTTTTTGCATTGAATATTAAAAATTTTGTCGGGGTAATTATCGATTTTTTCGGATTTTAACTATTTTCTATTCCCTCAGATCGTGAAACGAATTATACCATTTATTTTTCTGGTCAATGCTCTGATGGCAACGAGCAATCAACCGCTAGTTGCGCGCTCGGCAGAGGCGGGAACTTCTCCCAGAGCTGTCCCGGTTATTGCTGATTTCAATTATTATGCTAACCTCTGCAATTTATTGAGGAATCAGCAAAAATATGAGGCAGCTTTGCCGGTTTGCGAACAGGCAATGAATATGAGAAGAAGAAATCCGCTGTTGTGGGCAATTCGCAGCGATATCCTGTTCAATTTAGGCAGATATGAGGAAGCCGTTGCTTCGGCGACGGCGGCAATCGAGATGCGTCCTAAATATTCTTTCGCTCGGTTGCAGCAATGTAGGGCGTTCTCGGAATTAGGCAACCAGGAATTGGCGATCGCTGCCTGCGACCAAGCCTTACAAATCAACAAAGATTGGGGTGAAATGTCCCCAGCCGCAGCCTGGTATACCAAAGGATTAGCGCTGGAGAGGGGGAAACAGAATACAGAAGCAATAGCGGCTTATGACCAAGCTTTGCAGTTGCAACCTCAGTATTCTCTTGCCTTGGCAAGTCAATGTCGGGTGTTATCAGAAATGGGTGAATATGAAACCGCGATCGCTGCCTGCGACCAAGCGATAGAAACTAATAATAATTGGGGCAATAGTTCCCTCGCACAAGCTGCGTTTTGGCGCGGATTAACCTTCAGTCGTTGGGGAACATACGAGCAAGCGATCGCAAGTTGTCCTCAAGCAACAACTGACGAGGAAAGCATCGAGCAGAAAACCAGGCTGGCATGTATCCAACAAAAGCGATTAAATCGCCTCGAAGCGGCTATAGATGCCTTTAAGCGCACTGTAGCAATTAATCCTCAAGATGCCACAGCTTGGACTTATCAAGGTAATTTGCTCGCCGAATTAGGTCAATATTCTCAAGCGAAAATTGCTTACGAAGCAGCTTTAAAAGCAAGTCCTAATTACTCGCTAGCTTTAGCGGGTCAATGTGCCATACTCAATAAATTAGAAAATTATCAAGCTGCACTGACTGCTTGCGATCGCGCCTTGCAAGGGGATGGCAAGTGGGATGAAAACGGTTCCCTGTTAGCGCATTTGCAACGAGGACAGGCATTGGCAGGATTAAAGCAGTATGAAGCTGCTTTGGCAGCAATTGAGCAAGCTTTGAGCCAAAAATCTGATTTTGCTCAAACTTGGAATGCCAAAAGTGTAATTCTGTGGCAGATGAACCAATATCAAGAAGCACTGCAAGCAAACGATCGCGCGCTGGCGATTGATTCCAACTACTTTCAAGCTTGGCTAAATCGGGGTAGCATCCTGAGAGCGCTCAACCGTAAAGAAGAAGCGATCGCCGCTTATGAGCGATCGCTCACTAGCGATATTAGCTTGATTTCCGCTACTACCCTCGCTGATGTTTGGACAAATCGCAGTTTGCTGTTATGGGATTTAGGTAAAACTCAAGAAGCAATCAACTCGACGAATTCGGCGATCGCGCTCAATCCTAATTCTTTAACAGCTTGGTTTAACCGAGCCGTTTTCTACGATTCGTTGCAACAGTATGAACCCGCAGCGATCGCTTATCAACAAGCATTGAAAATCCAGCCTCAGCAAGAGCGTGTTTGGTTTGCTCTGGGCGTCGTCTTACTACGCCTCAAACGCCAACCAGAAGCGATCGCTGCTTTCGAGGAAGCTTTAAAAATTAATCCCAACTATTCTGAAGCAATACACAATCGAAATTTTTTACTCAGATCCTATCCGATTACGGGCGAACCATATTAGACAAAAGTCTAATCTTAACCTAACTTGCTAGTTACACAACCCTAGTCCTATGAACTACGTTGTTGCGCTTTAGCGCTCTTGTACGTATTAAATTCAAGAAATCGACAGCGGATCGGCAGCAACAGGCGTTATTTCGCTGGCGGCTAGCTCTTCCTCTAATTCGTTAATATAGCGGTAAAATTTTTGCAAGTAGCTCAGATCGCTAGCAAATAGATTTTCAATCACCATCGGTGAAATTTCTGCCAACGACCCCAACCGAGTAATCACGCGAGACAAAATAATCACCGTCGCGTAAGCTGGATTTGCTTTCACTCTATTGTCCATCATCGGAACAATTTCATCCATCGCCCGCGAAAGTCTCATGATTCCTTTGCGGTGCAAATTTCCAGACTCGTCTAAGTATCCCTTCGGGAGAATAAACTCAAATTCAGTTTGCATAATCAGAGAACTCTTATCAGGTCTATAATGGCAATTCTATTTCTTTTTACCACCCCTACGAAGCTGGGGTTTACTGCCTGGGGGTTGCTTAGGTTGAGGTTTGTTATTTGGCGGTTTTTTAGGCGCTTGGGGCTGGGCTTTGCTATTTGGTGATTTCTGTTTGATTGGGGGTTTAGTTGGCTTCAGCGGCGATTTCGGCTTTGCTTGGCTCTGAGGCTTTTTGACCGACTCTTTCTTAGCCTCTTGCAGGTTCAAAATTTGATCTTTTAATAAGTCTTTTCCAGCATTGACTGCTTCTTTTATCACATTTTTTGCTATCATATTTAATGGATTTTCTGGTTTTGATAAAACAGTATCTAATTCAGGTTTTTGACTTGATGGCACAGCTTCAGGATTGGTTTTATTAACCGATTTTACTGGACTAAGAAGTGGTTTATCTTCTTTTAAAGCAACTCTGACTAAAGTTTCAACAGCTAATTCTAATTCCTCAAAGGCTAGCTCTGTGCCAGAAACAACACTATCGGCAACATTGTAACTAATCGGCCAAGCTCTTTCAAAACTAAACCTAGCTCCTTCAGAACCATCCTGACGATAAATAGCCAAATATCCATTGCGAAATTGTTTAGCCCAGTTGCCCTCTTGTACTGTTTTAATCCAGTTCCATAGGGTTGTAGAAGCACTCAAACCCCGCCGTAAAGTAATGTTATTGTATTTCACATTACCGGGGATTTTTGTCCGGAAAATTCTTCCCCGTTTAGCCTGTCCCCAAGGTTGAGCAAAAACTTCAGCAATTTCCATTACATCTTGACTGTATTTAAACCCTTTGCATTCCATGAAATAAGCATCTACGGGTTCGGTGCTGCCATCCAGTTGTAACCCAACATAAAATCGGCATACTGTGAGAATTTCTGCCAAATTTTGTTTTAATTTATCCCCAGAGTTAGCCATATTTTATTAATTCAAGTGATGCCAACACGATTTACATCAACAAACCAGCAGAACTTACCCAAGTGTCGCAATAATGATGTTTGTAGTACTGAGATCTTGCACCTAAAGCCTTGAAATAAATTTCAGGCTGTAGGGACACGGCATTCTACAAATCTATGGGTAAAATCAAGAGTTATCTATGCCGTGTCCCTACAAAACCTGTTAAAACAGGTTAAAAAGCAGTATAGGCCGCTCCTAACAGACAGTTAGAAAAATCTGGTTAAGCATTCTAGTCAGTTTTAACTGACTTTAGCTTTCAGCCAGAAATTTATTTCTGGGCTTCTGGTGATTTCTGGGCTTCTGGTGCAAGATATAACTCTTCCTACTCTTAACCGCGAGTTGGTATCTTGGTTGCTCCCACAGGAACGCGAATCATCCCAGCATGGGCAATTTCGATAGTTTCTTTAAACAAATCGGTACTGTCAGCTTTTACCTGAGTGGTTTTATATTTAGCCGGAATCGCATCCCGAATATTCCAGCGCGCTCCTTCAGAACCATTTTGTTTGTAGAAAACCAGGGAAGCTTCATACCGCTTTTCCATTGTTGGTCTACCACCGCCTCCCCAACCTTGAGGATGGGAGTCCACATACCATTGCAGCAGAATATCGTTATCGCCAGCCGTGACAAATTCCAGGGTAAGATTTTGGTAAGAAACTGTGGCTGGGGTAATCTGCGTCTCGGTCATCAATCCTTTACGACCCCCAATCGGTTTTCCTTCCGATGCTGCGTCAATGGTAATCGATAATCCACTGGTCTTGGCAATCAGTAACCTAGTATTATTGTTTACTTCAAAATAAAAGCGAGCATTAGTTAAATACTCAAGTCGCTGTTGATTCGTTGCGGCTACCATAGCCTATCTCTCCTAAACGTGAATTTGTTACTTTCAGGACTTACGCTATTTGGAAACTAGAAATCTTACTTCCTTAGTGCGAACTAACGGTTACCATAGGTAATTGCACTGCCGCTGACAGACCTGACTTTTGTGATTCTTTCCGCCACGAGTTCGTAAGTTTCCACAGCTAAATCCTGACCTGTGACATCGGCATCAGCGATTGAGTATTTTTTAGGCCAAGCTCTCTCTAAATTCCAGCGCAATACTTCCTTGCCACTAGGGTCGTAAACAATAACTGAACCGTTCTTACGATTTTTTGCCCAGTTACCTCTGCCGCCCTCGCTTGGTGGTAAACATTCTTGAAACCAATTGTAAAGTTTAGAGCTGGCGCTGGTTGCATGATCGCACAGGTAAACTTCAATGGTCATGGAAGGATTAGAATCGTAACCGCCAGAAGTGGTTTGCCGATCGTGCTTTCCTCCGATGGTAGAGCCAATCGGTTTGGCGTTACCCGCTACCTTACCCTCATAAGAAATTTGAGCCATACTCTTAATTTGAGCTTGAGTAAGGCCATCAAATTCTACGTAGTATCTAGAAGCAACAGTGGTGAATACTCCTGCTTGCATATTGTCGTTCCTTTTTAGTGTTTTTATGGGTTGTATTGCCTCTAGTTAGTGGTTATTTTTACCTCTTTTTTGCTAATGGCAAAAATCGGCATTTAACCACTAACTGGGAAAAAGTAGAGTGACAGTTTGAAGAAATTTAATTAACTAAACTCTTCGTTTTCATTACCCGTCATTTGGCTCATCCGGAAGATGACAAACTCTGCCGGACGGACGGGAGCCACACCTACTTCTACATACAAACGACCCAACAGAATGGTTTCTGGGGTATTAATTTCTTCATCGCACTTGACGTAGTAGGCTTGATCCGGGCTACCACCTGTCAGCGCTCCTTCCCGCCACAGTCGATCGAGGAAATTGCTGATGGTGCGTTTAACCCGTTGCCACAAATCTTCGTCATTCGGTTCAAAGACAACCCACTGGGTACCGAGTTCGATCGATTTTTCGATGTAGCTGATCAAACGGCGAACGTTGATGTAACGCCATTCGACATTTTCAGGTTCAACCAAAGTTCTAGCGCCCCAAACCCGGATGCCTCGGTTGGGGAAGCTGCGGATGCAGTTGATCCCCAGAGGGTTTAATAACTCTTGTTCGCGGAAATTGCAGTCATAGCTTAGACCGACTACACCGCGAGGGACTTCGTTAGCGGGTGCTTTATAAACGCCGCGAGTTTCATCAATGCGCGACCAAAGACCAGCTATATGTCCGCAGGGGGGAATGGCTATCGGTCTGCCTGCATTACGGGGATTGGCAACTGCAACCCAAGGGTAGTAAATGGCGCCAAATTGGGAACGACGGTTAAATTCTTCCGATAACCAGCGACTAATATCTTGGGGTTTAACCCGATCGGGGGGTGAGTCGAGGATGACCATGCGGTTGGGCGGGTTGGGGATATCCCCTGAAGCTGCGCCTTCACACATACTCAGCATCATATCCATGATGCCGTGAACTTGGTCGATATCCATCAGACCTGCTTCGTAGACTCGCATCAGGTCTGGACAAGCAACGATAGTGACTTCATCAATCTCAAATAAACCGCGCACGCCTGTGCGGTCATCGCGCACGCCTTGAACGTATTGATTAAACCGTTCTGGTTGCACGATCGCTGGAGGTGGACTAATTTCAAAGATGCCGTTGCTGGGACGGCGTGCCAGGGGCGTACCTGAGAGAGAAATATCTGCCACCCTGATGTACTGGGATTCTTGGATAGCGGTGACGATGTAATCTCCTACTTCGGTGCTGGTTTGGGAGTTCATCGTCAGGTGTGGAAACCTTTCCAGTTCTTCACCGCCCTGAGACACCACTACGGTGAAGTATTCCCCAGTGTTGGCGGGCATCACCGTTTCCCCGTCTTCATTTTGGGTGGGGGGTTTGGGTTCCCCATCCATAATTCTGACTCTGATGCTGCGATCTTCTGGGGGTAACAGCGACCCATTTCCATTCCCTTGACCGTTGTAGGTAATTGCTCCGTCTTGGCGTAGGCCAAATCGCAAGGCAGGACGTTGAGCGCGGTTGGCAATATCCGTACCCATTTCTGTTGTTTGAGGTACCTGAGATCCGGGCAATCTGGTACCGATACTCACGATCCAACAACGTCCGCCACCGTTTAAAAACCAACCGTAAACTGCAAAGGGTAGGTAAGCATTAAAATCGGTAAAGCCGTCCGAATTGGGACGACCAAAATACTGAAGATATTGGTTCCAGGTGGTTACCAACATCGGCTTAAACAATTCGGCTCCACCCCTGACATCTTCGGTGAAACCTACAAATCCAGCGATCGCCGTCTGTACCCCTTCTATGGGGCGACTACCTCGGTCAACTTCCTCTATGTAAACACCTGGAGCAAAATAGTCGAGTCTTGCCATAGTTTCTCTTCCTCTAGTAAAGCCGTACCTTCCCCCGCTTCGTGCCTACGGTAAATTTGACGACTGCATCACGGGAGATGCTACCGATATCAAGCACCCGCTTAATTTTTCAGAGCCTATTAAAAGTCAGATTAGGCGTAAATCTTAGCTATCCGTTATAGACTTTGGTCGAAACTTTACTCGTGTTGTCGTTGCTACTTATATTGACTGGAAATTCTGGCTCTATTATCCCAGGCTATTGCTAAGCAAGCTGAACATTTAGATGAGCAATGAGCTACCCAATGCCAGTGCAATTGAAACCGGGCGATCGCTATCCGTTGAAATACGGGTTCTTAGGAAACACAGTAATATTTTTTACGTATTTCTACTGAATAAATAATTACTCGTTATAAAACACAAAAGATTGTTTTCAGTATTTTTGCTGATTTATTTTTTTAACTTTGATTATATCAACTCAACTTCCGTAAAAACCGATGGTTTGATTACCTTTACACAATCTAATTAATAAAACTTATTGCTAAGGGGTGTATCTATCTTAGGAAAGGTTTTACTATATCAAATAGCAACACAAGTTCGTACATCTTTAACCATGCTTTTTGCAGAAGCAGACGCTGAGCTGCGGTCATTTATAGCGGGTGACTGCATTCGCTACTGCCTCAATAATTTTTTCTAATTTTTTGCAAATTTACGCTGAAATTCCTACCCTAATAGCGATGCTAAGGTTGGTAAACATGATAGTTTACGAGTTCAAATTTAAAGGAAAACAAAAGCAATACTATGGCACACTCAGCTATTCTTCCCTAAAGCAAATTGGGAGCATTTTATCCACCGCGCTCCATCAGGTAGATGAAAGGTGAAGCTGAGAATTTATTCTCAGTTAAACAGTTTTAGCTGTTGAATTTACTTTGGGCGCTCAACTAAACTTAATACCCAGACAAGCTGCCACCAATTTATGTTGACAATCGTTAAATATTTACCTAATTATTACTTTGGTAATACCTGAGAGTTAAACGAAAAATTTATGTTTATTTTTTGCATTTACTATTATTAGTTATAGGTTATTGACGCCTATAGAAACTTATTAATGCTGTTATAAATGTGTTGAAAAATAATCAATATCATCGAACAACCAAAATTATTCGATGATATTGTAGATATATTACTCCTTTGCCGCTCAAAGAATATTTATGAAGCCGCTCCAGGTCGAGAGGATAAAAAAAATGATAGATAATTTTATTGCGGCAAGGGAGTAAGCTTACAGTATACATTAAATCAGAAAGATTTTTATTTAATATCGCCAAATACTCGCAAAGATAATAATTTTTCTTACAGACATTAAAGTAGTATAAACTTTTTAAAAACCGCGCAAAAATATCTAGGCATAAGTAGAAAAAATTGTATAATAAACCAGAGATTATAGCTCTTGTTTGTCGTGATTTTGTAGAAAAATGCTGGCAGAATCGATTCAAGATTTTTCAAATTCAAGGAAGTTAAATCAGGTAGCCTCTGGCGTTCATCATCCGTTATCCCGAATGATTTCGGTAATGATTGTAGGGGATAATCTTCTGTTACGACGAAGCTTACATACCTGGCTCAACTTTTACAATTTAAGTTCATTGTGCCAATTTAATTTAGTAGGAGAAGCCATTTGTGCAAAACAAGCAATCAAATTAGCTCAACAGCACCCGCCTGCTTTAATTTTGTTGGATTTGGACTTATCCCAAGGACGAGAAGAAGGGCTAGCGACTTTAATTGACTTGAGTCAGTTAGCTGAAAAACCAAAGGTTTTAGTGCTATCAGATCGGCGGGAAGATGCCTATATTTTTCGGGTAATGCAGGCGGGAGCTTTCGGGTATATTTTAAAAGAACATCTGCCCGCCCAACTCCATCCAGGGATTACCACAGTCAGCAATGGACAAATTTATCTATGTCCAGAAATTGCCACTAAATTTTTCCGTATGTTCCACCTGAACGAAGGGCGATCGCTTCCCGACTCAAATCCCTATAATCTGACTAACCGAGAACAAGAAGTTTTACAATTGTTGGTTGAAGGAGCTGGCAATCAAACGATTGCCAAAGATCTGTGCGTTACGGTTGCTACAGTAAAAGCTCATTTAACCGCAATTTTTGAAAAACTAGAAGTAGATAGTCGCTCAAGGGCGATTGTCAAAGCTTTGAAACTGGGTTTAGTCTAATTCTGCAAAATAAGTCCCTTTTTTTATTGATATAGGGTGAGATTCCATCGTAATTGATCGAGTATAAATGAGTAATTATCTAGCGATCGCAACGGTAACAGCTACGTTGCAAAGAACCTTGCAAAAAGCTGTACAAATTGATGTGGATGGAGCCAGAGTGACCACAACCCGCCCAGACAATTCGGGCGGCACGCCGCAAACCGGAATTAGCCTTTTTCTTTACCACATCAAACGCAATCCCTCTTTGGGAAATGCAGATATGCCAGTTCGCCAACGCAAAGGGGAAATTGTTAAGCGCAATCAGTTAGCGATAGATTTGTACTACTTGATGAGCTTTTACGGCAATGAAGTAGAATTAGAACCGCATCGTTTACTAGGAAGTGCCATCCGGACGCTGGAAGATCGGGCAGTTTTTTCACCAGAGATGATTCAAGAAACGGTGATCGATCCAAGTTTCAATTATTTAGCTAATTCGGATCTCGCCGAACAAGTTGAGATGATTCGAGCCGAATTTGTGCCGATATCAACCGATGAACTTTCTAAGGTATGGTCGGTATTTCTTCAAACTCCCTACGCATTATCGGTTGTATATAAAATCACAGTTGTTTTGCTAGAAGGGGAAGACTCAGCGATCGCATCTTTACCTGTACGCGATCGCCGCTCAGCAGCGTGGCAATTTACCAAACAACCCAGCATCGATGTCGTCTTGTCAGCCGCCGGTAAGCATCAACCGATTTTGGCGAATAGTACCTTGCTGATTCGCGGCAAAATGCTAACCAATCCGATCGTCCAAATCAGAATTTGTGGGGTTGAGGTAACACCCCCATCAGTCCAAGAAACAGAAATTAGCCTGCCTTTAAACTTAATCCCCACCGCAGCTTTGAGAGCTGGAGTACAAGGATTGCAGGTAATTCACCCACAAAATCAGCCGGTTGCTGCGGCTAGGAGCAGAGGAAACCCGAATCCGGCATCGAATGCTCGTTTTTTGGCGAGATTTGAATCAAACGTAGCGGCATTTGTTCTTCGCCCTCGGATTGTGGAAGTAGACGCGATCGATATAGAAGGAAGTGAAGACGAACCCCGGAATGCAGATATGAGAGTGCAAACCGATGTCATGGTTGGGACAGAACAAAGAGTGGTTTTAATGTTAAACGAACGCACAGCTAACCAACCCGCTGTTTATCTGTTCAATGCTCAAAAACTAGAAGCCGATTCTACCCTATTAACTTTTAGGGTACGGGATGTAAAACCAGGAGATTACTTAGTCAGAATTCAGGTGGATGGTGCAGAAAGTATTCTCCAAGCAGATGCCGATCCGAACAGTCCTACTTTTGAGCAGTACGTTAGCCCCAGAGTTTTAATTGTATGAGCAATTTTTCCCTAGAAGATTGGCAGAAAGCCAACCAACAATCTTTAATGGCAGCGATCGCGCGGGTAAGAAAGATCGTAGAACAAAAAACTGGTCAAGGAAAACCAGAAGATAAACAATTAATTGTCGAAGATGAGATACCTGAGAGATCGGCACTAGGGCAACTATGCAAAACTTTTGGATTGTCTACATTTGAGAGAGATTTATTGCTATTGTGTGCTGGCATGGAATTAGATGCTAGTTTCCCCCATCTCTGTGCTATTGCTCAGGGAGATGCACAAAAAGCTTATCCGACTTTTAGCTTAGCCTTGAAAATGTTTCCCGCTCCGCACTGGAATGCCTTGACGCCGAGTGCGCCCCTGCGGCGTTGGCGGTTAATTGAATTGGGGAGTGGAGCCACATTAACCCACAGTTTGTTACGCATTGATGAGCGGATCTTGCACTATCTTACCGGGGTACAACATTTAGACGAAAGGTTAGTAGACGCAATTGAACCAGTGACTGAAGTGCATCAGTTGGTACTATCCCATCAAGAATTGGCACAAAAATTGGCAGAAACCTTATCTCATGGGGCTGAAAGTGCCAATTTTCCAGTAGTGCAGTTATGCGGGGAGGATGTTTCTAGCAAACGCGCGATCGCATCTTCTGCTTGTCAAATGCTGGGATTGAGCCTTCATTTGCTCTGTGCTGATTATTTACCCAGTAATAAGAACGAACTGAGTTTATTATTGCGCTTGTGGGATCGAGAGGCGGTGTTAAGCAACAGCGCCCTGTTGTTAGATTGCGATGAAATGGAAGTTGCAGAACACAATTTTGCTACCGCCCGCGTCATCGAGCAAATCAAAAGTCCCCTGATCGTCACCACCAGGGAAAGACAGCGACAGCGACAGCGCCCCTCGATCTGTATCGACGTGCAAAAACCGACTCACCAAGAGCAGCGTTGGTTGTGGAAACGCGCTTTAGGTGCAATGGCAGATCCGTTGCAGGAGACGATCGAAACTTTTGTCGCCCAATTTAACCTCAATGCTCCGGCGATTCAAGCCGCCTGCGCGACGACAATGGTAGATGAAGATAACCCGAAACAGCTCGGTGATGCCTTATGGGAAGCTTGTCGCGCCCAAGCACGCCCCCGGATGGAAGATTTAGCCCAAAGAATTGAAGCGATCGCCAGTTGGGAAGATTTAGTCTTACCACCAGCGCAGATGGAAACATTAAGAGCAATTATCGCCCACGTCCGACAACGTGCCAAGGTCTATGAATATTGGGGCTTTGCTAATAAAGGGGGGCGTGGTTTGGGTATCAGTGCTTTGTTTGCCGGTGCTAGCGGTACAGGAAAAACCACCGCAGCTGAAGCGATCGCCAAAGAACTGCGATTGGATTTGTACCGCATTGATTTGAGTTCGGTAGTTAGTAAATATATTGGTGAAACAGAAAAGAACCTGCGTCGCGTGTTTGATGCCGCAGAAACAGGCGGGGCAATCTTGCTATTTGATGAAGCAGATGCTTTATTTGGCAAGCGTTCTGACGTCAAAGATTCTCACGATCGCCACGCCAATATTGAAGTCAGTTATTTATTACAAAGAATGGAAGCCTATCGCGGTTTAGCGATTCTCACAACTAACTTAAAAGGAGCATTGGATAATGCATTTTTGCGACGCATTCGCTTCGTGGTGCAATTTTCCTTTCCCGATGCTGCTCAACGGGCGGAGATTTGGCGAGGTGTTTTCCCCAGTCAGACGCCTACAGAAGGTCTAGATCCAAACAAATTGGCGAAGCTGAGCGTCGCAGGTGGAAATATTCGCAATATTGCACTGAATGCTGCCTTTTTAGCTGCCGATGCTAACGAGCCAGTGAGGATGAAACATTTATTAATTGCGGCTCGCAGTGAAAGTGTTAAATTGGAAAAACCTTTAACTGATAATGAGGTAAAAGGCTGGGTTAATGGTGTTTAATATGATGTCCGTTGAATTGCCCATAATAAAAAAACCTCACAGAGTCGTTGTGTAGGGACACGGCATCCTAGATTTATCAGACAAACAGATAACATTCATCTTGCCGTGTCCCGGCTTCTGATTACGGGTAATCGACCGGACATGATATAAGAAGGTCAAAATTCAAAGTTAAAATTCAAAAGCTGTAAAAGCAGTAATAATAAGGCTATTGACAAATAAATCGATGCAAATTAAATCTATAAGATTTCATTTTATTTATTTGTAATTTATGAATTTACGATCGTAAATTAGAAATGTTGAAATCCCTGAATCAGGCTTAAAATTTCATCGGCATAGCTACCAGCATAATCAACCAGGCGGACATCCAAATCGGCGGTCGTTGTTCCCACAATTGCTGCTTTTTTGTCTAACTTTTCTACCAATTCCCCAGCAATTTCTGAAGGCAGACACAAGACTAATTCAAAGTCTTCGCCGCCGTATAATGCCCAATTAAATGCTTGTTCTGCTGAGACAAAATTGAGTAAACTATCAGAAAGCGGAATATCGTTTCGCTCCACCCTCGCCCCCACTCCACTAGCCCGACAAATTTGCAAAATCGCATCAGCCAATCCATCGCTACTATCCATTCCGGCAATGGGTAATGGGTAATTGGTAATTGGTAATTGGTAATTGTCTAGAATGTCCCACAAAATGGGTAAAACATCTAATCTCGGTTTTGGGCGTTGATGGGCTTGAATTAAGATGTGGCGATCGCTCTCACTTATATTTCCCAATTCAGGATGCAGCAATAATTCTAATCCGGCACGGGACGAACCGTGAACGCCTGTGACTACAATTGCATATCGTGGTTGTGCGGCATTGCGGCGGATAATCCGATTGGGGGTAACTTCGCCAAAAGCGGTGATAGAGAGGGTGACAACGGGCGATCGCACGACATCTCCCCCCACAATCGGGGTATTATATTTTCCCAAACATTCGCTCATCCCCTGATAAACCTGCTCTACCCAGCTCACATCTGTATCGCCAGTTATGCCCAAACCTACAGTAATTCCCAGAGGAGAGGCACCCATAGCGGCTAAATCGGATAAATTAGCAGCAGCCGCACGCCAGCCGACGTCTTGGGGGGAGGTGGTGCGATCGCTAAAATGCACCCCATCAACTAACATATCGGTAGTCACAACCAGCTCACACCCAGGCTTTATAGGAAGCACAGCCGCATCATCACCCACTATTTCAGCGGGACAAAACCGCTGCAATCGTTGTAATAAACCTTGTTCCCCAATATCCCTAATTTTCATAAATTATGTTTGAATTAGGGGCTAAAGTCCCCCAAAGCCTGATCGCAACTGAAAAGCATTTTAGTCAGTTTTAACTGACTTTAGCTTTAAGCGCGAAATTTATTTCAGCGCCGCGATTCAAATCTCAAATCTGAAATCTCAAATCTGAAATCTCAAATCTAAAATCTCAAATCTGAAATCTCAAATCTCAAATCTAAAATCACCAATCGCCTTTTGCCAAAGACGGAGGTAAACGCAACTTAGGAAAGCGATAAAAAGGTTCCCCATCGCGATCGAATTCCAGAATTGCACCAAAAGTTTTAACCTGTAGATCCAGGTACTGCTTAGCCAACTGAGAATCAACAGTTGCAGCCGCAGCTAGTTGGATGAGCGAAATACAACTATCTTGCTCCTTCAACAATTCATAGAAAGCTTGCTCTAGTCGCCGTTGCTTCTGCTGAGAGTCACTTGCTCTCATGATAAATAACCCAGCCGTTCCAGCAAGCGCGACGATAAATATAAACTCAACAATCGCCATATCAGGTAAAAATCTAGGCTAATTAATATTTTGCAATATTTTAAGACATCGCTCCCAGACAGTAGCCTGAGAGCGAAGATTTGGGATGATGATGCGATCGCGCTTAATTTAAGCAGCTTGAGGCTGAACCAGATTTTCAGCGCCGCGAACTACCTTAGCCGATTCGATCGTATCCCCAGCCCGCAGCTTTTCCAACACTTCCTTGCCTTCAATCACGTAGCCAAACACTGAATAGCGACCATCCAGCAAATTGAGTCCGGCGGGAGTCAGTTCTGGTTCAAACAGGAAAAAGAAAAACTGAGAAGATCCCCCATCCGGCTGAAATTCCGGACGCGCCATTGCTACAGCACCATAGGCAGAAAAAGGTAAAACCGGCTGTTCGCGAAAGCGTCCGGCATCTTCGAGAGTAATACCATAAGTCGGTACTGGGTCGCCTTTCACCAGAATTTCTAGAGGAATGGCGCGGTATTTACCAGTAGCTGGATCGATAAAACCTTGATCCGGACCTGGTGGATCTCCAGCTTGCAGCACGTAAGATTCTTCAGCGCGAATAAACTTCATCCCGTTGTAAAAACCGCGCTCAACTAAATCTACAAAATTACCCGCAGTCACAGGGGCGCTAAAGCCATCGACAACTAAGGTAATCGGGCCTTTATTGGTCGTCATTTCGATCGTGGCACGACCTTTGAGCTGAGGTAGATTGCTATATTCCGCAGGAACTTCATAGGGGAAATTCTGCACCATCAAATCTTCCAAATCCCCGACTAAATCCAACGCTTTGTAACGCTCAACAGAAATTTGGTTTTTATCCTTGGCTTCGTTAGCACTTGAGAGCGCAATTAATTGCCCTTTCAATTCCTCGATTAAAGCCTCAGCTTTTGCTTGGCGTTCTTCAGGGACGCTAGCTAGCAATTTCTCAGGGCGGGAGAGAATCGAACTCGCTTTGCTGATATCGCTAGAAACAGCACTCCAGCGGCGATTGGCGCGTATTTGGTTAGCAATGTCTTCCAAACTCGATTGCAAGTCTCGCACCGGCTGATTATCAATCGGCAGAGCGTATCGCAATAGCGCTCTACCATCGGTGATCGGATTTCCCACAGGTAAACGGCTCTGGCGGTAAGCAGCAGAAAGCCCCAAAGAGAGCGTTACCAGCAGCAGCATCGTGATGCCAGTTTTCAGCCAACGTTTGGCAAGCTCAAAGATGGGAAGACTAGAACGAGGCATAAATAAATTTTTAAGTACACACAATCTTACATCTTCCCATAGAGGGGAGCTGGGGGAGCTGAGGTAGCTGGGGGAGCTTTCTTGAGCTGAGGTAGCTGGGGGAGCTGGGGGAGGAAGGAGTTGAGTAGAGAAACCTTTAAAAGTCATTTCGAGTTGGACACCTACAAGAAGGCGTTTGAAGCTGCGATGCAGATTTTTGAGCTGTCCAAAAAGTTTCCGATTGAAGAACGATACTCATTGACAGATCAGATTCGTCGTTTATCACGTTCTGTTTGTGCGAATTTTGCTGAAGCTTGGCGAAAGCGTCGGTACGAAGCCGCTTTTATTGCCAAGCTCAACGATTGTGAAGCTGAAGCTGCCGAAACCCAAACTTGGATTGAGTTCGCAGTTAGATGCAATTACATCAATACTGAAACAGGTAGAGAACTTTATGGAACTTATAACCAAGTTTTAGCTGGTCTTGTCAGCATGATTAAAAACCCATCACCTTGGTTAATGAAACATTAATCTCCCTCAGCTCAAGAAAGCTCCCTCAGCTCCCCCAGCTCCCCCAGCTCCTGTTTGGTCGCTAAGAGCGGTACAATCATGAAGCCGATCGTTCTGCCTGTGGGAAACAAGGTTCATGATTTCGAGTAACGATTTTCGACCCGGCGTATCAATTGAATGGAATAATGGCGTTTGGCGGGTCGTAGAATTCCTCCACGTCAAACCAGGTAAGGGTTCTGCTTTTGTGCGAACGAAGCTGAAAAACGTCCAAACTGGCAACGTGGTGGAACAAACCTTCCGCGCTGGTGAGACGGTGCCGCAAGCCAATCTAGAAAAGAGTACGATGCAGTATACCTATAAAGACGGCGATGATTACGTCTTTATGGATATGGAAACCTATGAAGAAGGGCGACTTTCTGCTAAACAAATAGGCGATCGCGTCAAGTACCTCAAAGAAGGGATGGAGGCGAACGTCATCCGCTGGAACAACCAAGTGCTGGAAGTAGAACTGCCCAACTCGGTGGTTTTGGAAGTAACTCAAACCGATCCTGGTGTCAAAGGCGACACCGCCACCGGCGGTAGCAAACCCGCTATTGTCGAAACGGGCGCGCAAGTGATGGTTCCCCTATTTATTTCTATCGGCGAGCGCATCCGCATTGATACCCGCGATGATAAATATCTAGGTCGCGAGTAAATTTTACAGGTGAGATTTTAGATTTGAGATTGGGGAATCGGGGATCGGTAATGGGTAATCGGTAATGGAACAAACAATTACCGCTTACCAATTACCCATTACCTGTTACCAATTACCTGGAAAACGAATTTAACGGGGTCAGACTTATTGTGGAATTGGACTTGAATGCACTCCGCGAACTCCTGGCGGTTTTAAATCAAACCGAAATTACCGAACTGTCACTCAAGAGCGCGGATTTTGAATTGACGGTGCGTAAGGGCAGCTCATTGAGCGATCGCCCTCTAGAGCGCTTATCCCCAACCCAAGCTTTACCGCTCGACCAGGAGATTCGCACGATGCCTCCCGAGCCGCCAGTCCGCCCCACAGCGGCTCCTGCTGGCGCTGTAGGCAGTTCGGCTTCGCCGCCACCGGCATCACCGCCCCAAGCTGAATCGAAATGGGTGGCAATTAAGTCGCCGATGGTGGGGACATTCTACCGCGCCCCCGGCCCTAACGAACCGCCGTTTGTGGAAGTGGGCGATCGCATCCGCGTCGGGCAAACAATTTGTATCATCGAAGCGATGAAGCTGATGAACGAAATTGAAGCCGAAGTCTCAGGACAGGTAATGGAGATCGTCGTAGCCAACGGCAATCCCGTCGAATTCGACCAAATTTTAATGCGGATTAATCCGGACTGATCGTTACTCTATTGCTATAGAAAAGGAACTGCTAAAATTTTTGGGGATCGGTCCTTTTTGATAAATTCAATGAGACAAGCGCAACCTGTACCGCAAGAAGTTGTGCAACAAGTGGCTGAATACTTCAGCATTTTGAGCGAACCAATGCGCCTTCGGCTGTTAAACTTACTTCGCAATGGCGAAAAATGCGTCCAAGAGCTTGTAGATGCGACGCAAACGAGTCAGGCGAACGTTTCCAAGCACTTAAAAGTGATGTTGCAGGCAGGTATCCTCAGCCGCCGCAGCGAAGGCACCTCCGCCTTCTACAAGGTGGAGGATGAGTTAATTTTTGAGCTGTGTAACTTGGTATGCGATCGCCTAGCCACCCGCATCGAACAACAAGCCCGTCACTTTCGCGATTTCAGCCTCGCCAGCAAACAATAGTTAGGTAATAGGTGATGGCTAATTGGTAATTGGTTGAAGTCTATACTTATCAGTTTTACCATTATCCATCACCCCTAGAGCTGAAAATCGGCGTCAAAAGTTTGGCGCGTCATCGGTTGGTCAATAGTTAATCCTTCACCGCCTAATTCTGTCAGGGGTTTCCCTTCGACAGATATATACACTTTGGCTTTGGGGTTTATACTCGTTGCGGTGTAAATAACTTGTCCCAAGCGGCTTTGCATCGAAGCCGTACCGCCGCCGCTCGTGAATTCTTTGGACAAATCCACAGTTACGGTATCATCTTTTACCGCTAAGCTGCGGAGTTGCGTTCCCTGGGGAATGCTGGAAGAAATATTCGCATCAGCAGCCGCAGATCCAGATAACAAGCGGTTAAACGCTTCTTCTAGAGACTCTTTTGGATTTTGGTTTGTCGTCTTAGTTGACGCTACTGGACGACCAACCAGCTGTATTTTATTGTCTTGAGCTTCCACTAAGTAAACCTGAGCCGTCTGCTGTTGCTCTTGCTCAACAACAGGGGAGGGATTAAGAGTATTATTTGTTACTGTCTGGTTTTCCCTTCCACAACCAGTAACTAACGCCAGCGTCACGACACCCGCAATGACGCTGCGAGGGATACGACAGAGTATTTGTTGTTGCATGATTGGCTTCTCCTTCAAAATTAGCCAGTTGGGTGTGAGGAGACAAAAATAGACCTATTTGATGAAAACGGCTAGTTGTTGACCTTCGGGAGCGAAGGTGAAGGCAAAACTCTTACAAATGCCGCGATCTCCAGTTGTTCTGGATTTATCTTTAATTGTAGAAGCCGCGCTGTAATTCCGGACTGTTCCAATTGAGCGAGATCGAACTGTTCGGTTAAACTCTGGCTCAAGGGGCCAAGTAGAAAAGAAGGGATCTCGTTATCATCGATTGAAGCACTTGGCTCGATTAATTGTAGCCGCCGACCCGATACAAAAGCTATCCCAGACTCGAGTCTAATCGGTAATTTCCTGGCATTGGCGGCATCGGTTTGGGTTTCGCCTTCCTGCTGTAACTCTACCTGGAACCGCAGCCGGTTGTTTTCCAAAAATTCTACCCTGGGATTGACGAAAGTGTAGCGTTGCGAACCTTGGTTTAAAAAAGCACCAGCATAGCGCGTTACCAAGTTTTGCAATAAAGCTTTGATTCTGGGTGTCTGTAAAGCTTGGTTGATATCCGCTTCGGTTAAAACCAACCGCAATCCAGCTTGCAAAGGTTGGCGTAAAGCTGCGGTGGGTAACTGTCCCCGCTGTCTCAGACGCTGTATATTAACGTCAACTGTGTCGGTTTCTAATTCTAATGCAGCGATGCGTGCTTCGGGGATGAGCCACAACCCCCGCCCAGCAATTCGCACCCGTTCTACTTTACCTTGTACTAACTGGTAGCTGGGAATGTTGTCTACTCGGACTTGCAATTGTTCTACTCGATCAAACTGGGAACGGATGGTATTTTTAGCAATACTCTCTACGAAAAACCCAGCTGTAGATAGCAGACCAAAAACCGCAGATAAAAGATAGGTAATGATTTCCATTGGAAATTGCTCATGGCTAATTGCTCATGGCTCATTGTTAATTGTTATTGGTTTTTTGGCAATTAGCTTTAAACGTAGGGTGCGTTAACGAAGTGTAACGCACCGCAGCTGCAATTCCTTTAAACGTAGAGTGTAACGCACCGCAGCTGCCCACTTCCCCACCTTCCTACTTTAGGATATCGCTGCCTCGATCCACTGCTTGAGGGTGGATACTACCTCATCGATGGGAATTTCTTGGGATTTGTGGGTAGCGCGTTCGACGATTTCCACTTTACCCGATTGCAGCGATCGCCCGGTGACAATCCGGTAAGGTATGCCAATCAAGTCCGCATCTTTAAACTTTACACCCGCCCGCTCGTTGCGGTCATCCAGCAGCGTTTCCACTCCCGCTTGATTGAGTTCGGTATAAAGTTTCTCTGCCACTTCGATTTGTTGGGCGTCGGATACATTGGGAATGCAGATAATCGCGTGGTAGGGTGCGATCGCTACAGGCCAAATTATCCCATCTTTGTCGTAAGATTGCTCCACCGCCGATTGTGCCAATCGCGACACGCCTACTCCATAACAACCCATCACCAAAGGCAATTCTTCCCCTTGTTCGTTGGTATAGGTAGCGCCCATTGCTTTCGAGTATTTTGTCCCCAATTGGAAGATATGACCGACTTCGATGCCTCTGGCGCTTTGCAGGGTTTGATCTGGGTTGTGGGTCGCGCGATCGCCCGCTCGAGCCTTCCGTATATCTATCACCAACTCGGGTAACTTAAATTGCTCTCCCCAATTCGCCCCCACTACGTGATAGCCAGACTCATTAGCACCAGTGACGAAGTTCTTTAAATCAACCACAGTTTTATCAACCAATCGCAAAAACTTCGGCGCAATTTGCCCTTCTTTAGGTGAGGTAATATAATCGTCTGCGATATCTGGTGCAATATAGCCCAAAGGTAAAGACTTCGCCGCCCATTTTTGCTGCGCTTCGGCATCGGGTACTTGCAGGGCTAAAACCGTTTTAGCATTGTATCGTTCTGCTTGCCGTACCAACTCATTTTGCAGCTTCACATCATTAACTTCTTGGTCGCCGCGAATGCTGACCAATACTAGCACCGTAGTCCCGTTGTCATAAACAGCTTGGTAAAGCACATTCTTGACCACTTGAGTCGCAGAACATTTCAAAAATTGGCAGAGTTTCTCTATCGTTTCCGTTCCCGGCGTTTCCCGTTTTTCATAACTATTAAACGGCGAAGATTCTGCATCCGCTGGCAAAGAAACCGCCTTTTCTACATTCGCGGCATACTTGCCATCTTCCGTGTATAAAACCTCATCTTCTCCCGCATCTGCCAGCACCATAAATTCTTGCGAACCAGACCCGCCAATTGCCCCCGAATCAGCTTCAACTGCGCGGAATTTTAAACCAGAACGCCGCAGCATATTGCTGTAAGCTTGATTCATATCCTGATAAGTTTTTTTCAGGCTTTCCTCATCGGCGTGGAAAGAATAGCCATCCTTCATGATGAATTCGCGACCCCGCATCAAGCCAAATCTAGGGCGAATTTCATCGCGAAATTTGGTTTGAATTTGATACAAATGCAAAGGTAATTGCCGATAAGAACGAATCATTTCCTTCGCAACAGTTGTAATTACCTCTTCATGAGTCGGACCAAGTCCTAAATCCGTTTCGCGCCGGTCTACGAGGGCGAACATGATACCCTCAGCCTTAGTATAAGTATCCCAACGACCAGATTCTTTCCATAACTCTGCCGGTTGTAATTGGGGCAGGAGACACTCTTGCGCCCCCGTAGCGTTCATTTCTTCCCGGACAATTTGGGAAACCTTTTGCAGCACCCGCCACATCAGGGGCAGATAGGCATAAATACCGCTACCGATGCGACGGATATAACCTGCACGCAGGAGTAATTTATGGCTGGGTATTTCTGCTTCTGCTGGATCTTCCCGCAGCGTGACAAATAACATTTGAGACAGTCGCATCGTTTCTTCTCTTCCTTTTACCGACGGGATGCTTGCTTTCCCAGTCTAAAACATTCGGGGGTTCAAATCTTTCTGATGATACAGCAATCTCGTCCTTTTCTTTAACTCACATCTTGCACCAGAGCCAACAGAAATAAATTTCTGGCTGTAGAGACATATGTAACGTCTCTACAGCTAAAATCCGTTGAAACGGGTTAAAACGTTGATTTTAGTTAGCTAAAGCTAACTTAAGCTTTCAGCCCCAAATTTATTTGGAGGCTGTTTATCGGGTAGGTGCAAGATGTGAGTTAACTCAGATCTTGCACCATTCTCAACAAGCCTTCAAAAACCGGGTTTCTTGACGAAAAATCTAGGCTTTCAAGCTGAGCTATTTGCAAGAAACCCGGTTTTTAGCCCTGGTGCAAGATGTGAGTTAACCTACTGTCCCATCTCCCAGACTGTCACCGCAAGTTCAAACGCGCCTCTTAACCTTTCTTAATTGGCTTGGCTGCGAACCGTAGTTTATGGTATCACCTGATTAATTGATTTTTACGCCCAGCCTACCCAAAACATCGATATTATGGCAGTTTATCAAGATCGCGAAGCCTTCATTCCTTATCGTCGAGCCGATCTGATCGAACTTTGCGTGAAAGACGGTAAGTTAGCCGCCGCAGATGTGCCAAAGTTCCGCAATTTCTGCGAAATATTGTCTGCCTATTACCATTTTAATTTACATCAAA
The DNA here is from genome assembly GCA_964463555.1 of uncultured bacterium. GTDB lineage: Bacteria > Cyanobacteriota > Cyanobacteriia > Cyanobacteriales > Aerosakkonemataceae > Microseira. The sequence goes on from CAYXCW010000038.1 coordinate 56,087, forward strand.
AGTTAGAGTTTTTAAAGTATAATTATGCTCCGTTTAATCCAGATGCGGATACCAAATTTATCGCTGAAGCGACACCCAAAGACAATGCCGAAATGCAAGCCCAATTGGTAACTGTTTTTGAGAATATACTCACCCAAGCCAATTATATTAAGCTAAACAAAAAAATGTTAAAGCTGGCATTGCAGCAAAAGTCATTAATTGAGTTAAAAACAGAAATTGATTTTGCCGAATTTGACCAGCTTATTCTTTACTATCGAGGTGACCATAAGCAGAAAATATTCGTCAAAAAATTGTGGAAAAAAGTCGAAAAAACAATTGAGGTATTTGAGCGGGTAGTGTTGTTGTTACAATTCAAAGGCTACAGATATTTTGAATCGAAAAAAGTTCCGATTAAAAAGCTTAATTTTAAGCCAGGTAAAATATATATCTACTTTTACAAAAACATTCCCAAGTATGACCTAGAGTTTTTATTTCCCAACATCAAGCTCAGTATGACATGGAAAGATCGCCTTTTATTTGGTATTCCGGCGGTTGGGGCTGGTATTCCGCTTTTACTCAGAGTCGTTCCCCAATTGTTCCTGATTGGAGGGGTGATATTATTTGTCGTTTTTGGTCAGTCGAGCCTGGTTAAAGTTATCAGTTCAGAGCAAGTCCGTAATATTATGCCGCTACTGGTGGCTTTGTTGTCGCTAATTGTTACTTTGGGTGGCTTTGCCTTTCGGCAATATAATAATTATAAAAACAAAAGAATCAAATTTCAAAAAGAAATAACAGATACTCTATTTTTCAGGAATTTGGCTAATAACGCTAGCGTTTTTGGCTCTTTAATTGACGATGCCGAAGAGGAAGAATGTAAAGAAATTATTCTCGTATATTATCACCTAATGACGAGCCAAACACCTCTCAATCCCGAACAATTGGATGATCGGATTGAGGTATGGATGGCAGAAAAATTTGGGACGAAAATTGATTTCGATATCAATGGCCCGCTACGGAATCTCCAAGCAATACGCGGCAAAATCATCAAAGAAGGAGAAGCGGAAGCTAGTACGCCAGAAATACCGCTCCTGACTTACGACGATCGGGGATTTTGTCAAGTTCCATCCCTGGACGATGCCAAAACCATCGTAGATTACGTTTGGGATAATGCCTTTCTCTACGCCAAATGATGGGTATAATTTTACTGTGGTATGAATTAGCATAAATTGGTTAATAAATATGATAATTTTTTTTGAATGGGGGTGCGATCGCTTTCACCCATAGCGTGCCAAGGCATATCGCGACACCCACCCATACACATATGTGAAAGCACTTGCACAAAAGCGATCGCGTCTGAGTTTGCAGATTAGCATTTACAATGCAGATCCTTCTTCTTGGTCAACAACAAGTTTCTAAAGGAAAGACCAAGATAGCAAGGCTTTGGATTGAGGAATACCATTATGCGGTATCTTGCAGAAGTCCAAAAAATAGGAACGATTGGCGTTAAAACACAACTCAAGCTGCTAGCTTATCAGCAAAGCGAGCAGATTTGGAGTCCTGTATCCGATGAACAGATAATTGTATACGAAACAGCTAATAAGTACAAAGCTGGTTCTTTTGTGCTTGTTGAATTGAACAACAGCAAACAAGTTCGACAAATTGAAGAAGCAGCACGTCCTTTAATTGGCATTTTGCAAAGTTATGCCCATTTACCGAAAAAGTTACAACGTCTAGAAGAAGAAATGGAACTCTGGCAGCAGTCTTACTCCGAACAGAAAAAGATGCTGACGCGGCGTACTGTAGCACTGCAAAATCGAGAACAACAGTTAAAACAACAAAAACAAGATTTTAGCCATAAGCTAGAGCAACAACGGGAGCAACTTGACAGCGTGTGGGATGATCTAGCTAGACTGCGCCAACAGCTAAATATCGACCGTCAGAAGCTGGCACAAACTTTGCAGCAGCTGTAACAGTGGACAGTGGACAGTGGACAGTGGACAGTGGACAGTGGACAGTTGATAGTGGA
>CAYXCW010000039.1:0-3396 GCA_964463555.1 uncultured bacterium
GAAACGGGTTAAAACCTTGATTGTAGTTAGCTTTAGCTAACTTAAGCTTTCAGCCTCAAATTTATTTGGAGGCTGTTGATCGCTTAGGTGCAAGATGTGAGTCAATCTAAAATCTAAAATCTAAAATTGAACTTTTCCGCTAAGATAACAAAGCAAACCGAAAGGTAACAGAATCGGGAAACGTCGGTGCAAGTCCGAGGCTGTGCGGCAACTGTAAGCGCGCGATCGCGAGCCAGAACACCTATATGTTACCAATAACCTCTAATTTCCTGCCTTACACGGGAAAGGAGCCTTAACCTAGATGCAAACTGTAGATACCATACCCTCCCAGTCCCTATCTCCCCTGCCCCTAAAACGCCCGCTATTGATGATCGGTCACGGTACCAGGGACGATGATGGACGGCAGTGCTTTTTAGATTTTGTCGCTGCTTATCAAGCATTGGACAATTCGCGCCCCGTCGTGCCTTGTTTTTTAGAACTCACCGGCCCGACAATTCAAGAAGGGATCGAACGCTGCGTCGAACAGGGCTATACTGACTTCTCAGTGCTGCCGGTGCTGTTATTTGCCGCCAGACACAATAAGTTTGACATTACCAACGAATTAGACCGGGCAAAGGCGAAATATCCCCAGTTAACCTTTCACTATGGGCGGCATTTTGGCATTACACCCGGTATTTTAGATTTGTGGCGCGATCGCCTCGCCGCCCTCGACTATCCCCAGATTGACAGAAAAGACACTGTTCTGCTATTTGTCGGCAGAGGTTCCAGCGATCCCGATGCCAACGGCGACGTATACAAACTCGCCCGCATTCTATGGGAAGGCAGCGATTACCTCACCGTTGAAACCTGTTTTATCGGCATCACCCATCCCCGTTTAGAAGAAGGTTTCCGTCGCGCCCGACTTTATCAACCCAAGCGTATCATCGTCCTGCCTTACTTTCTGTTTACAGGTCTTTTGGTGAAAAAAATCTTCGACATCACCGCCCAACAACAGGAACAATATCCCGATATTGCCATGACCTGCTTACCAGAAATGGGACTGCATCCCCAACTATTTTCCGTCATCCGGGAAAGGGAAATTGAAACCCAACTGGGACAGGTACAAATGAACTGCGAAATGTGCAAATTCCGCTTAGCAGCTGTTAGCAATAGTCACAGTCACAGTCACAGTCACGACCACGACCACGACCACCATCACCATCACCATCACCACGATCGCGACCACCCACCAATTGACCCCTATGCCAAATTAGAAGATTACCATCACAAAATTTGGCAAGCACCGTGAATAGGTAATAGGTAATAGGTAATAGGTAATAGGTAATAGGTAATAGGTAATAGGTAATAAAAAAGCTATTAGCCCATTACCTATTAGCAATTAGCAATTAGCAATTAGCAATTAGCAATGACCAAACAATTTACAGTTGGCGATAAAGTCCGAGTCGTAGCGCTGCCAGCCTACGTTAAAACAGCCGAACCAATGCCGATGCTGCGTCCCCCTGATGTGATTAGCATTGGGGAAGAAGGTATTATCCTGGATAGGCGACCTGGGGGGTATTGGGGAGTTCGCTTTGCCAGAGGCGCTTTCTTGATGGAAAGCCAATATATTGAGAAAGTATCAGTTGCCCCCCAAACTCACCAGTCTGACGCCGAAATATCAGATTAGCTCTTCTTCTTGTTGCATCGCTTCAATCAGTTGCAAGCCGCGAGGATCGCCAACTCGCAACAGCGAGGCTTTGGCGTCTTCTCGCACTCCCATATCTTCGTCTTCTTCCAAAACTTGAATTAGGGCGTCGATTGCACCGGCATAGACTACGTTAGAGGGAAGTTCGCGGCAGAGTTGCCCCAACGACCAAGCGCAGTTACTGCGAACTGCTGCTACTGGATCTTGAATTAAAGCTTCAATTACCGGGGGAACGGCTGCTACAACGGCATCGTAGCCTAGTTCTGCCATTTGGGCTAATCCACTGGCTGCCCAAAGTCGGACGGCGGAGATATCGGTTTTGAGGGCATCTAGGAGGGGGGCTAAGGCGCGGCGATCGCGGCAATTTCCCAATGCCCATACGACTCCCTTTCGCACGTAGCCGTTCCAGTCGCGGTTTAACTGGGCAATCAGCGGTTCAACTGCATCGGGGCTGGGATTTCGTCCCAAAGCATAAGCAGCACTTACCCGCACCAACGGACAAGCATCAGTCAACAAGCGAATCAGATGGGGAATAGCCCTTTCGTCCTGAATTTCGCAAAACGCTCGCGCTGCGATCGTTTTTTGTGGCGTGGCGCCAGATTCCAGTAACGCCAGCATCGCATCTGGATTGGGCTTGGTTTCTTCCGGTTCGGCATCGAGCGGATCTAGCCGATCTAAAGGACTGTCTAGATCGGCATCGGGATCGATTACGCTCAGGTCATCTTCGTCATACATATTTGTAAAATTACCATCAGCTGCGACCTGATGCCACCTGGCTTTTGAGGGGAAAACCGATCAATTTAGTGATTTAACCATCAAAAGCGACTCGGTTTGGTAGCCTAGCTGGTGATAAAGATTGACGGCGGGTTGGTTGGAGAGAAATACTTGTAGGCTGATTTGGCGATCGCTTCTCGCCCTAGCCCAATCTTCTGCATGATGCATCAAAGCCGTACCGATGCCTTGACGGCGGTGTTCTCTGGCGACGTAAAGCAAAAAAATGTGGGTGTGACGCGATCCTTTGAGCTGATCCACGGCGTTACCTAGCCAGAGGGAAGCGATCGCTTTTGCACTCTTGCCCGATCCGGCTTCCTCGTCTAAAAATTCTACCCACCACAGCGGCGTATCTTTGGACAAATATTGCTCTACGGTTTGAGCTAAATGGGAAAAATCTCTTCCTGGGTAGAACTCTTGATAAGTTAAGTGCATAAACTTTACCAGCATCGCCCGATCTAAACTCGATCCGCTGCGAAGCTGGTAGCCCGGTGGTAGCAAAATTGACATACCCAATTGCTAATTGCTAATGGCTAATTGGGTGAGGTAACTGAGGGCTGGGTTGCTACTGGTTCAGCTGCTGGTGCTTCAACTTGGGGCGCGGGGGCTGCCAAATCTGCGGGCAAAAAGATGCGGGCGCTGACTGCTACTAGCGCAACCAAAAACATCACCACAATTAAAAACGGAAAAACATACTGACGCAAGATAGGCATTGTTTTAGCAGTTGGAGGGAAATAATTTTTGTCACCATTTCTAATGGTAGAAGAGAAATGGTTTTTACTGCGCTTTTGTATTGGGTGCAAGGCAATATTGGTGAGATAGAAACCGGGTTTCTGGCGGCGATCGCGCTTTCTATGGCGAAGATGGTGGATAGAAACCGGGTTTCTGGCGGCGATCGCGCTTTCTAGGTCGAAGATGGTGGATAGAAACCGGGTTTCTGG
>CAYXCW010000039.1:3496-57915 GCA_964463555.1 uncultured bacterium
TGGCGGCGATCGCGCTTTCTAGGTCGAAGATGGTGGATAGAAACCGGGTTTCTGGCGGCGATCGCGCTTTCTAGGTCGAAGATGGTGGATAGAAACCGGGTTTCTGGGTGCGATCGCGCTTTCTAGGCCGAAGATGGTGGATAGAAACCGGGTTTCTGGGTGCGATCGCGCTTTCTAGGCCGAAGATGGTGGATAGAAACCCGGTTTCTTGGCATCAGCACGGCATTCACAACACTTTGCCCTTGGGGGGAAAATTTACTGATGCCGTGCCCCTACCGTCCTACTGTTGCTGGCGACGCTGAGATCTTTGTTGCCGCATTTGTTCCAGCTGCTGCCTTTGTTCAGCCGTCAGCAAAGCATCCATTTGTCGTCGGGCTTCTTGCCGAATCGCCCTCATTTGAGCTTTTTGCTCGTCGGTGAGGTTCAAATTTGGCCTACGGCGTTCTTGTCTGGCACGCTGAAGCTCTGCTTGCTGTTGTGAGTTGAGAACCCGATCGATCCTGGCTTTGGTTGATTCTCGGATTTGCCGCATTTGGCTTTGTTGCTGTTCGGTGAGGTTGAGGCGTCTGCCCCTTCCTTCACCTTGCCTTTCGGCTACCTCAGTAGGGAGGGCAGAAGCTGCTTGGGTGAAGACGGGTAGCACGGGGGCAGCTGCCAGTGCTAAAGCTAAAGCGGCAGGAATAACCAAGTGTAGTTTCTTCATCAAGTTAGTTTTGCTTGAACTGGTAGATTGCGATCGCAACACCACAGGCATCGGCGATCGCGTAGTTTAGACATCTACCAAAAGTGAAAGGTTCAAAAAATTACTCATCAATTCGATCGTCGAGTCCTGGTCTGGGCATGGGTGCGGTTTCGGCATTCCAAGGTGCAACCACTGGTAGCAAAATAAACGCCGGTATAGCTGCGGCAATCGTAATCAGGAAAAATACAGGCCACCCGGTGGCTTTTTGTAAAAAGCCAGAAGGCGATACCAAAATATCGCGGCTGAAAGCCATAAAGCTCGTAAGTAAGGCATATTGGGTAGCCGAATAGCGCTGGTTGCAAAGACTCATTAAATAAGCCACAAAACCCGCTGATACGATGCCGCCGCAGAAGTTTTCGACGTTGATGCCCAGTACTAATAATGGGTAATTTTTACCGGCGACGGCGATCGCAAAGTAACTTAAATTACTCAAAGCTTGCAGTGCGGCAAATATCCACAGCGAGCGATTAATTCCCAGCTTGCTGACGATCGATCCGCCCGCTAAAGTGCCGAAAATTGTGGCAAATAAACCCATCCCGCCGCGAATCGCGCCAATATCGGTTTGAGAAAAGCCTGTATTGAGCAAAAACGGCGTCGATAAACTGCTAAGTAAAGCATCAGCCAGGTTGTACAGGATGGCGAACAATAAAGTTAGGGCGCCCAACAGCAAACCATTGCGCTGAAAAAATTCTCCAAATGGCAATATTACTGCCTCTGCTAACGAGGCGGGGCGGTTGTGGTCTAAAACTGGTTCCGGTGCGAAAATTGTAGCCACAATTCCGATTACCATCAGCCCCGCCATTAATAGGTAAACGATAGGCCAAGGCATTTGATCCGCTAGGATGAAGGCTGCCGAACCCGTGACTAAAACGGCTATGCGGTATCCTAAAACGAAAACGGCAGCACCGGCGCCCATTTCTAGTTTTTCTAATACATCGGTGCGATAAGCATCGGCGGCGATATCTTGGGTAGCACCGAAAAAGGCTATAACTACGGCGTTGATAACTACAAGTTGCAACGCTTGGGCTGGTTTTTGGATTGCCATTGCCGCGATCGCGATCGCTAACACAATTTGGGTTAAAATCAGCCAGCCGCGACGCCGTCCCATAAATGGCGGCACAAACCGATCCAGCAACGGCGACCAAACAAACTTTAACGAATAAGGCAAAGCTACTAAATTAATCAGTCCGATTGCCGTAATATCGACGTTTTCTTTCGTCATCCAAGCTTGCAGGTTGCTTCTAGTCAACAAAAACGGCAATCCGGATGAAAAACCCAACAATAAAAGAGCCGCCATTTTGCGACTCTCAAATACTTTTAACCAAGATTGAACAGCTTTCAAACGATCCTCCCTCTAGAGGTAACTCCTGTAACATGGAGAGATTTTCCCACAGGAGAGAACCTTTGTCCGGAGACGTGCTTATCGCGCTGAGGAAGTGGTAGCTGCTTTGATCGGCGCGTCTAGCCGACGCCAGACGCCAACTAATACGCCTTGTACCTGAACTTGGTCGGCGGGTGCTTCAATCGGGGGATATTTGGGATTGGCGGGTTTGAGGGTGACTTTCTCGCCTCGGCGGTAAAACCGCTTTAACGTGGTGCCAACTCCTTCTACCCTAGCCGCCACAATCGCACCATTTTTGATTTGACTCGGTTCTGATACGGGCTGCATGATTGCCATATCGCCATCGGCGATCCGATCTTCGATCATGCTGTCACCCATTACCCGCAGCGCAAACGATCGCGGCGGGAAGAATAAACTGGAAAAATCGAGTCGTTCTACCGTGTCCGTATGGGGTTCGACTAAACCACCGGCAGCGATCGCTCCTAAAACCGGAATTCCTCCCGTGTTTTGTTTTAAAATCCGAATCGTTCGGGCTTGCCCATCTGTCCAATCAATGTAGCCTTTAGAACGTAAATGTTCTAAACGACTCTGAACCGGCGCCGGTGACCTTAAGTTCATCGCCCGCATCATTTGCCGAATCGAAGGTGCGTGTTGATGTTGGTGAATGTAGTCTACCAACCAATCGTAAAGTTCTTGTTGAGCTTCTGTTAGAGGTTCCATAAATATTGGTTAGAAATGGTACGCGAGTTTTTTTTTGGAGGCGGGTTTAAGTCTGCATTCAGGCGATACAAACGAACTATATCCGCAAACCAGTCTCCTCGTGAAGGCAAGAGTTAAAACTCAAAACTCTTCCTATAGAACATTCGTACTATTAAAACTATATATTTGTCTAGTGGCTAATTGGTAATTGGTAATTGGTAATTGGTAATTGGTGCGATCGCATAGCGTGCTGGAGGCATATCGCATCTATCTGGGGGCGAGACAAGAAGAGCAGGAAAAGATGATGCAAACAGGACTTACGCCAAGTTTCTATATGTAGTGTGTTAGACGAGATTAAAACACCGTTACCACTATATATGGGGTTGATGGGTAAATCCTGTAGTTGCTATTACAACAAAAAAATGAGTTTAAAGTCTCCCTCCCTTTCAGCGATAAAGGAAAAATTAATTTCCCGCGATCGCCATCCTCTCTTAGAAACCGGGTTTCTGAGGCGATCTTTCATTCCATAAATGATTTTTCACAGAAACCCGGTTTCTTTGCCTAACTGTCAACTGTCAACTGTCAACTGTCCACTGTCCACTGTCCACTGTCCACTGTCAACTGTCAACTGTTGAACCTAATCTGCGCCCAGCAAGCTAGCGAGCAAAGCTTTTTGTGCGTGCATTCGATTTTCGGCTTGATCCCAAACTCGCGATTGGTTGCCTTCCATGACAGCATCGGTAATTTCTTCCCCTCGGTGTGCGGGTAAACAATGCAACACAATCGCCGTTTTGTCAGCTAAACTCAACAATTCATCGTTTAATTGATAAGGTTGAAAAATTGGCATCCTTTGATCGGCTAAATCTTCTTGTCCCATGCTTGCCCACACGTCGGTGTAAAGGACGTGAGCGCCTTTAGCCGCGGCGATGGGATCGGTAGTTATTGTTATTTCAGAACGATTGTTAGCGATCGCCACTGCCTGTTCCACAACTCCCGCGTCGGGTTCGTACCCAGTTGGTGTAGCAATTCTGACATTGATCCCCACCAAAGCGCAGCCCAATAGTAGGGAATTGGCGACATTATTGCCATCGCCGAGATAAGTTAAGGTGACACCGGATAGAGAACCAAAACATTCCTGGACGGTGAGTAAATCTGCCAAAATTTGACAGGGATGTTCGCGATCGCTCAAAGCATTAATTACCGGAATTTTGGCATAATCGGCAAATATTTCCAAATCTTTGGGATCGAAGGTGCGAATTGCCACAATATCTAAGTATCTGTCCAATACGCGCGCCGTATCGATTAAAGGTTCCCCGCGACTAACTTGGGTAACGTTAGGATTTAAGTCGATTACCTGTCCGCCTAACTGATACATGGCGACGGTAAAGCTAACCCGCGTGCGGGTAGAAGCTTTCGAGAACAACAGACCGAGAATTTTATTGCAGCGCCGATTGACTTTTCCTGCTTTCATTTGCGCTGCCAATTCCAAAAGTTCGCCGACCTCGCTGGCGTTTAGGTCTGCCAAACTTAATAAATCTCGTCCTTTGAGTGTTTCCATGCTCATCTCTAGTTAAGTTTTGTGCGATCGCAAATGGGAGCAAACTACCGGGAAAAAAAAGATTGTTTTAAAAAGGTATCAGATTTAATTGCGCTATTGTTGGATGCTTCAGATTTTTCTAACCCAGTCAGAGTCAGGAGCTGGCTACACTAGGTTTGTGCTATCGCTTCCCCACAAAACTATGCAGATCGCAGAACGACAATACTATACCCCAGAGCAATATCTGGAACTAGAAGCAGCTGCCGACTACAAAAGCGAATACATTGACGGACAAATTATACCTGTTCCAGGCGTAACGACAAATCACAATCGACTGGCTGGTAATTTTTCTGCTTACCTAAATTTTGCTTTCAGACAGCAAGATTGCGAAGTGTTTGTGGGCGATGTTCGTTTGTGGATACCCAAGCGGCGGATTTACACCTATCCAGATGTGATGATTGTGGCTGGCGAACCAGTTTATTTCAATAAACGTACAGATATAATTTTAAATCCGCAGGTAATTGTAGAAGTTTTGTCGAAATCCACCAAAGGATACGACCGGGAAGACAAATTTGCAGCTTACCGAACCATAGAAACTTTTCGAGAGTATCTATTAATCGATCAAACGCGCATTCGAGTAGAACAGTATTCTAAAACTGGAAACAAGCGCTGGGAACTTTGCGAATATGATGAAGAAGATGAAGCGATCGCGTTAACTTCAGTTTCGTTTCAAATTTCCTTATCAGATTTGTACAATAAAGTCAAGTTTGCAGAAATAGAATCAGAAAGCGATGTTTCTGATTCGGAGGTGTTAGGTTAAAGTGAGCGATCGCTTGAATCAAAAACATACTTTTCGGCAACTTTCCAATACCGGGAAAAGCGCTTCAGGTCAATATAACCGTCATAGTCCAAAAATGGCTCGACTGCTAACACTCCCACAGGGATAGATTGCTCAATTTCATCACAAATAGCAGCAAACCGAGGACTAGGACTTTCTGCCGTCACAACCAAATCTGCATTATGTGACCTAGCAAAATTTACCACCTCAGTCGCCACATTACCCCGCCGAATAACTACAGGCAACTCTAACAAACATTCGTAAATAAAAGCAATGCGTTTGAGACTAATTTGCCACTCTTCTAACAAAGCATCATCCCAAACCCAAATAGCCGGTGCATTCGGATATTTTTCCAGTCCAGGGCTATCAGGACTCAAACAATCACCGTGAACCCAAACAATCGGATTGTTGCTCATTGCTAATTGGTAATTGGTAATTGGTAATTTGATCTCTCTTTCCCAGGTTCGACCTGGGAAAGAAATTTTAGAGGCTCTGCCTCGGTTATTTTAACCTAACTAGCGCCGCCTTTTCCCCTGTTGCCAACTTTGGCTACCGCTGCGATTTTCAAACGGTGCAGCTTTAGGAAATAAACGTTTTTCTATTTCCTCATAACTGCCCTCAAAATCGCAATGTCCATACAAAGGACATTTTTGACAATAAACCCCCTCTGTATACTTTTCCAAATTCTCGCGATTAAAAAAATACGCCTTATGGCTGAAAGTACTAGCAACCCACTGCCAAGATAAATTATTACTAGCAGGATCGCCATCTAACAAATGAGATAAAAACCACTTCGCACCAGTTTGCCAACGGATGCGCCGCCAATGCACCATATAAGCAGCCATCCACATGCGCGCGTGGTTATGTAAGTAACCAATTTCTCGCAAGTCGCGGCTAAAACTATCCATGCAAACTAAACCCGTTGTACCCTTGGCGATATCTTCCGGGAGAGTATCGGCATAATCTTTAGCATCGTAACCCGTTTTATATTCTTCCCGATCTTGCCAGATACCATCACCTAATTCAGCATATAATCTTTGCCAATAGTCGCGCCAAGCTAGTTCGTTGACTAATTTATTGGCTTCATCTTTATTGTTAACTTTCTTGAGTACGGCATCGCGAACTTCTGCTAAACTCAGCACGCCATAACGCAAATACGGAGATAAGCGAGTTACAGCACCAGTGAGGAAATTACGCGATTTTCCATAGCGTGCAGCATCGACTTTTTCAAGTACTTTAAGAGCAGGTTTACGTCCACCTAGCGTCTCGCTAATATGGTCATCCCGCGTTGCTGCTGCGGGAAATTGTTCCCGCAGATAGGCTACCATCTGTTCGCGGTTGGCAAATTCGCGTTGCATGTCTTCGGTCATTGTTTAGCCTGTGAGTAACTCTTTTTTAGGGTAGCGAATATTTGGGCTTATAAACCCGGTTTCTTTGAAAAATAAAGTCACTAAAATTTTACAAGTACCCCAAGAACGATTCTAAATGAAAATTGTATAAAACAGGACTTACGCAAAGAAACCGGGTTTCTATGAGAAATCGTCGCGCAAGAAACTCAAGATCCACGCAGAAACCCGGTGCGTAAGTCCTGTAAAAATGCAATCTATCTGTTGCCAAACAATTTGTACCAGGTTAAAAAGATGAAAGTTTTGCCAATGAACGAACGCGATCATACGAGCATGTTAAATCTGGACATCTGCCAGATAAAGCATTTGCTAACCAGGGTTGAGCTAGCGATCGCGCAACTCTCGTCCTGATCTACCTAACTCAAGTTGCTAGTTATAAGGTCAAGCATTTTATATCCCCCTAAATCCCCCTTAAAAAGGGGGACTAAGAATCCGTTTCCCCCCTTTTTAAGGGGGGTTAGGGGGGATCAAACTGACAATATTTGTAACTAGCAACTTGTGTTACCTATCGTCTGACATCGGGAAATAAAGGCTAAATTGAATCATTGCAGATCGGGGAACAAGTTAAGTAGTATTGATTAATTCCTTGGCAGAATATCCTAAAGTAGCTTCATGGCATCGATAGATAAAATATGAATTCCCCCCGCTCCCTGAATAAATCTCGTCTCGTGGGTGGCACTACATGGATTACCCTGGCAGAAGCATTGATGCTACCGACGGGGTTTCTGACGGTGGTTTTTTTAACCCGCAGGTTGGGACTAGAAGGATATGGTTTGTTTGCCTTGGCAGGAACGTTGGTGGTGTGGATTGAGTGGGCAGTCAATTCTATTTTTTCTCAGACCACGATCAAATTCATTAGTGAAGCAGCGGAGTGGCAGGCGATCGCATCTAAAATCCTGCGAACTCAACTAACATTTAGTCTGCTGGCAACTCTGGCTTTAGCGCTGTTGGCTCCTGCGATCGCTTCCCTGCTCAACGAACCTGCCCTAACTTACTTATTGTGGTTATCGGCTCTAGAAATTCCCCTATTTAATCTGACATTGGCACACCAAAATATGATGGTGGGTTTGGGAAAATTTGAACATCGGGCGATTGTTAGTGCCGTCCGTTGGGTTAGCCGGTTTTTATTGATTATCTGTTTGGTTAAACTGGGATTTTCGATTCCTGGTGCGATTTTAGGCAGTGTGGCAGCGATGTTACTGAGCTTGCTGATCTGTCGTTGTTATATCCGTCCATCCCTGTGGTATCCCTTAGAGGTTTCGAGCGGGCAATTAGCGGGCTATGCGATTCCGCTGTTTTTCTCTGCCCTGGCAATGCGGTTGTATGAAAAGGTCGATTTGTTTGCCCTTAAAGCCCTGGGTGGTACGGCAGAAGAAGCGGGATTATATGCCTCCGCGCAAAATCTGGCATTGCTGGGAGGAGTTGTCAGCCCTGCGCTGGCTCCGGTGCTGATAGCTGCGATCGGTCGCGCCTTAAATCAAGGAAACTTGGAACAAATCAAAGCCCTGAGCGCAGCTGCTATGCGCGTCGTATTGCTTCACCTGCCGTTTGCCGGAATGGTTGCTGGGGCTTCATCAGAGATTGTTGGAGGCTTGTTTGGGGCTGCATTCGTGCCAGCTGCTCCATTATTGGCTGTGCTGATCTTTAGTGCGATCGCTACAGTCTCGATGGGAGTCACCGGCTCGATTTTGGTTGCCTCGGAGAAGCCACGCTGGACATTTTTTCTCACCGCCCCGATGCCCGCGATCGCTCTCGTTGGGCATTGGTTACTGATTCCTCGCTGGGGAGCGATCGGTGCCAGCAGCGCTACCTTATTAGCAGCTACCCTGGGCGCGCTGGCAGGAATTATCGCCGTTTACGTCAATTGGCGCGTGCTTCCTCCCTTTCTCACCCTCGTTCGGAGTTGCTTGGTATGCGGAGTGGTAACGCTCCTGGCAATGGTCTGGAAAACAACTGGGGTACTCTTGTTGTTGAAACTGACAGTAGTGAGTTTAGCTATCCCTTTGTTACTGTGGCTATTCGGGGAGTTTAATGCAGCAGACCGAGCGCTACTGCGATCGTTTTTCAAGCAAAAATAAGCACATATTGTATTGTTTCAATTCTGGAAATTATGGCAACCCATCCTATTTTTAGCGAACCCAAACTAGCAGCGATTCTGATTACATCAGACACTTACAACAGCATTCGTAAAACCATTAGTTACTTACGCCAACAAACTATCCAGGCTGAACTGGAAATAATTATTGTTGCGCCTTCGCTTGCCTCTCTGGAATTGGATGCAGCAGAACTTGCCGGTTTTACGAACTATCAAGTAGTTGAGGTGGGAAAGATTGCTTCGATTGGTCGGGCTTATGCGGCAGGAATCCGGGCTGCCAAAGCGCCGCTGATCGCCTTGGGAGAAGACCACTGTTTCCCCGATCCGGATTGGGCGGCGGCGCTAATCGAGGCACATCAGCGCCCTTATGCTGCCGTTGGCCCCGCGTTGCGAAACGCTAACCCCAGCAATGCAATTAGCTGGGCAGATATGTTGATTGCCTACGTACAATGGATGGACCCAGCCGCGAGCCAAGTGGTAAACTTTCTGCCCGGTCATAACAGCAGTTACAAACGCGACATCTTGATGCAGTATGGCGATCGCTTGGAAGAAATGCTGGAGTCGGAAACCCTGATGCATTGGGACTTGCGATCGCAAGGTTACGAATTATACCTGGAATCCACAGCCAGAGCATCACACACCAACTTCGCGCAACTTTTTCCCTGGCTGCCGGTGCAATTTCGCGCTGGGCGTTTGTTCGCAGCGAGTCGTGCTGGTGTGGAGGGCTGGTCAACCATCAAACGTTTAGCTTACGCGATCGCATCACCTTTGATTCCTTTGGTACGCATGGCAAGGATTTTGGCGGCATTAAATCAGGGGCAACGACGCCAGGTAAAGATGGCTCCCGGCACATTTGCCATGACATTGTTAGGGCTAGCTGCCGATGGCTTGGGACAGATGGTGGGCTATGGACTGGGCTACGGCAACACTTTGCAACAGTATGCAGAAGCCGAGTTTCATCGGGAATTGTATTTGGCAGAGGCAGATAAGCAAGTCAAGGTCTAAGATATGCCGATCGATGGACGCACCATTGCTCAAGGAGAAATACTAAAAACCGATGTCTGCATTGTTGGTGCAGGGGCGGCGGGCATTACCTTAGCACAGGCGTGGGATGGCGCTCCCTTTTCGGTGCTGTTGCTCGATAGTGGAGGCTTTGGAGAAGATTCGTCGATCCAATCGCTTTCTGATGGCACGACGGAAGCATCATCTTTTGACTGTGAATCGCCTTACCCGTTTCTGGAGTCTCGCGTTCGCTGTTTCGGTGGCACAACTACTCGCTGGAGTGGAGCCTGCATTCCCCTGGATGCGGATGACTTTCTGTCAAAATCCTGGTTGCCCCATAGCGGATGGCCTTTCGAGCGATCGCATCTGATGCCATATTACCAGCGAGCCTGCGAAGTGCTGGGAATACCCGAATTTCCGCCAGCAATGCCGAAGGAATCTCCCTTTCACCAATCACCTCTAGAAACCAAAGTTGTTTGTTTTAGCCATCCCCTTGACTTGGGGCAGAAATATAAACGCCAGATTTTGCGATCGCCCAATATCACCCTGATTACCTACGCCAACGTGTCGCAAATTATCCTCGATGATGGCAGCAGTTACGTAACTCGCTTGGAAATCAAAGGATTTGGCGATCGCAGCTTCACCATTGAGCCGCGAACGGTCATTTTAGCGACGGGAGGAATTGAGAATGCACGGCTATTGCTCGCCTCTAACGCCCAACACCCCCAGGGCATCGGCAATCACAACGACCAAGTTGGGCGATATTTTATGGAGCATATTTACCAGGTGGTTGGCATTCTTCCCCTGCATCAGCGCCGGCAGGATGCCATCTTTTTTACCGATGTTAGCTCCGTAGGACATACCCAGGCACTCAGAACTCTGGGACTAACAGATACGTGGCGGCATCAACATCGTTTGCTTAACCTGCATCTGCGGTTTTATCGCTACACATTACTAGAAGATACAGAGGCGGTAATTTTTGCCAAACAGTTACAAGTAGCAGCACTCGATCGACAAAAACGCTTTGGGGAGATGATTCGAGGGGGAAAATTGTGGCGGGATGGTTGGACGGTACTGCCTCGTTATCTAGGTTGGCACTTTTGGAACAAGCTAGACCGAAAAGCGCGCTTCGACCATGTACGATTGTCAGGATGGATTGAACAGGAACCCGATCCAGAAAACCGCATTACCCTATCAAGAACGCGGGACAAATTGGGGCAACCATTGGCACACCTGAAGCTACACTTTAGCGATTTGATGCAGGATAGCGTCATGCGATCGCTAGAGCATATGAGCAAAATTCTTTATACTCGAGGTTTCGGACAGCTGGAATACAATCCCGAACGATTGAATCATCTCGCTCCCTACAACAAAATGGGGTTACACCACATGGGAACAACCCGAATGCATCCAAATCCCCATTATGGTGTGGTTGATGCAAATAGCAAAGTGCATAACGTGGATAATCTTTTCATTGCAGGTAGTTCTATCTTTCCCACTGGAGGTGCCGCTAACCCAACCCTGACTATTGTGGCTCTGGCACTACGATTAGGCGATCATATTTATCGTTTTTACACCGATTCCCGCTAACCAAATTTGCTGATGAACAAACAACAAAAAATGTATTTTGAGACGCGCAGCACCAGAAATACAACATCTCGATCAATTTATATCAAATCCGGGTTCTAAACCCCCTTTATTTTATAGCCCGCGTAGGCGTTGCTCTGTTTGTGTAGCCGCGACTTTAGTCGTTTGGCATAAACAGGGTAGCTGACCCGGATTTGGTATTATTTATGAGGATTCCCGCCTACCTCCGGAAGCGATAGCTGCCAAAGTAAACCACACATACTGGCAATCTGGGAGAGTACAAACAGAGCGGTAAGAAGTAAAGGCGATTGACTTGAGGATTTAGTCATCGGATAAATTAGGAGCTTGAAGTAGAAGTTTGGCTCTACTTTGACATATCCCAAACCCCTCTGAAACCGCAATCGATGGAATCGAAAAGCACCGCAGCCATAGCTAAAGTGCTGCCGCCAGAAACCCTTTAACGTTAAGTTATGAGCGTGGTAAATCTGTACATCTGGAGCATATAGCATTTGCCTGCCAGAGTTGAGCCAGCGATCGCAAAACTCTCGATCTTCCGAGGTGCGAAACCGAGAATTGAACCCACCCATTGCTTGAAATTGGTTGGCTGACAGCGCCAAATTATTGGCAGCGAAGAACTTAGCTTGATGGTGGATTGCATTGTAATGATCGTACACCATGTCCACAATTAACTGACTGGCTGTAGCGTATAAATTGTGAGGTAAGGCATTGATAGTTTGTCCACCAATCAGGCAATTAGGGTTAGCCTTTAAGTGTGCCGCTAACCGCTGCAACCAATCTGTAGCAGGCGTACAGTCATCATCGATAAACGCTAAATACTTACCTTCAGCTTTCGCCGCTCCTGTATTACGAGCTGCCGCTGGTCCTGCATTGGGTTGCCGCAACAGCGCGATCGCTAAGTTATCTTGATATGGGGCAACGATCGGATCGAGCAGTCGATCGCTACCATCATCTACCACAATCGCTTCAAAGCGATCGCGCGGATAATCCAAGACTGCCAAAGACTGCAAGCACTTCTGCAACAGATCCGGACGGTTGTAAGTCGGAATGATGACTGAGAAAATGCGATCGCCGCTCATATTTGGTTAACTGGGTAACGGTTTGCTGAATGTTTGGGAAATCAACACAACTTTTAGAGTATGTATAGTGAGCTTTGTGGCTATAAAAGCTTGCTCGTTGCCATGATGGGTTTTATAACCATCTACATTTCTAGAATGCCCACCCGTCTCCTACTTCTAACAGTTGAACAGCAATCAGGGTTATTTGATTATAATTTATTTGCCTGTATGACCTTAAGATATCGGCTGAAGGGCAGTGGCTACGGGAGCAGGATAACCCCTATAAATCAACTTAGGAGATTGAAATAAGTACGTATTATTTATTGACTACAAGTGGCGCAAGTAAGATCCTGGATTATTCAAAAAAGATTTTGTTAAATTAACATGTTCGAGTTGATCGTAAGGTACTTCTTTAACTGGATAGCTATCGAAACTCAAAATAGATGCTTGGGGAAAGGCCATCAGAATCGGAGAGTGAGTCGCAATAATAAATTGACTATCTTGGTTTACCATATCTTTAAGCATCGATAAAAATGCCAATTGTCGCAGCGGCGAGAGAGGTGCTTCAGGTTCGTCCAACAGATATAATCCACCAGGAACAAAGCGCGATTGAAAAAGCTTTAAAAAACTTTCGCCGTGGGAATTAGCATCTAAATTATCCCCGTATTTACTCACTAAAGCGGCTTTTTGTCCCAAAACTGCTGCCTTGGCTAATTGCAGGCCATAGCCGCTGAATTTCTCTTCGTATTCTGAAGCTTGTTCTTCTAGTTCTTTTGTCATATTATTGAGGCGTCGGGCAAAGTTGAAAAAGTCTTCTGCTCTCAGAAAAAATCCCTTTGTTGTTCTCTTATTCCAAACAAATTTTAACTGATTAGCTAAACGTCTAGCTGGGTCTAAACTTTTATCCGTTTGGATGTCTTCTCCACCTACAGTTATCGATCCTATACCGGCGGCGATCGCTTCCAACAGCGTAGACTTTCCCGAACCATTTTCCCCGACAAAGAAAGTTACAGGTTGATGCAAATTAATTTGTTTCAAACTTTTTATCAAAGCCAGATTGAAAGGAAAACAACTGCTAGAAATTTTCACAGCTTTTTGACTAATAGCTCTTAAATGAATCATACCCAACCCGCCTGAGAAACCCTCTTTATTTTATCTCTTCTTCTTGGCGTTCTTGGCGTCTTGGCGGTTCGGTTAAAAAGGGTTAAGTCATGCGCGATCAAAACTTGCGATCGCACCACCCCTTACGGTAATCTAAACTATTCCTCGGTTGGTGCAATCCTTACCGGGGTAGTTGACCTTTGGCGCAAAATATTTATACTAAGTCCAAATGGAGCGATCAAATGCCGTTAATGCAAAAATTTTCAACCCTCATCCGCTTCTTAAAGCTTAAAAATCCCAGCTTAGTCAGTATTGGGCTGCTTTTGTTGGTATTAACCGGAACCCAAATTTATGGACGCACGGTGGCGCAAGAAGCGTCACCCACACCCCCAGCTACTGCCGCATCCCAAAATACCGATCCAACTAATTTTACTTTGGCAAAAACCCTGACAGAACATGCAGGCGGAGTTGGCACGGTTGCGATTAGTCCGGATGGTAAAATTTTAGTCAGCGGTAGTAGCGACAAAAGTATTAAAATTTGGAATTTAGAAACAGGTGAACTGCGGCGAACTTTGACTGGTCATACTAACCCAGTTTTAGCAGTAGCGATTAGTCCGGATGGCAAAACTTTAATTAGCGGCAGTAGCGATAAAACGATTAAAATTTGGAATTTAGAAACGGGTAGACTGCGGCGAACTTTATCCGGACATGCAGGCGGAATTTATTCAGTTGCGATTAGTCCAGATGGTCGAACATTAGTCAGTGGCAGTGGTGATGGCAAGATTAAAATTTGGAATTTAACTACTGGAGGATTGCAGCGTACCCTTTCGCCTCGTTCCGGTATGATTTTATCGGTGGCGATTAGTCCGGATGGGAAAACCTTGGCAAGCGGGAATCAAGATTTATCGGTGAAACTTTGGAATTTGACTAATGGTAGATTGCTTCGCAATTTGAAGGGACATACTTTTTATGCCGTTTGGTCGGTGGCTTTTAGTCCCGATGGTAAAATGTTGGTCAGCGGTTCCCACGATAAAACAATAAAAATTTGGAATCTGGAAAATGGGGAAGTTATTCGCACGCTGCAAGATGAAAGTCCCGTTTTTAGCGTAGCGATTAACCCCGATGGTAAAACAATTGCCAGCGGCGATGAAGCAAGTAATATTAAACGCTGGGATATGAATACGGGACAATTGCTGCAAACCCTTTCCGGACATTCAGATCAAGTCCGTAGCCTTGCTTTTAGCCGCGATGGTAAAATTATTGTCAGTGCCGGTAGCGGGTCTAGAGATGAGACGATTAGAATATGGAAGTCGCAATAATTTGGTAATAGGTAATCGGTAATTGGTAATTGGTAATTGGGAGGGGAAAAAGGTAAGGAAACCCATTACCCATTACCCATTACCTATTACCTATTACCTATTACCTATTAACTCCCAAGAATGTAGTTTTTCAGGTTTTGAATTTGGTCGAGTAATTCTTTGCGATTGCTAGCACCCAGCAGGTAGCGGTAAACAAACCAAACTGAGTATCCTATCCCAATTAACTCAAAAGTGGGCGCTACTAATGGAATGTCATTAATCGCATCGAGCAAACCAAATAAGACTTTAACGCTGACAAAGCCTGCCAGAATTAAACCAACGGTAATCAGGGGGCGCTGGTATGTGGTAAAAAAGTTGGTGACGTAATCTGGCGGCGTATCTACAAATTTTAAGACTTGGTCTACCGCCTGTCGCCATTGTTCCTTCGGGGGTTCCTCTGACGACACCGATGGCGTCGCCGTTTCTCCTGCTTGGACTTTGACCTCTACAGTCGGCAATTCCGTTTCAGCCTTATTTGTGGCTGTTGGGGGATTTTCAGGCTGCATATCGATTCAGAGGAATAACAACTTGAAACTACTTTCTGAGGATATCGTTATCAGCCGCTCTCGCCACAACATATTAATTTTTCTTCTAATTTAGAGATTTGCTCTCCTAGAGGGAGGTTACTTTTCACCGCAAGTGCTGCATCTCTCAAGCAGTCGGACGACTTGGGAAGGGGGACAAGCCAAAAAAATTATCAAGAAAAATTATCAAGAAAAATTATCAGCCCAACCGATTCGGATGGCATTTGTATTATTTGCGACTGCAAGCGCTGCTGTAATTCGCTTCAATTATATTCAGAAAGCAGATGCGATCTGCTGCCATTGTGCTTATTTCCACCCGTTGCGATCGCAACAGCCAAGCGAGATCTGCCACTCGAGGTTGCGATCGCTTTTTATTTTAGGAGCAGAAGACGATCTAGCCCATTTTGTATAATTTTATCAAAATTTGCTAAAATAATCTAAGATTATGCTCAAAAACTTATTTTATTTTCCAGTTCCCCTCCCAAATCAAATCTAAAATCTAAAATCTAATCTAAAATCTAAAATCTAAAATCTAAAATTCCCCAAATGTCTCACCGTCCCATTTACCTCGATAATCACGCCACTACCCCAATTGATGAACGGGTGTTAGAAGCAATGCTGCCTTACTTTAAAGAACACTTTGGCAATCCCGCTAGCATTAATCACGTTTATGGTTGGGAAGCAGAAGCAGCAGTGAAACAATCGAGGACAGTTTTAGCAGCAGCAATTAACGCTACACCAGAAGAAATTATCTTTACGAGTGGGGCGACCGAAGCGAATAATTTAGCCATCAAAGGAGTAGCGGAAGCTTATTTTCAAAAAGGGCGTCATGTTGTTACCGTCGTCACCGAGCATAACGCAGTTCTCGACCCTTGTGATTATTTGCGATCGCTAGGTTTCCAAATCACCTTCCTCCCCGTACAACCAGACGGATTAATTGATTTAACCGAACTGGAAAACGCCATTCGTCCCGATACAATTTTAGTGTCGGTAATGGCAGCAAATAACGAAATTGGCGTCTTGCAACCCTTGGCAGAAATTGGGGCAATTTGTCGCGAACATCAGGTATTATTTCACACCGATGCTGCCCAAGCATTAGGTAAAATTCCCCTCGATGTAGAGGCGATGAATATCGACCTGTTATCGATGACCGCACATAAAATATACGGCGCTAAAGGTATTGGAGCTATTTACGTTCGTCGTCGCAACCCCAGAGTTAAACTCGCACCCCAGTTACACGGGGGAGGACACGAACGGGGTATGCGTTCGGGTACGCTTTATCCACCGCAAATTGTCGGGTTTGCCAAAGCGGTAGAACTCGCTTTAGAGGAAATGCCTTCGGAAATGCAACGTTTGACCAACTTGCGCCAGCGTTTGTGGGAAAATTTATCCCCCATGGGGGACATTTTTCTCAACGGTCATCCTAAAGAGCGGTTACCGGGTAATCTGAATATCAGCGTCGAGGGGGTGGACGGTGCGGCGTTGTTACTGGGATTGCAACCCGTTGTGGCGGTGTCTTCGGGTGCTGCTTGTACCTCGACTAAAACCGCACCTTCTCACGTTTTGATGGCGCTGGGACATTCGGAGGCGCTGGCATATGCTTCGATTCGGTTTGGGATTGGGCGGTTTAATACAGAAGCAGAGATAGATACAGTAGCAAAACATGTACTAGCAACGATCAAATCCCTGCGAGTTGCATCGCTTTCCCAATCACAAGTTTAGCTTGATTGATTCAATCTCAACTAACTGGCGATCGCTTGACGAAAAGTGCGAATTGCTGCGGTTGCATCTGTTTCAGCCATCAAGACGCAGCGTTTTAAAAGTTCAATGTCGAGGTCTTCAAGACCTGGTAGCTGACTGCGATTGATGCGTTGATAGCCATCAGCACCGAGGTGATACAGTTCAAAGATGCCATCCTGCCAAAACCACACTTCTGGAACTCCAAGTGCCTGATAGCGAGTCAATTTACTGATTCCGCCACTGGTAAATACAACTTCAATGGATAGATCGGGAATTGGTTTTGATCCCCCGAAACAATAGGATTCGTCGGCTTGAACGGAAGCCAAGCCTTCGCGTTCTTGATCTTTCTGCCGGGTTGGAACAAACGGAACGTCTTTTTCGATTAGAAAGGTGGTCACCAAATAGCCAATGATGTGAGCAAAAATCTCATGCAATTCTCCCGGCATTAGAATTTCAATTACTCCATCGTAAAACGCTAATTTTGCCCCTGGAGAGTCCTGCAATCCCCGTCGAACCAGCTTAAATCCCTCCCATGTGCCAGGAAGGGTAATCAATTGGTCACGGGTTCCGCCCAGCAGTTGAACCATTACATCTCCCTATTGTCCACCTGCACCGATTCTAATCAGATTATAGCCGACAAGTAAGTGGTGGTTTGGATCAAATCCCTGCGAGTTGCATCGCTTTCTCAATCTAAACTTGAGCTAGCCAGCTTAGCAGCGGTACGAACTTGTTGCTTTATAGGAATCGAGATTGCAAACTCAGTTCCCTTTCCCGGCGTGGAGAAACACTCTAATTTACCATTGTGTTTTTCTGTAATAATTTGATAGCTGATTGACATTCCCATTCCCGTACCTTTGCCTACTGGTTTGGTAGTAAAGAAAGGATCGAAAATGCGTTGTTTAACGGGTTCGGGAATGCCAGAGCCATTGTCTGCGATCGCAATTTCTACCCATTGGGAATTGAGCGCCGATGTGCGAATCGTAATCCGACCAGGATTATCTTTGATTTCCTCATAAGTTCGCTTAGCATTAACTTCTTCGATGGCATCGATTGCATTTACCAGAATATTCATAAACACCTGATTCAAGGTTCCGGCATAACATTCAACTTTGGGTAACTTGCCATAGTCTCGAACTACTTCAATTTCCGGACGTTCCTGTTTAGCTTTGAGGCGATGTTGCAAAATTAGCAAAGTACTCTCAATGCCTTCGTGAATATCTACTTCCTTAAATTCGGCTTCATCCATGCGCGAGAAGTTCCGCAGCGACAGCACTATTTGACGAATGCGCTCGGTGCCTAACTTCATCGAAGCCAAGATTTTCACCAAATCTTTCTGCAAAAATTCCAGCTCCAATTCTTCAGCTTCGGCTTGAATTTCTGCAACCGGGTTCGGGTAGTGTCGTTGATATAGTTGCAAAAAATTCAGTAAATCTTGGGCATATTCTTGTACGTGGGTCAGGTTGCCGTGAATAAAATTAACCGGGTTATTAATTTCGTGGGCAATACCTGCAACCATTTGCCCCAATGCCGACATCTTCTCGCTTTGGAGCATTTGAGCCTGAGTGCGTTGCAGTTCTGTGAGGGTGTTTTTCAGTTCAGCGGTGCGTTCCTCAACTCTGTCTTCAAGTTCTGTATTAGTTTGCTCTAATGCAGCAAAAGATTCGCGCAATTGTTCTGCCATTTGGTTGAAGGAATTCGCCAAGATACCTAACTCTTTGAAGTTGGAGATTTCAACTTGTTGAGCGAGTTGTCCGTTGGCAATTGCTTCTGATGCTTGGCTAAGCTTTAAAATCGGGCGCGTAATCCAGCTAGAGGTCAAATATCCGATGAGACTGGCGACGATCAAGGCTGCCAAACAAAGGACGATAGTATCGCGGGTGTTGGCATCAATTTGAGCGGTAAATTCTCGTGCTGGAACTGCAACTATTAATAACCAATCTAATCCGTAAGCATCTTTCCAAGGCACGACTTGGAGATAGTGGCGTTCTCCCTCAATGTCAAATTGCAGATTGCGAATTTCACCAATAGTTTGGAAGTTTTTAAATTGTTGCTGAAGTTGTTTGGTTACGCTTTGGATCAAAGGATCGGTACTCTCAATCGCTTTGATCCGTTCTATTGTGTTGTTGCGAATGCGATAAGGTTTCTCCTTACCAGAGTTGGCAATCAGTGCCCCATCCCGTTCTATGATAAAAATCTGTCCCATGCGGCTGGGATTGGAATTGCGTAAAAATTCACTCAACTTCAGCAGGTGAACATCGCTGAATAGCACTGCTAGTAGGGTTTTATCTTTATCGTAGAGGGGATAACCGGCTAAAGCCGAAATGTAGGGAGGAATCGACTCGTTGGGGTTATACCAAGTGTAGATGCGCGACCAAATGGGCTTGCCTGCTTTGACAACATTGGTATAGTAAGCTTCATTGAGGGCATCAAAGTCGATTTTGTATAGAAGCTGCTGGCGATTTCCTTCCCCATCTGTGGCGTAAGTGTAGGTATTTTTAGGCGGTCGCGACACCATATCATCGATTGTGACAGTTTTGCCGTCGTAGCGAGCCGCACCCGCACCTGTCCCATCAGCAGAGGTGTGACCAATGTAGGTAAGGTTGTACACCTGCATTTGTTTCCAGTAATAGTGTCCTGCCTTTTTGCGATCGCCCAAATCCAACAAACCCAACCGCACCGCATCCGCATTCATCCGGTTCACCTGATGGGGAATCTTCAGATAGCTATCCAAGTGTTCATCTACAACATCGGTGGTTTTCTCCATCAACTGATTCGCCAAATCGTTGACGGTATTTTGTCCATTTCTAAAAGACAGGTAACCCACCAATCCCACCGCCGCAAAGATTTGCAGCACAAAGGGAACGATGAGTAGCCACTGGAGGGGTAGCGGTTTGGTACGTTTAGCAGGTAGGTTCATGGGATTCTATAACAATGGCGCTAATACCCAGGTATCCAGAGTTATATTGCCCAGATTGCTTCTATCTCGCCCACTTGCTTCCCGTTAAGTAGAGAGGGAAGCGATCGCCTCTCTACTGGTGATAATTGTTACCACTTAGTTGGCGATCGCTCCTTCGCCACTTCCTCGACTTCCTCGGAACTTACGCTCTTCGGAGGCCATCACCTTTGTTTCTTGGTAAATTCCTCGTTGCCTTTTCCCACGATGTTTCACAGAAACCGGGAATATGAGCGTAATTCCTGTTGCTGATAAACCATCTGGGTCTGCCCCGCAATTTTAGACCAACTAAACCGAGGCTCTCAATCCTCATAAGATCAAAAGCCTGGGAAAACACGGGACGTTAATTTAGCTATTGGGAGTTTTCAGAAAGAATCAAGTTTAGGACATTTAATTCATTAGAAGTTAGAAAATACTTATCTGTAAAAAGTTTGCTTCTAATCTCATTTAAACTGTAGCTTCTAAAAACCAGAAACGGGAAATCTTTATATTTGTGACCAATCGGCAAAATATTAGTGACAGGATACAGAGAATTAAGATACGTAGCTAAAATATCTCGAAACCTTTGATCTTCGGGTTCTTCATCATTGCTGGCAAAATATTGGCTCATCGCCTCACTGCTAACAAACATGAATAAGGGTAAAGCATAATACTGGTCAGAATACTGGCTGTTCTGTTCAAATTTTTGTGTCTTATTGGGTTGTTCCTCCAACAAGTTCACTAAATCCATCGCCTCCTTAATAGCAGAACGTAGACTATCTGGATAGGTTGGACTATTTTTAATTTCGCACATTTGATTGAGTAATTTACCGTCACTAAAAGTCACAATTTCCTGTCCCAGTCGCATTTTATACTTTTCTTCTACCGCTCTGCCTGCCAGAGGAACAACTAACAAACTGCCGCTGATATAACCTGTTTGAATTGGAACAAAACTTAGTAAACTATCTAAAGTATTATTTACTCCCTGCAAAAATTTAGTATAAAATGACTCGCGCAATTCCAGATAAGAAAGTCCTCGATCGTTATTATGACCCAAATCTCGCAAAACTATTTCGGCTGAACTTAGCAAACCTTCTAAGGTAGTATAGACCTCTTGTAACAACTCATCGTTACGACGCTTTTTGTGTTCTTTTTTGAGTTGCTTAATCAGCGTAGCCATCTTGCTACTAAAAGTTTGCCCCGCAGCAAATACTGATTTTCCACCGATTGGTATCGTGATGAAATCATTTTGACCGATGCACCCAGAACCAAAAATTCGCGTCATGATGGAAGTCTTTAAAATTAGCAAAACGTTCAAAAGACTCAGCACGCTTTCTTGTAAAGATAACTGCTGCTCTTCGCGCTCATCCTGGGAGGATGACTGAAGGTTTTGGGGATAATATACCGCTTGCTCGGACAGGTAAAAAATTAGCTTTTTTGCTTCACTATCTAAAGTTTTATCGCCACGACCTCTGTAAATGACCTGAATCACTTCCATCAGGTTTTTTTCAATTTCAAACCGGGGAATATCAACCAGAATATGTTTAGCTTTAGGAAATGATAGACCTCGACTCGCTGAGGCAGTCATAAAGATAACTTTGACATTATTTTTGTCCTCGTGAACTCGTTGCTTTTCGTACTCAGAGAGGCTGGCGTGAATCTCCAAGTAGTCTTGATGCTGTATAAATTCTCCTCGCTCTTCTCTAATCTTTTCAATTAAGTCAGCCAATCTCTGTTTATCTTGAATATAAACAATCAATTGCTCGGAATTTGGCTGGTTTAAAAAGGTATTTATGTCTTCTACAATCTGCTTTTGAACGCAATTCTCTTGCTCGTACTTTCTCTGAAGATTTACCTGGTCGTTGAACTTAACAGACTCGATAAAAATTTTGTAGCTAATTTCTAAACTTTTGGCTGGATAAGAGTTGGCATTAATAACCGTAGCTTTTAAGTCTTTAAACTGGAATGGCTGTACTGATAAAGGTGAAGCCTTAGCAGCGGCTTTCCTAAAAAATATTTTGTTCGGTTCTGCCTTTGTTTCCTCTAAATGCTGCTTAATTACATCTGGGTCAACAATTGAAGCATCAGCTACAATAATTTTGGTGTTAAAACCATATTGACTATCGATTAAACCATAATTTTTTAAAATCCTACTAATTCCATTGAGGAACTCTACTCCGCTATCGTCTCCTGTGATTTCATCAATCATTATGAATAAATGCTTTATTTTGCTTGATATTTGTTTCATCCGGTCAGGGATTACCATACCTTCTGTAGAATTATAGGCAGATTTAAAGATTTTTTCAAAATGATATAAGGTGTCTCTTCCACTTTTGGTTTTCTTCAAAGATTGAATCGAAACTGTCGCTACTATATTATGAGAAAGGTTACGGTTGATCGTGGTGTAGATGGCTTCGCAGATGCTATCTAAAACCCCTCGGTTTTGCTGACCTACATCTTGAATTTGGTCTTCTGTTAGTCTTTTAAGACCTTTAGATAATCCCTGAGAAATTAATTGTGTATTTTGATTGACAAAATGTACAGTTTGCTCTAAAAAATTATCGTCACGCTGATTTGAAAGGTAGTTTACCGTAGATTGTCCAACGTTATTTTTGATTAAATCGGCGGAAGTGGTGATGGTAAATATGCGGTCGTCATATAAGTTGGTTGGTGTTTGTTTAAATTTTTCGATGATGTCCAGATTGACTTGCGTTCGGGGACTGACATAAAAGAATAAAAAACCTTCATTTAGACATTTTTCAGTTTTAAGAAAGTTAGCGATCGCAGTCGTTTTACCTATCCCTGGATTGCCTGTTAAAAATATATAGGTAACATCAGAATCTAATGCTTTGGTAATCAATTCGGCGTGTGCTTCTCTCAAATCTAAGTTTGGGGAAACTTGAAGTTGTGTCGCTAAATCTGGCGGAATCGCATCGATTGAGTTGAGAAAATTCTCTACCCGCTCTTGATGGACAATAGGAGTTATCCCCTCTTTGGGAACATCTAAAAGTTTATTGATAAAATTCCTACCATTTTCAAAACTTTTAGCAGCGTTTCGCTGAATTAATTTTAAAACTTGCTTGCGAGCATCTTTAATTTCTAAATCGCTGGAATCGCGCTTGTAAATCTGAGAGCAGGTTGCTAAAATATCTAAATTATCCCGATTCAGGGACATCGCACTAATTCCGCGATCGCTATACCCCACGACATTAAAGATCGCCTCGGTTTCTGCTGTCAGAAAATTATGCGATCGCAAGAATTCAGAAAAACTATAAGCATAACTCCCCGCCTGAATTAACTTCGCAGTTTCTTTATCCCCTCGCTTGAAAGCAGTAAAGTAGCGTGCCAGATTTTCCGATAGATTCAGTTCGGAAGTTTTACTATCTAACCCTAAATTACAAAAAACACTTTTCGACTTTAAATATCTAATTTCACTAAGCAAGATTCTCCGGATTACTTCTACGCTATCTACATCCAGCAAATCCTGGATTGATTTAATCGAAAATATTGAATAATCTAAACACAAAACCCTCAACTGCTTTCCACAGCGGATAAGAATCAAAGTATCTGCACGTAAAAATTCTCCTTTTTGGCAATATTTACTAATATTAACTTCAATCTCGTGAAACTGCGATAAAACTTCTTTAAATACTTCGTCCTCACTTTTATTAATAGTTCCTAGACTGTTGTCACCGCAAAAACAGCACTGGTAGTACAAAATTTCTAGGCGCTTAAGCTGATGTTTGCTCCACCCTGTAGATTTAATGTACTCGCTGAAAAAATTTAAACCAGCCAGAAAGCTTTTTTGTAAGAATAAAGTCCCCCACTTGCCAATAATCTGTCTATTTTGTTCGCTAACAACTTCCGCTTTAATTGCTAGTTGTTTCAGCATTTTTGGAAAACTTAGCTGCTGTAAATCCTGACGATATAAGTTGCCAAATTTATGAGATAACTGATTTTGTTCAATATAGGCAAGCATCCCAATATTGAACCCTACTTCAAACAAACGTCCCAATTCTTGTCCTATATCGTATCCCCTCATGTTTCCTCACTATCTGGCTGCACGTTTAAAGCTTTTCTCACTTCTGTTAAAAAGGCTAACGAATTAAAATTAACTCTACCTGTCATGTGTTTAAATACAGACAAGGCTCCAACGCTATCAACGCCAATCAGGTTCTCGTATGGATCGAGCTTAAAACTAATATTACGGGATTTTGTCGGAGCCGCTTCGTACCGAGAAAAATGGAATAGAGTCAGAAA
The DNA here is from genome assembly GCA_964463555.1 of uncultured bacterium. GTDB lineage: Bacteria > Cyanobacteriota > Cyanobacteriia > Cyanobacteriales > Aerosakkonemataceae > Microseira. Next base: position 27,736 of record CAYXCW010000039.1, read on the forward strand.
CTGTAGCAGCTCGTTTTTGAGGGGATTCTCATACATCAAACCCATACGAATATCTTGGTCATCTAAGATACCTTCATAGATGTTTAATAGGGTAGCATACGAAATAACCCCGTTATAGTATTTCTCTTCACCGACTTTAATTCCATTAAACAGGTTGAAAAATACAACGGCTTGTTTACTGGGGTCTTTCACCAAAGTTTCTAACTCTGTTATATCTTGTATGTACAAGGAACTGGCTTTAATATTTCCGATATTTACGGCATAGTATTTGTCAAAAAATATGGGGTATATCTTGATGTCTTCGCGCTCTCCCTTTAAAGCTCGGATTACACCTTTTGACATAAAAAATAACTCTTCATCTTCCTCGGTTTTTGTCATGTTTAAAGTATTGGCATAGGGAGACTTGGCAATGTACAAAAAGTGTCTGTATCCGTCTTGATAAAGCTTATTGACTTCATCGATTAGAACATCAGGATGATTGTGGATCTCCTGGCTACCATAGTTATCAGAGAAAGTCCCGATCATATATAATCGAATCGTGCCATCAAGCTGACGCTGCACTCCCACAACTTCTCCCATCAAGTTGGCGATTTTATAATCGCTTGATCTGCTGCGATCGCTTTCTCGACTAGACACTACAATAATTGCTAGCTTGTCTAGCTTGTGTTCCGTAGAGGGAGTATTGAACTTAAATTTTTTAGGTAAAATTGAGTACAGCGAACTTAGGCCATTACGAACTTTATACTGATTGATAGTTCTGATGCAGAATCCTTGAGAATTCGAGCGATGTCTTTCATTTAAAAGATGGGATAATACTGCAAAGAGAGAGCGCATAAACTCTTCTTCTGGTGCAGGGTTTTGCTTGTCACTCAAATGCAGCCGTAAAATGGGAATAAATAACCGCCGTTTTGCCGCATCAAGTAAAACTTTTAGCGTCGTATAAGCAAGTAAAGAGAAAGTCACTCGATAAACAAAAGCCTTTGGTGAGTCTTCATTGTTAAAAACTTGTTCTCTCAGGCGTTGATAGTTATAGGTAAATTCTAATAACTTTTTCGGTCTTAAATTGTTTTGACATATGTTTTCAGCAATCTTTCTACAACCATCTTCTTGTGGAACCAAAAGAACAGGAATAGTGTAAATTTTTCTGAGATCGTACTCCATACTGAAGCTTTCACTATCCTCAGTAGAGAAATAGTGAATCTCGCTTATCTGGATGTTGGCTGTAAGATTACAAAGTGAATTTGTATCAACTCTGGCATTGCCAACTGATATATATTTTAAAGCCGCTTTAGGATTTTCTCTTAATTCGCTTTTAAACAAGGTACTATTTTTAGAAATAGTGCTAGCATCTTGCTCCAAAATTCCTTTCTTAAGAATGATATGCAGGGGATAAGTTCGGGGTTGTAAAGAAGTATCTTTCTGAAGCAAACTCAGCAGCATTTTCTTAAGCTTTTCTATCTTATCATTAACCTTGTATTGCGCTAATTTCTTTTTTAGTCCTCTCAAAATGCTTTGTTTTTTATTTTCATCAGAACCTTTTAATATCGGCAAGACTTGTTGGTCAAAAACCAATCTAGGATCGTATTCTAGATCTGATTCTGGTGTGTACCCCTCCCCTGCGGGATCGCTGCTAGCAAAAACAAAATAATATAACAAAGTTATTTTTAATACTTTTTCTACAAAAAAGCTTTTTTTGTACGAATCAGAAATCCTCTCTTTATGTTCGGTACTGTTAGAATCAATTAGGTTTAGGTTGTAGTCAAAAACAGTTTCTCCGCCTTGGGATTGAACTTTACCGCCTAACTTGAGCTTTAGTCCAAATATGAACTGTAGCTTACCCAAATTTTCATCAGTTGTTTCTCCTAAATCACCCACTATTAAAGGAATAATAGGTAACATATCAAACGCATCAGCCCCAGAAAATATTTTTCTGTAATTTACTGATATTCCCGCATAATTGACTTCATAATGTCCGTCTTCTTTTTCAACATCGCTGATGTACTCTTCGATTAATTTGAGTCTTCGGATCAAGTCTTTAAGGTAGATAGCATCTCTGTGCTTATCCAGTTGTTCTAGCAAAAATTCTAAATACTTAACCTTGGCTTCTCTTTGGAGTTTCCCCAGCGCTTCTGTATCCATCAGGCGCTTGAGTCTATAAAAATCAGACTTGCGATCTTCTACTAAATCATCAAGAATATCATTGAGGTCTTCTTGCTGATTTGAAGAAAACTTGAGGTTGATAAAATTTCTCAGACTTGCTTGTAGTTCTTCGTCAAACTTACTCGTGTTATCTACTGTAATTGTTAGCTTATGAAACTTGAGCAAACAATTGTTATTAGCATTTTTCCCCACGCTTAATCGCTGCTTTTGCAAGCCTTCATTGGGTTTTCCGAAAGGATAAGTAAATCCCAAATTTTTACTTTCACCTGTTAATTCTTTTAATTCTGTAGCTAAGCTGTTAACATAGTCTTCAAGGGATATATCTTGACCCTCTTGTGTAAATAAAGATGCTAAATACTGTTTTAAAGAATCTCTAATCTGCTGAACTTGATTAATAAAAAAATGTTTTACCCCCTGGCTTAAATTCACGCTGGCAGACTTAGCGCTGCTAGCAGATATTCCCAAGGGATTCTCAATCGTTGAAGACGCTACCTGAAAAGCTATTTCGTCAAGCTCGATCAGCAATCGGTTGCCATCTTTGGATAAACTAAAGGGATTTTTGGTATCGCGATCTTGCAGTAATTTTAAAATTTTAGTCAACAAATCGCTGTAATCTAGCCGAACTAGACCGTTGTCGCCTTCTGCCAAAGTATTTACCATATCTGAAAAATTTTAAAAGGTACAAACGTATTATATACTAAACAAACTCTTGCATTGGCAGCTAGGGCATTCCAGGAATACCCGCTTTCACTCTCGCAGATTGACTAGATTAGGTCACAGACGAATTTACCTTCTATTTTCTGCTTCGGGGAGAGACGCGATGTCTCGCGTCTCTATTGGTAATAATTGTTACCACTTAGTTGGCGATCGCTCTTCCACCACCCGCTGATAAACCATCTCGGTTTGCGCCGCAAGTTTAGACCAGCAAAAGCGCCGTTCTAAATCTTCATAAGCATTGTCCACCAACCACTGGCAGTAACCGGGATTTTTCAACACTTCCAAAATACCCCAAGCCAGGGAATCGGGATCGTTGACCCGAGTTGTGATACCGTTCTTGGTGTGTTTCACTACTTCTGGTAAACCCCCCGTATCCGATACAACTACGGGTACGCGGGCAGCAAAACTTTCTAGAGCTACAATACCAAATGGTTCGTATAAACTGGGAAAAACAGCGCAATTAGCAATAGCTTGGAATTTATTTAAATCTTCATCAGACATAAAGCCAGTGAAATAGCAATTATTCCAAATTCCCAAATCCCAAGCTTGACGCTTCAAATGGTCGGTATTGCCGCCGCCAATCAGAACGAATTTAACAAAACCTCCCATTTCTTGTATCACTTTCGGAGCCGCATTTAACAGGTTAGAAACGCCTTTTTCATAAGTCATGCGTCCGACGTAATAAACAATTTTTTCATCATCTTTGGCAAAGCGGCGGCGGAAGTTCCACGCATCAAAATCTTGCCAGCGGGGTTTCTTTTCCGGACGAATGCCGTTATAAATGACATCCATCTTATCCCAGGGCGTATTAAATGCCCGTTGCAATTCGCGTCGCATGTAATCGGTGCAGACAATCACCCGCCAAGCTTCGTAGGAAAGGATATTTTCTTTGCCGTGAACGTAGCGCTGTTCGTCTTTATGGATACCGTTGTGCCGTCCGTATTCTGTGGCGTGGAACGTGGCAACCAGGGGTACTTTAAAATTATGCTTGAGCGCGATCGCTGCATCTCCCACTAACCAGTCATGGGCGTGGATGACATCAAACGGCCCATCCTCTAACATAACTTTACCTCCGTGGCGACCCATGCTCTCGTTGAGGTTTGCCACCCAGTGAAAAAAGTCGTGACTCCACCCTACCGGCACCCGATGCACCCGCACCCCTTCCACCAGTTCGTACATCGGTGCTTCCCCAAATTCCGCCGTAATCAAGTGGACTTCATGCCCCAATTTCACCAGTTCTGGATATAACTCTGCGACGTGGCGTGCAATTCCCCCGACCAAGCGAGGCGGAAATTCCCAAGTCAATACCAGAATTTTCATCAGTTCCAAGCCCCTCAACGCTACGGATTTATTAAGATTGACACATTTCCATTGCGCCCATTATGGCAATTTATTTTAACTTTTGTAATGAAAATTTATAAGTTTATTAAAAATTTCACATTTTAGCCTGCGAAGGGGTATGATCGAGCGCGATCGCAAAAATGAATCACCCTCTTGGATAACTACCCAAAAATCAATTTTTGGCTGTAGAGACGTTACATGTAACGTCTCTACAACATCGATCTAAACGCAACTACTTGTTATTGACAATTGACTTCCATTGTGATAAGTATTGCGGCTTAGAAGCTGCGCCTTGTTTGAGCAAGATCGCACCATCGGCAATACCAATGATGCCGTACTCGCGATCGCTAGTAACCCATTTAATACTGGTCAAGCTATCTTGTAAGGTTTGGCGATCGCCTCGAAAAGCTGGTTGATATTGCTGCAATTGCCAGATATCGGCGATCGCATACTCTACTTTTACCACCTCTCCCTCATCGTTGCGGAACTTCAACGAGGGAAAGCGGATAATTTCGCGACGGCCTGAAAGATGCGGCACGATAAATGTTGTTGCCGATACGCTGGCATCGGGTGGTATTTGTTTTAACAGAGAACGAATTGCTTGCGCGTGTTCCCACTGACGAGTTAGGGGCACGTAAACCCAAGGTTGAATCGAATCGGGGATGATAAACGATAGGGTGCGATTGGGGTTGGAAATAAAGCTAAAAAACAGCGAAATACACAGACAAATTGTCCAAAATCGCCGCATTGAGAGTTTCAGCCATTTGGGATGCTGTTCAAACCAGTTGATCGCCCGGTCAATTATTTTACTTAATCCTGGGAGCGATCGCAGCCAGTACAAAGGCTTGAAAACAAACTCGCGCAAAGGTGTATCTAGAAGCGTTTCGCGACCTTTCCACCACAGAATAGCACCGTAACACATCCCCGGCACGACGGTCATGGCATAGCGAATGTTAATCGCCAACACCGACTCGCCTTTACCTAAGAATAATTTGAGTAGGGGGAAACCTGCGATCGCCCAAGCTGCTGGTGAAGCCGCCGGTACAAACGCAAACGGTAACCAATGGCTAATTAAATACCGAATTGTCCCAAAAAAGGGCGAAAATAGTTCTACCAGCAACCGCAATGGATTGCTAACGATCCCCCAGATAATCTCTACGGTATTAGCTTCGTCCCCATCCGCATATTGCCCAAACCGTTCGATCATAAACCGCTTAGAAATATCATCGGAAAACAGCGGCATGATCGCATTCGTCAGCAAAACCATGTAACCAAAACTCAGCGTACACAAAGCTAAGCCAAGTTTAGGATAGCGGCGACTGACTATCAGGTAAAATCCGACACCAAACAAACTAATCCCGCCATCTTCCCGCACGGCTAAAATTAGCACCGAGAGAATACCAAACAACCACCACCAGCGTTTTTCCATTGCCAGCAACAAGCCGAACATGAATAACGGCAACTGGCAGATATCGTGAAAATTAGCCAGAGTCGGGCCAATAATGGCATTAGCGCCGTAGAAGCTCAAGCTAATTATTGCCGATACCGTTGGTTGTAAATATTGCCTTGCTAGGACGTATAAAACCAATCCAGCAGCAGTGACTAAAGTTACTTGCAAAACCGTTAAAGTAGCTGGAAAGGGAAACAAGGCGTATATCGGTAACCAAAGCAATAAAGCCGGTGTAAAATGTTGCCCCAAACGGTGGTAAAATACCGCAGGAACCTCGCCATTGTGGACAACATTGGTAGACAGTTGGGAAGAAAGGGAACTTTGGAAAAATCTGCCGTGAATGCCGTTCCAAAAAACTTGGTTAAAAATCCCCTGGTCGTAAGAAGAATAAAAATTGAAGTGCCGGTGTAGCGTCAAAGTAAGAGCCAACAAGAAGAAAGCGATCGCTCCCACCAGCACAACCCGCACTTCGGGTGATTTCCGCGCCATCAACACCATCACTCGCTCACATGGATAATACTGATCGGGCAAGCATTTGAGCCAACTAATCCCAGAAAGTTTATCATACCAGGTACGTGCCAGCCTCACCGATGACTAAATCCCTGTCCCATATTCCTTACCCTATGCTTTATACCCTAAGATAGTTGCAACGACTTACTAGAATACTCAGAAAGAGGTAGCTTATAAATAGAAGTCAAACGGGCAAGTACTCTACCTGAAACTGGTTGATTACGCTCACCTGTTGGAATAGCGTCACCTTGGAAATTCCGCCGTGCTGAAAAAAGAGTTCATGCCAGCAACTGCTGAGAAGTTAACCCATCCCCAGACGCCTTTACAGCTGTTGTTATTCGTAGACGAACGTCCTAGTTCCTCTGAACAGCTTCAGCAACTCCGACATTATCTCGAAGACCTCAAGACCGAGTATCCGTTAGAATTTGAGGTCGTCGATGTTGGGGCACAACCGTATCTAGCAGAACATTTTAAACTGGTGGCAACGCCAGCGCTGATTAAAATCCACCCACCGCCGCGACACGTGCTGGCGGGTAGTAACTTAGTGGCGCAATTGCAAGAATGGTGGGCGCGCTGGAAACACGATGCCCTGGAAACTCCAAAATTACAACCTGACGCCCAGGACAGTCTTGGCAATCAGCCTTTGATAGCCTCGATTAACAATTTTGCCGAACTAATTCAACTAACGGAAGAAATTTTTCAACTGAAGCAGGAAAACGAAGAACTACAACGCCTGTTGCAGTTCAAAGACCGGATTATTGCTATGCTGGCACACGACCTGCGAAATCCCCTGACAGCAGCTTCGATTGCCCTAGAAACCCTAGAAACCAACTACAACCCTAATAACGGTCAAATATCGCGGCTCACACCTGCCCTAACTGCCCACTTAATTAAACAGGCGCGAGTTCAAACCCGAAACATCGAAAGGCTGATTGCCGATATTCTCCAAGCTGGTAAAGGAAAAACCGCAACCCTCCGGATTCACCCGCAAAAGCTCAACCTGGAGAATCTCTGCTTGGATATTCTCAATTCGATGAAACCCGTGTTTGAAGCAAAAATGCAGCAGGTGATAACAGATATCCCCAAAGACTTGCCTTACGTATATGCCGATACAGAACGGGTGCGACAGGTACTGGTAAACCTGCTCGACAATGCAATTAAATACACCCCCGAAGAAGGCACGATTGAAATTTCAATCCTGCACCGTACTTCTCAGAAAGTACAGGTAAGCGTCAGCGATAATGGTCCCGGTATCCCCGAAGACAGCCGAGAACACATCTTTGAAGACCGCTTCCGGCTCCAACGGGATGAAGCCAAGGAAGGATACGGTATTGGTTTATCGTTATGTCAGCGCATCATCCAGGCTCACTACGGTCGTATTTGGGTTGATTCTACTCCCGGTCAAGGCAGTTGCTTCAACTTTACCTTGCCCGTGTATCGACAAAGCTGATAACTAGAGGCCAGCGACTTAATCAGCTGTAAATTGAGCAATTAGCCATGAGCAATTAGCAACGCCCAAGCTTTAGACCTGCAAATTTTTTAGCGCGTTGATAATCTCGACGTTAGCTTCAGGAAAAGAATATTGGTCAAGCTCGTTTAATTTTACCCAACGTACCTCATCGCATTCTATTGGCTGGGGTTCGCCGCTAATGTGTCGGCAATGATGCACGATCAAAGTAACGTGGAAGTGTGTATAGGTGTGATTAATTGTAATCAAATGGTCGCCTACTGCGATTTCAATGCCCAACTCTTCTAAAATTTCCCGTTTGATACATTCTTCTACGGTTTCACCAGGCTCTAGTTTACCACCCGGAAATTCCCACAATCCTCCTAATAAACCATCTTGGCGACGTCGGTCAATTAATATTTGTTGTTGGTCGTTCCAAATTGCGGCAACGCCAATTAACTTGTGAAGTAAGGGTGTGTTTGGTTCGCCCATTGTTAAGTTCGATCGCATAACCAAATTGTACCCCTGAGATTAACACTCCTACTGGTGAAGCGCCCAGAAACGATATGTTTCTACCAGGGTAGGCGATCGCATCAATATCCTAGACCGTAAAGATTGTAAAACTCGACAGGCCACCTGCACGACCTGTCGAGTTTTTTGTGGAAACGACATTTTTAAATTTTACCTAATGCACCGCTCGCCTATTCGGCTTCCGAGGCGCTAGCTTCGGTACCGATTAACGATTTTTCAAAATCCATCCGCTGTTCGGCGTTGCGGAGGAAATAACCGCTAATCATCGCCGAAGCTAAAAGTCTGCCAAAATTTTCCCGGCTGGTACTAATAGTGACGCCAAAATGTTCCGATGGCAGGTTCCCCAATAAACCGATAATATTGCGTTCCATGACTTGGAAAACCTCTTGCGAACCAGGTTTCGATAGGTGGGCAACTGTCTCTGGACTCATAGATTGGACGTATTGCCACAGCAAATTCGCTTGTTCTGATTCTTCTTTCAAAAATTCTGGATCTCTATTGGATGACTGATTCACCTTGACTTCTCCTGTTGCCTACAGTTCTTCGATCTCTAACTTTAGTAAAAGTTTCTTGGGATCTTTACTATCGAAGTTGGTATCTTTGCTTTTCTATTAACTACAGTAACAATCGCATTTCTATAACGGAGTGTGCCTAACCGAACCGATGCCGGTGGGATTTCTCACCGCAGAGGGATAGGGGGCAGAGGAGACAAGGGGGACAAGGGAGACAAGGGGGACAAGGGGGACAAGGGGGACAAGGGGGACAAGGGGGACAAGGGAGATGAGCAAGTATAACTTCTTCCTCAGCTCCCTCAGCTCCCTCAGCTCCCTCAGCTCCCTCAGCTCCCTCAGCTCTCGCAATTCATGCCCCAAGGAGGAATTCCTCCATATCGGCTTTGCGCTTGCGGAGTTTGGTCAGGGCTTCCCGTTCGATCTGCCGCACTCTTTCCCGGCTGATGTTGAGGCGATCGCCAATTTTAGCCAGGGTTAAGGCTTGCCCGTCTTCTAAACCAAATCGCAACTCTAACACCTGCCGTTGCTGGGGCGTCAGATCCGCCATCAGCTTTTCCAGATCTGTTTGAAGTGCCGACTGGACGGCGAATTCTTCCGGAGACGGGCCGGTGTCTTCTAACAGTTCTACCAGTTCGGTGTCTTGGTTGTCGCCGACGCGCAAATCTAACGATAGGGGCTGACGCGATCGCTCTAGGTATTCCCGCACTTGCTTCGGTGTCAACTCTAGTTCTTGGGCTAACTCGGCAGCGGTAGCAGCCCTTCCCAGCCTTTGGGACAGATAGCGCTGAGCTTTCTTAATTTTGTTTAGCTTTTCGGTAATATGGATCGGCAAGCGAATCGTGCGACCTTTTTCTGCGATCGCGCGGGTAATTGCCTGCCGAATCCACCAGTAGGCATAGGTAGAAAAGCGATACCCCTTGGTTGGGTCAAATTTCTCCACCCCTCGCTGCATCCCTATCGTCCCTTCTTGGATTAAATCCAACAGGTCTACGTTGCGCTTAATGTATTTTTTGGCAACAGACACCACCAGTCGCAGGTTGGCCTCGACCATCTTGCGCTTGGCAGTTTCTCCCTCTCTCATAATCTGCTGGATCTCTGCTTCAGACAGCTCAGCTTGCTGTACCCACTCCGCCATAGTGGGTTCGCGGCCTATGTTAGCAGCAAGAGATTCTTTCACTGCCATCAGTGCCGTTAAACGCTGTACCTGTTTGCCGTACAAGATCTCCTGCTCGTGTGTTAACAGGGGAACTCTGCCGATTTCCCGAAGGTATGTGCGCACTAAGTCTGTGGAAGTCTGAGCGGTCTTCATGGCGCTACCTTTAAAGTTTTGTAAAAAATTGTAACATTTATGAATGGCCTTGTATACCTCTTTTGGTGAGTTTTTCAGCGACTAGCACCAAGGCTGGTATCGAGTTATTCCTTGAGAGTACCTAGAAATCGGAGTAATAACTGCATCATCAAAAACAAAAATCCCACAATTCTACCGAGCGCTGAAATATTAAATTTTATTAAAATAAGTTGACTTTATATAGACTGATTTTGGTTGCGAGATGGGGTAGCGATCGCTCAACCTCTAACTAAGAGCAAAATTTTGTGGTAGCTGAATCTTTAACATATAACTTGCTAGATTGCCAATCAAGCAGGACAAGAATTAATTTTCACTGCACATTTGAGAGCGATCCCGTTTTATGCACAGACGGGGATCGCGGCAAATTGCATCGATCCCGGTTGGGAGGTATTTCCAGCCTGGAGCGATCCCCAACCAGCAGATCCTATCTGGCGCCAGACTTGAGCAACCAGCCGATAACGATCCCGATCCCGGCAAACCGAACTGCTTGCCAAAAAGGTTCTTTGAGACTGCTGAAACTGAATAAACTGCTTTCCAGGCTTAGTTCTAGCGTTTCCAGTTGTTGTTTGATTTGCTGCAACTCGGCTTGCAGTTGCCGGGATCGCTGACGGCGCAGATCTTGGCGCACTTCTTCGTAGCGATGTTGCAGTTCTTGTTGCCGAAGGCGATCGCGCTGCACTTGCGCGTAGCGTTCTTTTAAAGTTTGCAGGGATATATCGACTTCTGCCAGACTGCGGGCAAACTCTTGCTCATCCTCTTCGGCTTTGCTGGTTTGGGGATCAACCGGGGATCGATCCGGATTTGATGGTTCTTCAGGCGGCTTCATAGCTGGGTACGGTAGATTAAGGTTATATGCGACATTAGCTTTTCAGTATGCCTGAAACAACACAGCTTCCCAAAACTGATACCTTAAGTGAACTCAGCACTTTAGAACTCGCCCAAGTGCTGATGGAGCGACTCAGTATCACCCCCAACGACTGGCATCGATTAAAATCTAATCGCAAAGCCCGTGCCAGCGAGCAAGCCGCCGCTGCACTGGTCTTTTTGCTCAAAGATCAACCCGAAGAAGCGCTGCCGCGCTTCCAGCAAGCTACAGGCTGGCTGGATCGCTCGATTTCTGCTCCTCCTTGCCCAACTCACGGTCACAATCACAGTCATAAGTAAGCAGGCTTTCTGGTGAGATCTGTAGGGACAGGTTTCACCAAGCACCTGCTACAGAGGCAGACAATTCAACCACTGCGAACAGATGAGCAAACGAAATTAGTATTTCTTTGATCGCAATCAACTATCCCTGCCCTTGCAGGGGGGAATAGAAGGCAATACCCTCAGCCCAAATGTCAGCCCAGTTGTGGTGACGGACTGTTGTTGACGGCGAACCGGGGTAACGTCAGGCGGCGTTTAACTTGCTTGCATAGGCTCAATTCAGTCCCTTGAGAGTTCCAATGAACCCGATCGAAGACTTTATGGAGAATATACAAGCCTCTACCGCATTCTGACTCTTCCTCTGGCAGGTGTAGATCGGGATCGATATTGCAACAACAGGCAGGTGTAAATCCAGAGCCTTGGTCTGAGATCACCCACCAGTAGAGATCTGCGACCAGCGAAAAGCGAACAACTACTGTTTTACTGGGATCTAAGTTATTACCGTGTCTGGCAGCATTGACCAGAGCTTCCTGTAATCCCAATCTAATTTCTGCCCTCAAGGGGTCGGGAATCTCCGCCACCAGCAGATCGAGAATTGGGCAAAGGTAGAGAGTAGAGGCAAAGCTAATTGTGTTCCAAGTGCGCCCCGTTGGACGCGGTGAAATAGCTATCACTCCAAAGACCCCCTAGCTTTCAGGTGGACAGACTGAATAATCCGCACAGCTTCCATACCTGTATACTTTAATTAACCTTCGCTAGCAAGCTTGTTGTTTAGCGCTAATGGGCTACTTTACATTAATTATCGCCTACATTAAAGACTTTACTCACACCGCTCCTCACGGTCAATTACCTAATTTGAACTCCATTAGCTTCTCTTGCCCGACAAGATTTTAACAATCTATGCCTGAGGTATATACCTATTATTCTAGCGAAATTCCATCCAAAAAGCATTAAAAATTGATCTGGCTTATGGAGCGTTTGAAATCTATCTGAAGACAGAATTGAGATAAATCTATACTGGGAATAGCAGGCCAACTCTGTGAGGGCTTCCCAAATGGCTTTTAATCCCTCCATTATGAAAGCGGTAGAACAGCTGGGCTACCGCGTTACCGTCGCTGATATAGCGGCACAAACTGGATTAGACCTCAATTCGGCACAGCAAGGGTTATTGGTGTTGGCATCCGATGCGGGGGGACATTTACAAGTCTCCCAGGGGGGAGAAATTGCCTACCAATTTCCGCGGAATTTCCGGGGTATTCTCCGCAGCAAGTTTTTGCGGTTGCAATTGCAACAGTGGTGGGAGAAGATTTGGCGGGTCTTATTTTACCTGATCCGCATATCCTTCGCGATCGCACTCCTAGTATCCATTGTCCTGATTTTTGTCGCGATCGCTATCATCTTAATTGCGCTTAATTCCAGTCGAGACAGCGACGACAGAGGCGACTCTGGCGGCGGGATTGTATTTCTGCCCAACTTCTGGTTTGGGCCAGATTTCTTCTGGATTTTCTATCCCGACTACGATAGCCCCAGCTATCAGCATCGGCGTCGCGAAAAACCTCAGTTAAATTTCCTAGAGGCGGTTTTTTCCTTTCTTTTTGGCGATGGTAACCCCAACGCCAACCTAGAAACACGTCGCTGGCAAGAAATTGCTACAGCGATCCGCAATAACGGCGGTGCTGTCGTCGCCGAACAAATTGCACCTTATTTAGACAATCTCGGCTCTGGTTATGCTAAAGAGTACGAAGATTACATGCTGCCCGTCTTGACCAGGTTTAACGGCTATCCCGAAGTTAGTCCAGAAGGACAGATTGTGTATCGTTTCCCAGAATTGCAGGTGACGGCGCGATCGCAAACACCCCAGCCGGTGCAATCTTACCTGAAAGAATTGTCCTGGCGCTTCTCTCAAGCGACTTCGGGACAAGTGATGCTGTCAATCGGCTTGGGGGTGCTTAACTTTGTCGGTGCTTTAGTTCTGGGTAATCTACTAGCAGGTGGCACCGTCGCGGCACAATTGGGCGGCTTAGTTGCCTTTGTCCAATCAATTTACTGGGTTTTACTCGGCTATGGCACGGCTTTCTTAGCTGTACCTTTGATTCGCTATTTTTGGATTGGGTGGCGCAATAGCAAAATTGCCAAACGCAACGATCAACGCCAAGAAAGAGCGATGTTACTCAATCGTGCCGATGCCGACTTGCAGAAGAAAATCGCCTTTGCTCGTCAATTTGCTGCGGAAACCGTCATCAACCGCGAAGATCTAGCTTACACCACCGAAACCGACTTAATCGAGCAGGAAATTGAGCAATCTAAGCAAATTGATGCAGAATGGGAACGACGGCTGAACCAGTCTGGGTCATAGATAATGGGTCATCGGTGACGATGACCCACTCAATTTTCGAGAGGAACTTTAGGGCGCTTAAAAATTAAGAAGCCATAACCGTAACCAGGGGTATAGTTTACGCCCACCAATTCCCAGCCTTGATCGCCTAATTGATTGGTAAAATCGTGCAAACTGGGTAGGGGTTTATCGCGCAATTCTTCGCCGTTGATACTTTGGGGGCGAAAATCACCCGCAAAGTAATTTAAGCGCACAAAGCAGTACTCCCATTTTGGTAGGGCGATCGCCAGCGCAGTTGTTGTTTCGCTCATAGCGGTGTCAGCAGGTATGATTGGGTCTTTGTTTCTAACTACAAAATACCCAGTAGCTGCTACGAAGTTTGCAACAAAGCTATATTTACCTCAAATCTTGCACCATTATCAACCACCATTGAAAAACCAGGTTTCTTGCCCATAGCTCAACTTGAAAACCTAGATTTTTCGTCAACTCACATCTTGCACCTACCCGATAAACAGCCCTGAAATAAATTACTTGCTCAAAGCTTAAGTTAGCTAAAGCTAACTACAATCAAGGTTTTAACCCGTTTCAACGGGTTTTAGCTTTAAGCCAGAAATTTATTTCTGTTGGCTCTGCTGCAAGATGCGAGTTTACCGGACTTTGATTTTGGCTAAATTCGCGCCCTGGTAATAGTGCTGCAAAATTTGCTGGTAGTTAGCACCAGAACGCGCCATATTGAAAGCGCCCCACTGACTCATACCGAGTCCGTGACCAAAACCGCGCCCGTCGATGCGAAACGCCGTGGGTGTCGAGTTTGACCCTTCTGGGGCGATCGCAAACCAAGTGCTTTTTAGTCCCAGAGTTTGGCGTAAAGCTGCCCCAGTCACCACCCGACTGCCGTTAGTGCCGACTACTTTCATACTCAACACGCGCCCAAATGGAGAAACGCGCTCTGGTAAAACCGATACTACGTTCCCTACCCCGGTGATGCGGCGACCCATTTCTTGGGGCGAGAATCTTTCTACCCACTGAAAATTCGGCGTTCCTTGGTCGAAGTCTGGCACCGCCCGCAGGTAGGGTCGAGCTTCTGACCAGACATTTTCCACGTTTTCTGTATGTCCGCCAGAAGAGGCGTGAAAAGCTGCCAGAATTAACCTGCCGTTATGCGCCATTACTTGACCCGCCGTGGCATTTACGGGGGCGTACAGAGCTGGGGCTTCATCTTCGATGCCTTTGTACACCTGCCAAGCGATCGTATTGCCCACATCGTAAATCGTGTTGCCTCTGGTTTGGCGCTGGTACAGGGCGTAGGTGCGCGCCGCAACGGCTTGAGCTTTGAGCGTTTCCGCAGGCCAACTGTGGTATACTTCGCCGCCCAACACGCTGTAGAGATATTGTTCTAAATTGACATAGTTAACGGCAGTTAAGCCATTACTGGTAGGGACGACTAGGGTGCGGCCTCGATACCATTTATCGCCAATCCAAACATAGCCGTTATTCGTCGGTTCGATCCAAACCGCCCCGGAACGCCATCTATCGATCGCAACGCCACCACCATTGAAGGAGGCGTTGAACGAATTCATTCCCGCAATTTCTCCCAATGCTCTGCCCACCCCATCGCGGATGATGGCTTTAGTGGAACTGCCCACTTGGACTTGATTGACGCCTTCTTTAATCGCGACGCGCAATTCTAAAGCTGCCTTTGCCGGGGCGATCGCTGCCATCCAGAATAGGAATGCGATCGCTAGCTTGCCTCCTATTCCCGGCATCGATTGCTGCCGTCTGGTGGATAAAAGCGAGAATAACAAACGTGCGGCTACCATTTTTTACCAAACCTCTGGAATCACGTCTAAGTTGTTGTACAACCTTAACTTTTGCTAGTTTAAACGGTTGACAAACAGGTTATGGTGTGCTATGGAGCAAGCGATCGCTACAACTCCAAAGGTAATTTTACTAGACAGATTGGCAATATGCGCCATCACAAGATAGAAATGGCGATAATTTTTGCTGATGGTGCGATCGCAACCCAAAAGAGAAAGCCCCCCTTGGGAAGGGGGGTTTGGGGGGATCGCTGGGGGTAGAAACTGTAAAAGCCCCCCTTGGGAAGGGGAGTTTGGGGGGATCGCTGGGGGTAGAAACTGTAAAAGCCCCCCTTGGGTGGTCTTCCCTTTTGGCGAAGCTGATTTTTAATTTGACCGTAAACTTTTGCAGTATTGCGATCGCAGTCTAAAACCGGAATGCGCTGTACGAGAACTTCTACTCGTTCTATGTTAGAAGTGACGCGCCCTGACTTGAAAGCCCCATAGTAAAGTTCACCAACAATCGTGCTGGACAACAATACACTATCCGTTTGTGTTACGCGATCGACAATCGCCAATTCTCCTTCTAGAAAAGCGATCGCAATATTTGTATCTAACAAAAAGCTACCACTCATCAAAATCTACCTGACTGCAATCGTTTTCAATCGCTTGTCGCATCTCGCTTGCGTGTTCTGATGGTAGGCTTCCTGCGAGATCTAGTAATAATTTTCCTGGAATACCTTTCACAGCAGGTAACCGATTGAACAAAGAATCTATAAACTGTAAAGTTAACTAATCCTTTCACAGAACTAGCGATCGCTTGATAATTTTTGTTACACTAAAATCGGACGATACTTTGCCTGCGAGGTAAATCTTTATGCTCCAAGCATTTGAAGGTATTTATCGCAATGGAGTCATAGAACTTCTAGAATTTCCTGAAAACATTTACGAAAGTCGGGTTGTGATTACTTTCCTAACTGAACCATCCATCCCTAAAAAACCTTTGATTATTCAGTTTGGCATGTTTTCAGGCGCCCAGAAATCCACCGAAGCCGATTTTGAGATGGCTCAGTTTCAAGGCGATACTGAAGATGGCTTAGATTGGTCATAACTACCGATGAAATATGTCATCGATACCCACGCGCTCATCTGGTTTCTAGAAGGGAATGAAAAATTGGGCCATCAAGCCAAGGCAATTCTCTCTAATGTTTTCAGTCAACTTGTTTTACCTGCGATCGCTCTCGGTGAATCTGCTTGGATTGTAGAGCGCGGAAAAACATCAATTCCATCTGTAAATGCTTTGCTAAATGCAATTAACAACGATCCCAGAATCGCTATTTATCCACTCGATCGAACCATCATCAATCAGACGATCGGCTTATTGACCATTCATGAAATGCACGACCGTCAAATTGTCGCAACCGCGATTATTTTACGAAATTAAGGCGAAACGGTTGCATTGTTGACCTGCGATCAAAATATTACTGCTTCAGGTGTAATCTCAGTTGTGTGGTAATGCCATTCGCAGCTTCACAGGGTGCGAGTGGATCTGATAAGCAGATTGGCGATCGCTTGCAACACCAGTATGTCAAGATGTCAATAGAGAGATTGAGGTTGAGCTAGCGCAGTGCAGATAACGTTTTTAGGCACAAGCTCCGGTGTACCGACGCGATCGCGCAATGTTTCCGCTGTCGGTTTGCGCCTACCCCAGCGCGCAGAATTTTGGCTGTTTGATTGCGGCGAAGGCACTCAGCATCAAATCCTCCGTAGCGACCTTAAAATTAGTCAGCTACGTCGCATTTTTATCACTCACCTGCATGGCGACCACATCTTTGGTTTGATGGGACTGTTGGCAAGTTACGGTTTGGCTGGCAATCCCAACCGGATTGATATTTATGGCCCACCCGGTCTAAACGAATACCTGCAAGCTTGTCAGCGCTATTCCCAGACCCATCTTTCCTACCCGCTTAAGGTGTACACGGTTAAACCTGGGGTAGTTTACGAAGATGAGGAATATACGGTTATCTGCGGTAACTTAAAGCACCGCGTTACCGCGTTCGGGTATCGCATCGTGGAAAAAGACCGACCCGGACGGTTTAATGTGGAAAAAGCTACGCAAATGGGAATTCCTTCTGGCCCAATCTACGGTCAACTCAAGCGTGGGGAAACAGTAACTTTACCCGATGGTCGTACAATTAATGGCGCTGACTTATGCGGGCCAACGGAAATCGGTCGCAAGATTGCCTATTGTACCGACACAATTTTTTGTGATGGCGCTGTAGATCTGGCGCAAGATGCCGATGTATTGATTCACGAAGCCACTTTTGCCCACCAAGATGCGGAACTGGCCTTTGAGAGGTTGCACTCGACTTCGACGATGGCGGCACAAACGGCTTTGGCTGCGGGTGCCAAGCAGTTAATCATGACCCACTTTAGCCCGCGCTACGCCCCTGGAAACGACCTCCAGCTTGACGATTTACTCCAAGAAGCCCGCGCTATTTTTCCCCAGACTCAGATGGCTTATGACTTTTTCTCCCATGAAGTGCCGCGTCGCAGGATTAATGAAGAAAAATAGTTTTACACGACTTACGCACGAGGAGGTCAGAAACCGGGTTTCTCGGAAGAAACCCGGTTTCTTTGCATAGTTTCGGCTAACTCATCCTTAATTTGCTGAGTCGATCGCGGATATCTCTGAGGTGGGTTTGGGAGTCAACGGGCGATCGCGGTAACGGTACGCTGGTGTTGGGCCAATCCGATAAGTCATTGCAGGGACAAGCATCTGGCGGCATCCCGGCACTCCGCATCGGTACGGGCATAGAACAACGGGCGCAAGGATTTAGTTCCCATGCAGGCGTCAACAATTGGGCAATTGTTTCGTTAGTTCCTTCTAAGTAACATTCCCCAGAGTCGGGGGAGAGAATTTGTTGCCATACCGCTTCAAATTCCTCGCTATAGCGATCGCCAGAAATAACTGGTTGTGGTAGTAACGCCACTTGACCGCTTTTAATCAAAACTTTCTTGCCCAACTGAAACCAATAGGCAAGATATTGTCTAACCTGCTGTTGAGATGCCATCTTTTTTAAGAATTTTTAGGTTTGAGTTGGAGTGAGTCAATTTCTGGCTTCAATTCTGGAAATTGATTAAAGATAAATCATCGGTCATGGGACAGACAGAAACAGAAAACAGCAACGGAAAGCTACTAACTGATAATTGGACACTTTGAGCCGGAAAATAATGGGAACAAAGGCGAGCGAGTCCCAGCTTAATGGCTGTCCCATTTTAAACTGGTAGCTGGAGGGAAACTCAAGGGATAATTTGCCAGAAATTTTAGCTGGTTCTATTGGGGAAATGCGTCGCATTTTGGCAATAAAATTTGGTATATTTCTTTCGGACTATAATCCCTGGAACAGAAGACCTCGGTTAGAACCGCTCTTTATGGTTCTAGTTTAGAATTTATCCGAAAAATGCACTTTTGGGCAATCAGATAGGATTATTCATCAAAGTTAATCTGCGCGCACAAAGTAGTTAAAAATTAAGAATTAGCTAAAATCCTGCTAATTCCTCAAGTTTTCGCGGCTGAGCTTCCATGCTAGCCCTTAGCTGGTATTTTGCACCCAGAATTACGGATTCGGCGGTAGGGGAAAACCGATCTCGGTGAGGTTAATTACGTAGCCGCCGGTAGCTAAATAGACCGCATCGGACTTCGCACCAATGCGGCGGACAAGAGTACCCAAGCGATCGCGGAATCTCCGACCGGCAGGATAAGCCGGAACCACTCCCCAACCCGTCTCCTCCGCCACTAAAATTGTATCGGCGATCGCAACGGTTAAACTGTCAACTAACTGTTGCAGGGTTTTCTCCCAAGTGTCCTCGTCTTGCTCCAACAAATTGGCTACCCAAGTTCCCAAAGAATCCACCAACAGGCAAGATGATGCCGGAGAGGCCAAAATAGTAGCAGCAAGATCGATCGGCTGTTGCACCGTCGTCCAATCAGCTGGTCGCCTGCGTCGGTGTTGTTCGATGCGTTCAACCCACTCTCGATCCGTCGGGTCAATGGTAGCAGTTGCTACGTATATGACCGACTTGCCGGTTTGCTTAGCTAGGGTTTCTGCCCATTCGCTTTTACCGGATCTGGCAGGGCCAGTAACTAAAATCGATCGATTCTTGGGTGCAGCTATTGGGTTCATTGTCCCACGACAGAAGTTGACGCATAGAAATAATAACTGGAACAGGTTATGATTCCAGGCGCAAGAGGGTATATTTATGAAACTGGAATTAAAACGAATTGAAGCAACGCTACAACAAATCGCCGCGCAAAATGCTAACAGCGGCGATTTGCCATCTTCGTTGCAGCGGTATCAAAAAAAAGATGAGTTGTCAAGCGAAGCGGTAGATAAAAGCGATGGCGAAGCGGCAAAAAAAGTGCTGCGCGATCCCCTATCTGAGTTAAAGCTGCGATCGCAATCAGCAGTTGCCGCACCTGAAACCAAGTTACCAGCGCTACCCAAGCTCAAACAGCCTGCTTTTAGCAGTCACCGCCACGGGATTAACCCAAACCTGCCGATGACTTTGCTCAAAGAAATTGAAGCAACGGTAGCAGGTTGGCAGGCAGAACTGAAGCAAATTTTGCAACAAATTCAAGAGGTTTACCTGGAAGGTCCGGTGAGTGAAGGTTGGTTAGAATCCGCAGACGAAGGAAAACCCCAAGGGGAAATGGCGGCAAATGCTTCTCCCAGCCCATTCTTTCGGGGATATCGCCTCTGCGGATTGGATGCAGATGGTAAGCTGTGGTCGCGTTCGATAACACCCCAGCAGCTGCCAGAAGTAAGTTTAGCGATCGCAAGATATCAAAAACTCAGACAATTTTTGACTCGCAAGCAGGAGTTAGAACACCGCTTGAGCGAACTAGCTGAAATGCTGATCTTGGTACAGGGGCATTTACAAAAGCTGTGAACGGGTTGGCGATTGCTTCCGGAGTTGAGGGTGCATCTTCTGTAAATATCTGCGGATAGCTATGAGCAACCAATCCTGGGTTGGCAGCACGTACAAATGCTTAGACGATTAATGGATTTGGTTGTTTTGGCTTTTAAAGCTCAGTTAATGTTCGAGCGCGTACCAGGAGTCTCTGAGAAGCTTACAATCACTGAAGGTGAGGCATGATGCCCCTTACTTCAGTGCGGGTGCTGACATTCTATATCGAAGTGCAGCGATAATAGTAATGCTATCTTAAGCCTAAATGGGTGCGCGTACCTCTACAAGGTGTCTTTAACCCTTGCTAATCTCGATCTAAACCCTTCTTTTCACCGCCAAAATGACTTCCACACCCGCTAAAATTCCAGTTTCCGTCCTCATCCCCGCTAAAAACGAAGAAGCAAATTTGCCTGCGTGTTTAGAAAGCGTGGCAAGAGCAGATGAAGTTTTTGTGGTAGATTCCCAAAGCAGCGATCGCTCGGCGGAAATATGCGAAAAGTATGGCGCTAACGTTGTCCAGTTTTACTTTAACGGTCGTTGGCCTAAAAAGAAAAACTGGTCTTTGGAAAACCTGCCTTTCCGCAACGAATGGGTTTTGATCGTCGATTGCGACGAACGCATTACCCCCGAACTTTGGGACGAAATCGCCGCGGCGATTCAAAATCCAGAGTACGATGGCTACTACCTCAACCGTCGCGTCTTCTTCCTCGGTCAGTGGATTCGTCACGGAGGTAGATATCCCGATTGGAACCTCCGCCTATTAAAACATCAAAAAGGTCGCTACGAAAACTTGGGGACAGAAGAAATCCGCAATACCGGCGACAATGAAGTCCACGAACACGTAGTTTTAAACGGCAAGGTAGGCTATCTCAAAGAAGATATGCTGCATATCGACTTTCGCGATATCTTTGAATGGCTGGCGCGGCACAATCGCTACTCTAACTGGGAAGCTCGCGTTTACCAGAATATCCTCACCGGCAAGGGCGACTCTGGCACAATTGGTGCCAACCTCTTGGGAGATGCAGTCCAGCGCAAGCGCTTTTTGAAAAAAATGTGGGTGCGGATGCCTTTTAAACCCACGCTGCGGTTTATTATCAGTTATATTTTTCAACTCGGATTTTTGGATGGAAAAGCAGGGTATATCTACGCCCGACTGCTGAGTCAATATGAATATCAGATTGGCGTTAAACTCTACGAGTTACAGCGTTTTGGCGGTCATTTAAACGTTTCCGCCCCATCGGTTACCCCCGCTAAGGCATCGCCATCTTCCGATTCCTCCTCTGCAAAGGATTCTACTGCCTATGACTCCGTCAGCTCCAGAACCAGCTGATGTCACTAAACCGATAATTCATCCGCCAGAGCAAGCACCCGTTTTGGATGCCGAACCTTGGATCGATCTGCGAAAATACGACCAATCAAACTTCGATCGCGGGCGCAAAGGATGGTATGTTTTGCTCTGGTGGTTCGTGCAAGCGATCGCTTTCCCCCTCACTCCCCATCAATTACACGCCCCTCGCTGCGCTTTGCTGCGCCTATTTGGAGCCAAAATTGGTAAGGGCGTCATCATTCGTCCCACTGCCCGTTTTACCTATCCCTGGAAAGTCGAAATCGGCGATTACAGTTGGATAGGCGATGACGTGGTTTTTTATAGCCTCGATCGAATTCAGATTGGGAAACATTGCGTGATTTCCCAAAAATCCTACCTCTGTACCGGCAGTCACGACACATCCGACCCGAATTTTGCCTTGAAAGTCGCTTCCATCGCCATTGGTAATGGCGCTTGGGTGGCGACAGATTGTTTTATTGGCCCCGGCGTGCAAGTTGGCGCTAATACGGTTGTAGGCGCGCGTAGCAGCGTTTTCCGCAGTTTACCCCCTGGTCAAGTTTGTTGGGGAACCCCCTGCCGTCCCCACATGCCCAGAAAGATGAGAACCGAAATTTGAGCGATTTTCGCCTCAATCTTGCAAGCACTATATTGCCAAAAACCTGAGCCAGTTGATTTGACTCTGGTTTTTTTGCGCTCAACGGTTCGGTTCGTATGCAACTCCCCACTCAAGTAAGGTACAGCTAAAGAAAGATAAGAAAGATAAGAAAGAAATTACTTCATCACCTCCCTCCTGTGCCTCATCCAATTGCCACCCGCTTTAATGAAGAATTTAATCACAAAAATTATTAACTTAAGTACGGAAGAGCGAGTTCCTGGAAAACTGAATGTATTAAATGATACTTATTTTCAAGATGTCTTGGTATAAATATTGTCCGTGGATTAAGAATTACCCAGGAAGAGAGCATAAACTGAGTCTCTGCGAACGTATTTAGCTTGCTGAAGCATGATATTTTTCTAAAAAGAGCTTCATTTTGATTGTGATTGAGAATCGCCAGGTTTTCAACCTTCAAACCTAGCTCAGCAAATGTAAATTGTATAAATTAGCACCTTATTTTTCTACATTTATAAAAAATATAGCAGTTAAAACAAGCCTTGAAGAAACGATCGGCCTGCTTTTTTTAGGTATAGAGACTTATTAAGCAGCTTCCCGATTTTAGCCCTAGTAGGGAGTAAGAAAAGGGGGCTTTCTGTACCCGGTTATTTTTTGTAAACTATATAACTAGGATGTTTGTTGAGATCGGGGGCGTCGAATGGGGTTAAAACAGGTTGGGTTGCTCGATCAAGAGCAACGTTGCCCAGTCATATTGGTGCTAGACAGATCCGCCTCTATGGCATGGGCAACTCGCACGGGTAAAATACCCATAGAAGAGTTAAATAAAGGGCTGGCTGTCTTTAAAAAGGCAGTACAAGAAGATGAGATTCTGGCAATGCGGGTTGACGTTGCAATTGTTACATTTGGCCCAGTGGAATTATGCCAAAACTTTGTCACAATCGATCGCTTCACGCCGCCACAGCTTCAGGCAAGTGATGTAACTCCGATGGGAGAAGCGATTGAGTTCGCTATAGACTTGGCAGAAAAGCAAAAAGCATTC
Organism: uncultured bacterium; assembly: GCA_964463555.1. GTDB lineage: Bacteria > Cyanobacteriota > Cyanobacteriia > Cyanobacteriales > Aerosakkonemataceae > Microseira. The sequence goes on from CAYXCW010000039.1 coordinate 50,976, forward strand.
TATCGGGAACAAGTAATACCCTACTATCAGCCTTTGATATTCATGATTACAGATGGTCAACCTGGTTATGGATATAAAGAAGGCGGTCAAGAAGCCGCTTTGGAGAAAGCACTTTTAGTTTCGCAACGATTGAAGAGCTTGGATAGTGGGAAAGGCAGTAAACCTAAACTTACCTTTTTTTCCATAGGTGTTCAGGGGGCAAATATGTCAATTTTAAGACAGATTACCCCTGCTAAACGTCCGGGTGAAACAATGGATAGGGTACAAAAGTTAAACGGTTTAAATTTTACCGAACTGTTTCAATGGATTGCTCAGTCGGTTGGACAAGCAGCTCGTCTGGGGACGCAGGCAAGATTTACTCCCACGTCTGCTTTAAGTTCAAATAACTAGATTGAATTTGTATTATATGACATGGAAAGCAATAGCACGCTTTTGTGCGGGGACTAAGCACAAAAAGCGCAATATTGGGTGTCAAGATTATGCGGCTTGGGAACTTTTGAAAGATCGTGCGATCGCTGGTGTAGTTTCTGACGGTGCTGGCTGTGCAAAATATGCGGCACAAGGTGCAGAAATAGCAGTTAAAACCGCAATTTCTAGTATCAAGCGATCGTTCGAGCAACTAAATCCCGTTTTAGTTGATACCAATACTTTAGTTCCGTATTGTAATCAACCTTTGCTTTTTGTCAGTAAGCTCTGTCGTTGGTTTTTTTCCCTATTTGGATACAAACAAACCAATCAAGTTAGCTTTCTGGGAGAAATTAGCGACTCTCAAACTAGAGAAATTTTTAACTTAGCTTTAGAACAAGTGCGGTTATCATTACAACAGCAAGCACTTAAGCGACAGTGTTCGATTGATGAATTTGCTTGTACTTTGTTAGCTTTCATTGCTACCCCTTCTTGGATCGCTGCCATGCAGATAGGAGATGGATTTATTGTGGTGCGACAACCAAATAATAATTATCAACTGCTTTTTCAACCCCAAAAAGGAGAATTTATTAATGAAGTAGCAGTTTTCGTCACGTCAGATCATGTTAAAAATGAGATGAAAGTGCAGACTTTTCCTGGAAAGCACAAGTTTATTTGCGTCTCCACAGATGGACTAGAGCTAGTTTCAATCCGCTTTCGCGATTTTCAACCCTACCAACCATTCTTTCAACCTTTTGAAGAATATATGGAAACTATTGACGACCCCGAACAAGAAACTGACATTGAAGATTTCCTTAATTCAGAGCAAGTAAACCGTCGGACAAATGACGATAAAACGTTACTTTTATGCTTTTATGATGGCTAATCAAAGGTTTAATGAAAATCAAGTATTAACTTGTAGCGAAACAGGTGGTACTGTTCGCTTAACCAAACAGATTGAGCGGGGTTTTGAAGGAGCGATTTGGGAAATAAACCCCAATAGAGATTATGTGGCAAAACTTTACCATCAATTACCTTCTAGCTATCAATGTGAAAAGCTAAAAGCGATGGTAAAAAATCCGCCCGATGACCCAACATATGAAGAGAATCACGTTTCAATTGCTTGGCCTAATCGACTACTTGAAGATGAGGAAGGCAATACTGTAGGCTTTTTGATGCCATATATCAAGCCAAATATTACTATTCCAAAAATTTACAATTTTAGATACAGACAAAACAATTATCCTGGATTTAACTGGCGCTGCTTGCACGGGACAGCCCAAAATTTAGCATCGATTGTTTGGGCTATTCATAATAAAGGTCACGTTTTGTGCGATATTAGCGATAAGAATTTGCTGGTAAATCCTACAAATGCTTATATTTCTATCATAGATACAGATTCGTTTCAGATTGCTGATGGCGATACAAAAAAAATTTATAAAAGCTTAGTTTTAGGTACGCTAGAATACATACCTCCTGAATTACAAAATATTGAAGATACCGCGTCAATCAATAGAACTGAAATCCACGATCGCTTTGCCCTGGCAGTAATAATTCATAGATTGTTGTTTGGTTATAATCCATTTCATGGTGGCTGGCCTTTCGATGATGATGAAGTCAGTTCTGTGGAAGAATATATTAGTAAAGGGTATTGGTTACATGGAAGAAATAATAATAAACTAAGACATCCAAAAGATATAATTCCGATAGAAGTTATCCACCCAGAAGTTCAGAATTGTTTTTATAAATGTTTTGATGATGGATATAAAGAACCTAATTTACGTCCCACAGCCAGCGATTGGTTTGCAGCTTTGGAGAGTGCGATCGCAGATTTAAAAACTTGCGACAAGGAACCAAATCATTTTTACAGTAATACCTATGGCAAGTGCTACTGGTGCGAGGATGAGTACGATCGTTTTCCATCGGTAAATCAAACTATAAATCCAACTACCGATGAGGTAACCATACCTACTAATATCGTTGTGGAAATTGTTGCTACGCCTAAAGAGCAAAAAAAACATTCACCGAAGTTTTACCATATTAAAGCTCTATCATGGGCTTTATTGATAGCGCTTCCAGTAATTACTCTAATATTTTGGCTATTCAGACCACAAGGTGTTATTAACCCTTCTATAAAAACACCTCCAACAGTTAATTTAGAAAGAAATATTCCTTGAGGTAATAGGTAATTGGTAATTTGCTTTAGGGCTTTTAATCATAGTATCGGCATCGCGCTCATGGCGGGTTTATCAACTTAATTGGAAAGAAACCGGGTCGATCTGAAAAATTATTGAGCGAGCAAAGAGATCTACAAAGAAACCCGGTTTATGTGCGGGTTTAACCCGCCCCTACAACACCAATAACCTTACAATTCTTATACTACCAAACTCGATATAACTGTTAACTTTCATCGCACAAATCAACAAATCGACCATGCCATAACTTACCAGTTTCTGTTAATCCTTGGCAGCGAACGGTAATTTTCACCCCGCCCGGATTCATCTGATGGCGGCGGGTAATTTCTGCCATATCTGCTTGCGAAAATCCAGTTCCTACTGCTCCGATTGTGACTAATTGACCTTTAATTTCTTGCGCTACTGCGATCGCACCAAAGGGTCTGCCTTCGGCTTTGGTGTAAGATAAACCGACAATGAACAATTCTAATTCCAAGGCATATTTTGTTCTAACAATGGTCTGCTTGCGGATATCCTTACCGCCGATATAAGTACAATTGTGTAACAGCCAAACTTCCCCTTCTCTGCCTTCAGATTGCTGTTTTGTTGCTAATGCTAGTTTTTCCTCTATAGTCCTTGCAGTCGGCAAAACCTCAAACAAATCGTGGGGTAAATATTGACCAATCTGTTCCCCAGCTTCTATCCTTTCTGCTTCTGTTGTAGTTGTCAAATCGCGCCCTGAATAATATAAAGCTTTGAAAATGGCGTAAACTGTCACAACCGGAGCATTTTCTGCTCCTGCGATCGCATTCGTAGTTGCTGCTTGGGGTGCTGTACGATGTTCGCTACCCGTGACGGAACGGTAATAAACTTCGCCATCTAAAACAAACGTTCCTAGTTGATTTGCTGCTTCGAGTAACGCCTGGTTAATTTCTGTCGTCGGTTGTCCCTTCAGTTTTGTGGAACGCGATTGATAGTAAATTTTCTCATTCGTGGCAACGATAACTCTTCTACTACCATCGCGTTTTGGCTGTCCCCAATAGTCAGGTGATTTAATATAGTAAGAACGATCCATTGATGCATCGACTGGCTGCATTGTAACAATGCGTCCTGGCTGCAAATGGGGTGGTAAATCGGCAACAAGTGTTGGGGCTTTTAGGTTGGTTGCAGATGCTGTCAAAGCAGCTATTGCAGGTTTTGGAGTAACGCTTTTTGCTGACGATTGTTTGACTGGTTTTGTGGGCGTTTTTTCGCCTGTTTCTAATTCAAATGCTTTTTGCCAAAACCCTAGTGCTATTTCAGGGTATCCTTCAGATTCAGCACATATCGCTAAGCTGACAGCTTTGCTGACGCCAATCCCACGACCGTAGTTTTCTAGATACTCAACTGCTCCTGCAACCCCCATCAAATGCCAAGAGTTTTTCACAATGCGGTTATTCCATCTTTCACGAATTTCTGAAGGAATCCGCAAAGCAGCTTTTCGCTTTGAATCAATATATTCATTGATATTCATGATTTGCTAAAGCAGGAGAAAAAGAGCTAAATACTATTTTAGTATAAATGTATTATATTAGCCTCTTACCTACAAAATCAACCATAAAGGAACGTAACTAAAATTGGGTTTGTAGTCAGCGCTTTAGCGCCAAAAACAGCGCTAAAACGCTCCTACTGCCTAGCCGCTTCTAAAAGCTTGGACAAAGTTATCCACAAAGGGGCAAATCTGTACAAAACCCAACTCCACGGTATAAGTTCGCTCGATTAGAAGCGCATTTCTGCTTAGTTCCCTTGCAAGGGTAGCTCAGGTTCTTTGACCACTAATCCTCAGTTAGAGATACTGAAACGAATCCCAGTACGAGACTGATATAGTATTCAATTGTTGCGTAGTGGTTCACAAGCCCCAGCACAAGCTTTTTAATCTTCACGATTAACTAGGCGTATCTATCGGATGTGTTTAACCACTGATTAAATAATACCACAGACATGCCGACAACTGTGGAAACAATGTCAAACAATGTCCAAAGATTTATTTACAGTTGCTAACCCCGATGTTTTGGTTGTGCTAAAAAGCGTGCAGCGATCGCACCCCCAATAAAACCGAACAAGTGTCCCTGCCAAGATACTCCTGGCAAGGTGGGCAAGATGCCCCAAATCATGCTGCCATAGAAAAAGCCGACAAATAAGGATACAAATAGGGAAGCTGTACTGCGTTCAAAATAGCCGCGAAACAGTAGAAAACCCAGATAGCCAAAAATAACACCGCTGGCACCGATATGGATCGAACCGGGTGCGCCAGTCAGCCAGACGCCTGCACCGCTGATGAGCATTGTTATCGCGCTGACGATGAAAAAATCGCTGGTTTCACGCAGCATAATTAACCAGCCAAGGGTGAGGAAAGGGATAGTATTCGCGGCGAGGTGAACAAAGTTGCCGTGGAGAAAAGGTGCAAACAAAATGCCGCGCAGTCCGATCTCGTTGTGGGGGATAATGCCATAAATATCGAGCGCTCCGCCAAGGGAAGTATCGACAATTTCTACTAACCACATCAGGGAGATAATGCCACCTAAGATAATGACGTGGCTTTTCAATTCGCGGGCGATCGCAGATCCATCCTCGCTGCTCATGTTGGTGCCTCTGGGTGAGTGATTTCGATCTGCTTCCAACTTAGCAAGTAAACTCAGCAAGTATTTGAAGAATACGGGGAGAATGACAGACGCGGCGACGGGGAGCTTTTTCGGCACAGATTCCCTACGTCGCCGCGTTTTACTGGGTTATACCAAATCCGCTTTGATGCCGAACGACTAAAGTCGCGGCTACACAAACAAAGCCCGCGAAGGCGGGCTATAAAATAAAATAAAGGGGGTCTACAACCCGGATTTGGTATTAAATGCGATCGCTCAAACTCGGTTATGCCGAGCGAGTCAGCAGCTTAGCTTTGTGGCGTTTGCGCTTTAACACTGAAACCGTCCCCAAAACCCCGACAGCGAATATCGCCACGGCTGAGCTTGGTTCGGGAACTCTTTCAGATGGTTTGGACGTTAGTACGGAATATGCTAAATTTCCCACTAACCTATTACCAGCTTTAGTCAAATGGTTGTTATCCCAGAATAAATACTCATCCGGGTTAGAACAAGGAGTCTGGGCAAAAATATCTGGCAGACAAGCGTCAGTAACGTTTGTCAAACCGAATTGGGCGGGATTAGCCCTGACTCGATCCGCTAGAGTATTGACATCAAGGGGAATTAGGTTAACACCAGAACCCAAATTTTGGCTTAAAAGATTGAGAGTTTGAGACAAACCTGCATTATGCGCTTCTGTCAAAGCGTCGAGAGGTTGGGAAAGCGGCGTCCCCAGGGTTAAGGGAGTTTGACCCAAATCTGGTAAATTCACCACCATGATATTTTTAGCCCCGACTCCGGCAAGAACTGTCACGGCTGCCGATATATTAGCCAGCGATGTATCTGGTTTGTCAAAAGGCTTAAAAGCACTGATAGTAGGTAAGTAATCGTTGCCGCCAGCCCATACAATATAAAGCGCGTTCTGGTCAGCCTTAGTATTAGGCGGAAGAAGCGATGTAAATGCCCCTACTTGGTCGAGCAATCCCGGTAAGCTAGGATCGATCGTGTTAGCGATACCCGTCAAAGCGGTTCCCGTTGTGGCACCCCCAAAGGCAAAATTTATACCTTGGGCGGGATTGCCGCCGCTGGCTAAGCTGGTGAATGCAGTAGGGTTTAATCCCAGACGTTGCGAGAGATTGTCCACCCAGTTTGGGCCATTGGAAAAACGTCCCTCAAAGTAAGGTGGACTTGGGGGAATGAGGGGAATAGACGGATTTTGACTATTAAGTTGTTTGGTGACATTGTAAACGTTGCCCGGATCGGAGAGACTGTCTCCAAAGGTGTAGATGCCGCTGAAGGTGGCTGCGAAAGTTTTAACCGGAAACAGAACTGATAAGACAAAAAATCCTGTGGCGAGTACTCGCCTTCGTATGCTAGCCATTGAGTTGCTCCTGAGCGGTAGATGCAATTTAATGCAAATTATTGTCGCGCATTTACCGTAGGTTCAGTGAAAATACGCAACCAATTCACAAAAAATTTACCAAAATTTTAAAAAACTCGAAAGAAATTACTAATCTCTGCTCAATCGTTATATAAGTAAACGTTTACTCTCCCGGTTGCGCCTGCTTCTCGATGGCAGATAAGGGGCTGAGGAAATGGGGAGACAAGGGAGACAAGGGAGACAAGGAAGACAAGGAAGACAAGGGAGACAAGGGAGACAAGGGAGACAAGGGAGACAAGGAAGACAAGGAAGACAAGGAAGACAAGGGAGACAAGGGAGACAAGGAAGAATCTTGAAGTAAAACT
>CAYXCW010000040.1:0-57474 GCA_964463555.1 uncultured bacterium
GAATTTCAGCCTGCTCTGGCAGGCTTGGTTTGTGTAGCCACATGCTTTAGCGTGTAGGTGTCTCAGGAATTGGCTTTATAGGGGAAAACAATAGCCTGCAAGAATTTCAGCCTGCTCTGGCAGGCTTGGTTTGTGTAGCCACATGCTTTAGCGTGTGGGTGTCTCAGAAAACTGGCGCCGATATGATTGGAAAAACCGGGTTTCTATAGGAAAACTATGCTAAAAAACCCCGATAACTTTTGAAATCGGGGTCTAAATTTGGTAAAGTGTAATTTCTTAGCGGATATATTCCTTAAGAATGCTATTGCGGTTGGGATGTCGCAGCTTGCGAAGCGCTTTAGCTTCAATTTGGCGGATGCGTTCGCGGGTGACGTTGAAGATTTGACCGATTTCTTCTAAAGTCTTCATTCGACCGTCATCTAATCCGTAACGCAATCGCAGTACATCCCGTTCGCGGGGACTCAGGGTATCGAGGACGCTTTCTAAATCTTCTCTCAGTAGATTTTTAGAGACTTGATCTTCTGGTGTTTCCCCATCCGACTCAATAAAATCGCCCAATCGGGAGTCTTCTTCTTTACCGATGGGCGTTTCCAAAGAAATAGGCAACTGAGCCGATTTAGCAATAAATCGCAGCTTCTCGATTGTCATTTCCATGCGAGTGGCGATTTCTTCTTCAGTCGGTTTGCGTCCCATTTCCTGGGAAAGCAGCTTGGTAGTTTTCTTAATGCGGGAAATAGTTTCGTAAAGGTGAACGGGTAAGCGAATCGTGCGAGACTGATCTGCGATCGCGCGCGTAATTGCCTGCCGAATCCACCAAGTTGCATAAGTGGAAAACTTATAGCCTTTTTCGTGGTCGAATTTTTCCGCTGCCCGAATCAAACCCAGACTACCTTCTTGAATCAAGTCTTGGAAAGACAAGCCCCGATTCATGTACTTCTTAGCAATTGAAACGACTAAGCGTAGGTTGGATTGAACCATTTTATCCTTCGCCCGCCGACCCAAATGGAGGCGATGACGAAACGCGGGCAACGCCATATTCACAGCTTCTGCCCATTCACTATCCTTTGGTTCTCGCTCCAAATGCTCGAACAATTGCTCCCGGATTCGCTCTAATTCGAGTAAATCGGCTATTTTGCGTGCGAGTTCAATTTCTTCATCTGCCCGCAACAGTCGAATCCGACCAATTTCTTGCAAGTAGAGGCGAATAGAGTCCTCGGTATAGTGCTTTTTCTTAGTTTGCGTTCGACGACGGGTAGAACGACCCTTACCAGGCTTCTCGTCGTCTTCCTCAGCTGAAACTTCTAAAAACTCATCTTGTTCTACCTCTTCTTCGATTAAAAAATCAAAGTCGGCTTCAGGTTGAACAAGGGTTTCGAGTACGTTGTTAGCCTGGGTCATGCCGCGTTCCTCATGCTCCTTTGGGTTAACAAAATCAACAACAAATAGATAGGGTGATACAAAGATTCCCAATTACTCAGGTAGTCTCATTGCTGACAAGCATTTAATACTTTAGCAATTATTGACTAAGTAGGGGAAATACACCTTGCTTCCAACTTTTAGGAGTTATATCCTATCGAAGCTGGCTTTTGCAAAGATCTTTCCGATTGTAGCCTTTCTGACAAAAATTGCACGCTGGCAAGTCCATTTTTCCATGCAGTTTTTTCTTGCTGCCTATCCGAACTTTGAATGTCACGTAAAGTTGGGTTTAGCTTAAACTAGCTTGGGCATCTAAATGCCTAAGCTTGGGGTAAGTAAAGCTGCTGGATCGTTGAACCGGCGGTTTCTTAGAATGTTTTTTGATACTTTTGCATTACCCTCCCATTGCTGGGGGTATGTTCGACAGTAACGGGTCAGTATTTGCCGCTTGAGTTGCGACTAAGGCGTAAACAATTTCTGCACCCATATTTAGCTGATTTCCTTCAATTAATTGCTATTGTGCAAGACAAAACTTACTCAAATCAAGCTTTTCGCTTTCTTTGACGTTTGCTTCCTGCTTCTGCGGTGGGGAGTAGGGGCGGGTTTAACGAGACATTTCGTGGTTCCACGAATTGGTTGGTAAAACCCGCCCCTACTCCTAACCTATCCACAGGCATAAATTACGCGCTTGCCGCACGTACTTGGCGTACTGAGCCTACCGTCAAGCTGTGGCAGTTGGTTTTAGAGACTGGTTATATCTCTCCTCACTGCAAGTGCGAGCGCACAGCTAGCTGACTTGAGCTAGGAGTTAGCTCCAATTCCAACGATTAAACCCTATTTTTAGGTTAAGCTAAGAGGTTTATGCCGGTATTGTCTTGACAAATAGCTGAACTCCTGTATGCCATTTTAATGAACCCTCGCGTCATATGACAGCTATCAGCTTTGATAAATTAACATTTCTAATCAGTATTGCGAGCGATTAATCAGTTTTAGGTTGTAGGTGATGGGTAATGGGGGATCGGCGCAATCGGCTTTGCCGCTTGACCGACAACCTATCGACCGATCATCTTTACCTCTTTAGTTTGTTGCCAAAGTTGCTCTACTGTAACAAATGTTTGGCCTTGTTGTAACAAATTTTTGAGAATTTGGTCAGTTGTTTGCGCCACATCTTGTCCACCGCAAACTCCATCGTGCAATACGATCAGGGAACCGTTCTGAACTTGGCGCAAAACCCGACTCGCTACGACTTCGATGCCAGGAAGCACCCAGTCTTCAGGGACAACGCTCCACATTACAGGGCGATAGTTCCACTGGTGCAACCATTTTAGGGTTTGGGGTGTAAAAAGACCATTTGGGGGTCGAACATCGCGGATTGATGCTCGGACAGATTGTAAATCTAGGTCGCAGGCGCGAGCGATCGCTGTTTGGGTTTGTTCTAAACTTTGCTTCAGTTCTGCCTGGGTGAGGGTGGGAAAATTGCGATGATCCCAACCGTGCAATCCAATGTGGTGACCGCGATTGTACGCGGCTTTTGCCACATCAGGAGCGCGACTGACGCAAGCACCTAACCAAAAAAAACTGACTTTCACCCCGTAGCGGTCTAATACCTCCAAAAGTTGGGGAGTATATTCCGGATGGGGGCCATCATCAAAGGTGAGGGCGACTTGTGCTTGTTTATCGCTGCCGCACCAAAGGCAGTCATTAAAAGTCGGTTTGAGAATGCGGTACAAAATCGGATAAAGCGGAGCCAGTTGCATGGAATTTTAGATTTTAGATTTTAGATTTTAGATTTGGGAAACTGACGCTGCTTGGTTTGGCGCTGGGGAATTTAGCCTCGGTCAATCACCTTGACAGAAGACCGTTTAACGGTATTTGGCATCGATAAAGGAGGATTCTCCGCTCTGAGCTGTTTGACGCCTTCTAAAGCCTGTAAGCCAGCGATCGCAGCATCTTTGATCGTGGGTTCCGACTCCCGTGCCAACATCAGGCTCAAGTAATCGGCGAGACTTTGCTGTTGAGCGCGATCAAACTTATGCTTAGTTGCCAAGCGGACTAGACGCCTGACTGCAATCAGCCGCTTAAGGGGTTTGGCATCGGTTAAATCTGCAACCAGTCCATCAAACTGGCTTTCCTCTTGATTCAGTTGACTTGCAATCAGTCGCCAAATTAGTAGAACCAAGCTGAAGAGCGTTATCAAACCTTGCAGCAGCACGCCGATAGCTATCCAGAAACTATGGGTATCAGAACCAATCTCGACAGCGATGAAAGTACTGAGACTCGCTAAAACCCCACTGGCGATCGCTATAGTTAACTGACGGCTTGGATCGCAGAGGAATTGGCGCAGCTTTAACCAATATAATTGCCAATTCCACTCTTGTATACGATAGACAAAAATCATTGCCAGCACGCCTACCCCGATTATTAGCCACAGCTTCCAGAGCCAAAATAGGAGCAGCATCGCTATCGTCAAACCCAACAGCCAAATTCCCAATTTGCCAAAACTTTGGCTCGACAAGGATTTGAGGGATCTACTTTTGAATTCTGGTAGCGACGAGCTTGGAGTGCTGTTGATAATTTCCTGCCACCAAGACGAAGCTTGTGCCACGTTAAAGTACCACCGATCCGTATATCTACGTTAATACGATAGCTCAGAACTCGAAGCTTAAATCATCTACGGTGAAGTGACCATCAAACGCGCAGAAGTTAATCCTGTAGATGTTGGGTGCTTCTATCAGCACTGGCATGTTAGGAGGAATCGCCGACTCAGTTCCAGCTAAATTGGGTTCGGGTATCTCTATTTGAGCCAGTCGCTGGTTATCGCTGCTATAGGCAGATACAACCATTCGCTGCGAACTGGTGACAAAGGCTTTAACCGAGCGAACTGAATGGAGGAAAGTAGCTTCCAGCCAACCATTTTTGGGTGCAGCCATCAATACCGTAGTCCCAGAGTGAGGCGGAAAAGCTGGGTTAGAAGGACGGATGGCGATACAATTGCGGAATCTGACTCCCCAGGGTTCAAACTGCCGATCTACAACTTCAAAACACTTTAGTTCTTCAAAACTCAACTGGACGCGGTTTGGACTCACAAGCAGATTGGATGGCGTTGTCGCTTGATTTCGGCAAGGAAAAGCAACAAAATCCTGTGCGTTCATTGAATCATCTATCCTTCTTTGCTTCGGTGCTGCTAGCGCCACGGCGCTATGGCAGTTGCCACTGCTCTGCTTGTTCATAACACGCTTTTATTTATACATGTCTCTAGATGACCGCTGGAATTACGACGCAAAAAACAAATAAAACTTCTCTCACACGCCGAAAATTTTGGCGAGGTAAATCCTTGACTCTACGGTTGGTGGTTGGTAAATTACCTTACTTCAGATAGATTAACACGAAAAAACGGGGTGAGGGGTCAGACCCCTCGATTGAATTAATATTGGCTAAAATGCACAGCACGCGGTCGTTTCATCCTAAAATTGGTTCGCATCAGCCGAAAAAAATTCCTGGAATCTTTAAAAAAATGCGCTTGAATTAACCTTGGCTTTAACTGTCGCGAGAAAAAGCAGCAAAAGCCCTCGGTTGAGCGACAAGGGCGACAAGGGAGAAAATTATTCTCAGAGAGCTTGTCCCGTCTTAGACTGGTAACTCAGCGTCAAAAATCAACCCGAGGCCAGAAGACAACAGCACAAGCGATCGCAGATGCTAAGAATAGCGTTGTGGTTTATCCATGTTTACTCCGCCCGGTTTTGAACAGAGATCCGTAAAGACCTCGCTAGGAGAAATGGTGTATTACACTGCCGCCAGCACTCCTTGGTTGAATGAGGATGCAGTAGCCAGAGAACAAGAGCAAGAAACCCTAGTGTTCCTGCATGGGTTTGGTGGCGGATCTTCAGCTTACGAGTGGTCTAAAGTTTATCCAGCTTTGGCGGCGGATTATCGCATTGTGGCACCGGACTTGATTGGATGGGGTAGATCTAACCATCCAGCGCGGAATTATCGGATTGAAGATTATCTGACGACGATTGCCGAATTTATCGAACAGACTTGTAGCGGGGGGGCGCGGGCGATCGCATCTTCTCTGACGGCGGCGTTTACCATTCGGGTGGCGATCGCGCGCCCAGATTTATTCAAGTCGCTGATTTTGACCACGCCGTCAGGGCTGGCGGATTTTGGCGACAATTATGCCAATACTCTATTTGCCCAGCTAGCAGGCGTCCCCATCCTCGACCGCGTATTCTACACTGCCGGAGTTGCCAACAAAAATGGGATTCGCGCCTTTTTAGAGCAACGTCAATTTGCCAATCCTAATCGCGTGTACGAGGAAATCGTTGACGCCTACCTAGAATCTGCCCTGCAAAAGAATGCTGAATACGCCGCCCTATCGTTTGTACGGGGCGACTTGTCGTTTGATTTATCTTTGTACGTTCCCCAGCTAACCATTCCAACGGGTATTATTTGGGGTAGAAAATCTCAATTTACCAGCCCAGAAGTAGGACAGCGCTTAGCTAACTTAAATCCAGAGGCGATCCAGTTTTTTGAACACTTGGAAGATGTAGGACTGACGCCGCAATTAGAACTACCTGCCGTGACGATTGGTTTAATTAGGAAATTTTTGCAGCAGTTGGGTTGATAACGATGTTGTAGGGGCGGGTTGATCGACACTATTCGCTATCGATCAAAGGTGGAGGGTATTACCCGCCCCTACAATACCATCAACCCTCAATTAGCTTTTAATCCGAAGGTCGATGGCACTGGCGTTGAAATTATATTCCAAGCCTTCTAATTCAACTGGCGTACCGACTTTAATTTTACTGTTGCCGAGAACGGGGCCATTTTCGGTGATGCGGGCATTTCCACCTAAAGTAATCAGCAGATCGGTGCTGAAAATGTCTTTTCTCGGATCGGGAAGCGCTTTGACTGTACCATCAGGTTGAGGGACGAGTACAGTTCTGGGTAATTCTCTGACCGATTTGATCTCAACTTGACCGTAGGGTTGATTGCGGATAATAATATTCGTTTTCTTTTTGGTCTGAAATTCTTTAATTAGTTCTTGGGGGTTGCGGATGCTCAAACCTCTTACAACTACGTCCACCTCAATCGGTTTTGTGGGGACTCCAACTTGAGCGATCGAACCCGAAGTCCCTGGAAAGAAAAATATCCCCACCACGACGAGGAGAATTACCAACGCAGCACCCAAGTCGAGGATGCTCATTTTGCCGAACAAGCGGCCTTTAGAGTCCAAAATTTTCATAAAAATTTGTCCGGTTCATTCTGGAGGAGAGACAAGCGGTTGTTTCTTGGTCAGGCTACCATGACTTGGAGGGAGAGAGATAAAGACGAGCAAACTTTCTTGGGAATTATAAAATTGCAACCTAAAACAATCCAAGTGCGTCTAAAGAGTGGACAGTGGACAGTGGACAGTGGACAGTGCTTAAGGAAAAACTGGGTTTAAAGCAATGTGCTTCTGGAACCGTTGACTAACTGTCAACTATCAACTGTCAACTGTCAACTGTCCACTGCCGTGCTATTTTTCCTCACATTTTATGCTGCTATGTTGAATTCGTTGTCTTTTGTTTCTCATTGGCTGCGTCGCCGCTGGTTTTACCCGTTGCTGTCTTTTGCGGTAGCTTTATCCCTGGTGGTGGCAACTCCCCATCATACCCAAGCGCAGATTCCTTGGCGAGATCTGATTCGTCAGGGGATTCAGGTGATTCAACTGTCTAATCTGTCGCCACAGCAGGAAATTCAGCTGGGACAGCAAATGAACGATCGCATGGCTGGGCGTCAGTTTCGACTTTACCGCAATTCTCAAATTACCAGTTATGTGGATGAAATGGGTCAGCGGTTGGCAGCTGTCAGCGATCGCCCGAATTTTCCTTTTACTTTTCAGGTGGTGCGCGATGACAATGTCAATGCTTTCGCTACGACGGGTGGATTTGTCTACATTACCACTGGTTTGCTGAAGACGGCTGACAACGAGGCTCAGGTGGCAAGCGTTTTAGCTCACGAAATCGGTCACATCACCCGTCGCCACTTGTTGCAACAAATGCGTCAAAGCGCGATCGCTCAAGGTATTGTGACGGCTGCTGGATTAGATCGCAGTACGGCGGTTAATTTGGGCGTAGATTTGGCGCTCAACCGTCCTCGCAGCCGCAAAGATGAATTTGAAGCGGATCAAACTGGACTGCGGAATTTAACACAGGCAGGCTACGCTCCATCGGCGATGGTGGGATTTATGGAAAAATTGTTAGATCGACCTTCGCCACCGACAGTTTTAAGTACCCATCCAGCTACGCGCGATCGCATTGCTGCAATCGAACGCGCTCTCGATCCAGCTAGGGCAAATGTGGGCGATGGTTTGGATGAAACTGCTTATAAGGCTCAAATCAGACCCCTGCTGACTGCTAATCGATAATAGTTCAGTGGACAGTGGACAGTGGATAGTGGACAGTGGAATATTATTAATGAAAAACTTGGTTTAAAGTCAGATCTTGCACCATTGTCATTAAGCCTAAAAAAGCTAGGTTTTTGGTGATTCGGTCAGCGCAAGACCAAGTGTTGTAGAACTTTATTGAGAATGGTGCAAGATCTCAATTTAAAGCAAGGTTCTTCCAGCACGCTTGGTTAACTGTCAACTGTCAACTGTTCGCTGTTACAAAAAAACAATGAAGCCCCTACCCATAGGCAGGGACTTCATTGTTTTTTTTCTCGCCGAAAATAGGGGGTTTGGGGGACGAGAAGCCCCCGACTTCAGACGTGGGGAGGGATAGTCCCCCAAGGCAGTCGAATCCCCCTGGATGGCGGTGAGACTGCCAGATTCAGAACGCATAGGCATATCCATCCTTTCTGTGAATCGGCTTGCAGTATTTGTGGCTAATGCCTGCCACTCTTCCAGTGGTGGTGGCGATATCAAAACTGCCTGACGCACGACAGAGAACCCGTCCCACGTAGGAACCGATTTTTTTTCCTGCTGTAACCGTAGCAGCGACAATATCGCCAGTCTGAAAACCTTTGTGAATCTGTATGCGTGAGCGGTGACGGGTGGGGAATCCATATTTGTTGGTGCCGCACATCTGGCGTGTGCCGTGCCCCTTTGCTGTGATGAGCAATGGCTGTGAGGTTATGCCTTGCTTGATTGCAATGCCTGTGACTTTAGAACCCGGATCTAACTTGAGTTCCAAGTCTTGCACGGTTGCATCAGGACACGCTTCTTTCAGGATGATGGTGAACGGATAGCGACGAAACACCGCCGCTTTTCCCGCATTGAGCAGGTGACGCGCTGTACCTGGATGAATCGGGCCTAACGGTCGTTTGTGAGTATCAAGGACAAACACGTAATTGGACATTGGAAATCTCCATTGCTGGGTAATGTTCGCTTCGCCAATGTTTTAAGAGCTTGTTCGGCTAGTTGCACTTCCTTAACCCATTACAGATGTTTAACAACTCGCGACAGAGCCAAGAACTAGCGTCGTATCCTTGGGTGTCATGACTCAAAAAACGTAGACCTCGAAGGTCTTAGGCTGGTCATGTCGTGGCTTGTATCCCACTCGAAGAGTCGGGCAGTCTACAAGCCCCTGCCTTTAGGCATGAGGTTCATGACTTTGAGTTAGCACTAACTACTTCTGAGGACAGGGGGCGATTTAAGTGGGATCGATTGTACTAGAAGTATAGAGCAACAAACATCAATCAAAGCCAGCAGTAAAAATTATGAATTTATTGGCTGGCAGCACTTTTTAGCTGGTACAAGGAGGGATTTTATTATGGCTTTTTTCGAGAATCTTGAGCTAGCTTTTGCTGACGATGATACCAGAGAAAGCTACAGCAAATTTAGAAAGCAGTATCCTTGGGCGACTTATGACGACTGGTGGAATGCTCAAGCGGCTGCGATTTCGGGTAATGAAGAATGGCATCCGGCAAATGACCCTGAATTTATGGAGCGCGGTTCTCGCTCTAGAAGAGGGGGTAGCAGCGGTTATGCAGATGAAAGCGATCGCAGAAGCGGCTCTTCTCAAACTGAAATCAGAACCCGCCGTCGAGTATAGCTAAGGGCTAGGGCAAGAAGGTATTTGTATTAGCGGTTGCATCTACAGTTTTGAAGCAAGACGACAGCAGAAACCGGGTTTCTTAGCCAACTAGACAGAAAAACCCGGTTTCTTTGCGTAAGTTTTAATAATTAATCAGGGATTCCCATGATATGATGTCCGCTAGCTTAGGTTGTGCATAATTTTTGACGGGAGTAGGGGCGGGTTTTACCTAAAGAAACCGGGTTTCTATCGATTAATTTTCGACTTGGAAACTATAGATATACTAAGAAACCCGGTTTCTGCCATCGAGAAAATTTTTAAACCCTTCCTTTGCTGACGCTACCGATGCTACCGGACATCATATGACCCATTAGCAATTAGCTATTAGCCAGTTTTAAAGCCTTGTGAGTATCTGATGGGGCTGGACTGGCGTTAACGTCTCTTCCAGCGGTAGGCTGCGGAGGTCGCCATCAAAAACATTGACTTGATAGACAATGGCGTTGGTAAGATCTAATGCAGTTAACCAACCACTGCGGCGGTGATAGGCGCCGGTATCAATATCTAGCCAACCCGAACCAGCGGCGATTTTTCCCGGTTCTACTCCTGGTAAGGTAAAGGTGATGGTATGACCTGTAACGATCAGTTTGTCGGCGAAGTAGGGTTGGGAGATACTGTGGAATTCTTGGCGCACCCAACAGAAATGGTCTGCGGTTTGCTCTTCCAGGGGTATTTCAGGATGGATGCCTGCATGAACTAACCAAATATCGCCTAAGTCTAGGTGGGTGGGTAGCGTCTGTATCCAATCTAAATCGTGTACGGGAACGCGACCTTTGGGATAACTCGCTAGGGTTGTATGTCCGCCGCTGTAAAGCCAAGCTTGCATCACCGCTGGTTGTACTTTTCCATTGATAAAGCTGTCGAGTAACATTTGCTCGTGATTGCCCAACAGACATTTATAAGCGCTTTCTTGAACAAATTTGACCACTTGAGCGCTGTGGGGGCCTCGGTCAATTAAATCTCCCAAGAAATATACTCGATCTTGTGAGTCGGGGGCGATCGCTTCTAACAAGGTCATGAGGCCGTTATAGTGACCGTGTACGTCGCCGATGACAATACGACGGGGGGTAATTTGATTCATTCGCCTCCCTATTACAATATACTGAGTGATAATTGATCTAGAGTCTTTACGAAGTTGACTCTAACGATGGGTATTTAGTATATCTTTGGCTCACCCTGGTATTTTTATTATGCCCCCGAATCCTGGAAAGGGATAAAGACTGTGCTTTTTGATACTCTACCTACGATAAATGTTCTCCAGCAGCCGACAAGTATGGCTTGGGTCGAGCAAGCGATCGCCAATCTGGATACGATTTTATTGGATCACTCTCACTGCGAACGCAAGGCGGCTGGAGTGGCTTTAAATTTGATGTTTCGCTATCCCTCTAATACCAAGTTAGTGCGGATGCTGACAGCGATCGCTCGCGAAGAACTAGAACACTTTGAACTGGTTAACCAATGGCTGGAACGGCGAGGCGTCCCTTTGGGGCCGCTTTCGTCTCCCCCCTATGGAGCCAATTTAAAGGCGCAAATTCGTCCGCAGGAACCGGAGCGACTTTTAGATTCGTTACTGGTTTCCGGACTGATCGAAGCTCGCAGTCACGAACGGCTGGGTTTGTTAGCCAACCATTGTCCCGATCCGGATCTAGCTCAATTTTATCGCAGTTTGATGGCATCGGAGGCGCGCCACTACGGCATCTATTGGATACTAGCGGATACTTACTTCGATCGGGCTGCTCTGACTCAGCGGCTCCCAGAATTAGCGGTTGCAGAAAGCAAAATACTGGCGACGTTGCACCCGGAACCAAGAATTCACAGTTAGTTGCAAATCTCATGATCCAAACAGGCTACCGAGATTTTTACATTCGCCCCTGGTCAACCTCAGAACGCACCGCCGCCGCTGCACTCATCGGCTCTGTTTTGGCTGAGTATGGCTTAGCTTGGGAACCAACCGAGGCAGATAGGGATGTTCTTGAGGTAGAAGATTTTTATCTCGCTACCGGCGGTGAGTTCTGGGTGGTTGAAAGGCAGGGAAAGCTTGTCGGTACGGCGGCATATTACCCGATCGCAAGAGGAGAAAATGCCGTTGAAATCCGCAAAATGTACCTTTTGGCAGATGCGAGAGGACAGGGTTTAGGCAGATACCTGCTGGGGCAATTGGAGGATGCGATCGCCCTGAAAGGTTTTAGACAAATTTGGCTGGAAACTGCCAGCGTGTTAAAAGAAGCGGTGAAGCTGTATGAGAGCAGCGGGTATCAACTTGCAGATGGGGTGGAAACCAAGCGATGCGATCGCGTTTATGTGAAATATTTATTTTCCTAGAAGGAGATTTTTACAAACGCCAATAACCCGATTTATAGGCAGATCTTTGCATAGAAGATGTCCATTCTTGTCGGCGAATTGCATTTAACAAAATCTCTTTTTGCTCCCCTGTTTCTCCCCCAAGAGGGGTTGAATATTTCAAGGGATCTTTTTGCACTGCTGCCAATCCCTGGCGCACTGCTGTAACAATTTGCTCCTTGAGCTGTTGTTTTGCATGTTGCTGTTGCCGATGCCATCCTTCCTCACTGGTAGCATACAAGGCAGGCAAACGATTGAGGGCGTAAGCCATGACTTGTGCCGGATTCAGATATCGTACTATCTGCTTTGGTAGGCGGTGTAGCTGCTGCTCTAATTCTTCAGCCACTAACGGCTCAATGGCATTGCGGTAAATTGGAATTTTATCAGCTGGTCCCGTCATGGCTACTGCTTTCCCCCAAGGTAAGTGTTGACAATTTTATTTGTATCTGATACTATAATAGCTATTTTATTAAATAAGAATAAACCAGCCCAACTGTTTTCAATTTTTAATTTTGCTTTTGCATTTAGGCGATTAAAGCGTATAAATGTTTGAGTTTCATCGAGATATTTCTTCGATATTTTTTGCATATCTATATATTTGATTAAAGCTTAAAACTTAGGCTGGTAATGGTACGGAAAGGCGTACTGGATTGGTAGTGGTTACCGGGGCATATAGGTAGGGGTTAGGGATTAGGGAAAGAAAGTGCAATCGGTTGAGATCGGATCGTTAATAGGACTTACGCAACTTCCGCCTAGAAACCGGGTTTCTCCATAGATCTTTAGTTCTAAAACGACGATTTTTCATAGAAACCCGGTTTCTTTGCGAGGTGCGTGACGCTGCGAGAATATTTGAACGTAGCAATGAGACTTTTGACGTCACGCACCAACCACCGATTGCGACAGTTGCGTAAGTTTTGGTTAAGTTAACCATTTCAGGGGAGTTGCTACTCTCAAGGGATCTTTTTGAACGGCGGCAAATCCTTGGCGTACAGCTGTAAAAATTTGATTGCTTAAATGTTGTTTAGCGCGTAGTTGTTGCCGATGCCATCCTTCTTCAGAAGTGGCATACAAAGCAGGTAAACGATTGAGGGCGTAGGCTAACACTTGTACTGGATCGATATATTTCACCATCTGGGGTGGTAGGTGTTGTAGCTGCCGTTCGACTTCTTCCTCGACTAGGGGTTCAATGGCATTGCGGCAGGGTGAAATTTTACGCACTGGTGTTGTTGTTTCATAAGATGAATCTTCTAAGTCTCTTAAGGAAAAGGCTGTCATTAGACTTATCTCCGAACGGTTAGATCCTAACAGTAGGGATAGGTTGCAGTATAATTAATTACTTTATTTCAATCCCTTGTAGAAAATTTGCCATATCTGGGCTTGTATTTGCCAGAGCGATCGCTAGATCTTTACCGAAAAAATACATACTTACGTAGTATAAAAAATCGAACTTCAGATGCCCAGAAAGCTGATGGCAGCAGTTTTTTAACCGTAGCGAGGCTTACTTAGCAGCAGCAAGAGGGGATGAAGTTTATGTAAAGACCGATAGTTTTATGTAGTATTTTTTACAGGGCAGGGAAAAAGTGACCTGGAATGCGATCGCTCGCATATGCCTAAGAATCTTCCTTCACCCGTCGAATCGGCAAATTGGCAATTAAAGCTGTAGCGCGTTCGTGGCTTTCAATCGAAAATTCTAACCCTTCGCCGTCTAGTTCGACGTAGCGAGAAACAACTTCCAAGATTTCCTTTCGCATCGACTCCATCGCCTCGGGAGAAAGTCCAGAGCGATCGTGAGCGATCACCAGTTTGAGGCGACGCTTGACGTCCTCGCGGCTGTTTTTAGCACCCGTCCAAGGAAAAAGCCGTTCGAGTAGTTGGTTAATCATGGTCGTTGGCTGTGGGAAAAATTACGACTAATTCTGAAACAGGCGACGGAGGCGGGTAAAGAAGCCGTCGGGGGGTACGTCGAAGTCGAGGAAGGCGACTTTTTCGCCTGCCAAGCGGCGAGCGATGTTGTGGTAGGCTGTTCCAGGCACGGAAAGCTCGGTTGCCAGGGATAGAGGTTCGCCACGGTTGCTAGAGACGATAATGCGTTCGTCATCGGGGACAATACCGATCAGGGGAATTGCCAAGATTTCCTGAACGTCCTGTACCGACATCATTTCATTAGCTTGCACCATTTTGGGGCGGATGCGGTTAACGATCAAGTGCATCCGCTTGACGCTGTGGATTTCCAACATGCCGATGACTCTGTCGGCGTCGCGGACGGCGGCGATTTCGGGGGTGGTGACGATCAAAGCTTCTTGTGCGCCTGCGATCGCATTGCGAAACCCCATTTCGATTCCGGCGGGAGAGTCGATTAAAACGTAGTCATAAGATTTAGCCAACTCGCCGACCAAGTTTTTCATTTGGTCGGGATTAACTGCTTCCTTGGTGCGAGTTTGGGCTGCTGGTAACAGCGCCAGTCGAGGTTGCCGTTTATCTTTCACCAATGCTTGTTCTAGTTTGCACTCGCCGGTAATCACTTCTACTGCGGTGTATACGATACGGTTTTCCAAGCCTAGCAGTAAGTCTAAATTTCTCAGACCAAAATCGGCATCTACAACAACAACGCTACGACCTTGTTGAGCAAGCGCCATGCCAATATTGGCGGTACAAGTGGTCTTGCCCACTCCTCCTTTGCCAGATGCGATGACAATAATACGACCCATAACGGATGAAAGGTAATTGGTAATTGGTAATTGGTAATGGGGGGATTGCAGATTGCAGATTTCAAATTGCAGATTTAATTTAACTCTAAAATCTCAAATCTCAAATCTCAAATCTCAAATTTGCCCTGCCCACCTGCCAATTATTGCGGTCTGGTAAAACCGGCTGCTTTGGCGATGCGAATGCCCGTTGGCGTGACGTAAGCGACTTCTGGGAAAAATTGGGCGGGTGGTTTTTCCGGTGCCCTTGCTAGGTAATCGGCGATTCGCAGTTGGGTGGGTTCCATTTGCAGCGCCATGATTAAACATCCCGTATTGCCTTTAGCACCGGCGTGGGCGACGCCTCGCAGCCTGCCCCAAACGAGAATATCGCCATCGGCGACGACCATACTACCGGGGTTGAGGTCGCCCAAGATGACTACGGTGCCGGGATGGCGAATTTCCATGCCGGAGCGCAGGGTAGTTTCTAAGTATAGCGGTTCTGCCATTGCCTGTCCGGGGGTGGCAATGGGTTGATGGAGGGAGGCGATCGCGGAGTGTTGTTCGACGCAGTAGCCTGCCGTAGCTGCTGCGACGGCTGTTTGGCGGCGACTGGTATGAATTTTTGCCAGAGTCAGTTGGTATTCGCCCAATGTGTCGGCAACTTCTTGCAGTTGGCGTCCGTCCAACAAGCGATTTTGCGCCATGAGATGCACGGGGGTATTCGGTTGCCAAAAGCGATCGCCACCGCCCAGACGCTGCTTGAGTTGTTGCCAAATTTCGGGCCAAGCGATCGCTGAAACATCTTTTGGATCGTTGTCGGGTGGCAATATCAGTACCAGGTGTCCTTCTTCGCTTTTCAGCTGGACAGATAAGCGTTGGTCTATTTCCTGGGGGCTAGTGGTAACCGTCTCCACCCATGACGGAACTGAAGAATCAACAGTCATTGGACGATCTGCCTCTGCGGCTACAGACAAATTAACTATATTACAAAAATTGCAGCAGAGAGCTGTTGTGCTTCAGTCGTGGAATGAATCGGTAGTGCGGTTTCTGGCATAGGGTATCGATTTTCACATCTTGCACCTTGACTAAACCTTAGTTTCTTGCAAATAGCTCAGCTTGAAAGCCTAGATTTCTCGTCAAGAAACCCGGTTTTTGAAAGCTTGTTGATAATGGTGCAAGATCTGAGGATTGGCACAGGCTATGCCAAAGCCGCGCGGAGATGATATCAAGAGAGTGCGATCGCTAGAAAAATTTCCCTTCATCGCTCTGTGGCAGTCTCCAGCTTGTACAAACGATATTTAATTACTCGATCGAAATCTCTAGTTTCTAATTTTTCTCCAGGTGGAAACAGTTCTTTTACAGTCGTTACTAATCGATAATTTTTGATCAGATCTTTTAAGCCCGCTAGTAGTTCTTGGGGGCCAGGTTGCCCAGAAAATTCATAAAAATCTGCTACATAGTTCGATTGCCCTGCCTTTTCCAGGGATGAAGAATGAGGAGTCTGTATAATCCAATCAGGTGGGTTAGCTTTTAAAGCCACAACGGCGTTGCGAGAATCAACCAGGGTCAGGGCATCCGCGTAAGCTACATCGATAATTGTCGGATTTTTGCAATCTAGTAGAGTATATAAAACTGGGGCGGAACCGTAGATAAAACAAGAGTCTCCAGGCTTAATATATTGACGCAGCATAGAGAAAGCCTTGGCTTTTTCCTTGGTGACTGTAATAAATTTCGCTATCGGGTGTTCCAGGCTATAGTTAGCTTGTTTATAGAACCCGACATAAATCCCTTCTTGTCCCAGAGAATGGCTAATAATCTGGCTAGAAAATACACCTACACACACTAATATAAATGCCACCGATAGGCGCTTCTTCCAGGAATTAGGAATTTGAGTAGACATTATCGTTACCAGCATGACCAGCGCCATTAACAGCCTGGTGCTGACATAACTGCGTCCGGGCCACGACATTTGCATTGACCAAATTGTGCCTAAAGTAAACGCTACCAAGATGGAAAAAACAGGCGAAGATAAGCCTAATACAGTTTCTGTTTGTTTGGGAAAAAGACAAGCGCTCAAAAAAGCTATACTAAAAGCTATTCTGGGAATATCGTAGATCAGTATTTCTGAAATGATGTATCCTGGGCTATGAATTGAAGTCGTGCCAAACCGAACAATTTCTTGAATAGCTATCCCCAATATTACTAAAATAGGAATTAAACTCAAGCTAACTTTTTTGGTTAAAATTTGCTGTTGCGGATAAAGTTTAATTAAAACAAAACTTCCTGCAAGTATCAACAAGGGAACCAGATTGTATAAAATTATTTTTACGATTGCATTATTGACAGAAGAGGCAAAAAATGCACCTCCTGAGAGAGCATCTAAGACTCCAGACAGGGCACTAAAATTCTTTTTTTCGCCTGCGGCAATAAAGAGTTCATAAATCGCTGCTGACATGGCTTGATTGAACAGGAGAAAAGAAGCGATCGCTACCAAAGCTACACTCACACCAGCGATGAAGGGCAGGGTAACTTTTTGAATATATGCTTTCCCATATTGGAGAGAATGGCAGACAATGGGTACTAAAGTAACTAATATACAAAGTATGCCGTTACTTTGACGTATTCCTACAGTTAAACCTAGATAAATTCCCGCTAGCAAAATGTATAAATATGCATTCTTTGATGCTAGGTTATTGAAACATATAACTATAAATAGACCTGCTATCGTTAAAAATAAATTGACCCAATACTCATGTCCTGAACTAATTAATTCTGTAGCGATCAGGGATAATCCGATGCAAATGTTTAATGTTATAAATCTAGAGGTAAATTGTCTAAGTGTAAAATATAAAGCCAGTAACGTAGCTAATTCTACTAACAAACCAACCGCTAAACTTGAAAAGTAATATTCCCCGATCAATTTTTGCACAAAAGCATTGAAGAATAAGGCTATAAACCCAGTCTGATAAGAAAAATCTCGATAGGGAAAGTCGCCATTTAATATGCGATTTCCAAAATGAAATATTTGACTATAATCTGACCAGTTTAATCCTTTATTGGCTCCATAAAGATTAGCTACAATTATGGCGCAAGATAAAAACAATAATGTTTGAAATTCCCTGGTAATGCTAGCAAAAGCATTTTGGGAAAAAGTGAGAAGTTTTGCTGGCTTTAGAAAATTCATCAATATGCCTCAATCGTGCCGCTAGAGTGGTTACCTTTTCTAGTTTGCCAAAGTTATCGTGTAATTGCAGTAAATTTGCTCACATCTTGCACGATTCTCAACAAGCCTGGAAACCTTTGTTTCTTGACGAAAAATCTGAACCCAGAAACCGGGTTTCTTTGGGCAATCTCGCTTAAGAGCGACCTAATTTCCAATCTTCACCTCCCGGTAACTGACTGAGATATTCGTTGATAATATCTGGCAGATCGCTGGCTGAATGTTGATAGGTCAAATTCAAAAGTTCCCGCGCAATTTGCAAAATCTGTGGTGCATCCACCAATTTTTTCAATTGAAATGGAGTATAAGCACCATCGCTAACTTCAACACTTGCCGTAGAAATGGCTCTGGATAAACACTCTTCTAAGAGAGATTCCCAGTCTTCTGGCTTGAGGTAATGAGAGGTTTGATTATCCTGAAGGTTTAAGTCTTGAATTTCTATGACAGAATCTCGAATTGAAGCCGCCCAAGAATTCGTCATCCTGGTTTCGATTTGATTTTTAATCAAATGAATGAGCATTCTGATTAAAAAAGATTTAATATTGCGTAAGATTCCTTTTCTACCCATGCCTTCTAAGTCATCAACAATAGCTAAAGCGTCTGAGTAGCGCCCTTCGAGGATGCTGAGTCTTAAATCTGCTAGTTCCTGAGTCATAAGTCACTATCTAACTTTCCGGTTTTATCAATTTTCATAACCTAAATATTAAATCAGAATATAGCACAATCGAAATGCGATCGCCCGCAGAAAGCGATCGCATTCCCATTACCGAGTTAGTCGCCGATAAATTGTCGCCAATGCATCCGCATCTCCCACATTTCCCGGAAACAAAACTACGGGCAAATTGGGAAACAAAGGATGGTCAGCAGGGGTACGTACCATCGAACATCCGGCTAAAATTTGCCCCAACAATCGCGCCGCAGTTAAAGCTAAACCCGTACTCAAAACATCATTAGAAGTAATTCCCCCCTTACTAATCAAAAACCCAATATCTGCGGGTAAACCGCGCACGACATCCATTAACAAAGCCGAAACCGCCGCGCCAAATGCCAAACGAGTTTCTACGTCGTTAAATGTAAGTTCCTGACGGCTGGTATATACTACCGGCGTTTTTCCCGCAGTGTGAGCATCTCGAACTTGTTCTAGAATTTGAGCTAAAAGTTGGTCGCGTTGTTGTGGCGAATCATCTAGCAAATGAGATACATCAATTTCCACACCAACAATGCCGGATTCTTGCAGCAATCTTCCCAATTGTTCGGTCGTCTTTTTGACGTGGGAACCGACAATAACCGCACCCGGTTTTCCCTCGCGCACGTACTGCGCCATATCGTCTGCGGCGACGGGTTGAGCGCCTAAATTCGCCAAAGAAGTTAAAATGCTGGCAGCACTGCGGAATAAAAAGCGCTTTCCTTGACTGGCAGCGGCGAGAATATCGGCGGCAAATTGGTTTAAATCTGCTTGAGTTTCTCCATCTACGACGCCACAAGTATTGTTAGTTAATTGCATCAGTCTTTCTAAACTTCCGGCGCGAATATCTGCGAGTAAAAATCGCTCGACGGCATCGGCTTTAATCTTACCCCCGGTTTTTTCTTCGACATAATCGGGTAAGTAACTGTGACGATATCCAAAAACTGAATCGCGGGCAAATTCGGTTTCGTGTACTGGTGTTTCGACGCCATTAACTATGAGATAATGTACGCTATCTTTGGTCAGGCGTCCGCCCTCGAAAAATGCCGGAACCAGAAAATGGGCATCAAATGGGCCAAGTTCTTGGGCGATAACGTCGGTTTCGATGGGATAATGTCCCCGCAGCGTGGAATCGGATCGACTGACAATCAAGATCCCCCCCGTAGCCCCCCCTTGCGAAGGGGGGGTTGGGGGGGATGCGGCGATCGCCACTTTCAAGTTCTGGCATACTTCTGTGGTAACGGCGGTGGCTTGTTCTGGAGTTAGCGCCCTGGTATTCGTCAGGACAAAGAAAATCGGTGATTCATCAGCCAATCCCAAGCGCAAGGTTTCCACATCCCAGCGCGTCAACAGCAAGCAGCTGTGGACGGTTTGCGAGCCGGTGGGGTCGTCATCTAAGACAATAATTTTGGGTTTGGTTGCCATCGTATGGGTTAGTAGTGAGGACTTCAGTCCTCATTGTCTCAGGATAATCGCCAATTTCAGATTGCAGATTTCAGATGGCAGATTTGCTAATCGCTAAAAGCTAATGGTTGCCAATTTCAGATTGCAGATTTCAGATGGCAGATTTGCTAATCGCTAAAAGCTAATAGTAGATCGGGAAAATATTCCTATGAGCAATGAGCAATGAGCAATGAGCAATTACCAATTACCAATTACCAATTACCAATTACCAATTACCAACTTTTACTTTTGCAATTTCCTCATTTCCGCTTGAACGTCTACGGCAATTTGCAATGCATCGTTGAGCAGCCGCCCGTACTCGCTGGCTTGGTTGCTGCTAGTTTGCATTGCTTGCAAGGTTCGCAAATTATTGGCAAATAGTTCGGGATTGGTAGATATTACTTGCTTATTTTCCCTTAAAATTCTTTCGGTTTTCAAAGCGCGAACGAGATCGTCTCTGGTGAGTTGCAATCCTTCAATAACTTTGGCGCGATCGCTTAACGTTGTTCCTGCGGTTCCTGCTGCTTCCAACTGGTCGTTGATATGGATGGCGTTGACAACGGCATGATATTTATCGACTTCATCCAATAGGTTGACGAGCAACTTAGAACGGTTTTTTTGACCCAACAGCCACCGACCCGCCGCGACTAGAATTGGGACTATAATTAGCAATGCGATCGCTGTGGGAATCGATGACCCCAGAGTAGGAAAAATAATAAAGGTATAAATTACCCCAACAATTATGGGAGTGAGTGCCAAACCTATTAATATTTCATTGACTAAAAAACTCCAGCGCTTTTGGGCGTTTTGCAGCATCGAGGGTCTGAAAACATCATCCGGATCGACTCCAATCAGACGTTTCAGTTCTCCTTTGGTAATTTCTAACCCAACTAAATCTGGTTGCACTGACTGCCAATTCTCCTCTTTCATAACTGCCTGTTTTTTTGCAATTGTCTCATTTCGTCTTGGATGCTCATGCCAATTTCCAACGCTTCGTTTAAAAGTCGTCCGTACTCGCTGGCTTTTTCGCCTACTTGCAATGCTGCTAAGGCATTTAAATTATTAGCAAACAGGTCGGGGTTCTGTTTAATAAAATGCTCATTTTCTCGCAAAATTTTCTCTGTTTTTAAAGCGCGAATTAAATCTTCTCGCGTTAGTTGCAGGGCTTGAATCACCCGCTCTCTTTGCTTTAATCTGACTCCGGGGTTTCCGGCGGCTTCGATTTGGTCATTAATATAGATACTCTGAATCACAGCGTTATAGCGTTCTACATCTTCTATAATACTGATAAAATGACGGTGCTTTTTGCTTAAATATATTTTTAGTATATCATCAATAACTAACCAAGCTGCAAGCAGCAAATGAACTATAATTAAAAGTAGACGATGGCTGGGAAAAACTTGAACTAGAAAAATACAGCTAACTGAAAGTATACCGATAAGGGCAACTGTTTTTAAAATTTCCGCTAAAAACTTACGGGTTGAAGCGGGTTTAAACACAGAATTTACACTCAGACCACTTAAGCGTTTGAGTTCTCCTTTAGTAATTTCTAAACCTTGTAGATCCTTTTGCATAGTGGCGCGTTCTCTCTATCACCAACTGTTTTTGATTCTACTCCAGGGTCTTGCGAGTCCCCCATCCTCTGCATTCTAGCCTGCTGACGCCAAAAGCGCTGCCTGTGGCGTTTGATAGCAAGAGGGAGTTGCCAGCAGAGAGACGGACGCGAATCTGGGATAACCTCAGATCTTGCACCGTGGCTCAACCTTAGTTTCTTGCAAATAGCTAAACTTGAAAGCCTAGATTTTTCGTTAAGAAACCCGGTTTTTCAATGCTTGTTGAGAATGGTGCAAGATGTGAGATAACTGAACCGCAATAGGTTAGAGAAGCACAACCGTTGGCATCGCTGTCAGTTCTTGGCACAAATCTATAGCAACCGCCAAGGCAGTTAGGACGTTATTGATGAGAGAAAGTCCCTAGCTATAGCACGAGGAGCTGCGAGATGAATGTAAGAATTTGTTATAGTCAGGTTTTAAGCTTTTAATTATTCGATTTGCGTTGCCATAATTCGACGTTAGTACCGCGAAATTTTTGGCTGAGTTGAACCGAGTAATTTCTCTTAATAAAATCTTGGAAAAGCTGGCAATTATAATTTATATTCAAATTTTTACAACGCTGAACAGATACAGTCCAAATCGATTGAGGTTGATTGGTTACTTTTGACAAAGCTGCCAAAATTTCTCTTTCTTCTTTTAAAACAAATTTACGGAGATTGTAATTTTGGAAATCTTCCCCTCTGGGAATAGGAACAAGGCTATTTTGACCAGAATAGTGATAGGATAAAGGCAGGGATAAGAATCCAGGAAAAACTAAGATCGGTTGCTTAGGTTTTTCGTGGATCGTAATATAGTTAGCGACGCGACCCAGATCTGCTGGTTTACTCATGCGGCGATAAGTAGATTCGAGAGACGCGAGGTTAAAACATAAAAGAATCAAAGTCCAGACTAACAATATTTTTAAGCGATCGCTCGATTTTACCCAAGGAAAAGAGGCAGCTTTAATTAGCGAAAATGCTGAAAAAATAACTGGAATAAATAACACTGCCGTATGGCGAGGTTCGATTAATTCTGCTCCGGTTATTTTGATAACTACACCTGCTAAGAGAAATATAATAACAGATGCCATTATCCATAGAGCGATATCTTGTTGTTTGAACCACCGAGGCTTTTGATAAATTAGAAACATGAGGCCGAGCATTAAAACACCTAGTATATACAAAAATACGTTATTATCTTGGTAGTTCCGCAGCCAAGTCCAATTTATCGGCAAAAAATAATTGAGCGAGTTCCAAATTAGCAGCCGCAAAGACTCTGATATAGAAAATGTCTTTGGCACCCCCGCTGTATGTTCGGACATTTGATGAGGCAAAAATAATAAAATCGGTAAGAAAGCGAGTCCGAAAACAATTATTTCAAGTATTGATTTACGTAAACCTTGCCAACGCTTAAAACATAAAAATGCTATAGCCTGAGCCGCTAATAAAAACGCGATAAAATATTGCGTATACAAACTCAGAATGGCAACTTGTATATACGCCCATCGTGCAAGTTGATTGGGTTGTTCTGACAAGTAACCATCAAAGAAAAATAACATTAATAAAGCAGACAGCAAAATCACAAAAGCATACACTCTAATTTCAACTGCTGCCCAAATTGTAAAAGGATTTAACGCTACAGCAGCAGTTATCCATGCTGGATGTATATCGGGTAAATATTTTTGAGATAACTTTGGTACAATAGCCAAGGTTAAGACAATACATAGAATCGAAAACAGTCTGGCAAAAAATATAGAATTATTGAGCTGACGCCACAGATTTAAAATTAGAAAATAAGCGGGTGGTTGCAGTTCAAAGTACAGAGCCTGATTGAGGGTGTTGTGGAAATCTTTTCCGCTTGTGTGCAGGGAATAAGCTTCATCAATCCAGATATTGAGATTAGCTGCTAAAACCAGTGCGATACAAAAATTGAGCGCAATTAAGGCAATAAAGATCCATTTTTGCTCTGGCAAACGGCTCGGCGATAACTGGGGTTTGGCGATCAAATCTAAACTTTCCATATGGTTGAACAGTTGACAGTTGACAGTTGACAGTTGACAGTTGACAGTTATGGAAAGGAACCGGGTTTCAGCTGAAACATTGTTATGAAACTAATGAGCGTAGAAGACACCCGGTTTCTCTGATGGGATTGTGAGCTAGGCAAATTAATTTGGAATTGGTAGGCTAATGTTCATCATGAACATTTTTACTCTTCTTCTCCCCCAGCTCCCTCAGCTCCTCCTATTTTCTTTGATGGCTATGAAGTAGCCCTGCCTTTTAGGGGGAGGCTTTAAACCGATTTTTTCGATTTAGCACCCCATCTGACTGTGGTTTCATCAGACGCTACAAAGGTATAGCCTCCGATGAAACCTCGAAAAATTTAAGCTCCTACCTGACGAAAGCGAGGTTCTACCCTGGGAAGCTTGAACCGTTCAGTGGCTAACTTAGCATGTTCCTGCATTGTTACTATCGTAAATTGATCGGATAGCAGGCTAACTAACTTACTGAGTAGGGCTAACTTTTTGCCGCCGGGAAGGTTCATTGCTGGGAAGAAAGATAGTTCTGGAATGTCATCGCCGCCGAGAAAATCAAGGGGGTGCAATAGCAAAGAAGGTTGGGTTCCTGTTAAGCGGCAGAGTTTCAAAGCCATATCAAAATACAGCCGCGCTAAGGGTGGAGAAAATACGCTTAAATAAAGCAAATAGCTGAAATGAATTGGCACTTTAAAAATCGGCAGCGTCGTTACTGGAATTTCTATCAGTCCGCCAGGATTTAACTGCCACTGGTAGGGTTTGAGGGGTCGAAATCCTTCACCAAAGGTGCCAAATAGAGCTTTCCGCTGTTCCATTTCTTCTTGGCTCAATTTACTGGTCATAAAACAGTAAGCCCTTGCTAGCGGGCCGAGGAAAGTGGGAAATGTAGAAGCCTCGTATTGATAGCCCCGTCGTGCTAAAACTTGCAATGTGCTGCGGGAAATGCTGAATCCTGGGCCGCGAAAGCCAATGGTTTTTTTGCCCGTGGCTTCTTCGATATGGTATTCTGCGATCGCAATCTCTTGTTCTATCTCTTCTTCAGAGTAAAGGTGTAACCAAGGTTCGTGCTTAAACGAGTGATTTCCAATTTCGTGTCCCGCCTCAGCAATCGATCTCAGTGCTGCATGGTTTTTTTCTAATGCCGCATCTTGACCGACGATAAAAACAGTGATGGTTAGATTTCTTTCCCCAAGAAAGTCTATAAACCGCGGCACTACAATATCCAAGTAAGAGGGAAAAGTTTCCCAACCCGAATCTCCGTGGGTTTTCATGTAAGACCACTTGTTATCCAGATCTAGGGATAAGCTAGCAATTGGTTTCTGGTTGGCGTTCATCATAAATTGGTAATGGGTAATTGGTAATTGGTAGTGGTCGCTTTTATTGTTTAAAACATTAGCCGGATAGCTTCATTTTTTTTGCTGCACTTGCCAGAGAAACTGGTGGTAAAATGGTTCTACTTTAAGGTTCTGTTTTTGCTTGAGTTCGTTGATTAATTCTTGAGAAGGTTGGTACAAGAATACGTCGCTAAACCCTTGAGGAATTTTGGCTATTTTTGGGGTAGGTAATAACTGAATTTTCACTTTTTCATCTAAAACATGGCTGAGAGATAAGATTCTAACGAAAAAAGTATCGCTGACAATTAGTGGTTGCTTGGTTTGGTTAATAATCTGAGCTACTTGATGATTATTGTTATCTTCAGCTTTCGTCCACCAAGCTGGGGATTGGATGATGGTTATACAGGATAACACGCCGACTGAGAGTAAAGCGATCGCACCAAGTTTCCATTGTTGATGTTTTAACGGTCGGTCGTAAGTTTTGCTTAGCTGATTTGCTAATAGGTAAGCAACTGATAGCTGCACGAACAAACCGCTAGATACAAAATACCGAGATACTGTCGATCTGATTTGCCCTTGCATTAGATCTATGATAATTATTACTAGAGGTGGTATTGCCATTGAACATAAGACAAATAACCAACCTTTTGCATCTGTATGCCTGGATAAATAATAGATAGCATACCCGACTAATAGTAAAATAAATCCTACCAGAATCGAAAACGATATTACGGCAATTAACCAACTGGTTTCATCGATGCTAAAATCGGCAAAAAATAAGCTGATGCCACGCAGCCAACCTTTAAGTAAAATCAGGGGGTAGTCGTTCGTTGATGCTGCTACAGGTTGCTTTGGATATTGAGATATGGTAATTATAGCTATGTAAAACCAAGGGGCAAAAGCTATTAGCGATATTAACGAGGAAATGCCATAATAAATTAGAGTTCTAGTCAATCTAAAGCGTTGGCTTAAAACTACATAAATTCCGTGGGTGAAAAACAGTAAAGTAGAAAATAGATGGGTATAAAAACCCAAAATTGCGGTGATTGTATAAGCGATCCAACTGCGGGTTGTTTGTAGCCGCATTGCTCGCAGCAGTGCAGCATTAGATAGTAAAACGATCGCCGTCCATAAACTATAAGGTCGCGCTTCTTGTGCCCAGAGGAGGTGAAACGGTGAAACGGCTATTAAAGCGATCGCTATCGACCCGACGAAGGGGGATTTAAATAGTTCCAAACACAGCCAATAAACGCTGGGAAAAACTAGCAAGCTAATGATGGCAGACAAACTGCGGATTGCGGTGATAGAATTGCCGAATAGCTGGAGCCAAAATCTAGCGATCGCAAAATACAAAGGTGGCAATTCTGGCGCTGTTTTCGCAATCCGATCGACCGTATCAAAAACTGTTTTTTCAGGACTGGGATACTGATACTTGAGTAACTCGGCAACGCTAACGATTTGACCCTTAGCAATTTGATTCTCTACTTCTAGATCTGAATAACCAGAAAGATGCAGCGAGGTAAAGGTTTCATCCAGCCAGTAAGCTTTTTGGTCAAGGTTGGCGAATCGAAAAAATATCCCTAGCGCTAACAAAGCGATAACTAGGAATTTTAACGCTGATGTAGATAGCCCCTGGGATATTCTTACGTTCATAGTTTTGGTTTATTTTTTGAGCTTGGGAGTTAATTCAAAGATAACGGCTGGTTGGCATTCTCGAATTACCGGAAATGTTCGACGCAAATCAGATTCAAAGTCACGCTTGCGTTTAAAATACCCTTTTTCAGCGATAAAATATCGGGCGCCTCGCTTGCTAAGATCAATAATGCCCTGCAAAGATTGATTTTCGGCAAAAAGATTGAAACCCTTACGGTCTAGCCAGTAAAACATGTATGGGACATTAGAGGCAATAGGCCGACCTTTATCAACAGTAGCAGGAGCGGTCGTCGCGATTAAAACATTATCGGGAATTGCTGGCTTAAATTCTTGGGCGCATTGGTAGAGTTTTTCCATATCTTTCGCCCCCTGCGCCGTACTCCGATAAATCTGCAATCCTTGAAACACAAAAGTTCCAGACAAACATACTATTACCAAAACAACCACAATAGTATTCATCTGTGGCAACCAATTCCTGGTTAAATTCTTTCCCCAATTAACGGCGATCAGAGCTTCTACTCCTAACCCAATTAATAGGGCAACGGGCGGCACAGAAAATATGTGGTAGTAAATCGCCCATCTGGCACTTGTTGTGTAGGCTATAACTAGGTAAAAAGCAAGAATAGCTAACAACCAGTAGAGGCTATAAATCGCCGCCTTTTCTGACCGCGCTACCAGGATAGCAATGGCACCAATAATTAAACCCGTAGGCATCCATACATGGAAAAGCTCTATATGGAAAATGCCGCGAATTAAGGATGGATTGGTAAAAAGTTTCAATCCTGCTACGTGGGTTTCATTAGAAACTCCCAGGGAGTTTCCATAGGTTAACCAGAAATTGTGGGCGTGTTTGTACCAGAGGATACTCGGCAATAAAGCCACAATTGCGAACGCCCAAAGGCGAATTTGGCGCAAGGCGACTAGCCCTTTTTCCTTCAAAACTATGAGGGCAAAAAACAGTCCGATATGAGCTGCTGGAGCTTTGGCTAAAATGCACAAAGTCGTCGCCAACAAAGCTAGGCCATAGTGTTTCCAAGAGTTATCGTCAAGCCAGCGAATAAAAGCATAAGCAGCAAGTACGTAACAGAGAAACATTAGTCCCTCTGGCTGAAGCGAATTGGAGATTTTAATTGCGAGAGGACTGAGGACAAAAAATAATGAAGCTAAGACTGCTCCCACGGGCGGCAGGAGATAACGAGCGAGTAAGAAAAACACCGCCATTGCGCCTAGCGAAAACGAGTAAGACAGCAGGCGTCCGAAAATTTCATGGTAGCCAAAGAGCTTGTAAATAACTGCAATTAACCAAGGGTAAAGGGGAAATTCCATTTCTACATAGCCGGGGCCATCTCCTCGCCAATCAATTCTGGGATAGAACAAATTCATCCCTTCGCGATAAAAATTTCTGGCGATGCCGCCAATATCTGTTTCTCGCCAAGAGAGGAGATTATCTACCCCAATGGGCTGTCCCATATCTAAGGTTCTTAAAACAGCGCCCAGAACGAATAAGCCAAACAGTATCGGGATAATTCTGTTAGAACTAAACCCAACAACCGAATTAACCGGGTTTTTAGTTAAGGTCAAATTGTTGTGATGAGGCGGTTTCATTATAGCCCCCTTTTTTTTGGGTAATACTTGTCTATTTCTGTTCGCGCTCTATGCACTCCACAATTGAGCGGTTATGGTATCATTCGATCGCCAAACAGCTTATAGGGATTTTAGATTTTAGATAGTAGATTTTAGATTTATTTTGTTTTCGCTGCCCGCATTAGCAACAAATCTTAAATTTTACATCTGAAATCTGAAATGGTTTATTTTGCCTTGAATGCAGCTATTAGTAACAAATCTGAAATCAAAAATCTGAAATCTAAAATTCAGGAACTATTGTTTTTGATACAGTGCCCAGAAAAGATCCTCTGATGGGTAAGGGATGGATAGATCGTCAGGGATCAAATTCACTACTTTCATTGCCAGTTTGCCGAAAGTCGAGCCTTTGAGCTTGTAACCCAGTAGAGATTTGGCGTGGGAAGCTTGAATCCATTTTGAGGGTCTTCCTCTGGCAATTTCGCGAAAGCCAAACTGTGAGGTGAGGTTTTGCAGTCCAGAAGGGGAGAACCAGTGGAGGACGCTGGGGGGGCTATATTCGTGCCAATTTTTCCCAAAAATTCGCGCCATTAAGCTTTCCCGATTCCAAGTTTCAATCAGCCAATATCCGTTGGGTTTAGTAACTTTTTCAGCTGCGTGCAAGGCACTTTTGAGATCGAAAAAGTGAGGTATAACTTGAATCATGGTGATGAGGTCGTAGCGATCGCTAGTTTTAAACTCCTCCAACGTCCCCGTCTCGATCGGTAACCCGAGATGTATCCGCCCGTATTCTGCCATGCGCGGGTTCGGTTCGATGCCTCTACCCGTCCATCCGCCGTCTGTAAACCCTTGCAGAATAAAACCCGCTGCGGCGCCTACATCTAGCATCGTTCCGGGTTGCATGTAACGTGCCAAAATTTTGCCGTAGCGACGGCTATGAGATCTGATAATTTTTGCTTCGCTTAAGTAATCGGAATAACCCGCACCCCCGCCTTCAAAGTAATCGTCGCCGTAAACTTGTTCCGCGTGGGCTAAAGTTGGGGTGAGTTCGGCAAATTGGTGTTTGCAGGTTTCGCAAACTCTTATCCAATAGCCATACTTTTTAAACAAATGGCGTGTGGGTGCGTCGCAAATCGGACAGTTCATAACAGTTGATAGTTGACAGTTGACAGTTGACAGTATCTCTCTCTGATATTAAACTCTTAGCTCTAACCTGATGTTATTGGGCGATTCTAAAAGCTGTGCGGCTGCTGTTTCGGCTAGTTGAATTGTTTCGTTGACATTCAACGTTCCGTTAACGATATGGGCTGAATTGATAATATAAACTCCCGGTATAGAAGTTTGCATCGGGGGTAAATTTTCCGAGTAATTCACCGTGGAAATTGCCAGCACGTACTTGACTCGCGAAACTTGAAAGCAAAGCAAGTCGCTGCGGTCAAACCGAGGGTACATTTGGATTAGTGCTTGAACGAATTTTTCCTCTAACTCTTTGTCCGATAGGGAAAATGCCGGATCGTCTGATGGTATGTACTTCGGCAGATAAACTAAAGCATTTCCGCCCAAATATTTGCGGTCAACTAACGCTGACATTTCGATGACGCCGGTAAAGGGAACCCAGGTATCGGTAATGTTAGTGACATAAAAGTTGGAAAGGGGTTTTTTCAACAACAGGGAAGCACAAATTATCCCTTGATATTCAATGCCTTTAAGTTGGGAAATTTCCGTTTCCGAAAGTCCGGCACAAACTTGAGCGGCGATGGGGGCAGCGGTGGTTAAAATGACGCGATCGAAGGTTTCTTGCTCTCCATTTTGAAACTCGATGCTGACTTTATCCCTGGCGATAGACTCAACTTTTTTGACTCGATGACCGAGTTGTATTTTAACTTGTTCCCCTGCCAAAACTTGACCAAATCGTGACAAAACGCGCGCATATCCACCGCGAACGTAGCCAAACATTTCTTTTTTTAATCCGGTGCGACGGGCGGCATACAGGCGGGCAATAATTGCCCAGATAAAGGCGGCTGAGGCTTTTTTGTAATTGTCACCTAACTTGGCGCGCAACAGGGGGAGCCAGATTTTTTCAAAAGCGCGCTTTCCCGAGCATTTTTTCAGCCAATCGGTGACGGGGATTTTTTCTAGTTTTTTCCAATTGTTGATTTTAGAACCGTAGATAATCGTGAAAGCAAACCGCAGTTTATCGATTAATCCCAAAGGGAAAAAGCGCAAGAATTCGATAGAATTAGAAATAGAATAAAGTTTGCCATCGGCATACAAACCCGTTTTGGTTTCTACCCATTCGATTTCTTGTTCTAAACCGAGTTCCCCGAGGAGCGATCGCCAGCGGGTATCCGACAGCAAAGTCACGTGGTAGTGCCGATCCCAGACTATATCCCCCAACTGCCAAGCACTCGCCAATCCACCCAATTCGTTAGCCCCCTCAAATAGGGTAACGTTTTTTCCTTGTTGAGCCAGTCGATGGGCAAGCGTCATGCCCAAAATACCGCCTCCTACAATTGCCCATTTTTCTGTGTTTGGTAACATAATCAAGATTGAAAATTGAGAGTAAATCTAAAATAAGTTTGGCTTTAATAGGGGTTTAACCCGTACCAAACTCCGGCATTACTGTTGTGCAGAAGTTTATAGTTAGATGCAATAAAGCGGGCAATTTGCGGTTGTTCTTGCAGGATAAAACTAAATCTCTTTTCGACGAAAATATACACTGGTCGATCTGACTGCAATTGCTCGCCTAACTGCATCCATTGAGCGGGTATCAGGGGAGTCCAAAGATGGAATGCGATCGCTCGTTTACGACCTGATAATAAATAATAACGCGGATCGCCAAAAACATAGATATCTCCAGGCAAAGTTTCGGGTTTTTTCAGCCATGCTACTTCGTTTAAAATCGTCTGATAATCGGGAGCTAAACGGCTTTGGTATCCTCGCTGTTGCTCTGATTTGAGCGCGAAGCCTTCCTGGAACAGGAAAAAACTCTTCCTAGCTAAAGATATTAATGCAGTTGAAAATAGAAAGATTAGACTAAACGCTGCCACGCTTCTTTTTTTCCAAGGTGAATTTAACGCTGGATTTTGTCTAATTAACTGCCACCAGCAATCCCAGCCTTTACCAGCTAGAATCCCGAGGGGCACAAAGATTAACATGTAATAGTATTCCCAACCAAGTTTGTACTGGAGAAAGATGACTCCCAGTCCGGATATTAACCATGCAACAAGATAAAGCGTCATCAAATCTCTTGGCTGTCTTTTGGATTTATAAGCCCCTATGAAGGCAAAAACGATCGCAGGTGCAAATCTAGAAATGAACCACTTGAGTGAATTGATGAAACGCTCGTTTGTGGAAAATGGTGATTGAATAAAGATCTGAAACGGACGTTCAAAAAAAGTTTGATAAACCAGCGGCAGCAAGTCGAACTGGGCAAAATATATGGTAGCGATCGCCAGAGGTAATAAAGTTCCCAAAACAACGGGTAAGCCAATCGGTATCAAGCTGTTAAAAAATCTTTTTTCCCTCAAAGGATCGAGCAACGCAATTGCCCAGAAAACCAGCAGAATCGGCAGGAAAATCAGCTTAAATAGCAGTACAATTCCCCCCATGATGCCGGAGAGAAAAAACAATCCAAACTGAGATTTTTGAACTTGGGAAGCTTTAACGGCAAAATAAACGGCAAGAAACATGGGAAAGCCAACCAAAGCTTCCAACTGCGTCAGATGCCAAGCCCCAGAAACGCCATAGTAAATACCGACTGTCAGCAGCGGGGTTAAACTTGCGATCGCGCTAGCGTGCCGGAGGCATATCGCGCTAGCGTGCCGGAGGCATATCGCGCTAGTGTGCTGGAGGCATATCGCTCGCTGGGTGTAATAATCTTTTAAAGTAATTATTAGCACGGCAGAGAAAGCAAGCATATAAAGCAATTCAAAGCTATGAATCCCAACTTCATGGAAACCAAACATCGCTCCGGCTAACAGGTAAAAGGCATAAATCCCCGGCTGCTTCAAGTCCCAGAAATCTCGATATAGAATCCCTCCTTGGCTCATGTTCCACGCACCGATGGTAAACAATGCCTGATCGCCTTCAAATGGGTAAGGCAGGTGAAGCAATCCGATCAGAACGACGGTTGCCAGAACTAGAATATCGAGGCGAGTCAATTGCATTCAGAGAATTTTAAATTTGAGATTGCAGCTTTCAGGACTTAGGCAAAGAAACCGGGTTTCTATGAAAAATCGTTGGTTTGGGAGAGATCTACGCAGAAACCCGGTTTCTAAGATTTCAGATTAAAGTAAATCTCAAATCTGCAATCTAAAATTTGCAATTCTTAAACTGGGGGCGTCAACTCACTTACCATGCGATTTTTGATCGCATACTTGAGTCCGCAAGCCGAACAGGCGATCTCGTCGAAATCCTGCGGCGTATCATCGGAAAACCTTAACAGTGGCTCTCCGCAGCGGCAAACGCACCCCACCGACTTCGCTGGATGTCCAATCGCTAAATGAAAATCCGGCACGGACTTGGTAACCAGCGCACCCATACCAATCATGGCAAAGCGTCCGATGACCAAATCGTTCCCAATTGTGCAATGAGCGCCAATCGTAGCGCCTTCTCGCACCAGGGTGGGCAAAGTATGTTCGTCTGGATCGGAACTCCGCAACTGTTTCAAGTCGGAAGTCGTGGCTCTGGGAAAGCGATCGTTGGTGAAGACAGTTCCGGCACTAATCATCACTCCATCTTCAATTGTCACTGCCGTGCAAATGTAGACAAAGGCGTTAATTTTGACCCGGTTGCCGATTTTTACACCGTAGGCGATGTAAGTTTTTTCACCAACAATACATTCTTCCCCAATATGGGTTGAATGCCGGATATGAACGCTATCCCAAACTGACGAACCAGCCCCAATTTCTACGTCTTTTTCAACAATGGCTGTGGGATGAATCCGAACGCTCATACTTTGCTAACTTCTAATACTTGTTTCGTTCCGTTTAATGGTTGGCTGGCATTGGTTTCTTGGGCAACCGCGAGCCAATGATTTTGGTTCATTGCTGCATAAGCTGCTTCAATTACTTCTACGGAGGCTAAGGCATCTTGAGCGTTAATTAACAGCGGTTCTTCTTCCCGGATAGCTTTGGCAAAGTTCTCAATTTGGCTGCTAAATGCTTGGACTTTGTCGTAGCCTTTGCCGAAGACAATCCAATCCGAACTGGAAGATTGACGATATTTCGATTCTTTCCAGCCGATGGAAATTGTGCCTAAAGATCCGTAAATGCGAATGTAGTAGTCTAGCTCTTTATTAATACTCCAAGATAGGTCGATATTCCCCGTCACTCCGCTGACGCTTTTCACAAAAATCCGCACCGTATCTTCGACTGCTAATCCTTGAATGCGCTTCCCTTCTACTACCTGCACTTCTGCCAGGGGGCCGAGAAAATAGCGCATGATATCAACCGAGTGGGTGCCGTTGTCAATTAATACGCCGCCGCCGCTAACTTTGGGGTTAGAATTCCAGCGGGATGTCATATCAACGCGGGCAGTAAAGGCGTTTTCAAATAAAACAATTTCTCCCAAAATTCCCGAATTGACGATATTTCTAGCTTTAATTACGTCTTCAACGTAGCGGAATTTTGAGGCCATTGTCAGCTTGACGCCAGCTTTGCTGGCAGCATCAAGCATTGTTTTGGCACTTTTGGAGTCAATGCTGAAAGGTTTTTCGCAGAGTACGTGAATTTTGCGGTCGATAAAATACAGGCTGATTTCTGGATGGGTGATGGGCGGGGTGCAAATAATCACTGCATCGAGTTGTTCGCTTTCAGCCATCGCTTGGTAAGAGTCATAG
This sequence comes from uncultured bacterium, assembly GCA_964463555.1. Lineage (GTDB taxonomy): Bacteria > Cyanobacteriota > Cyanobacteriia > Cyanobacteriales > Aerosakkonemataceae > Microseira. Next base: position 33,901 of record CAYXCW010000040.1, read on the forward strand.
CTTTGGCATCCTAATTTGGCTGCTAAAGCTTTAGCCGCATCAAGTCGAATATCTGCAACGGCTACTAACTGGGCATTTTTGCAAGTACCAAAAGCTTGCACGTAAGCTTGAGCAATACCGCCTGCACCAACTAAACCAAAATTAACTTTGGGTTCCATAGTGTTATATCCTCATAAAAAAATTGCAGATGGCAGATTTTAGATTGCAGATTTAAATACGCAAAGAAACCGGATTTCTCTGAAAAATCTTCGACTGGGAAACCAGAGATTTACTCAGAAACCCGGTTTCTAGCCTGTAAATCTGCAATCTGCAATCTAAAATCTAAAATTGATCTATTCGCTAACGGCTTCGCGGATCGAGTCGGCGATATAGTCGATGTGTTCGTCGGTGTAGCGTTCGTTCCAAGGCAGGACTAAAACGCTTTCTAATCCGGCGTAGGTGCCGGTGAAGCGATCGCGGCTATAATCCACAGCTTCGGGGCGGGCTAACGTGAAGGGAAAACGCGATTTTCCAAAGGTATTTTGTTTTTGGAAAATTTCGCACATAAATGCAGGTTTTTGAATGTATCTTGGCGCGGAGAAAATGCCTTTTGCTTTTAATTTTTGCGCCAGTCCAACTGGGCCGTTGGGGATAATATTACCATCGACGCTCAGACAATATTTCCAGTAAGTGTGGATATTGCTTGGGTCAACCCAAGGGGTAGTAATTCCCGCTATGCCTTGTAATTTTTCCGTTATTTTGTTGGCGCTATCAACGCGACTGTGGACGACGGATTCTAATTTGGATAATTGCGCGACTGCGACGGCGCCTTGTAATTCGCACATGCGATAATTCAAGGCTAAGAAATAGTGGTCTGGGTTGGGATCTCCGTATCCCCAAGCTTTGTTAATAAACAGGTACATCCGGCGTGCTAAAGCGTCGTTGTTAGTAGTAACTAATCCGCCTTCACCCGTGGTGATGTGCTTGCCTTGTTGTAAGCTGAAACAACCGATATCGCCGATGCTGCCAACTGGTTGTCCGTTATGTTTGGCACCGTATGCTTGGGCGCAGTCTTCGATTACGGGAATGTTGCGCGATCGCGCTAGTTCCATTATCTCGGTCATGTTGCAGGGATTGCCAAACAAATGGGTGACGATGATGGCTTTGGTGCGATCGCTAATGCAAGGTGCAATTGTTTCTGCCGTTACATTCCAAGTTTTGGGATCGACATCCGCGAAAACTGGAATTGCGCCTTGATAAATTATCGGCGTTAGCGCTCCCATATCGGTGATCGAAGTGGTGATAATTTCATCACCTGGTTCCGGATCGATCGCTGCGATCGCTACGTGAACTGCTGCCGATCCCGACGCGCAACCATAAGCGTATTTCACCCCCACCAATTCGGCAAATAACTTTTCTAGAGTCTTAACAAAATTTCCTTTCGTGCTTGTCAGAGTTCCACTTTGGATTGCCTCAGTTATTAGGGCAATTTCTTCCGCCCCCAGCGTGCGACCAGAAGCTTCTTGATCCGAAGGCAATGTTAACAGCTTTTTTTCGTTCAAAACTGTATTACTCATGGGTTTATCTCCTATTTTTCCTTATTGTCTCTGTAAATAGAACTCCCCAAGTAAAAGATCTCCTCAAAGTAGCTCTTGCTTTGCATAGCTAGGATACCTAGACTCATTAGCTGAATCGCTAGAATCAAGGTAATTCCGCCAATCACAAACGTATGGGGAGCTTGGTAAAATGCAGCCGCCACTGCTTCTGTCGGATCGGGAAAATTTGTGTATTTTGCTAGCCTTTCATATTGCCAGAAGCAATGAACTATCACCCAAATATTAGCGTACATAGACAGCAGGAAAAGCAGTACTCCAGGAATGAAAAAAAACATTACTGGTCTGAAAATAAATCCTAAAAAACCAACCGCCCAAATCTGCTTCAGTATTCTCATACTTGAGCGGCGTTGTGCCTTTTTCTTCTTCTTGGCTACTTTTACTGCTTTCTGATCGCTCCAGCATAAATGCGCTGGTATTTCTTCTATTCGGGCGCGTAACATTCTGGCTTTGTAGATCACCTCCGGATTAATGTCCATACTCATCGCCCGCAAGTTTAGCGACCTGATAAACTTGCCCTCATAAGCTCTTACCAAGCCGGTCAAGGTAGTTAAGTCGCCATGAGAAGTAGCGGACAAAAATCGATTAGCCCAAACGCTCAAAACTTTTCTCATCCAGGGAACGTTTGAGACTTTTCCCCCTCTCATGTAAGGGGAAGCAATGACAATTTTGGCTCCAGTTTCTCCGATTTTAGTCAAAAGTCTTTCGATGTGATCCACCGAATAACTTAAGTCTAGATCGACTGTTATAACATAATCGCCTCGGCTGTGATTGAAGGCGAATTTTAAAGCTTGCCCCAAACCAAAGTTAACGATATGGTGCAAAACCCTAACGTTCTCTCTATTTCTAGCAAAAGACTCAGCTTTTTCGCCAGTATCATCTCTACTTCCGTCATTAATTACCAGCATCTCCCAGCGGTAGTCACCTTCTAGGGATGTCATGTAATCGCAGAGTATTGCTAAATTTTTCTCAATGATCGCCGCTTCGTTGTAAGCGGGAACAATTAATGAAACCAGCGGTCTATACTTTTGTTCTTGGCTCGGATCGTTGAGCTTAAACGATTGGGCGACTTGTTCAATCGTAGACTCAGTTATAAATTTATGCGTACTTTCTTCCAACATCTTTACGACACCCCGTTTTCTGGTAGTTGCTGAAAATATTTGTAGAAGCCCTGGCTAAATTCACATTTAGCTTAGACAAGTCAAACCAAATTTTCTCATAGAGCTTTTGCAGGTCTTCTTGCGCTTGAGGAACCTGTTTATTTGGAAGCTATGATATTTGCTTTGCTCTTCGATTATCTTGCATAACACCATAAACTATACTTCCGTAGATTTTCGCGTTTTTAATAATTTTTTACTATAAATTTTTTGTAAAGCTTAGATGTTTTTTCTGTAAAGATACCGATCTCAAACTACACGAAGGAAAACTCCGTTCATAATCAGCGTATAGTATACGTAATTCTGCGGATAAAAAAGGGAGTTATGGGAAAGCGATCGCGTTACTGCAAACGATCTGCTTAACTAGATGCCGCTTCAGGCGATCGCGCAATCCCCGTAATTTTACTTATAACAATAAACAAGTTTCTACTATACTTATTAGCCAAGCACAGAGAATGAGTGAGCGAAACTTTTGCATCGCTACCATCAAGTCGAGTTTTCCAGGTGCAATCCGGTTATGGGTTGCGGTCAGATGTATCGCCTTGGCTAGTATGATTGGTCATTAAATCCAATTTTGAGCCAATTTAATCCCGATCTGGCCTAATTTAATTGAGATTTTGGCGTTCTAGGTACATTTGTTGGCTTCCAATCATGATTCATATCTTGAATTAAAAAAATGTATTAATAGTTACAATTTACCAAAAGCAAGTTTGAGCAAAGAGAGCGATCGCGCTCGTCTAAGTTTGAACGCTCTTACGCTAATCTTATTTTTCCCTCAGAAACTAAAAGCACAAACGATTAATCTAGGCATCAGGATCGGTTTCTCGATCTAGAAGCTGCATTAACTCTGCATTTTCTTGGATAAGTCTCTGATTCTCTTCAGAAAGGGCTATATTTAATTCTTTAATTCGATTAATTTCTTCCGGTGAAAAAGTTTTTACCTGTGCAACTTCGCTCGGAAGCTTAGTTTTTCTATCTTTTCCTTTATCATCCCTACCTGGGAAAAGATTGTTGAATAAAAAACTCCTCTGATTCCCAATCAACAAATTTGAAGGAAATCCTGAGTTTTTCGTTTGAGATTTTGCGATAAGATTCTTCGGCAAAGCTTTTGAGAACGCTACTATCAACTTTTTTCTTAGCCATTTGCATTAGCCTGCATAAGCTGCCAGCTTCCTCTCAAAGAAACTCTTCATAGATTCTTTAGATATTAAAGCATTAGAACCTTCAATTTCGGACAATCCTTTTCTAGCATCTAGCCAAGGATCTTCACGATGAGTCATAGTAGCTAAAGCAGCGCCATCATACCGTCCGTAAGCTTCCACGATTTGTTTGATAAACTCTATTTTTTCTGGTTCTAGTTCTGGAAATTCAAACTCTTCTTGAATGCTTCTCCATCCATAATCTTTGTACTTATCATATAATGCACGAATCACAGGCCCATACGTCCAAGCCTCAAAATCTTCTTCAAATAGTGGTTCTCCATCGTGAGTAGCCATATAAATAGCTTGGACATAGTAACAAAGCTTTTGCAGCTTCATCGGAGTTAGGCTTTCTTGAAAAACCTCTCTGTGATGAAGGATTATGATACTCACAATTTTTTTAAGATTTTCAGAAATCATAAATAAAGTCCTCATATCTCAGGTGTTCAAGTTATAGCCTAATTTCTTTGATGATTTCCTCTGTATTGCGTTCGTCTTCCCAAACACCAAATGTTTCTATAAATGTTTCAAGCGGATGAGGTATAGGCAGTTGTTCAGAGCGAATCGCGATTTCAGTAGCTAGTGGTTGATTTAACTCAGAAATGCCAAATTCCTGACCTTGCTCTTTAGCTTTTACGATGATTTGCATTAAAGCGATCGCTTGCCGCAATACATCGCTTTTACTGCCACCCATTTTACTAGCAAGTTCTTCCAATACCTCGTTAAGTTCGGGTGGCATATCTAGGCTGACGCGAACCATCTCTTGAGCGTTACTCAATATTAATTTTATCATAGCTTGTGGATAGCGATCGCTTACAATAACTCTGACGGATAGCAGAGCAGTACACCTCACTTTTGTGAAGCGATGGCGCCGCCCCTACCGATTTCCTGCTAAACTAAACTACCTTACTTATTCTTACTTGCTAGCTCTACCAACCATGAAGCTAATAAGACCGATAACTGTAGACGAAAGAGCTGCGATCGCAAATCTCATTTCTCCCGATGAAAATGCAAAATATAAAAAATGCTGTTCGTCATCCCGCACTAAAAAGCGCACGAGTACGTTAGTATCTAGTCCTTTCAAGCTGACTCTCCCGCACACTCAGCGATCGCCGCATCTATTTCTTCTAGAGAAATAGCTTTTCTACCTTCTTCGTACAGCATCCCAGATAACTCTCTTACGTCAATTTTGGCGGGTTGTAAATAAACCCTGCCATCTGACGCGATCGCAAAATCAATCGAGTCGCCTGGTTGCAAATTGAGCCATTCTAGAATCTCTCAAGGAATCGTAACTTGGAAAGAATTAGTTAATTTTGTTATTGCCATTTAAACCATCTCCTCTTGTAGTTTCTCCTGCACCCACAAATTCAAAAGGTTTTCCGCAGACATACCTCGGCTTTCGGCGACAGCACGGATTTTTTCCGATAAACTTTTATCAATTCCGTAATATGTCACTTTAGACTTAGGGCCAAGATTAATTGTAAATTCAACCGGATAAGTTTGATCCCAATAATCAGCCGTATCATGCTCATCCCAAAACTCTCCTATCTCTTCATAAGAGGTAGCATTTGAGATGGAGCTTCTAGTTATTTCTGTATTTTCTTCGTTCGGCATTGCTCATGTCCCTCGCAGATAATATTAAGGCATTTTTATCTTGCTTATAAATAAAGAAAACAGTTAAGTATCGTCCGGCATCTGTTTGACCATAAGCAGCATAAACATTTTCACTCTCCCGGTTTCCTTTTTCGATAAATCTTATAATTGGCAACCCATAGAATACTTCTAGAACCTCTTGAGGCTGGACACGGTGCTTTCGCGCGAGTTTTTCAGTGATATTTTCCAGAAAAATAAAGTCGAATATTTCCAACTAAATTATACCTCCTTTTTGGCGATTCCGAGATGCACGCCCCCACCCAGAACCCAGGTAGGGGCATTTTATCCAGCTTAATGCACTAACTCAATCGCGCGTTTCGTCAACGCTTCAGCAGTTAATCCATTAAACGCCATCAATTCACCAGCACTGGCAGTGGTTTCTCCTCGCTTCCAAGCGAAAGTATCGCGCTTGCAATTACTCCGCAACATGATAGGTTCGAGCATCCCGGCAGCGCCACCTGTGACGCCGATTAAGGCATCTCCACCAAACAATGCTTCAAATTTGGCATCGTCTAAAAAGCCGCCATCGGGTTCGGAACAAGTGTCCCAAGCTACATCGCTTTGACGATACAAACGGCGAGGATTGACAACAGAAACTATCTTCACGCCTATACCTTCTGTTTCCAAGAAAGCTGCTGCTTCAAATACAGGCATTAGCGTCATATCGCCAATCACTGCGAACGTAACTTTCTTACTGCCTTCGACTTCGTGCAACACGACTGCACCATCTTGCAATGCTTGGCGGGTTTGTTCAAATGTGGTGTGAATTGGTAGGGGAGATTTGCTCGCAGTAATTACAACTCCCTTATTCTTTGTACTCAAACCCCATTCGTAACAAACTTGAATGCTATTCGCATCGGGTGGGAATAAAGGAAATACATTTCCATTCCGCATCATTGCCGCGAAATACGCTTCAATTTCCGGACGTTGGTGCGTCCATCCGTTGCGCCCTTGTTCCAATGCCCCGGCTGTAAATAAAGTAATTGTAGACGGAGTAGAGCGGCGTAATTCTGCCATTGCTTGCGTTACCGTTTGCCAAATTGGTAAACCGTTGATGGCAAAAGATTCGTAAGAACACCACAAAGTGCGGCTACCCATTAATGCCAAACCTGCTGCTAATCCGGCACAAGCATCTTCGCTCAAAGGTTCGTAAACTTGTCCGCCTGGTGCTTGGTTGTACAAGTCGTCAGTTGTCGGGTGGATAATTTTCAGCGCTTGGTTAATGTTGGCAATTCCAGATGCTTCGTTACCGTCGGCATTGGTGACTAGATAGTTAGGATCTGTTTGTCCTACATGTGCCACCAAACGCCCCATTGATGTTGTAGAAACTTTGGGATTTTCGTCACCAATGGCGTATTCTTCTAAAGGCAATTGACCTAATTCTGGCAAGGGTAATTCAAATTCTGTCACGGCGGTTTTAGCCGCTGGTCCACCACCGGCGCGTTCGCAATTTGTCCGCACTATCTGCCAAGCTGATTCAGGCAAGGCACGGGTTTTCAAAGCGCTAATAATGTGGGGACTATCGAGGGTATCTTTGGCATAAAGGTTGTGGGATTTTGCTCCTCGTGCGTGGACACCTGCGCCTTTGAGTTGTTTAATAATAAATGCGGTTAGTTTGCCTCCGAGTGCCGAACGCGCGGCTTTGTCAATTCCGACAATAACTGCTTTAGTAAATGCGAGGCGTTGCTCGAAAGAAAAAGCAGTACTATCGACGTAATCTCCAGATTGATTTTGGTCGTCGAATTCTTTGGCATCGATTAAAACAACTTCTTCAAAACCATTACCTTGCCAATATGCCAGCATTTCGGCGTTGGTTTTGAGCGACACCATGCTGTGGTGTTCTTGAGAATAACCATTCCAAACCAAAACGGGTAAGAAATTGGTCACTTGGGGATAGGCGGTGTGGAAGTGTGCCATACCGCTCATAATGTAAGGTTCGCCTAACCCGCCATCGCCGATGGTGAAGGGGAATAACTTATCTTTGTGGAGTAATGCCGCTGCCATTGCAAAGTGTTCCCCTTGTCCCAGGGGGCCTGCGGGTGCGAGAATACCGGGTATGTAGCCAGAGAGGTGGCCTAAGAGTCCGTGTTTTTCCCGGAAGCGATCGCGCAACTGCTGCACCGTATTTATCCCCATGTCCTCTAACGACCGATCCAAGAACATGGCACTATAAAATCCCGGCGCGTGGTGTCCCACTTCCGTAATAATATTCTTGTAACCCAGCATGACTAACGCCGCGTAAGCTTCCGCTTGCGAAGCAAAACCGCCTGGGTGTCCGGAAGCTTTACTTCCCGTAATTTGCAGCGTTAAATAGCGCAAAGCGTCGGCATAAAGTAAAGTTTGGTAAACGGCAGCCGCATCGGTGGGATCTGCGATCGCTACACTCCCCTCCCCAATTGCCGGTGTTTTCCCGTAAGTATCAAAATCCGGTATCGCTTCCCCAAAATACTGAATTCCCTCGCAAAAACTCGCACTCGCCGACGTTGCCTTTGGTGTTGTTGCTGTCATGCTTGTTACCTTAATCTCTCTTTAGAGAACCGTAGCTGCTCGATCGATTTAACAAAAATTTTACAACTTTTATGTTGCAAAAGTTGATTACTAATAAGTAATAAAAAGATAAATTAAGTTAAAGTTGAAATTGTGCAATTTTATGGTAGTAATAAACTTTTTTGTTGTACCGCAGAGAAAGCTATAGCACACAAAAGAGAGAAAAAATTTGATAATTGTGTTTTTTTGGGTTACCAGGTAGGCGCAAGACAAGTTCTCTGAGAATAATTTTCTCCCTTGTCCTCCTTGTCCTCCTTGTCCCTGGATCAAACTGTCCTTTTTTGCGGCGATCGCTGACAAATCCCACCCGGTCAGGTGTGGACGATAGAAAATAATAGTGCCAAATTTAACTTAAAACCGATCTGAATTTTGTTTAAATTTACCGATGAAACTACCACCCGGCCCGAAAACCCCAGCCATGCTGCAAATGATCCGGTGGATCGCACGCCCGATGCAGTTTATGGAAGACTGTGCCAACCGCTACGGCGACATTTTCAGCGCACGGGTAGCTACCGGCTTAATCCCGGTCGTATTTGTCAGCAACCCCCAAGCGCTGCAAGAAATTTTGACTGGCGATACCAAGGAGTTTGAAGCCCCTGGGGAGTCGAACCAAATTTTTGAACCCTTACTGGGGAAACAATCGATGATTGCGTTGAGTGGCGCATCCCACCGTCGCCAGCGCCAATTGATGATGCCTCCGTTTCACGGCGAAAGGATGCGAACCTACGGTGAGACGATTGGCAATGTTACCGAACAAGTGATGAATCAGTGGGAGAAAGGTAAACCTTTCTGCGTCCGCACTTCCACCCAAGCGATTACCCTGCGGGTGATGATGAAAGCCGTGTTTGGTTTGAATGAAGATGCGCGAGGCGAAAAAATCGAGCATCTTGTGGTGGGAATGATGGATCAAATGAGTTCTCCCTTCAGCGCCGCGATGCTTTATTTTCCAGCTTTGCAAAGAGATTTAGGCGCGCTGACTCCTTGGAGAAACTTTGTGCGCCGGAGGCAGCAAACTGACAATTTGCTTTACGAGGAAATGCAACAACGTCGGGCGCATCCCGATCCCAATCGCACAGATATCCTGAGCTTGTTAATGGCGGCGCGGGATGAAGCGGGAGAAGCGATGACCGATGAGGAATTGCGCGATGAGTTGATGACGCTGTTGCTAGCTGGTCATGAAACTACAGCAACGGCGATCGCTTGGGCATTGTACTGGATTCATAAACTACCATCGGTACGAGAAAAATTACTGCAAGAACTAGATAGTTTGGGCGACAATCCAGATCCAGGCGCTATTTTCAAATTGCCTTATCTGAATGCGGTTTGTAGCGAAACATTGCGAATTTATCCCGTTGGGATGTTAACCTTCCCCAGAGTGCCGAAAGTACCTGTCACCCTCGGCGGCTACGATATCGCACCCGGTACGATTTTGATGGGTTCGATTTATTTAACTCACCAACGAGAAGATGTATATCCAGAACCCAAACAATTTAAACCAGAACGCTTCTTAGAAAGGCAATATTCACCTTACGAATACTTGCCCTTCGGTGGTGGTGCGAGGCGATGCATCGGTTATGCTTTTGCCTTGTTTGAAATGAAAGTAGCGCTGGCTAAAATACTTTCGCGTTTTGAACTGGAACTGGCAGATAATCGCGAAGTACAACCGACGCGCCGAGGTTTGGTTTCAGCACCGAATCGTAGCATTCAGATGGTAGTAAAAGGCGAACGTCCCGTGAAGTCTCGCACGCTTGAAGCAATCCCTAGTTGAATCTAGAGGTCTGGGTAAATCAGAAACCCAGACCTCTACGCACTTATTCGCCAGATTGACTCTGAGTTGCTGGCTGCACTTGCTCTACTGTTAAATCCAATGCCCCGGCAATTTGTTCTACGCTCAATCCCAATGCCAACAATCGCGGTACAGCTTCTAACTTGGCTCTTAGCTCACATTCCTCCTGAATTTCCTGCTGAATTTCCTGCTTAATGCTTTGATAAATCCTTGTTTGTTTAAATTCGCTTTCGGTAAGGGCAAACATTGCTCGGATCTCCTCGCGACTGAACTGGGTAAACTTGTACAGCAATACCGTCTCTATCAATTGTGAACTACCCACACCGCTCTAGCGAGTCGGTGTGGGCTTCCAGATTCGCAGCCCTTCGCCCATAACCATTGCGGCTATCAGGTCTTACACAAGCTCCACTGGCAGAAACGGGGTTCCCTCCGCCTACAGTCACAGTCAGTATCCGAATGCCTTCAGTCCTAATGTTCAACGCTGCATTGCCATCGCGGTCATGATTGGTTCCACAGGAAGGACAATCCCATTCCCTAATATCAAGTGACAAATTGTCCCTAACATAGCCGCAACGAGAACATTTTTTAGAACTGGGGAAAAATCTATCAATTTCCACCAGCTTACCTTCTTTCCGTTTTAACTTGTATGCCAGGAAATTAACAAACATTCCCCATCCAACATCGGATATTGCTTTTGACAGCTTTCGGTTTCGTATCATCCCTTTAACGTTGAGATTTTCCACAACGATGACTTGACTTTCGTCTACCAATTTTCTACTGAGTTTATGCAAGAAATCTTGGCGGGCATTTGACACTCGTTCGTGAACCTTAGCTACAATCCTCCTGAATTTTTGTCTGGTTTTACTTCCCTTAGTTTTACGAGCAAGCTTTTGCTGCTTTCTCGCTAAATTCTTTTCGTGACGTTTTAGGTGTTTAGTATTGGCGTACTTAGTTACTGTTTCGCCATCGTGGACGATAGCGAAATCTTTTACTCCCAAATCTATCCCCAGGATCTTGCCATCGTATAAAATTTGATTTCCCAGCGGTTCAACCTCGCACAAAACAGAAGCGAAGTACTTACCTGATGGAGTCTTACTAATCGTTACTGTTTTAATCCTTCCTGCTATTTGCCGGTGAAATACAGCTTTAATTTCCCCAATTTTAGGAACAGATAGCAAGCTTCCCCTAACAACAACATTCTGAGGATATTGAATTGACTGTTTACCGTGCTTGGACTTGAATCTAGGAAATCTAGCTCTCCCTTGAAAAAAATTAGTAAAGGCTCTGTTGAGATTAATTGCTACACACTGCAAAACGGCAGAGTAGCAATCTTCTTTCAACCAAGGGAATTCCTTCTTGAGCTGAGGTAACATTCCCTTGTAGGCAGTAAGCTTTAAACTTTTACCTGTTTCTTTATAGTGCTGAATGCAAGCATTTAAAGCGTAATTCCAATACCATCTGCTACATCCAAAGGATCTAGACAGAGCCAGTTCTTGCTCTGGGTTTGGATAGAGACGTACTTTAACTGCTGTCAGCACTCAGCTCGATCTCCATGCTCAGCGTTGCTACTTTTTATTCTTCCTTTTGCAGCTTTTTTAGGGTTTCTAGCTCTAGCTCTCTGAGGGTGATTGGCTCATCTATCAGCTTTTCGACTAACTCGCCCATCGTAATTTGCATTCTGGCTGATTGCGCTTTCAGCCGATTTCTCAGTGTTTCGGGTACTTCCACCCGCAGCATTACTGTATTTGCGTCTTTTCCTGGCATTGATAGCATCAGTGAACCTCATCCCTATTATGAGCCACTTTTGCGTAGTTTTTTAATAACATTGATGAGATTGATGAGATTGATGCTATTATAGCTACAATAGCTATTAAAGCTATAAGGTCAAAAGCCAGCGCCGAACTTTCCCAGAGCTAACGCTGGCTTCTGGCTCTCTTAAAAAAGGAGGCATTAACAATGGTAGAACCAATTGGCGATCGCGATCGCGTGCCGGAGGCATATCGCTCCTATGAGTATCAGCGAGCATTAGATGACTTTTGCATTACGCAACTGTTATGGTGTATCGCTAATTACTCGGATGGTGATTTTAACGCGACCCGGTTGTCTCTGAAGGCACAGGAAGCACAGAACATTGCTGCTTTGCTAATTGAGCAGATTAGTAGCAATCTCAAGGGATATGTGCTTGCTGGCTATCTCAACACGATCAGAAATCAAGAAACACAGCATCGTCCTTGGGTAATTGTGCGGTTGTTACCGGGTGCTAAAACGCACACAATTGCTCGTTTTTTCAATCGCCAAGATGCGGACGATCGCATACGAACGTTGCGGCGGTATGTTCCCCAGGCGGTGTTTGAGATGATGTTTGAGCCGCCAGAAAGGTAGCGTAACGCGGTAAAAATGTAGGTTGGATAGAGCGCCAGCGTTACCCAACCTACCTCGAACCTCATCTGTGCGATCGCTCATGACTGCTCAGAATAGAGAAATTATCGTCGAACGTAAGAATTAAACTATAGCTAATAGCTAAGAACCTTTTTGTCGAGGAATAGCCAAACCGATCGCGCCCAATTCATAATCAAAGATCGCATAGACTGTATCCAAAAAGAGCGATCCAACCAGAAGCATTCCTTCGGGCATCCCATCGAGTACCTGGATACCCAATTCCCAATATTCGTCGTTGAGTTTGAGGAAATATTGCTGGGGTGTAAGCGTATAGATTGCACTGCCGATTGCTAGGGCGATGACAGGATAGTTGTACAGCTCTTTTTCTGAAGATACGTATGTCGGCAGGCGACCGTTATCTGTAACGCTATTGACAAGCGTGTTTATCAATGTTTCGGGGCCTTTAAAAAAGGACGAGCCGGTATCCAGCACAAACGTTGTAATGCCTGCTTCCACTGGCGTTCCATTAACCAAAAATGCCTTTAAATCTATGCACCATAGATAGTTTAAAGGCGATGAAGAGTCATCTTGTAAACTGAGCAACTGCAAGGTTTCAGGATCGAATTTAGAAAAATCGATGCCACCAAAAAGACATTCGCCCGCGCCTTGAGAAACATCGCTCCAGAATGATGCGATCGCATAAGCAATCTTGCCATCCTTTTTAAGCTGTAGCATTAACGCTTCGGTGCGCTCATCGCCCTTCCAGTAAGGAGAGGGAATGGCAATCCCACCATCGCACGCTAACTCCTGAAACTGGGAACCTTGATAGTCTATACTGACCTCAAAATTCATCCGTTCATTAGTAGGTATCTGAGTGCGGTATCCTTCGATGCAATGTTCTATGGTGAAAATATCTTCGCCGATCTCAACGGTCATCTTCCCCCACGGGCCGAAGTCTTTGATCGTTGGCGTTGGCTCGACAGATTGGTAAGTTGAGGAGGCGTCGGAGTAGAAACGCTGGTGAGCCATACAGGCATCAGTTGTACACTTCGAGGATGTGATCCAGGTGTTATCCGTCCCCGAATCGACCATGAATTTTAGCTCCTGGGCGGGCGTGCCTAGACCGACCGTTGTATACCAAGGCGTGGCACCATTATCGGTTAGCTTACCAAGCTGAAGCGGAAATGCTACGCAGGGCATCTCCCCAAGTTTGGGAGCATTAAAATCTTTGCGTTCCATTGCTAATACCTTCGATCAATTTTACTGGCGCGTAAAGGTTGCTTTATCGACGATCGTTGAACCCCAGTTATCGCTAGGATTGGTATCTTTTTGTAACAGGTAGGTTGTCGTCATCTTCAGCTGATTTTCATCCGCAATCTGCACCTGCCCAGAGAAGGCTGAAACCCAGTTAGAGCTTTCATCCTCTCCACCCGGCTCGATGTTGCGCCAAGAGATGGCAAACGCGACAGTTTGGCTATTGACTTTCGGCTCTGGCTTAATGTCGGTGATGCCTGTGAGATTGTATACCCCGGTTGCACCCGTATGGGATTTATAGATTCCTACGAACATGCCAGTGTCTGAATTGACACTCCTAATCTCCATAATCGAGCCAAATTCATTAAGCCACGTTCCTTCCAGGTTGATATATTCCATCGATTTTTTTCTGATAGTAGAGTAATATATAAAGTGTATAGTTTAAACCAATGTTTTGCAACCGCAGTCGCTTTAAAGGCTCAATTGATTTACCAGCATTGTCTTTTTTTACTAAACCTACCTGTAGAGCTTACTTAAAACCTTTATTTCTAGGATAGAATAACACTTGCGGGGCTTACTTTAACCTTGAATTGGAGGCGGAGCCTCCAGATCTTCGTTCCCAGGCGTAAGCCCGGAGAACGAGATTGTAGAGGCTCTGCCTCGATTAAGTTATTGACTCTGCGGGGTGTTAGAGGAGGGTACAGCACCGTTTCCACTTCAGTAGCTAATGGGTTGATTAAGTCGAATGAATTCAAATCGAATTAACTTTTTATATAAAATGGGATGCGCCAACGTGTTTTTGGCGCTCTTTTTTGGGATATCAAATAGCCAGGTTGCCGCTCAAATTATCCCCGATGCAACCTTGCCGACTAATTCTGTTGTCACCCCTTCCAGCAATAGTTTTACTATCAATGGGGGAACAACCGCAGGCGGCAACCTGTTTCACAGCTTCCGAGAATTTTCTGTTCCTACTGGCTCAGAAGCGTTTTTTAACAACGCCCCAACCATTGAACGTATCATTGCTCGCGTGACTGGGGGGCAAGTTTCTAATATTGACGGGTTAATTCGTGCCAATGGAAAGGCGAGTCTATTTTTAATTAACCCCAGCGGCATTATCTTTGGTTCTAACGCCAAACTCGATATTGGGGGTTCATTTATTGGCAGTACTGCTGACAGCATTCGCTTTGCCGATGGCAATGTTTTTAGCGCCACCAATCCCAACGCTCCGCCGCTGCTAACGGTTAATGTTCCGATTGGTTTGCAATCCGGTGCAACCCCAGGAGCAATTCGCGTGCAGGGGGCTACTTTGCAAGTCGCGCCTGGAAATACGCTAGGACTTGTAGGGGGAGATTTAAACATACAGGGAGGGAAACTATCGGCACCTGGGATAGATTTTCAGACCCAACCTGGAGGACGAATTGAATTAGGAAGCGTGGGGGCAAATCAAACAGTTAACCTTGCACCAACAGCGACGGGTTATGGTCTGGACTATGGCGGCGTGCAAAACTTTAGAGACATTCAACTCTCTGGGGGAGTTTCTGTTGATGCGAGTGGGGAGCCGAGTGGTAATATTCAAGTCCAGGCGCGAACTTTGCAAGTAACTGAGGGAGCGCGGATTGTTTCTTTTAACTCCGGGTCGCAACCAGGAGGATCGATCGATGTGAATGCTGCTGAGGCGGTGGAAATTAGGGGAAATGGGCTGGATACCCACAAAGAAAATCTCTTGATCTGGCTTGTCGATCCGTTCGACCCAGGGAGATTGCGTCACGGCTTTTTCACTTTGAGTTTTGGCTCTGGCGCTGCTGGAGATATTGCAATTAACACGGGATCTTTTATTACCCGCGATGGTGCTTTTATTGAAGCTTTTGCATGGAAAGGGCCGGGAGGAAATGTGATGCTCTCTGCTACAGATGCTGTAGATGTGAGTAGGTTGATTATGGGGAGCATTGTAGCCCAGGGAGCCACAGTCCCTTCTGGAAACACGCTCGTTAATACAAACAGGTTAATTGCACGGGATACTACACAAATTGCTGCGGCGAGCTTTGGCGATGGTCGCGGGGGAGATTTAACTCTTAATGCTTCAGAGAGCGTAGAAGTGGTCGGTACTAGAGCGCTGCCTGTAGGGAATCTTGGAGGATTCATCACTGGTATATACACCACTACCCTGGGTTCCCAGGACGCCGGAAATTTACAAGTTTCCACCCGTCGGCTGATCTTGCGGGATGGAGGAATTATAGGAGCGAATACTTATGCTGGGGGACGGGGTGGGAGTGTCAATATAACTGCAACCGACTCGATTTTAATTCGCGGTACTTCTCCCCCAGATGATGGATATAACTTTCCCAGTTCTATCCAAGCTCTGGCTTATCCCGGCTCTACCAATGGAGGAGGAAATGTAACCTTAACGACTGGAACTTTAACAATTCGGGATGGAGCCAATGTCAACGTAGGCGCTTTAGTACCGGGGTTTGCAGGCAGTTTGAGGATAGTAGCAAACTCGGTAATTTTAGACAACAAAGGCCGTCTTGCCTCTGCAACCACATCCGGTGAAGGGGGCAATATTTTTGTGCAGACACAGAACTTGCAGTTACGCCGCAACAGTACCATCACCGCTACTGCCGGAGGCACTGGGAATGGGGGAAATATTGCGATTGATAGCAACACCCTGGCAGCGTTGGAGAATAGTAGCATTACTGCCAATGCTTTCCAAGGAAGGGGCGGCAATATTTCTATCAACACCCAAGGCATCTACGTTGCGCCTAGTAGCCGCATCACCGCCAGTTCCCAACTCGGCGTTGCTGGCGTCGTGCAAGTGAACAACCCCGAAACGAGTCCCAACGCTGGGTTAGTCAATTTACCCGAAAATGTCACCGACACCAGCAACCAAGTACAGGTGGGTTGTGCAGCCGTGCAGGGTAACTCCTTTACCATTGTCGGACGCGGCGGTTTACCAGAAGATCCAAGTGCCATAGTTCGAGCGCAGACGGTGTGGCGAGATTTGCAAGATTTTGCCGCCAGGGGAAACAGGGACTTGTCTCAGCAACAACGCGAGTCTAGTGCAGCAGTTTCCGCCTCCGTGAGCGATCGCATTGTAGAAGCTTCTGGTTGGATAATTAATCGATCGGGGCAAGTCGAATTAGTCGCCGATCTCCCCCGAGCTACTCGCAGCCGTTCGGCATTGGGAGTTCCTGAATGTAGAGATTTGCGTAATTGAAAACGGATCTCTAGGGGCACAGCGAGCGCGCGATCGCGTTTGCTAGGTTAGTTTCAGCAAAATAACTATTTTTAACAAAACCAATGAAACTACCCGATGGGCTAAAAACGCCGCGATTTTGGCGAAGGTCTGGTTAAAGAAACCGGGTTTCTTTTTTGGTAGTACCCATTCTCCTGGTCAAATTCCCCCCTCGATAGATAGATTGTCGCTCAAATAATTTATTCTGTCGCTATACAGATACTCTGCCCCTATCTGACAACTTAAATTAAACATCAGGGCAACGTATTTATAGGGCAGTTAACGCACTTATGCCAGATTTAGGAGAGCAGGCGATTTCAAAAGCCGCAGAAATTGGATTAGCCAGTCAATTGGATGAAGTCGAAGAACTGAATGTAGATATTCGGACTAATCCGCTCAAGCTGATTCAAGGCGAATTAGAATCAGTTTCAATTGAAGGCAAAGGTCTGGTAATGCAACAAGACCTGCGCGCCGAAGAATTAAAGGTAAATATCGATAATATTGCCATTAATCCCCTCAGTGCTGCCTTTGGCAAAATTGAACTGAATCATCCCACTGAAGCCGAAACTTTTGTGGTTTTAACCGAAGCCGATATCGACCGCGCCTTTAATTCAGAATTCCTCAACGAAAAGCTGCAAAACCAAAAGGTACATGTCAACGGTCAGCCGATGACTATTGACACAAAACAGGTAGAATTTCGCTTACCCGGTGAAGGAAAATTTGCTCTCAAAGCCGATCTTGTTATGCAAGAAACCGGCGAAACCAAGCAAGTTTCTTTTACCGCAGTTCCCCGGATGCGCGAAGGTGGAAATCGCCTATCTCTGGAAGAAGTTCAATACGCCGAAGGCGAAGAAATCTCCCCAGAACTTACACAAGCTTTGTTAGAACAATCTAGCGAATTGTTAGATTTGCGAAACTTTGAACTACAAGGTATGTCGCTGCGCCTGAAGCATTTAGATGTGCAAGCAGGTAAGCTAACGCTGCAAGCTGAAGCGTTGGTAAAAGAGTTCCCGTCTGCGTAATTTTAGATTTAAGATTGCAGATTTCAGATTTAATTTGAGTCTGCAATCTTTTAATTCACAATCCTAGAAACCGGGTTTCTTGCTGCGATCTATGATTGCCAAACCCAGGGGTTTCTTGGCGAAAGTCCTGAATACAAAATCCGATCCCCCCCTGCCCCCCCTTAATAAGGGGGGGTTGCCAAATCCCAAATCCCAAATCCCCAATCTGAAATCTCAAATCTAAAATCTCAAATCAATATTATGCCAGACAACAATTTAAAAATAGAAGAACAAGCGCTTTCTCAGGCAGCGGAAATAGGAATTACTAGCCAACTTGAGGCAGTCGAGGATATTAATGTAAGTGTCCGTACCGATTTGCTGAAAATGGTTCAAGGCAAGGCTGATTCGGTTTCGGTTGTGGGACAAGGTTTAGTCGTCCAAAAAGATATCCGCGTGCAGGAAATGGAACTGCACACGAGTAATATTGGCATCGATGTTTTAGGCTCGCTTTTTGGCGGCGAAGTTGAATTAGACCACCCAACTGATGCGAGTATTCGCGTTGTTTTAAAAGAAGCCGATCTTAATCGGGCGATGAATTCTGACTTGGTTCGCCGCAAGATGCCATCGATAGAGTTGAATATGGATGATGGATTGGTGACTTTGAAACCGCAACAGATGGAAATGCAATTACGCGGTGGCAACCAGATTATGTTTAGCGGTGAATTTCTGGTACAAACTGAGGGGAAAACTGAAGAACTTGCTTTCACTGCCAGTGCATTACCTCGTACCGACGAACATCCGATATTGCTGCAAGGACTTTACTGCACCAAAGGCAAAGGGATTGAAATCGAATTTGCTTATGCTTTGATGAAAAAGGCCAAGGAATGGATGAATTTACCTTATTTTGAATATGAAGGATCGGCTTTTCGGATCAAGAATTTTGTGGTGGGTGAAGGTACTTTAACCGTCGAAGTGGAAGCTTATATGCGGCAAATACCTTCATTAGAAATTTAAAATTTTTGTCGGTGCATCCTGGGGATAGGGTGGCAGGGGGTAGGGGATGCGATCGCGAGCTGCAACACGGGTGGTAAAATGGTCGCTTGGCTAGCGATCGCGCACTACAGCCGCAATATCATCCCCTTGCCACCGGAAAATAGTACGTAAGGCGGAGGAAAAAACATTTAGATTGCGCCAAAATAGATATTGTCTCAATAACGCTCTCTGCAATTAGACAGCAGTCCTTTCTTTTCTCGATCTGCTTAAAATCGAGAAAAAACAATATCCTCTGGAGCAACACAAATGCAAACCTATGACGTTGTAATTATTGGTGCAGGGCATAATGGTTTAGTCTGCGCCGCTTATTTGCTCAAAGCCGGATACAGCGTTTTATTACTAGAAAAACGTTCGGTTCCCGGTGGAGCAGCTACAACCGAGGAAATCATGCCGGAGGAAGCACCCGGGTTTAAATTCAACCTCTGCGCTATCGACCACGAATTTATTCACCTGGGACCAGTTGTTGAAGAATTAGAACTGGAAAAATACGGGTTAGAATATCTTTTCTGCGACCCGGTTGTTTTTTGTCCCCACCCAGATGGAAAATATTTCTTAGCCCATCGCGACTTGGACAAAACTTGTGCGGAAATTGCCAGATATAACGATCGCGATGCCAAAAAGTACAAGGAATTCACTCTATTTTGGCAACGCGCTTTAGGGGCAATGATTCCTATGTTTAACGCCCCACCAAAATCGATTATCGATATTGCAGGCAATTACGACATTCAAAAGCTAAAAGATTTATTCTCGGTCATCGGTTCGCCGAACAAAACATTAGACTTCGTTCGCACGATGTTAAGCAGCGCCGAGGATATGGTAAATGAGTGGTTTGAAGAAGAATTTCTCAAAGCACCTCTGGCAAGATTAGCTTCTGAATTAGGTTCGCCTCCTTCACAAAAAACCCTGGGAATTGGTGCCATTATGATGGCAATGCGTCACAATCCCGGCATGGCAAGACCGAGAGGCGGGACGGGTGCTTTGGTGGAAGCATTGCTGAGATTAGTGAAAAGATTGGGTGGAGAAGTTCTCACCGACCAACATGTCGATCGCATCTTAATTGATAATGGCAAAGCCGTCGGGGTTCGCGTGGCAAATGGCACGGAATACCGCGCCACAAAAGGCGTTATTTCTAATATCGACGCGCGGCGTTTGTTCTTACAATTGGTGGATGAAAGCGATGTCGATGCTGCCGATCCAGATTTGCGCCACAGGTTAGATCGTCGCATCGTTAATAATAACGAAACGATCATGAAAATCGACTTAGCAATGAACGAACCGCTCAGGTTTGAACATCACGAACACAAAGATGAATATTTGATTGGTTCGGTGTTAATTGCTGACTCGGTGCGGCAAGTGGAAATTGCTCACAGCGATCCATCTGTGGGTAAAATTCCCTTAGAAGATCCTTCGATGTATATAGTGCAACCGACGATGTTAGATCCGTCGATGGCACCCGATGGCAAGCATACAGTTTGGATCGAATATTTTGCCCCTTATCGCATTGCTGGTTTGGAAGGAACTGGTCAATACGGCACGGGTTGGACGGATGAACTGAAAAATCAAGTTGCCGATCGGGTGGTTGACAAAATAGCAGAATACGCGCCAAACGTGAAGACAGCAACCTTTGCCCGTCGCGTCGAAAGTCCGGCAGAATTAGGAGCGCGTTTAGGCGCTTATAACGGCAATTACTATCACATCGATATGACTCTCGATCAGATGGTATTCTTCCGTCCGTTGCCGGAAATTGCTAATTACAAAACACCGATTGATGGACTGTATCTCACGGGTGCTGGAACTCACCCCGGTGGTTCAATTTCTGGAATGCCGGGACGCAATTGCGCGCGAGTATTCTTGCACGCGCAACAACCAATTACCCAAACTTTAAAGGATGCACGCGATTCAATTAAATCCACGGTTGAATCGGTGTTTAGAATTATGTAATTGGTCATGGGTAATGGGTAATTGGTAATTGGTAATAGCGGATTGTAAAATTAAATTTCAGATTGTATAACTAAGTGTAAAATCTGAAATAATAAAATTACCAATTACCAATTACCCATTAGCAATTACCAATTACCCATTAGCAATTAACAATTAGCAATTAGCAATGAAAAATCGCGTTTTAATTATTGGGGGAAGCGGCAGAATTGGCAGCAGTGTGGCGGCGGATTTGGTCGCTCATACAGATGCCGAAATTACGATTACTGGCAGAAATACAGTAACCGGAAAGGCCGTTAGTTCTTATCTGGGGTCGCAAGTACAGTTTTTAGCTTTGGATTTGGCAGAGAAGGAATTGTTACGGGAAGCAATAGCAAATTCCAACATCGTCATTCACTGTGCTGGGCCATTTCACTACCGCGATGCTGCTGCCCTCAAAACTTGCATCGAAAATGGCGTCAATTACCTCGATGTCAGCGACCACCGCTCTTTTACTGTCAAGGCTCTAAACTATCAATCTGAGGCGGAAAAAGCCGGGGTGACCGCCATTGTAAATACAGGAATTTTTCCCGGTATTTCTAATAGTATGGTGCGCCACGATGTGGAACAATTGGATAGTGCGGATCGCATCCATTTAAGTTATGTGGTATCCGGTTCTGGCGGCGCTGGAATTACGGTGATGCGGACGACATTTTTGGGGTTGCAAAATCCCTTTGAATCTTGGATTGATGGCAAATGGCAAGTAGTAAAACCTTATAGCGATCGCGAAGCAGTCACTTTCCCTCCCCCCTACGGCAAAACCGGCGTTTACTGGTACGATATGCCGGAAACTTTTACGCTGCGCGATGCGTTTCCAGTCAAAACTGTAATTACAAAATTCGGTTCGGTTCCCGATTTTTACAATTATCTTACCTGGTGGGTGGCTAAAACTTGGCCCGCTAGCTGGTTGAAAAATTCAGCCGTTATCGAGTTTTTATCCAACGTTAGCTATAAGATGACTGGAGTAAGCGATCGCTTTACCGGCATCGGCGTCGCCATTCGTTCTGAAGTTACGGGAATTAAAAACAATCAACCGGCGAGTTATTGCTCAACTTTAGTGCATGAAAATACAGCCGCCGCCGCAGGTTGTGGCACGGGTACGCTGGCTCAGTTAATTTTAGATGGAAAACTGAACAAACCCGGCGTTTGGGCAGTGGAACAAGCATTACCAACCGATTTGTTTCAACAGGTAATGCAAAGTAGAGGCATAGAAATTCAGGGCGATTTTTTGCCCAATCGTTAAGTTATTAAACGCTTGGGTAATTGGTAATTGGTAATCGGTAATTGGTCATCGGTAATGGGCGTTTTAACATCATCAAAAACTATAGACTACCGTTGCTAGCAGACATGATATTAGTAATTAGCAATTAGCAATTACCAATTACCAATTACCAATTAGTTAAAAATGCTTTCTTGTTCGGCTTGAAAAATATATTCATAGTCGAAAACTAAAGATTTGAGATGGCGAATAATTGAAAAACCAAAATCAATCACCGTATCGGTTGTAAAGGTAGCGATCGTTAGCTCGGTTAACTTTCTATCGGTGAGGTTGGGTTTTTGAATAAAATAATCGTGTTTATCAAAAAAGACTTTTTCATTTTTGGGAACGACTAATTTATTGAGTTTATGAGCGAATTGAATCGGTTTGATGTACTCTTGAATAAATCTGGATGGATATTTTTGCAAAGAAGCTAATCTTTCGTGCTGCGACCAACTCATTTTAAACATCATCTTAAACAGTTCAAACCCTAAAATATAATTAAAAACGCTATTTCTTTCTTCGGTATTGCTGCATAAGCGTAAGGCTGATTCTAAATACCGCTCCGGCTGGCGGCGCATATCTTGAGCCGAATGGATATAAAACTGTCTCACATAGATTTTTAACAGGGATTCGCTGAGTTCGGTTTGAATGTTAAAGGCTTTTAGATAGGCTTGGACTCGGTGTTGAGTATCGCGATCGCGCAGGGTTCTAGCAACTAAGCCATCAGCGGTATAATAATCTAAAAATTCCGCTTGAACTTCCGGAGTGGCGGCACAAATTAAATGGCACAAAGATAAAACGTAGCGACGTTGATGCCAAGGTAAACTTTCAGCGCATTGTCTCGCAGCGGGAGGGAGTTTTTCCAGCATATTTTCTGCCCTCATATACTCAGAACTGGATTTGTGTATAACGTTGGGTTCTGTCATAACCTCTAGAAGTTAAAAGCGAGACGATCTGGTGAAAAAACGAAGCCGTTGGTTTAAGCGATCGCGCGATCGCCAACTAACTACGAACGAGGACACACGCACCGTACACGCAACTGAAATCGAGAACGACGAATCAGAATTATTCCACCTGACTCGCCTTCAGATTAGTATTCCCAGAACTCTGCCAGAACACACACACCCAAGTCTGACGCATTTTGCAGCTTTTGCCGACTCTGATGGTTATAGGCAAATGAAAAGCAGGACAGCTTGGCACCAATCCTTTAATCGACGGTGCGGATGTGGTACTTACCCTAACTCACATCTTGCACCTAAGAGATAAACAGCCGCCAAATAAATTTGGGGCTGAAAGCTTAAGTTAGCTAAAGCTAACTAAAATCAACGTTTTAACCCGTTTCAACGGGTTTTAGCTGTAGAGACGTTACATGTAACGTCTCTACAGTCAGAAATTTATTTCTGTTAGCTCTGGTGCAAGATGTGAGTAAACTCACATCTTGCACCTAAGAGATAAACAGCCGCCAAATAAATTTGGGGCTGAA
>CAYXCW010000041.1:0-39309 GCA_964463555.1 uncultured bacterium
AACGGGTTGCCTGCTTTGTGATGTGAAATTTATTTCTGTTGGCTCAGTGCAAGATTTGAGAAGAGGTAACTGTCAACCCTCCGACTAGCTCAGGGCAAGCTGTCCACTGTCAACTGTCAACTGTCCACTGTCAACTGTCAATATTAGCAATTAGCTAAATTTACTGCCAATTTCCCACCAAGACAAAGGGTGCCCAGAAGTAAGGGTTTTGATACTGAGATTGAGATAGCAACGCTAGCTGTGCGTTGCGGAGTGCTTGTGCTTTTGTCACTCCTTTTTTGGCAAGTTCTTTGTAAAATTCAACCATAAAAATGGCAGTCGATTCGTCATTTACCTGCCAGAGAGTTGCCAGGGTGCTGCGGGCACCAGAACGAATGGCTATCCCTGCCAATCCTAACGCAGCGCGGTTATCTCCTGCAGCGGTTTCGCAGGCACTCAGGACAAACAATTCAATCGGGCGCTGTCCAAGTTCGCGATCGCGCAAAAGTCCATCCAATTGCTTGACGTTGATGCGATTGTCCCAAGACAAAATAAAGGTATCCTCGGCATTAGAACTGAATTGACCGTGAGTTGCTAGGTGTAGAACTGGATAAGGAGCCGCACGGATTAATTGTTGCAAATTGGGAAGGGTAAACTGTTGGTTGAGCAGCACTCTTGCGGGAACTTCAGTGCTAATTTGTTGCACTTCAGTAGCGGCACCTGGTAAAGGTGGGAAACCCTGACGGCTTTCTGATAAAGCAGCAGTTAATGCACGTAATTGTTCTGTTGTCAAGCGGCGAGGTTCGAGCAGTTGCAGTCCGGGGGTGAGGGCGATGTTATATTTTTGAATTACGTATTGTTGACCGTCGTAGAGGGCTGCCATTGGCAGATTTCGCAAAGTGCCATCTAAGACAAATACCAAAGTTTTAATATTATTTTGAATTAGATCTGACTCGGCGGGACGTATCAACCAATCGTAGAGTTTTTGAGCTAATGGTAGTCGTTCTTGCTCAAAAGCGGTGCGGCGTAAAGAAGTGCGAGTATCTATGAAGGTTTGCTCTAATTCAGTTTGGGATTTTATGGTGGAATAGTGACGCAAAGGTTGATTGGGTAGAGATACAATAACTTCTAAGCGATCGCTTAAAATAATCGGATAGAATACCGCCGCAGTTGGGTCAATTTGGTCTATTTGTTTAGGTTTGGCTTGGGCGCAAGCATCTTGAAAAAAGTTATCGAGTTCTGCTAACTGTAACGATTCGATGGTTTGACGCGCTTGTTTAATATTTTCTTGGCTGGCATTCGGTTGCAGCAGTAAGCTAACTAACTCGCGATAAACTGGTTCCACGCTTTCCCGGAAAGAAAACTGCACGTCGGGATTAATGGTGACCAAATCGCTGCGGAGAGAGGAGAGAATTTTGGTAGCTTGGCTGTAGTGAGCGATCGCTTTCTCCACATCCCCCTGTGCCTTGTTAATCCGTCCCAACTGCCAGAACAACTGATATGCTATATCCGGTGCGGTCAAAGGCTGTACAAGGCTTAGTCCCTGGTTGGTGATGTTGGCAGCTGGTATCCATTGCTGTTGCAATTCGTACAGTCTTCCCCAACTAGCTAAAACGTATGCCTGAAATTTGGCATCGCCCAAGGCTTTTGCCCGCTCGAGAGCAGCGGTTAAAATTTCTTCAATTGCCCGATAGTCGGGATTGGCATTTATTTCTGCTAGTTTCAGCAAACTTCTGGCAAAATTAACCTGGGCGTAGACTCCCGCGCGCGTGGGAGGTAAGCGCATGACGGCTGGCTTTTGAGATTGCCATAATGCTAATGCTGCTGCTGTTTTTCCCATTTCTACCAACAGGCTAAGCTGGTTTAGTCTGGCTTGGATTTGCCCAAAGGGCGATGGGGTGTTTTCTGCTGCTTGGTACGCAGTTAAAGCTGCTTCGATAAATTGGCTTCTTAAGTTAGGTTGTGGGGAATTTTTCACTGCTAGAGCGATCGCATTATTCCCTAAACTTAATTGAGTCGCGGCAATTTCTGCGGGTAATTGCAATTTTTGGGCAGCTTCCAGGCTTTGCTGTAAAACAATTTTAGCTTGCTCTAATTCGCCCAAGGCGTGCAATACATCCCCCAAACTCCGCAAACCCCAAACATTAATCGACGTTACAGGTAATGCTTTCAGGGTTTTAAATTCTGCTTCGCTGATATTGCACTGCTGTCGTTTTAATTCTGGATTTGCACTTGAAGAAAGCCCGAATAATTCGCGTAAAACCTTACAAGCTCTGGGATAAAACCCTAAATCTTGTAAAGCAGAAGCTTGGTTAATTTTACTTTGAGCAATGCCAATTTTATCGTTGATTTGTTGGTAAATATTCGTTGCTTTTTGCCAAGTTTCTACCGCATCTGCCCCACGCCCCGTTTCGCGATAGAGTCTTGCTTGAACGTCCAGTGCTTCGGCGAGTAACTTTAACTGGGTATGGTTTTTGGGTTGGGTTTGGAGGAGCGAAATACTTTGCGCGATCGCACCTTCCGCATCTTGCCATTGTCCCAGTTGTTGATACACCAGAGACAGATTCCGTAGTGCGACAGCTTGACTCAGGCGATCGCCTTTAGCAGCAAATTCGGCGACAGCGGCTTGCAACTCCCTAGCAGCTTGGGCAAAATTACCCGATTCGTAGCTATTTTTTCCTGGTTGAACTTGAGCGATTGTGGTGTTGGTTTTTGATACTTGCGCCACCACAGACGGGGCTGTCATTGACAGGATAAATAGCAAAGATAAGAGAACAAGGAAGCGATTGCGATGGAAAAACCGAGAAATCCCAAGAATTTTTAGCGGTTGGTTAGATTTGCCCTCTTCGCTTGGCGATCGCCCGTTCATTTCCTACTCCTTTTTACTTTGGTAGTTCCCCAAAAATTTGTCTATAGCGTTTTAGCAGCTGCCTTTATGATTCAAGGGGAACCTCGTGCCAGGGCGTACCAAAATCGAATTTAACGCGGCGGACAGATGATTTGGGCATTGGGATGGCGAACAGAAGCTGAATTACCCGGATTATAAGCCACCAGCGTTACCACGCCTCGCTCGTCGATCTCCCAACCTTGAGCAGGTACTATCCGCTCCCTAGATGAGTCAGTCAATTCTCCCCTAATCCCCTGCTTCTCTGTGCCCCTGCTCTCTTGCGGCGCGGGTAATTCGCTCCAACTGACGCGCACCGGATCGTCAATTAAGCGATCGCCTCCATTGGCAGGCAAGCCACCTCGTCCAGTGATGACAAATTCACTCGCTTGCCCTTCTGCACAAGGATTGGCAGCGATTAAAGTTGCCGAATCGACGATATTTTGCGGCAATTCTACCAATCCTTGAGCTGGATTAATCCCAGAGGTGCTAAATGTGACCGTCCCTTGTAAATTAGCGCCCGCAGCTTGAGAAATCGCAGCAATATCGTTGCTTTGAAGCAAGAAAGTTGGATTGACTGTTAGCGCTTCCAATTCGGCATCAGTTAACCCTAAGTTATTTCTGATTTGGTCGCGACTGATAGCCGCGATGCCGAAAATATTATCAACGTTGATATTAACCGTGCCGCCTTTTGCTGTTTGCGCGTTGGCGGTGATGTCGCTATTTTCTGCTGGGAAAGCTAGGAGGATATCGCTGTTGATGGTAATGTTGCCGCCCATAGAACTGCCAGCATCGGTAGTGATGCGGCTACCACGGCGTAACTGGATGTCTTTCGCCTCTAGGTTAATATTACCTTCGCCACCAGAGCCAGTTGTGGCGTTAATGCTGCTGTTAGTGTCGAGAGCGATCGCCGAAGCAAAAATGTTAATCGTGCCAGCATCTCCCGAACCCAAATTAGCGACATTGATCGTGGCGCGATCGCGGATAATCAATCGATTACTATTGATATTCAAAGAACCAGCTTTCCCTGTTGCATCGGGATTAATAATACCTAATGCGCTACCCGATGAAGCCTCAATTTTGCTGATAAATTGACCGCCATTGGCACTACCAATCACTTCAATTTCTTCGGCATCGATCGTGATATTGCTCGCATTTCCTGCACCCAAAGATGCGGTAGAAATTACTCCTCCATCTCGCACAATTAACCTGGGAGTATTAATGCGAATCTCGCCTCCTGGTTTGTCAGTCGTGGTCAAAGCACCAATAGAAGTAGGAATTTGCCCTTCACCTGCCACAATTCCAGCAGAAATTCCGCTCACTTCGACAGACTCAGAGGCTCGAATTGTGATGTTACCTCCATCTCCTGCCATTGAGGAAATCACTCTTCCAGCAATCATAAAACCGCTTCCCGAGTCGATCGATACGCCTTCTGAGGCAATCAATCGCCTGGTGTCAATCGTAATATCTCCTGCCTTCCCCGTACCTCTAGCAGCCGTTGTGCCGATAGCGGTTTGTAAGGGAGTGTCGGGAGTTCGTAGCACTTGGACAGATTCAGAAGCTCGAATCGAAATATTACCTGATGACCCCTGACTCAGGGTAACGGCACTTACCACTGAAGCATCTCGCACCGTTAACTGTCGAGCCTCAATGTCAATATTGCCACCATTACCTGTGCTGCCAAATAGCGTCCCGCTATTGATTCCAGAACCAGCAATATCGATCTCGTTTGCACGCAGGGTAATATTTCCACCTCGTCCTGCACCAAAGGTAGCACTACCGATACTCGCCCCATCGCGCAATAACAAGCGTCTTGTATTTATAGTTATATCTCCTCCCGATCCGGTGCTGCTTCCTGTTACCAGCAATAGGTTTGGGTCGAAAAATGTGATGATGCCGTTCATAATAATTTGAGCGAGAAATTCCCGAAAGCTTTCAACTCCAATTCCAGAAAGTTCGACTAATTCGGTGGCATTGATAGCGATCGACCCTCCCATGCCGCTGCCAAATGTAAAGGTAGAAATTTCCTTTCCTCCTGCGATTCTGACGGCATCAGCGCGAATTTCAATCCCTCTACCATTCTCATTTCCTAAAGTCTGTGCCGCAATTTGGGAACGGCTGATATTAACATCTTTACCTCTGATTTCTAATCTTCCACCCGCTAATCCACTGGTGTTAATGGCTCCATCAGATATTTGAATGTTGCCGAAATTTTGGATATTTTCGTAGTTCAAAGTCTGAATCAGCCCAGTTGGATCGAAACCAACAAAACCGGGACTGGCGACGCTAACAAGGAGGATTTGTCCGCTATTAGCAGTTAGAATGCCGCCATCAATTTGGATATCGCCTCCAACAAAAGCTAAAGTTTGACCGGGTTGCACGGCTAATCCGGAGTTGTTGATAATTCGCAAAGGCAACGGTGGCAGGTTTTCCACTGTAGCAGTCGAGCGATTGATGATGCTGCCCGGATTGTTTCTAAATTGCAAGCCAATGGGAATATTAATTGTCAGTATTGGAGTTTGGGGATTGCTAGCACTGAATTCCCAGCCGCTATCGAACACAAAAGTATCGGCAGTTGTGGCTAAAAATGAACCGCGCAAGTCAAGTTTGGCATTAGCGCCAAAAATAATGCCATTGGGATTGAGGAAAAATAGGTTAGCATTGCCCAATACTCCCAAAGTTCCCAAAATATTAGAGCGATTTGTTCCGGTAACGCGAGTGAGAATATTGGTAATACCATCGGGATTAGAAAAATAAGCGCCTCGTCCTTCGCGGATGTTAAATTCGCTGAAACTGTGGAACAGATTAGCGCCGCGAATTGCACCGCCGTCTATGCGATCGCTTTCAACTCCATTAATCTCTTGATTGGGAACTACCCGCGAATTCTCCGCCCCTAAACTACCATCTGGAATAATTTGTGCCCCAGCATGAGCCACAAAGGCAAACAAACTTAAAACAACTACATTAGATAAATAAATTAATCGATGTTGCATAAATCTACCCAAAAAATCGGTTTAAATTCTTGTCTAATAAAAATCCTAGTTTGCAATCCTATAAGCTTTAGGAAGAGGTAACTGTCAACTGTCAACTGTCAACTGTCAACTGTCAACTGTCAACTGTCCACTGTCCACTGTCAACTGTCAACTGTCCACTGTTAAAAAGGACTATACCGCAAGGAAAAATAAACGCCTTTTTCTTGCCAAGTTCTATCGCTCGAATCGACATCAATTAGCGGAATACCATAGTCTATCCGCGCCGAAAAATTATCTCTCATTTGCCACAAGAAACCCAAACCAATTCCCAGCAAAGTATTCGAGTCTTGCATTTCCGGTTGTTCTTGGTTATTCCATCCGTAACCAAAATCAACAAACGGAGTTACCTGCAAAACGCCCCCCAATCTCCGAACTCGGAAAATGGGAAGGCGTGCTTCTGCGGAAACAAAAATACCGTTATCTGTTAGTAATGTATCCTGACGATAACCGCGCACGCTTCTGGCACCCCCTATTCCTATTTGCTCTAAAGATACTAAAGGATTGGGTGTTAATTGGGCATCGGTACGAAAGATCAATAAAGTATCCGGTGCTAACAGCCTCACGTACTGAGCTTGTCCCCGCCACGCAAAGAAACGACCATCTGGCGCTGCGTTGTTAGTGGTAGCATTGAGAACATCTAAACCGACGTTGAATTGCGATCGCACGGCAAACACATCTCTAGGATTGCGTCGCACGTAGTCTTGAAAGAAACGCAAACCATAAATGCGCGTTCTTCCTTGTTCATCCGATCCCAACGCCAGGGGAAATCCTTTATCTTGGATAAACGTCTGACTTTGTTGGTAATCTGCGGTCAAACCGACGGCAAATTCTTCACTAGGTCTTAAAATAATCGGTTGGCGAATTGTCAATCCCCCAGAGAAAGATTTCCCTTCAATATCGATGCGATCGAAGGGCGGTTCGATTACCGATGTATCAGAATAACTCGCGGTTAATCCAATCGTACCGTTGCGGGGATTGAACGGTATAGTGTAATCCAGGTCGTAAGCGTGACTGCCGTTGGTATTAGCGTAGGAAAAAGCGATCGCATCCCCCAATCCGGCTAAATTCAAGTCTGTAATCGTCACCCCGCGACGAAAACTACCCACGCTGGGAGAACGTTCGTTATCAAAAAAAGCTTCGGCGTTAAAGGTATTTGCCTCTTGCACTTGCACTTGCAGAATGCTAGCTTCCGGACGTACCCCAGGCTGAAGTTCCGCCCTAATACTGGCGATCCGGGGGTCGAGTTGTAACAATTGCAACGCTTGTAGCAGGCGATCGCGGTTGAGAGGGCTTTGGGTGGCGATTTCTAAACGTTCGCGCACGTACCCCCGATGTAAACGTCTAGTTCCTGTAACCCGGATCTCTTCTAAACCTCCCTCTATGATGCGAATTTTCACCACCGCCCGATCTTTGGGAAAAGTTTGATTTGCTAAAATCACCGCCCCAGAATTGATATACCCTGCATCTACATACCTTTGTGTCACAGCTGCTTCAGCTGCCAGCAGTTCGGCAAAGGTGAGCGGTCTACCTGTAAACTGTTGGGTGACACTGGCTAATTCGCGATCGCTAAATGCCGTATTGCCCTCAAATTCAAATCGTTCTACCGCAATCGTCTCAGTATTTTCCCGGATGGGCGTTGGTTGCATTGGAAGCGGTGCGGTTTGATCTAGGGGGTTGGGTTGAGGAACTGGTAAAATCGGCGCCGGTAATTCGGGATCTCTGGGAAAAATCGGATTGGGGGGAGATTGAGCTGCAACTTTAAACGGGGTTAAAAGTATCACCCCGCTGGCTAGCAACCTTACCCCATATCTAGAAAGAGTTTTTTTCACAGCTATTCAGCTTGAACTTATTGATTGAGAATCAGTAATTGCCGCTAGAATATCTAAAAAATTCATTACCTCTATCATCGGGCAATCTTATGATGCTTTAGACAAAAAATCAACAATATTCCTACAATTGTTACTTTTCTCCTATCTTGCACCGTTCTCAACCATTTGCAAGAAACTCAGGTGTTAGTCGCGGTGCAAGTCTGAGTTTTCTCACATCTTGCACCTAAGAGATAAACAGCCTCCAAATAAATTTGGGGCTGAAAGCTTAAGTTAGCTAAAGCTAACTACAATCAAGGTTTTAACCCGTTGAAACGGGTTGCCTGCTTTCAGATGTGAAATTTATTTCTGTTGGCTCTGGTGCAAGATCTGAGTTTTCCGACTTTCTGGAAGTTAGCACCAATTGCCTGAGCGTAGCGTCACATTAGCGCCTCTCGCTCATCCACCTTTCGATCAAAGCTTGGTTCTTATCGCTTTCTGATTGTTTCAAATATTCAATTGCAATCCGTCCAGCCGTGGGGGAAACATTGCATTCTTCTAAGAGCCGTTCAAAAATGATCCGGAGTTGCTGTTGTTCTAATTGTTTGTTGATGACAATAGCCAGAGCGATCGCTGCCGCGATTAATCCTATTATTGGTCGCACTACTGGCAACCACCATCCCTGTAAAAAAGCCAAGTAAGCAATTAATAATAAACCCAAACAAGCTAACAAGATACTGCAAGCGATCGCCTGCAAAGACTGCAACCGCCAGGTTAAACCCGCCCCGATTAATGACCAGAGCAAAATCCACAACCACTCTTTAGGTTTAATCCAAACATTAATCAAAGGTCTTCCATCTAAAACCGCACTTAAAATCTGACCGATTAAGTTAGCATGAATCACTACTCCCGGCGTCCGTTCTGCCGTGCCAAACAAACTTTTACCGTAGGGCGTATAAAAAAAATCGTTCAAGCTTTCAGCCGTCGCACCAATTAAAACAATCCGATTCTCTATTAAACCAGGTGCAATTTGATTGTTCAGCAGGTCGGTCAGAGAAATTGTTGGGAAATTATCTAACAATCCGCGAAAGTTCAGCAAAATTTGATATCCGCCATCATCAGCACCAACATAGCCGCCATCGTTGGGTTTAAATGGCTGGAAAGTAGCTTTACCAAACTGCAAGCGATTATCGCCTATTTGATTTGGATTCACCCCTTCCGCTTTCAAATAAATTAAGGCCATTTGCAATGATAAACTCAGATAAACTCGCTGTTGGCGTTTCACCGATAGCAAGCCACGGCGGACTTTTCCATCCAGATCCAACACGATATCAATAAAGCCAATTTGCCCTAACTGGCTTAATACTAACGGTGGAGCAACTCGACTGCCAACAACCTTCTCAATTCCAATTAAATTGGGGGTTGATTTAAACATTTCTACTAATGCTTCATGACCAGGCTCTACAGGTAAATCTCGATATAAATCTAAGCCGATTGCTCTAGGATTGCGCGCTTTAATATTTTTAATTGCCTCAACTAAAACTCGGTCTGGTATAGGCCACTGTCCAATTTTAGTAATATCCGTTTCGCCAACGGTAACGATCGTAATCCGCGGATCGGGAGATTCTAAAGGACGGAGCCTAAAAAACTGGTCTAGCACATCCCATTCCATTCCCTGAAATAATCCCGTCAAACTTAAAACGATCGCAAAGCTGGCGACGCATAGCGCCGTCACGGCAATCCATCCTGACCAAATTCTATGTCTGAGAGATTGTTTTTTAGCATTTCGTCTAGTAAAAGAGAGGATATAACTGGCTTGTTCAACCGATTCTAGGGCATTTTCAGTTTCCCGCTTGCTCAATGCTTGACTAGCTGCTAAATATTGATAATCTAAGTCGCTCAAACTTTTTCCCAATGCCCAAGTCAGGGCATCTTTAAGCGCCTGTCCCCGCAATAAACGCGATTCGTCAGTGCGTTGGGAAGCAACCCAAGCTTCCAAAGATTGAGAATAAGGACGCAAAGCAGCTAATCGTTTTTCAACCCACTCGATGTTAAAAACTTCTTGATAAATGCGATTTTTAACGTCCAGTAACCCTTGTTCTCTAACCACCAAACCGCTGAGTAATAGTTCAATCTGTTCGCGACTATCATCAGTTTTGACAGCAAATCCTTGCAAAATTTGCTGATAAATTCCCAGCATTCTGCCCGTATATTTACCCTGGCGATCGATGCGATCGCGTATCGTCCTCAAATGCTCCGGTTCGTCTTGAGATTCCCAGCGTTCTATTACATTCGCTCTGACCATCTTTTCCACCCAATCTGCCTCGGTTGCTGGCGCAATAGTCACCGAGCTACCTGCCCTACCTTCGCTAAAATTAGTGATAAGATTGCACAGTTTTTGCGTTAAAAATGGCTGTCCTCCTGTCCAAGCTAAAATTTCTTTTAAAATTTCTTGACTCTTAGCATCTTTTATGTTTAATCCCTCAGCTAGCCCCCTAGCTGACTGCAAGTCAAAACCTTTTAGTTCAATAGCTTGACCGATATTAAAGGGAGTGCGATTCCGATCTTTAATTAAATCAGAAGGCGTAGCAACACCAAAAATAGCAAACGCAATCCGCTTGTAGTTTGGATTAATCGCTCTTTGGTTATAGCAAAATCGAATTAAGGCAAAAAAGTCATCAACGGGGAAATTTAAACTCAGAGTACTGTCGATTTCATCAATAAAAATAAATAACCGATCTTGCGGAAATTGAACCTCTAATAACTCGACAATAAAGTTGTTGAGTATTTGAATATAAGAAAAATCTTCCCGTTCTTTCCACCAATCTTTAAATTTAAGTTTATTTAACAACTTAAACCCCGTCCACAACTCGGCAACAATGCCCTTGTACCATTGCAGAGGAGTGATATTTTCACTGCCAATATTGGTCATATCGATAGCAGTGCATTTAAATCCTTCGCGTTCTAGGCGATGTTTAGTTCGCACTAAAAGCGAAGACTTTCCCATTTGACGGGAGTTGAGAACGTAGCAAAAATTACCTTTTTTTAAGGCTTCGTAAAGTTCTATATCTGATTGTCGCTCTACATAACTCGGAGCATTGCTGGTTAAACTACCGCCAACTTGGTATTGATAGTTATCCATTGGGGAGGAATTCAGGAGTTAAATTTTAGGTTAACTCAGAATTGGCTGATGATGGAGATAACGAAGAAGTAGAAGTAATTACTTCCCCATCTTCCCCATCTATTGGGAGTTTGGCGGATTACCCGTCACCAGGGGGGCGGCAAAATCTGGCGGTGGCGGCGAAAGCCCCAGGAGGACTAGATAGCGGCTAAAAACGATCCGGGAAGGTTCCCAAGGCGATCGCCAATAAACCTCCTGAATCACCGCTTTGTTATCCTCATTGGTTGACCAGTTAAAACTAATTAACCCGAAGTTGTTGCGCCCGACAATTTCTTCACCTTCTTGCAACCACTGATTTCGCCAAATTAAAGCGCCGATATTTTGCCAATTAGTTGCGGCAACCGATTTCAGATCGGTAATCAATTCCTGGGCTGGCTCGCGTTTAATCCAATCGATACGATAGCGCCAATCAGGCAGAGACTTGCGATCTTTGAGCGCAATTTTCCAAGCAATTTCCTCGTTACCGCGAATCGGCTTAAACGATATTATAGTTGGCGTTCGATCGGGAAGCTCTACATCCATCATCCGCACCATTTGCGGCGTGAATTGGATTTCGATCAATTCCGGTGGTTCGTTCCATCCCAGCCATTCTTGCGAAGCTTCTGGGAAAATAGATTTTAACTTTGTGTGAGCAATATATGTTTTCCACTCGGCATTTTTAAACGCACTAGAAGTTAATTGTGCCAATACCCGCGCTCTTTCTGGCGGATCGGGATTGACGGGTAGATCGCCAAAATGGCGCCGGAACCAGTAGTTGAGTCGAACGGCACAGGAATAGTGAATATCGCCAGAGAGGATGATAATGCGATCGCGTCGCTTAAACAATTCTGCCAGCAACTGGGTAAAAGCCTCTTCATGAAAATTCCACGAATCCCCCACATCCGAGCCAAACACCTTACCCTGACTCAAATGTAACCGTTGCACCAAATCAATAATCGACAAACTCACCAAATTTGTCGGCAAAACCACCAAAGTTACTTCGATCTCTCCATCCCTCTCTTCAGATAGCGCTTGGCAAATCTGTTGCTCAAATCCTGTCGGACATAAAAGCATCGGTGGATGCATCAACGCATCTTCACCCTTGGGATAACCCCGCCAAGTGCGCGTATCCATCACCAGCACTTCATGCTTAAAGCCTTTCACCCGATAGTGCCAGCGTAGCGCCGTCGTTCCATCCGGGTAATCCCGATCCAAAATCAACACATTCCCGTCAAATTTGAACCTCGGCAAACCTGTTTCCCAATCGAGGGCGGGAATTCCCACATACTTAGAAATGGCTTCACCAGCCAATGCATCCGTCCCCGCCGAATTAGACCAATCAACCGCCGCTTGTAATAGTTTCTCCCCCGGTTGTCCCGACTCAAACTGGTCGGGCGTATTTCCCCAAGCCTGAAACACGGCATAGGCCAACATACCATTCTGCACCACCCGCCTGCCAAGCGGCTTACTCAACACGCGGTTACACCACTCGCGATTCAGACACCAATCATCGGTGATATCGTGGTCGTCACAGATGGTATAAGTTGCCACATTCGCCAACAGCCGCCGCACTTTCCACAAATCCCTAGCAAAGTTTTGTAAAGCATCGACTTCCCGATCCCACAGTTTGGCGTCCTTGGGATGCTGGCGAATTTTCTTGCCAGGAGGGAAACGATTGGGCCACAGAACTTGCGACCAAGCGAACAAATACATGGCGTAGTATTCGCCCAAGCTAAACAGATGGCTTTTAGCTTTTTCCGGATGATTGACCAGCATCGCGGTAAAGCCGCCGTCATCTCTAGCGATATCGCTGCGCGTACCCGGTTTTAGATCTGAGGGTTTTTTCTCCCCATCCGCCAAAGGCAGATTTTCTTCCCACCCCAGCAGGGTATCCCCAGCATCTGTCACCGCCCATAACAGGGCATCGGCGACATCATCTCCGTAGATTTGATCGCCAGTCAAGAATAGCTGCTGGGGTCTGGAATTTGGCTCCCCAGGATTCAAGGCGATCAGATCGTCGAGTATGGGTAAGGCATCCTGTCCGCCTCCGTGGGGTTTGCGGCAAGAACCGTGTACGATTCGCAGCTGGTTTAAATCGTCTGGTGGCAGGGCAAAGGTGGGTAAACCATGCTCGAAATAGCTAATCGTGACGTTAGAGGGGAAGCTTTCTGAGTTTAAAACTTTGAGCAATCCGCCATCATAGTTAGAAAAAGTGAGGCTGTAAGCGTAGATTTGTTCGGGTTCTAGTTGATGGCAAGTCACTGGCTTTGCCGTCACGGCTACTACGTGCAGGTATTTACCCAAGGGGACAGTAGAGCGCGAACCCTCAAGGATGGGGTTGGCAATAATTTGATTCCCGGCGTGGGTGGCATATACCCCCAGTCCAACTTGGCAAGGTTTTTTTAACGCGACCCAAACGGTAACCGCATTTGGTTCCGTGCGCCGCAGAATCGGGCCTGCCAAAATTAAAGGCAGGCAGGCAAGGCGGTGGCTTAGGGGTGTCCACGACATGCTTGCGAAGTCTCCGCTCGAGTATCTAGCAGCCTAAATCTTAAAGATGACTTTAATATACTCACATCTTGCACCTTGACTAAACCTTAGTTTCTTGCAAATAGCTAAACTTGAAAGCCTAGATTTTTGGTTAAGAAACCCGGTTTTTCAAGGCTTGTTGACAATGGTGCAAGATGTGAGTATACAAACTTACAAGCATGTTCTTGTAACAAATTTGTAACAAATACAAGACTCCCCAGTATAGCACTGCAATAATATAACCAGCGCATTGGCGTCATGAAGCTTCTTAATTGGTGAAATCCTAGAGCAAACCCATTTTTCGCCTACCCCCTAGCTATACTGGGCTTCAATCGCCCCCCAACTGAGTGCCGCAATTTTTGCAGAACCGGGCATCAGCATCGTGAAAAGATAAGGCACAATTCGGACAAAGGGTTTCTACCTTGTTGGCAGTTCTCACCAAGCGCTTAATCAAATCTCCCACTTGCCAGGGAATTAGTGCAATTCCGGTAAAAATCATTAACACCGTCAGCAGGCGACCCCCTTCGGAAATCGGCGTTACGTCACCAAACCCAACCGTTGTCATCGTAACTACAGCAAAATAAACCGCATCCAAAAATGTACTAAACTCCGCTATATTAACTCTATGCTCAACTTGATAAATTAATCCTGAATAAACAAAAATAATTGCAAATAAAGTAAACAATATCCTGGCATAAATGACGCTATCTCCCTTACTAAAACGACTTGTATCCGTTTTTCCTTCTAGAAAACGAACTAACCGCAAAATTCTAAACCATCGAAAAATCCGGAGATAACTTATATCTATGACTCCGATCAAGAATGGTATAATTGCCAGTAAGTCAATTAATGAGAAAATGCTGAATAAAAATTTGATTTTTGCTTCAGCGCACCAGAAACGTAATAAATACTCAATAGCGAATATCAGTAGAATTACCGAGTTTGTAAAGTTTAGGTGAAGCCGTAGACTTTGAGGGATCTCATAGGTTTCAATAACAAAGATAGCGGACGATAATAAAACTAGAGCTGTAATAATTAGATTGATGATTCTGCCAGTAGGCGTTTCAATGTCTTCAAAGTAAAAGGAAATCTTTTGTCGGAGCGACATGAGTCAAAGTATTGAGCGTTTGAACAATCCTCGTAGCTTAAGCTGGAGGATGGTAGGAACCCTCTTGCCAATTTACCGTAGAAATTCGCCTTTGCGGTGTTATGTGAATTACGGTCAGCTGCGCCTGCCGATCAGCTAGGGCGTTTTACGGGAAAGCAGACGAAACCAGGTGTAATTATCCAGATAACACCGCTTGACTGCTGACCATACCTGAAAAATCCAACTTGATTCTCAGTTAACTCTCAAACTTCATGGACTTGGTGTGATATGCGTATCCTCATCTATTCTTACAATTACGCTCCAGAGCCGATTGGCATCGCTCCGTTAATGACCGAACTGGCTGAAGGTCTAGCCAAGCGCGGTCACAAAGTCCGCGTGGTCACGGGAATGCCTAATTATCCAGAACGCCGTATTTATGCCGGATATCGCCACAAGTTGTGGAGTACCGAAAGAAGCAAAAACGGCGTCGTGGTTCAGCGTAATTGGCTGTGGGTTCGCCCCAAACCGAATTTGTTCGATCGCATTCTGCTCGATGGCAGCTTTGTACTGTTGAGTCTGGTTCATGCGATTAAAGGCAAGCGCCCGGATGTGATTCTTCTCACCTCACCTCCTTTGCCAGTTTCGGTGCCAGCAGCGTTACTGGGATGGTTGCACCGCTGCCCAGTGGTTCTTAATCTCCAGGATATTTTGCCAGAAGCCGCAGTTCACACGGGGCTACTGACAAACAAAACGATGATCCGAGTCTTTGAAGCTTTGGAAAAATTTGCCTACAAGACAGCGCACAAAATTAGCGTCATCAGCGATGTATTTGTGGACAACTTGACCAGCAAGGGAGTTAAGGAAGACAAAATTGCCTTAATTCCCAACTGGGTGGATGTGAATTTCATTCGTCCCTTGCCCAAAGAAAATAACGCCTTCCGCCAAACCTATCAACTTGAGGGTAAATTCGTCGTCCTATACTCCGGCAACATCGCCCTCACCCAAGGTTTAGAAACTGCGATCGATGCTGCGGTTAGGCTGCGCCACATCAAGGATATCGTCTTTACCATCGTCGGCGAAGAAAAAGCTTTAAATCGATTGCACCAGTATTGTGAAGATCGCGGTGCCGACAACGTGCGGCTGGTACCGTTCCAACCTCGCGAAAAACTGCCGGAAATGCTAGCCGCAGCCGACGTGGGACTGATCGTGCAAAAGAAAAACGTGATCGCCTTCAATATGCCTTCAAAAACCCAAGTGCTGCTGGCTTCGGGACGCCCGATTGTCGCTTCAGTTCCCCCCAACGGCACGGCAGCCAGAGCGATCAAGCAAAGCGGTGGCGGACTGGTGGTTGAGCCAGAAAACCCGGATGCCTTAGCATTTGCTGTCAAGGATCTGTATGCCGATCGCGAAAAAGCTGAAAAGTTCGGTCAGCAAGGCAGGCGGTATGCAGTCGAGCAATACTCCTTCGAGCAAGCTTTGGATCGGTATGAGGCGCTATTTGCAGAAGTTTCTACCGCTCCAGCTACCATACGCAATCCCCTACCAAACTAAGTGAAGTTTGACCGCCAGGGTGCAGCTCCATTGCTCCAATCAAAAACGATAAAATAATCCTAGTAATTTCTCGTAGAAGCAAGTTGTGCTTGCCAATCGTTATATTTTTACCTTTGGAGATTGCTAGGTTAATGCGCGACCAGGTGTTGGCTTGGTTAGTGGATAACAGATCCCGTTCCCGGCTGCAACATATTCTCGGAGTTGAACAGACAGCTGCTCTTTTGGCTACCGATCGCGCGCTCGATGTTGAGCAAGCCGCTGCGGCTGGGTTAATGCACGACCTAGCTCAAAATTTTACTCTACAACCACTGTGGGAAATAGCAGCGGCTGGTTGGGAAATCGATCGGGTTAAGCGATCGCCTCCCCACCCCTCTCTCCCACAGATCGGCGCGATTCTGGCTAGAGATCGTTTGGGAGTTCAAGATGAAGAAATATTGCCAGCTATTGAAAATCATACTTTCGGCAGAGCGGGAATGAGCCGAATCGGTTGTATCATGTTCGTAGCAGATAGTATAGATCCAGGTCGGGGAAACTGCTCAGAATTAGAAGAGTTGCAGCTGGTAAGTCGGGAAAATCTGGCTGGAGCTGTTTGGGAAACCTGCAATTATTCTATAACAGGTTATTTAATGGCTATAAATCGTTTAATTCACCTGCGAATGATATTGATGAGGAATTGGGCAACGCAAATGGCAAGCCGCAACCGACGATCAGCCCAGGATAATAACTTGATAGTTGCATAGCAACGATGCCTTGGAGGCAAAAACAATTGAGTCAGTTTTCCGAAAAAACAAGCCAGAAATTTGGCTCTAGTTAGAACATTTGTTAACCTTAAAAACTGGAGAAGGATAGATCAATTTAATGTCTGAACATTTAAAAACTGTAGAGTCTGCATATTCTGGTATCGGCTCGAATGCAAGTGCGGATAAGTTATCCCAAAGCGATCGCGATCAGATCTGGTTGCTGGTGAGGGACGCCGTCAGCGCTGCGGAAGACCGCAAGGGCGCCGATATCGTCGTACTGCGAGTATCCGATGTATCGTACTTGGCAGATTACTTTGTGTTTATTACCGGCTTTTCGCGGGTGCAGGTGAGGGCAATTGCCCAAGGGATACAAGAAAAGGTGGAACAGGAGTTGCAGCATCGTCCCAGGCGAACCGAGGGAGAAGCCGAAGGGTCTTGGGTGCTGCTAGACTACGGCGATGTGATGGTTCACATCTTGATGCCTCGCGAACGGGAGTTTTATAATCTGGAAGCGTTCTGGAGTCATGCAGAACGCATAGAGTTGACGACCGCATCTAGCATCTAATGGGGTTGGGAGGCGCGAACCATGATGGAGTCTTCTGTTTCAGTCTGCCCGGTTCCGTCTGAACAGCAACCCATTAACGAATACCAGGAGTTAAAAGAATCTTGGTTTTATAGCTGGGCGACGCTGGAAGTGGGTAGTTATGGGACAAAAATCGCTTGGGTTTGGGGTTGGAGTTGGTTGGTGGCAGGACCAATCGCAGCAGCGAGTTTTGCCCCAATGAAGGCGACGGGTAAGTTTTTTCTGTTTGGGGCGGCGATCGCAGGTCTGTTGATGACCTTGGTACTGCTGCGATTGTACTTGGGCTGGTGGTACGTGCGATCGCGCCTGGTAAATCCGACTGTATTCTACGAAGAGTCGGGCTGGTACGACGGTCAAACCTGGATCAAACCCATCGAAGTGCTGACGCGCGATCGCCTCTTAGTCACTTATCAGGTACAGCCCATCCTGAGAAGGCTCGTGCGAACCTTCGCCATCCTCGCCGCCATTTTCAGTATCGGCTGCATTGTCTGGGTTTTCCTTTAAGCCCCAGGGGGATTGTAGATTTGAGATGGGGTTATCGGTAATCGGTCAACAAGCAACAATTGACTAAATTACCGATCGCTACAACTAATAAAGAATAGCTAGTATGTTAAAGTCTTACCCATGACAAGGGGAAAACGAAATCAAACCGCAGAACTGGGAGTCAGCTTACTGCGGGAAGGCATTATTGAATCCACGCACCGCGCCCAAGCCGTCGTATGCGACGATCGGGGGCGGACTTTATCAGTGGCAGGCAGCGGCGAAACCGCTACCTTTGCCCGTTCGGCGCTCAAGCCTTTCCAAGCACTAGCAGTTACCAGCACGGGGACGCTAGAACGCTACGGCTTGACAGACAAAGACTTAGCGATTATCTGTAGTTCGCATCAAGGCAAAATCGACCAAGTACGTCAGGTTTTTAACGTCCTTTGGCGCTGCGATATCGATCCGTCGGCACTCCAGTGTCCGCTTCCAGAAGGCAGGCAGAGTCCGCTCGAATATAATTGCTCGGGCAAACATGCGGGAATGCTAGCCGTCTGCCAGCAGTTAAATTGGTCGCTCAATTCTTACTTGCAGCGCAATCACCCGGTTCAGCAGCTAATCTTGGGCAAAATAGCTGAATTGCTGCGAATGCCAGGGGCGGGGGAAGAGTTTATCAGCGCCCACGATGATTGCGGCGCCCCGACCTATTTTATGCAACTGGGTCAAATGGCGTCTTTGTATGCTCGATTGTCTTCGGGTGAAAGTTTGGATATGGAACGGATTGTCCGCGCCATGACCAGTCATCCAGCAATGGTGGCAGGCGATGGCGAATTCGATACCGAACTGATGCGACTGACTGCTGGCGAAATTGTCAGTAAAGCTGGCGCAGAAGGCGTTCAGTGCATCGGCAAGGTGGGCGAAGGTATGGGACTGGCGATTAAAGTCATCGATGGTTCTAAGCGAGCCAAGTATGCGGCGGCGATTTATCTGTTGCGGCAAGTAGGCTGGATCTCTCCCACCGTGGCAGAATCTTTGGCTGAAACCTTTGTGACTCTAGGCAAGTACAAGCGTCTAGAAGTTGTTGGAGAATTATCGCTTCCCTAGTTGCTATTTTTTGAGTTTGTGGTTATATTAGATAAAGCGACGCGGGATAGAGCAGTCTGGTAGCTCGTCGGGCTCATAACCCGAAGGTCAGTGGTTCAAATCCAC
This sequence comes from uncultured bacterium, assembly GCA_964463555.1. Lineage (GTDB taxonomy): Bacteria > Cyanobacteriota > Cyanobacteriia > Cyanobacteriales > Aerosakkonemataceae > Microseira. The sequence goes on from CAYXCW010000041.1 coordinate 19,040, forward strand.
TTCCCGCCATTTATCTAGTATGACTCCAAAAACATTAGAAAGCGTATCAAACAAAAGATCTTTAATTATTGGAACTCTTTTGGGTGACGCCTGCTCTCGCAGAAGAGATTCTGGCGGCAGAATGAAGGCTGAATATATTATTCTTCATAGCCTAAAGCAAGCAGATCTTGTGGAATGGAAAGCCCGTGAGATTGGTAGGTTGTACGGCAGAGATATCAAAGTAAACTACAATCATACCTGGGATCGCGCCGCCTTCTACGTAACTCAAAACGGAAGACTAAGAGTTATTCACGATTGGTTCCACCGGAACGGTAAAAAAGTGATAACTGACAAAATCAGGTTTATGGATCATCCTGCTGGGTTAGCTATGCTTTTGTGCGACGATGGCAGCATACGGCAAAGAAAGAAGACCCATAAAGATGGCTCACTATATTACCTCAGTCCAAGTATAACGATCGCAACGCACTGCTTCGATCGAGGCAGTGTAGAAAGGCTTTTGCAGCACATAGAGCTTCTGTGTAGAGCGAAGGGTTATATCAACCCGGAAAGACGATTTAGAGCGGGAACGCTGGTGGAGTATAACCGAGTAAATTTTAACTCCGAAAATAGCAGAAAGCTTTGGGAATACGTCGAGCAATGGATTCCTGGGGTACCTTCTATGCTGTCAAAATTTTCCTTTGCTATAGAAAGGTATGGGATAGACAGATCGAGCGATAACAGTAGGGGACTCGATTAACCTGGTTCGTTAAATCGGTGCTATTTGGTTGGGAAAGCGGTAATGCTATAGCGCGATCGCTTGCAGTTGTTGCCACGGAGAAGGCGTAGCATAGGTACAGTGAGATAACCCTGGTAAAAAAAGTCAGAGGATCCGAAGAAATGGCTGTGATGTTGCGGCAACCAATTTTAATTGCAGGAATTGGGCTATCTTTCTCCCTGTGGGCGTTAGAGAGTTTCCAACACTCAATCGATCAAGTGGATGAATGGGGAATGTTGGGTGCTATAGCACTCGGCGCTGGTTTCTGGTTATTCCGGAAACAGGGTAAAAATGTCCAGTTGCAGCTAGATGCGCCCCCCGTGGATAGGGAAGCAGCTCTAAAAGCGATCGCCAAAGTAGAAACAGTAATTTCCCAGTTGGAAGCAGAAGCGCCAAACCACGATGGGATTCCCCAATTGCGAGACAAAGTTGGGCAATTAAAGGCAGAATTAGACCGAAAAGAGCTAACCTTGGCAGTTACAGGCGGCAAAACAACGGGTAAGACTACTTTAATTCATCTTTTAGCCGAAAGTTTAGTTTCCCATCTCAAACAATCGGTGACGATTAAAGAGACGCCCGCCTTGTTTACTGGGAATGGGGATGATGCGGCGCGGGAAGTAGCGATCGCATCCGACTTGGTATTATTTGTCACTAACGGCGATTTGACCGATTCGGAGTTTGAATTTATCCAGCAACTCAAAGCTGCAAATCAGAGGGTTTTGCTGGCATTCAATAAACAAGACCAGTATTTACCCGCAGACCGCGAAGTTGTAATGCAACAATTGCAACAACGGATGGGTGGGGATGTGGTGGCGATCGCCGCCTCTCCCAAAGCGGTGAAGGTGCGCCAGCATCAGGAAGATGGCAGCGTAAATGAATGGCTGGAAGAGCAAACACCAGAAATAACGCAATTAAACGCGCAAATAGGTCAAATTTTGGCAGAAGAAAGCCAAAAATTAGTATTAGCGACGACTTGGAGGAAAGCTGGGGTATTGAAGGCGGAGGCGAAAGGGGTGTTGAATGGAGTGAGACGCTCAAGCGCGATGCCTCAAATTGAACAATATCAATGGATAGCCGCCGCCGCAGCATTTGCGAATCCCGTACCCGCGCTGGATTTAGTGGCGACGGGTGCAATTAACGCTCAGTTAGTGATGGATTTGAGCAATATTTATCAGCAAAAATTCTCCTTGGAACAAGCGAAAACCGTCGCGGGAACGATGGGAAGTTTGATGCTAAAACTGGGTTTAGTTGAACTTTCTTCTCAAGCGATTACCGGGATTTTGAAAAGTCACGCCGTTACGTTTGTGGCGGGTGGTGCAGTGCAGGGTGTGAGTGCGGCTTATTTGACTCGATTAGCTGGACTTAGCTTGATAGAGTATTTCCAAGAGCAAGAAATTAGCGTGGAAGAATCGCGGGGTTTGAATGTGGAAAAATTGGGTGAAACGCTAAAGAAAGTGTTTCAGGAAAATCAAAGAACGGCTTTCTTGCAGGGATTTGTTAAGCAAGCTGTGGCGCGGATTTTGCCCGAATCTTCCCAGAAACAGCTTGTATCTGAGGTGATTGGGTAGCGCGTTAGTCCGCCATTCCGCCTGGGGTTTAAACCCCAGGCTAATAGCGAAAGTCCTCTGAAGAGGACTGAAGATTTTTAATAAGTTTTCAGTCGGTTTTAACCGACTTTTGCTATTAGCCCGGAAATTGATTTCCGGGCGGGTTATCGGGTTTAACGGTAAATTATAATTAATATATCGCTTTATTCTCTCACTCGAATTCGATACACTTCTACTAAAAGTAACTTTCCTTGATAATGCTCCATGTTACTGTTAGCAGATAAATATTCTTTTAGCCTTTCCATCAGTTGAGGAATGATTTCGGGATGGTTTCTTAATTGAATGGCAATAATTCCTTTATAATCAGATGGAGGATAAGTCACGATATCAGCAAAATCACCGTTGACAGAAATAAGGATAGCATCTAGTTCTTGGGCTTTAGCAATCACAACAGCATCCGGTGATTCAACTGGAATGCAATCTCTCACAAGCAAAACTTCATAACCAGCATCACGCAGGATTTGAACGATTGAGCGAGGAATACAGTGGTCGGCGAAAAACCTTAAACTCATGAGGCAACTGTTTCAAACTCTGATAAATCGCGGGCATAATCGAGACAAGCGGCTATCTGATTATTGGATAAATCTGGAAACTCTTTGATAATTTCATCCTGAGTTTTTCCAATGGCTAAATATCCCAATATAAGACTAACGGGAATTCTAGTTCCTTTAATTCTTGGCTTACCTCGCAGCACGTCGGGGGTGCTGACGATATATTCTCTCCAATTGACTGGCATGGGTTGCGCTCCTTGCTGCGCGATCGTACATTTATTATAGAATCGCAAATGCCCAGATAGACCCATGTTCATTGCAGGATTAAGAAAGCCACTCTCAAACCGTTAAAATTTAAGGATTGTGAGGGAATATTAGTTTGGCGATCGCTTCTTAGCCCTGTTTGGGAAAAATTATCGTAGTGTAGTCAGCTTTGTAGCGCCGAGGGCAAAGAGTGATGGCAGAACATCCCTATCAGCCAAGAGAATACGATGCCGTTAAAGGTGGTGAAAACATATCACCAATAAATGCTGCGGTTTTGGGAGGATTGGCAGGAATAAAAAAGCGCTTAGCTAGTGCAGTTGTTCAAGAAAGAATTGCCGCACTTCCAGATGCCCTAAACTACGGGCAAGCAGGCTTAGAGTTAGTGATTCAAAGTTTAAATGACTCTTCAGAACAAGTACAGCGGAAGGCATAGTTACTGCTGCGGCGACGGGAGGAAACTAATGTCGGTGAAGCGCTACATTCATTCAATCACTATTGCTTTTTTGAGTCCCTTTGCATTTTGAAAGCGCATTCAAGTGCTGTTAAGTGTGTCGCCTTTAGCCCGGATGGGCAAATTTTAGCTAGCGGCGGTGAAGATAAAACCATCAAACTCTGGAATTTGCAAACTAGGGAATTGATAAGAACCCTGGAAGGGCATTCCAAAGATGTTACTTCCGTCGCCTTTAGCCCGGATGGGCAGATTTTAGCTAGTGCCAGTGAAGATAAAACCATCAAACTCTGGAATTGGCATACGGGCGAACTACAGAAAACTTTGAGAGGCCATTTATTCGGGTTGCTTTGCCTCGCTTTTAGCCCGAATAGGCAAACTTTAGCTAGTGGCAGTCGCGATGGAACCATTAAACTATGGAATTGGCATACTGGTAAAGTACAGTGCAGCTTGGAAGGGCATTCATACCGGATAAATTGCGTCTCCTTTAGTCCTGATGGACAAATTTTAGCCAGCGGCAGTGGTTCTAATTGTAGCTATGATGAAGACAACATCAAACTTTGGGATTTACAGACTGGTAAACTGAAACGCAGTTTGAAAGGGCACGATCAATCTTGGGGCTTGGAAGGTGTTAATTGTGTTACTGTCAGTCCTGATGGGCAGACTTTAGTCAGCAGTAGTAGAGAAACTACGATTAAATTTTGGAATTTACATACGGGCGAACTACAGCGCACCCTTCAAGAACAATCATACGTTGATTTGGTTGCCTTTAGCCCCAATGGAGAGATTTTAGCAAGTTGCAGGAGCCAAAATATCAACCTCTGGAATCTTAACACAGGTGAAATAATTTGCACCCTTGAAACCAGTTCAAACTCGTGGATTACTTACTTTATTACTTCCCTTAATTTTAGCCCCGATGGAGAAAGTTTAGCGAGTTGTAGTGAAAATGGAACTATCAATATTTGGGGAATCTATTGACAGATTTGATATGAGTTAATTGAAGAGCCAGTGCGTACCAACCAGAAAGAAAAGTTCTTCAGTAAAGATATGTTATGTGAGTAGATTTACTGTAAAGTGTCTAAATGCGATCGCTGCCCTAAGTTGCGCTTGCGATATCCTTTCCTTCCAGTCGCGCAGGAAGTCGTTATAACCTTCGGGGATATTGGATGCGATTTTAGCCACGATTGCTCTCAGTTTTTGAGTTGATATAATTTTGGGGATGGAGATGCGATCGCAATATCAAGCTAGACTTTACAATCTTAAAAGTCAAATGGTAAAAAAACGATCAAAATAGATCTGTAACAATTCCCTCCCTATCTAACCTTGAGCAATTCTCAATCTACCCAAACTAATCCAGAAACTGGGCGTCCAACAAAGCAAGAATCCCATTTTAACCGCGCCCGTTCTTCAATCCGGCGCATTGTCTCCGGATATACTCCTAGAATGCGGGCATCTTTGCGCCCGGAAATGGATGCTTTAACCGGAAGTCTGCAAAAATTAGACCAAGGTGTCATTTGTATCGCGGCTTTTGGTTTGGTTAGTCGCGGTAAGTCGGCGGTTTTAAACGCTTTATTAGGACAAAAAATCCTCCAAAGTGGCCCCCTGCATGGCGTTACCCAATGGCCTCGTTCTGTTCGCTGGATGCCCGATCCAAACGGTAAAATCCAAATAGAATTAATCGATACGCCCGGATTAGATGAAATTGAAGGAGAAGCAAGGGCGAAGATGGCGCGAGATGTGGCGCGTCAAGCAGATTTAATCTTATTTATTGTCGCTGGTGATATCACGCGGACTGAATATCAAGCTTTGTGCGAATTGCGACAAGCACAAAAACCGATTATTTTAGTTTTCAACAAAATTGATTTATATCCAGACCAAGACAGACAAGCAATTTACCGCAATCTGCAAAAATTGGGAGCAGGAAGCAGTACCAGCAGGCGTTTGCAAGAGTTATTATCGCCAAATGAAATAGTCATGGTTGCTGCCGAACCTGCACCGATCGAATTGCGGGTAGAATGGCCTGATGGGAGTGTAACCCACGAGTGGGAGTCGCCACCGCCCCAGATTGATGAGTTAAAGGAAAAGATTGTTAGCATTTTAAATCGGGAAGGGCGAAGTCTTCTCGCCCTCAATGCCTTAGTTCAAGCTAGAGACGCAGAAGAAAATATCGCCCGCAAAACTCTAGAATTACGCGACAAGGAAGCGGAAGATTTAATCTGGAAGTTTACGAAATACAAGGCTTTAGCCGTTGGCCTCAATCCTATCGCAGTTTTAGACGTTTTGGGCGGCACTGTGGCGGATTTAGCCTTAATTCGCGAGTTGGCACGGTTGTATAATTTGCCCATGACGAGTTACCAAGCTGGGAAGCTGTTGCAGAAGATTTTATTTAGCAGTGGCGGGTTGCTGTTGGGGGAATTGGGCAGTAGTATTCTGTTTGGAATCGGTAAAAGTGCTGCTGCCGTTGCATCTGGCGAGAATCCGATTAATTTTACCGCGTATGGAGGGGCTGCGATCGCGCAAGCTGGTATCGCCGGATATGGTATCTACGCCGTAGGAAAAGCAGCCAAAGTTTACTTAGAACGAGGTTGCACTTGGGGCGAATTAGGGCCTAATACAGTCATCCAAGAAATTCTCAGCCAAGTAGAACGCAATACAATTTTATATCGCCTGCGGCAAGAATTAGACCCCCAAATGGATAAATCTACTTTTGGGTAATGGGTAATGGGTAATAGGTAATGGGTAATAGTCAATAGTTGCAGCAATTACCAATTACCCATTACCCATTACCAATTTAATTCTTTACCGTTACCTTCAACGCCCGTTCAGCCATTTTAATCAAATTTTGGGGCGTTTTTTCCCGATTTACACTCAAACGAGGGATTTGATACGGACTTCTCAACCAACCTATTTTGAAGAATCGACTATTGTACAAATAGCCAGATAAATAGTACTTAGCCGCAGCAGCTTCCACCTGTTTATTCACATGCCCATAGGGATAAGCGATATGAATACCTACTGTTTTATTATCCAAGCCTTCCGTACACTGTCTTAACAGCTTTTGGGATTCGGAAAGTTCAAAATCTAAATCCTTGGGATTTATTTTCGTTAAATCCTTGTGAGTTAGTCCGTGGGATTGCAGATCGAAAAATTCTTTTCTCAGTCCTTCTCTTAAATCTCCACAGTTGAGATGCGTTGTACTTTTTGCCTGATCCTTAGCTAAAGACGCAGGGTTAAGAAATAAAACAACTTTTACTTTCTTGTTGTATGTTTGTTCTAACAGCTCTAAAATCGGCAGTAAATTTGTATAATAGGTTTTATAGGAATCATCAAAAGAAATCATGATTGGCTTTTGGCCTATTCTTTGAGCGGGCAAAGGCTTAGATTTAGCTATGAAATATTCGTAAAGATCTTGAGTTGACATAAACCAAAAATCATTGCGAACTAAGTAATCTAATAATTGCTGCAAATCTTGCTTGGTGTATTCAATGTCTAATGCTTGTGGTGTTGTAGTATTATTAGTTTTGGGCGGTGCATTATCAATGATGCTGTGAAAGCCGAGAATCGGAATTCTGGGGGCTGTGAGATTTAAAATCAACCAATTCGTAGCTAAGACAACTAGAAATGTCAGACAAAAGCCCAGGATAAAACTCTGAGATTTTTTAAACTTGATAAACTTCATGCGGCACACCTCTTAACGCAGTTTTCAATGGCTTTTAAGCTTACGCCGCGAACCTGTTTGTGGCATTGGTTTATCAATACTAGGTTTGTAGCGAGGCGGTACAGGAGGAAAATGAGGCGCAGTAGGTTTAACTTTTCTCGTAAGTTCCTGGCAACCTGCTTTGAAATGATTAATTGTTGTCAGCGCTGCTAATGAAAAGTAGAATATACGGATCAGCCACTTGCTACCCGCTAAAAATCCAGTCACAATCTCTGGGTTTATGCGAATTATTCTATTAATACTCATAAAGTTAGCTTTGACTTGTTTTTCTAAATGTTCCACTCCCTTAATTTCAGCTTGATTAGTTGGTAAAACTGGTAACTTGGCGGTATAAATATAAAAACCTAAAAATCCATTAATCCCAACTCTATCACTTAAAAATGAGTTAGTTAAGCTTTGTGCTTCAGTGTAGGATGTATTTTCTTGAGCGGCAAAATCTTCAACCCAAATATTGTATCTGACCATAGCACTGGTACTAAAAATTAGCGGCACTAAAATAATGAGTAAGATAGCGCTGGTCTTGTAACGAGAAATTTTTGGTAAAAACGCGGTTGCCAACCCAAAACCCATCCCTAAAATAGCAAAAACTAGGACATTGACGAACTCAACCAGTTCTAAAGTGGAGAAGACATCCCCAATGATGATAATTTTATATAAAGATTGTTCTGCAATCAAACTCGCTCCCACTTTGATACCCGCTGTTGTCAGGAGCAGAAAAACAGCAATAAAGACGTATATCACGGTGCGCGATAGTAGTTTTACCATTGATTTAAAGTAAAGTGAGAGATTATGGAGTGAGAGCAGCTTTTGCAGATTGAGCGATCGCGAAAATTGTGCTTAAATCGGCTGAAACCGTTTGACTATCCATGACCAGCCATAAAAGATATTCGATATTACCAGCTGGGCCGGTGACTGGGGACCAGGTTAAGCCGCGATAGTGCCATCCCAGTTGTTGAGCAGCTTGCAATACAGACGCGATCGCTCGAACATGGTCGTCAGTATCTCGCACCACGCCCTTTTTGCCAACCCGTTCTTTCCCTACTTCAAACTGCGGTTTGACGAGTAAAACTGCCTCGCGCGGAGGTTGAAGCAGATTCCAGAATGCTGGCAGGATTTTTGCCAGAGAAATGAACGAAACATCCACAACTCCCAAATCTGGTACTTCCCCATCGCCATACAACTGTGCAGGAGTAAGATAGCGCAGATTGGTACGTTCTTTTAAAATCACTCTGGGGTCATTCCGCAAACCCCAGTCAACTTGTCCGTAACCTACATCCACGCCATAAACCAGCTTTGCACCCGCTTGCAGCAGGCAGTCGGTGAAACCGCCGGTAGAAATGCCCCCATCCAAGCATATCCGCCCTTGTACCGGAATATCAAACGATTCTAAGGCTTTAGCCAGTTTTTCCCCGCCTCTGGAAACATAAGGCGATCGCTGTTTAATTTGTATCTGGGCTGAAGTATCCACCTCCGTCCCCGGTTTGTCAATCACCTGCTGGTTCACCATTACTTCCCCCGCCCGGATGAGGCGCTGTGCTTGCTGCCGGGAGTCGCACAAGTCGAGTTCTACTAACAATGTGTCGAGTCGTTGTTTTTTCATGGGTTCAATAAATTGTAGAGATTTATGCAGTTGATGCACATAAGTCAGACTAAAACTGTCAAATATGTAACAATTATCCTAGAGACAGCAGTATTTTAGGTGCGACTACCGCCGCCTTTCCTTGTGGGAGAGCCAGCTATGCTAGAAACTAAACTGACAACCTGTGCAAGTCTACTTTATCAATGGATTCTGCCGCGAGTGACTGGCGCAGAAAAGCTCAAAATTGATTTGCAGGATTTTCAAGCATGGACGGGGGAGTATGGCGATAAAAGTTATAGCGATCGCGAGATTTTAGACGCACTGACGCAGTTAAAGCAACTTCAGCTAGTCAACGTTAGTAAAACCGAAGTCACCCTGGAAGTCGATCAAACATCCCATCCCAACCTATACGCCCAAATAGGGGAAAATATGGTAGAGGAAGGATGCGATCGCCCGCCTCGATACCTGGTGCTAGTGGAGATTCTTGCCAGTTCTATATTTTTAGCATTGACTTCAGTTGGTATTGGTTTAGCCTTAGCGAAATTACAACCTCAGAGTTTTACCACACCCCATTCTTGGAGTGTTTTAGCAGGCGAAAAAGTTAACCCAGGTAGGTAAGCAAACAGGACTTACGCAGAGAAACCGGGTTTCTACGAAAAATCTTCGACTTGGAACTAAACATCGTAGCAAGAAACCCGGTTTCTGGGTTCGTCGTGCGTAAGTCCTGGCAAACAAAAAGCAATACCCATTCCTGCTAGCGAATTTCCTCTAAGGGTGAAATCAATTGAAAAGCGCGATTCAAAATTTCCTCTTTATTAATCAATTGTTCTAATTCTTCTGGATAGTAACGCCCTTCTTCTACCTCTAGGGAAGCTACATCAATGGCGTTGAGATAGGCTGCTTCTAAAGTCGCAACTAATTCTTCTGGGTTGAGATAATAGCCTCCGGTACGGCGTTTGTTTTTTCTTTCTATTTCGCGCACTGAATTGCGGATATAAACTTCCCACGAACGAGTGGTACGATTTTCAGCTTGCTGTTTAATCAAATGTAGTAACAAAACCGCAGATAAGCTGCGAATGCTATCAATAATATTACTTTTTCCCATTTGTTCTAGTTCTTCAACAATCGCTAATGAACCTTTGAGATCGCCGTTTAGCAGCAATTTTTTTAATTCGAGCAATTCTTCCATAATATTATCTGACAATCGGTTATGTTTATTATGGCTGAAGTTGGATGCGATATGCACAGTTTTTTCTACCCTAGCCAAATGCCTAAGTGCTTCGCCCCCTGAGCTAAGATAAAATCAGATCCAAACTAAAGTCATTACCTATGCTTACCGCTACTGCAATCGAGGAGATCTTCACCCTAGAAGATTATCTGAAAAATCCCCCCGAACACATGGAATGGGTGGATGGACAACTGCTTGAGAAAAATGGCATGACATTACCCCACGGTGAAATTCAACTAAATCTTGGCTTTTACTGGAGAAGTTACGCAATTTCTAGCGGACAAGGGGGGAAAGTTTATACAGATACACCTTGTCGCACTATTAAGCAAGGACGACGCCCAGATGTAGCTTATCTTACAGCTGAATTAGCAGCACAGTATGGTAAAGCTGCTGCGTTACCGATGTGTTTCCCCTTGATAGCAGAAATCGCTTCACCAACTGATTATGTTGAAGAGTTTTTTGCTCAGACTAAAAAGTATTTAGAATCCGGTTGTCAAGAAGTTTGGTTGATATTACCTGAAAGTAAATGGATATTTGTAATTACTCAAACTCAAAAGTTATGGTTTGCCTCTGGAGATGTGGCTAGTACGCAGGTAATGTTACCGGGATTTAGCGTAGCAGTAGATGAATTATTGCCTTGAAAACTCGATTCCAAGACAATCCTGATTATTGGGCTGAAAACGGGTGTAATATTATATTGATTAAGTTTAGATGAATAAGTTCTATTGCTATGTCTGCTAAAGACATTTTTCACGATGCTGTTAAGTCAGCCTTACAAAAAGATGGCTGGACAATAACCAACGACCCATTGTATTTGAAGTTGGGAGATGACCAACTGCGCGTGGATCTAGCAGCGGAACGCTTGATTGCAGCCGAAAGAGAGCAAGAAAAAATAGCGGTGGAGGTGAAGAGTTTTTTGGCTCCCTCTGCTATCTCATAATTTCATATGGCTTTAGGACAGTTTCTGAATTATCGAGCAGTTTTGCAAGTCCAACAGCCAGAGAGAAGGTTATATTTGGCAGTAAGTGAAGAAACATATATAAGCTTTTTTAGACGAGATTTACCTCAATTGAGTCTGCAAACCTATCAAATAAAACTGATTGTATTTGAACCAGTTACTGAGGTGATTTTGCAATGGATAAACTAGCTTGTTACCGCCAATTGATTCGCCAGGTACTCGAACCTTACAGTCAAATGAAACCTGCAAATGGTGAGATTGAAGTTTACAAGTGTTTCGATACAGAAAGCGATCGCTACCAAATTTTTCATGCCGGGTGGGATGGAAATCAGCGCGTGTTTGGAGCCTTGATTCATATTGACTTAATCGGCGATAAAATTTGGATTCAGTACGATGGAACAGAGGTCGGAGCTGCCAATGAGTTAGTAGAGTTGGGAGTGCCGCATCAGGATATTGTTTTGGCGTACCACTCCCCGTTTATGCGGCAATATGATGGATTTGCAGTAGGTTAATACACTATTACTCTATCAGTGAAATTAGTGACATTGCTTGGTTAACGATTTCTTCGCGATTAACTATTTGTTCAAGTATTTCTTCCATATTGCCACCTCATCTAAAGTCTCTCCTTGCGTCACTATGGAGATTTCTAAGCACTCGGCTACATAACCTTTTTGTTCGCCCGGATGGATAAATGCATTAATGTTCTGTCGTAGTTTCATTACCCGCCTGCCTCCTTTTTAGTCATACTAGCAATTAAATACAACAAGCGATCGCACCCCTTTCCCTCTTCAGGAAAAACGCGCGATCGCTCAAATTTCAGAATCCAGATTCAATCTAAAATCCCAAATCTAAAATCTGAAATTATTTATGTGTTTTGTTCGCTAAATTCCCGCGTCATGTGGTCAAATGGTTGATCCACAAACGAGGTATTGGCAATTCCCGCTTCTGCCACCAACTCTTTCACAATATCCTTCATAATTTGAATACCGCGAACCGTTGGTCCAATCGGTACGCCCAAGGAATTGTAGGTTTCCCGCAATCCTTGCAGCACCCGTTCGTCCAGGACGTTGGTATCGCCTGCTACCAGAGCATAGCTAGCATAGCGCAGGTAATAATCCATATCCCGCAGACAAGCGGCATAACGGCGAGTCGTATAGGCGTTTCCACCGGGACGAATTAATTCTGGCAGTTCATCAAACAATTTCAACCCAGCTTGCTTGACAATTGACGCGGCATTGCTATTAATGACAGCAGCGGCGGCAACCCGTGCCGTACCCGTGGCAAAATAATCTTTTAACTTATCCAGGCCGTCACGGTCTAAATAGCGACCTGTAACGTCGTAATTTCTAATCAGCGTTGTGACTGCATCGCGCATGAAATTGATCTCCGATGTTCTATTGGGGGTTTTGCTATGGCTGAATTACTTTGCTTGCCTGGGAACGTTTGTTACTATCAGACAGGCTCAAGCTTCCGACAATTGAAGAATCTATCCGATCCAGGAACAGCCAGGAAGCATTATTATATTGGCGTTTGATTGCTAGCCGATTGTAGTTTACAACAAAACCGACCCTCAACTTTGAAGCGCGATCGCTTTTGGGCGTGCTTGTTACAAAACTAAAAGATAGCCTTTTCTCTGACGCGACTGCTGCTGTAACGACTATTTCGAGTCTGAAGCTTGCTTTGTCCCACCTCACCGAACCAATGGGTAACCACCTTCGGCAGTACGTTTAACTCTTCTGGATATCTAGGCTGCGGGTCATTTACCAACTGGATCGGCGGTACCATCATCGGGTCGTATTCAGCAATAATATCGACGACACCTGGGCGCTGCTTCAGTTCTACCCGCTGTCCTGGTCTGTACTGGGATGCTTCTTGCCGCTCTAAATCCACCTGGGTGTTAAATGCCATTGTTATGCCCGCGATAAACTGTAGTTATTGTTACCATATTAATCTTTAATATAAGCCATCCTGCCACATTCTGTTAAGTTAGCTACATTTTTTAACCTTTTAATCTTGACTTAAGCTGACCTGGGCAATATTTTGTAACAAATAATACAAATTTTTGGAAGATCTATCTTTAGCATGATAAAGATGGTTGTTAACCCGCTAGAGCGACTAAAACGCCTTCATGGTAGTAGCGCAGTCTAGGAAAGCCTTACCGTCACTGGGAAGCCATGAGCAAGCCATACGGAATCATGGGTAAACTAATTCACTCCTTGGGAAGCAGGGAGTCTGCCCGGACAGCACTTTAGTGTTGTGAGAGTAAGAGATACATCTGTGTCTAAACCTCTGGACGCTGTGTAAGACCAACATTCTGCTTGCGGGATAGAGGCAGCGGTGGATGAAACGGGAAGCGCAGACTGTAACGCTTGGCGATCGGTCTGAGTACGTCACCATGATGCAGGTATACTGGATATTCGGCGCGTGAAACATGGGCAAAAGCCCCACAGAGTATCTATCGCTTTTATCCCAGTCGAGGGCTTTCTACCTGCCTCACAAATGCCAAAAATTGCCATCTACTGTTTGCGACAAGCTAAAAGCAGCTAAAATGTTTCGGTTGAGTCTGACAAGAAGGTAACCAGCAAAATTTCAGGTTTTATTCACTTAGATTTGCCCCTTCATCAGCGACCATATATCAGTATCAAGATTGTAGCCAGCTCAACAACGACGGAGTAATTCATGTTCCAGACCCCGCAAGAGTTATTAAATTACGTCAAAGAAAATAACATCCAAATCATTGACCTCAAGTTCATTGATATGCCAGGAATCTGGCAGCACCTCTCGCTATATCACGACCAAATCGACGAAAGTAGTTTCGATGCGGGCGTACCTTTTGACGGTTCCAGCATTCGGGGCTGGAAAGCAATCAACGAATCGGACATGACGATGGTTTTAGATCCAAAAACTGCTTGGATCGACCCGTTCATGGCAGAACCAACCCTGAGCGTGATTTGTAGCATCAAAGAACCGCGCACGGGGGAACCTTATAGCCGCTGTCCGCGCAATATCGCCCAAAAAGCAGTAGATTACCTAATTTCCACCGGACTTGGCGATACTGCTTTCATCGGACCAGAAGCAGAATTTTTCATTTTTGATGATGTTCGTTTCGACCAAAGCGAAAACAAAGGTTTCTACTACGTAGATTCAGTCGAAGGTCGTTGGAATTCTGGTAAAGAAGAAGGGCCAAACCTCGGCTACAAACCCCGCTACAAAGAAGGTTATTTCCCAGTATCGCCAACCGATACCCAGCAAGATATCCGGACGGAAATGCTGCTGACAATGGCAAAATGCGGCGTTCCGATTGAAAAACACCACCACGAAGTTGCTACCGGCGGTCAAAACGAACTCGGTTTCCGCTTCGCTAAGTTGGTGGAAGCGGCAGATTATTTGATGACTTACAAGTACGTCATCAAGAACGTTGCTAAGAAATACGGCAAAACTGTTACTTTCATGCCCAAACCGCTATTTAACGATAACGGTTCGGGGATGCACACCCACCAGTCGATTTGGAAAGACGGACAACCCCTGTTTGCGGGCGATAAATACGCCGGTTTGAGCCAAATGGCGCTGCATTATATCGGCGGTATCCTCAAGCACGCCCCCGCTTTATTGGCTTTGACCAACCCTAGCACTAACTCTTACAAGCGTCTGGTACCTGGATTTGAAGCACCCGTAAACTTGGCATACTCCCAAGGTAACCGTTCTGCTTCCGTCCGCATTCCTCTGTCTGGAAGCAATCCCAAAGCCAAGCGGTTGGAATTCCGCTGTCCCGATGCCACTTGTAACCCCTATCTAGCCTTTGCGGCGATGCTGTGTGCTGGAATTGATGGCATCAAGAACCAAATTGACCCGGGCGAACCCCTGGATGTGGATATTTACGAACTCAGCCCGGAAGAGTTGAGCAAAGTTCCTTCTACTCCCGGTTCCTTGGAAGGCGCCCTGGAAGCGTTGGAGAACGACCACGCTTTCTTGACCGAAACCGGCGTGTTTACCGAAGACTTCATCCAAACTTGGATCGCTTACAAACTCGATAAGGAAGTCAACCCGATGCGCCTGCGTCCCCATCCCTACGAGTTTGCCCTTTACTACGATGTCTAAAAGGCAATTGTTGTTTAAGTAGGACTTACGGGCAACGATTCTAGAAACCGGGTTTCTGGCTGCGATATTTCGCTGCTGAACCGATGATTACATAGAAACGATTCTAGAAACCGGGTTTCTGGCTGCGATATTTCGCTGCTGAACCGATGATTATTCATAGAAACCCGGTTTCTGTCGCTAAGTTAAATCAAAAACCACCCTCTCTGGGTGGTTTTTTTGTACTGGGGAAGCTGCGTTAGGATTAAATTTGTTGTTTACAAAACGCAATACATATTATTCATCATGACGGTTGCATATCCTCGTAAACTACAAAACACCCTGGGCGCGCGGGAGATCATGGCGCAAGTGGTACGCGATCGCGAAATCCATATCATCACCCTCAACCGCTACCGCTTTAACGAACAACGCAGCTGCAAAGATCTCACCGACTTGATCGAAAAGCTCAACGGTAAGCCAAAAGAACTGGTAAAAGACTTATCCCATCACGTCTCTGACGAAGCGCGTCATGCCATGTGGTTGACCGATTTATTGGTAGACTTGGGCGCAGATATCGGCACGCCACCCGGTACTTCGTATATCGATGAATTTGAACGGCTGATCGACTGGGAATCATATACCACAGAAAGCCATCGTGAAGAGGCAATGATTTCTTCCCTAGCGGCGATTAACGTTACCGAAAAACGCGGTTGCGAATACTTCGCCGCCCACATCCACGCCCTCAAAGAGGCTCCCCAAACTGAAGAAAATATCAAAATCCGGGAAACTATCGAACAGATTTTCCCCGAAGAAGCCGCACACGTCCGCTGGGGTAACCGAAAGCTGGCAGAAATTGCCAAAAAGAGTCCAGAACATCGCCAAAAGGTCGAGCAAGCGAAGCGGAAATACGTCGCCATCGAACAAGCTGCCTATGAAGCTGGAATGGATATCACCTTCGGTGCCGAATTGCGCCGCTTGGATCATTTGTTGGAAATTGCCAATACCATGCCGATTTGGCAACGTCCTCAATACTTAATCGAACGTCTGCCCGAAACGCTTCTAGCACCTCAGTTGCAGTCCACTCGTCTAGATGTGGCGCAGCGGGCTTGGAATCGCGATCCGCAGGCGTTTGTGGAAAAATTCGTGCCGATGTTCCTTAACGGGATAAATAACGCGATCGCTCAAGACAAGAAACCAGCACCAACCAAGAATTAGCAACCTGCAACATCAGGAATTGCAGATGGCAGATGTTAGATTTCAGATTTAATCCCATCTGCTATTTGCCAAATCCTGGTTTGGCAACCGCGCGGGGGCACGGCAATCATACAATGTTCTTTTGCACAAAGTATTTCGGATGCCGTGCCCCTTCTGTGAAACTATCTTTTCTACCAGAAGCGTCCTAAAGGCGATACATTGGGTTTGGCATCCTGACGGTAATTTTCTATGACTACTTTACAACCCGATCCGGAAACCGTTTCCACTCCAAATCTATCTCCCGACGAGCTAGTCAACGAGATCTTAGAAGAAGAGATGGAAACCAATTATGTAGAGGTGATTGAAACCGTTATCTCCAGCCTCGACCAAGATAGCACCGCAATGGTTAGCCAAACCGATGTGGGTCATCTCTGGAAGTTTAGGTATGGTAGCGTTGAAGTATTCGTGCAACTAACGGGTTCGACCGATGAAGACTCTTTAACTGTTTGGTCTTCGGTGCTAAAGTTACCTGCCAAAAACGAACCGCAATTAATGCGTAAATTATTAGAAATGAACGGGGCTGAAACTTTTGAAGCTCGTTTTGCCATTATTAACGATGAAGTAGTTCTTCTATCAATGCGTACCGTAGCCGAGCTTTCGCCGGGGGAAATCTCCCGCGCCATCACCGTTGTAGCAACGCTCGCAGATAACAACGATGAGGCTTTGCAAGCCGAATTTGCTCAGTAAATTGCAGATTTAAGATTTGAGATTGCAGATTTTAAAGTGCAATTAAATCTGCAATATACAATTTAAATTTACCCATATTTCAGCTTTAATTAAATCTGCGATCTGCAATCTCAAATCTAAAATTACCCATGCCTCATTCTGTCTGGCGTCTCATTCCTTTAATTGACGCACCTGGTGCGGTGCAAATGGCAATCGATCGATGGTTGCTAGAACAGCATCGATTGGGTTTGCATCCCCCTAGTTTACGCTTTTATACTTGGTCGCCGGTGGCGATTTCTTTAGGCTATCACCAGCATAAATGGCCTGAGTTTTGGCAGAATCTCACTTGGCAAGGACAGCCAATTGAGTTGGTGCGCCGTCCTACGGGTGGTCGTGCGGTGCTGCATCAGGGAGATTTGACATATGCGATTGTGGCGTCGGGTATTGCTGGCAGCCGGATGCAGGTTTATCGCAGATTGTGCGAGTTTTTGATTTTGGGGTGGCGATCGCTTGGCGTTGAATTAAACTACGGTAACGCCTCTCGTGGTTACATTCACAATCCCAATTGTTTTGGGACTGCCACTGGTGCGGATTTAGTCTTGACAAATAATGCTAAGTTGATTGGCAGCGCCCAACTTTGTCGGGGTAATACCGTTTTGCAACACGGTTCAATGCGCTTGTATCCAAATCTAGATCTGTTTCAACGAGTATTCGGTAAGGCAGAAAGCTTCAAACTAATGGATATACCCCTTGCACAGCAGCAAGATCCTCTAATTCCAACCGTCATAGATGCTTTAACTGCTAGTGCGTCGCGTTGTTTCGATGTTCAGTTAAAGATGCAACCGCTATCACCAGAGGAATGGCAAGCAATTCGGACACAGCCGCCACTAAAGCCTTGAGCTACTTAATGCTAACGCCCCGATACTTTAACTCAAAGGTTGGATGGCTGGCAGTCTCAACTAAATCTCGCTGTCTTCTTTCGGTTTGATCTGCGGCGGCTTTTGGCTGGCTCTCGTTATTGCTCAAGCTTACCAAGTTGTTGGTCTGGGATGGTACGGTGGACTGTTTCACCCAACGTAGATTTTGGCTGATCAATACCAGCACTAAAAGCAATAACTTGATCTGCCAAGGTGCTAGAACCAAGCTGGCAATTATACTTACTACGGAAATAGTGGCGCACAGATAAGCCATTTCATCATTGGAATTGGCGTAGACATAAACTGCAACTAACGAAACTATCAGCCAAATTGTAAAGCTAAGCATTTATACTACCTCTTTAGTCCAAATTCAAGCATTACAAATTTATAACGAGAATTCGGGCAGCGCTTCCGCATTAATACTTAAACTATGTCAGTAAATTTTTTATAAGTAGTCTCAGTTAGACTTATTTTTTAGATTAGTAAATGCGAATGATTTTAGATATAGAGCAAAGTTTATTTCTACGACGTTTTCTATTTTGATATCGAGTAGCATAGAACGACTAAAGTCGCGGCTACACAAACAGAGCAACGCCTATGCCTCCGGCACGCTGCGCGAACGCGGGCTATAAAATAAAGGGGGTTTAGAACCCGGATTTGGTATGACATGGGTGCGATGGGCAGAATGCCCATCGCACAAGAAAAAAGGGTGCGTTAACGCAGCGTAACGCACCACCAAGACTCAGCTAGAATTATTCTTATTTAGAAGCGGATGTTAGCTCAGAAGCGGTTTGTTGCTGCTGAGTGTCTGCTGCGGCTTTGGCGATCGCTGGAATGGGAAATCCTCCGGGATAGCTGCCTTCTTGCTTGATGCGCTTGATTTGGGCTTCTCCAATCGAAAACTTGAGCGCAGTGGCGATCGCTTTCACTATATCTCCCCGATCGATTATCCCCGCTACCGCTCCGGCTGGAGAAAGTACCGTAATTCTACTTAATTGTTTTGTTTCCAATTTGTTGATAGCCTCAGCGAGGGAGGCATTTTCCTCAACGGTGTCGATTTGCTCGAGGGGTTTAGTAATGCTGTGAACCGTTTGAGTTTCCCATAAACTGCGTTCTACTGAACGCAAATCCTCGGCTACAACTAAACCGCGATAGCGTCCATCGGAAGCAGCAAAATATACCTGGGGTTCCTTGGCTTCTAACAGGTAATCATCGGCAAATTGACGTAGGGTCATATTGGCATCGATCGTCCGAAACTCCCGCGTCATTGCCTCTGCTGCGGTTAGCTGCAATAAAGTTTCCTGTAAATTGGTCATGGTGTCGTAGGCGGTGGCATTTCGCAGCACAAACCAACCGATTAAAGCCATCCAAAAGAAACCGAACTCTTCTGTTGTAAAAGCAAAGAATATACCGCCAATAATTGCCAACCAACCGAGAATTTGTCCGCTTCTAGCCGCCCAATGGACGCCTCTGAAGCGATCGCCGGTAATTTTCCACACGGCGGCTTTTAAAATTTGCCCGCCATCCAAAGGCAAACCGGGTATTAAGTTAAACAATCCCAAAACCAAGTTAATTTGGGCTAAGTTTCTGACTACAACCCCTGCCGGACTCAACGGGGGAATTTGGAAAAATAGAAGACTCAGAAGGGCGAATAAGGTAAAACTAACTAGAGGGCCTGCGATCGCTACTTGAAAAGCTTGTCCTGGGGTTTGGGATTCCCGATCGATCGCAGCAATACCGCCAAACAGAAATAGGGTAATCGAATTTACTTTAATTCCTTGCGATCGCGCTACCAAACTGTGCCCCAATTCGTGCAGCAGCACCGAGACGAACAATAACAGCGCGATAAAAAAACCAGTCACCCAAGCAACGAAACCCCAGTCTGGATTTTCTGTAACTAAATCCAACCCATTGGCAAAGGTGAAAAACCCTAAAATAATCAACCAAGACGGGTCAATGTTTAAGGGGATGCCGAATATAGACCCGATGCGCCAACCTGCTTGCATAAAAATTTCCTAAAAATAGCGTTTTACACCTATTCTTACGCATCCCGGCGTTGGTTCGGGCGAGTTGTACCAAAAAACAACCGGAGTTACCTAAACTCACATCTTGCACCACGGGAGGTAGAACCTCCCGGATCTCGTTCCCAGGTTCAACCTGGGAACGAGAATACTGAGGCTCCGCCTCAAGGTGCAAGATGTGAGTAAAGAAACCGGGTTTCTGTGAAAAATCCTGGATTTGAAAACCAGAGATCTACAAAGAAACCGGGTTTCTGTGAAAAATCCTGGATTTGAAAACCAGAGATCTACAAA
>CAYXCW010000041.1:39409-56994 GCA_964463555.1 uncultured bacterium
GAAACCCGGTTTTTGACCTCGTCAGTTCCAATCAAAAAGGAATCGGTAGCAATGCTACCGATTCCACAGTCTCAGCTAATTTAAAACTGACTATCTAGAGCGCGCCAATGTTGGTCAGACCCAAAATTGCACCAGCTCCTAGAACGTGACCGAAGCTAGTACCCGCCAGCAATTGGGGGAAGCCAAATCCAGGTACGGGTGAGGGTGGTTTGGTTCCCCGATCCTGAGTGCCGATGCGAACCAGCGCCAGTCCAAGGATGTTGCAGATTACCATCACCAGTGCAATCTTAAAAGACCAAACTGGGGTTGCCGGAACGGTAGCCTGAGCTGCAAGTAATATCGAGTGAATCAAGATTCCTTCTCCTGCTGTGAGAAACTAAGGCACAAAGGGGATTATAAAACGACGGGGTAATTTAAACGAGATCGCAAACCCGGTTTCTTTTTTTCTGAGAAACCGGGAATATGAGCCTAAATCCTATACAGTTAAAGCGCACCCGCGTTCGATAATCCTAAGATTACCCCAGCCCCCAGGATGTGACCAAAACTCATAGTTGCCAGCAACTCAGGGATGCCGAATTTCCGGAATAATGCGGGTTTGTCTGCGGGCAGATCTGGGCCGACACCGGGATTTTGAATCGCATAACGACCAATGGCGATCGCTAACAGGTTGCACAAAATCATCACTAGACCTACCGCCGGAGTCCACTCGGCGGTGCTGGGAACGGTAGCCTGTACTGCCAAAAGTAAAGTTGAGTTAAGCAAAATCTTTTTCCTATCTCACCAAACAACAACAAAAGTTATCAAAATACCGCGCCACCAGGCTGCAATTTGTTTTAAGAGTTAACATAAGCTTAAAACTTTGATACAAAATGGGTAATTGGTGGTGAGAGTTAAAATTTGCGGGATTACTATACCAGAACAGGGAGATGCGATCGCGCAAATGGGCGCCACCGCTTTAGGCTTTATCTGCGTGCCCACTTCCCCGCGTTACGTGACGCCAGCACAAATTAACGTAGTTGTCAAGAATTTATCAATCAAAGTTGACCGAATTGGCGTATTTGCCAATGCCACAATTGAGGAAATCTGCCAAACCGTCGCAGAGGCTCCTTTATCCGGCGTCCAGTTGCACGGGGATGAAACAGAGGCATTTTGCCAACAACTGCGACAGCGACTGGCGGAGGTGGAAATAATCAAAGCATTAAGAGTGCGAAGCTGCGAAGGACTCAAGCAGGCAGAAAATTATACCAGTTGGGTCGATACGCTGTTGCTAGATGCCTACCATCCGCAGATGCTGGGAGGCACCGGCACAACCTTAGACTGGAGTAGCTTACAACAGTTTCACCCCAGTTGCCCTTGGTTGCTCGCCGGTGGTCTGACCCCGGATAATGTTCTGGATGCCTTAAATCAATTACAACCGGGCGGTATCGACTTATCGAGTGGAGTCGAGCGTAAGCCTGGAGACAAAGACTTAGACAAAGTTGCCCAGCTGTTTGAACAATTGCGAATGGGTAATAGGTAATGGGTAATGGGTAATGGGTAATTTTAGATTTTAGAATTGAATTTAAATCTGCAATCGGAAATCAGCTTTTTCCCAATTACCAATTACCTATTACCTATTACCTATTAAAAAAATGCCGCTTGATGGCGAATCAAGTTGAGGAATTCTTCGCGAGTTTTTTGCTCGTCTTGAAACACGCCTACCATAGCGCTGGTAACCGTCCAAGAACCGGGCTTTTGCACGCCTCGCATTACCATACACATGTGAGTAGCTTCCATGACAACGGCAACGCCTTTTGGCTCTAAAATCGTCTGAACTGCTTCAGCTACTTGGCGCGTCAGCCGCTCTTGCACCTGCAAGCGACGAGAATACATTTCTACAATGCGTGCTAACTTGCTCAATCCCACAACTTTTTGATTGGGAATATAGGCGACGTGCGCCCTGCCCATAAACGGTAGCATGTGGTGTTCGCACAAGCTGAAGAAATTAATATCCCGGACGAGAACCATTTCGTTGTGGCCTTCGTCAAAAATAGCGCCGTTGACTAATTCTTCCAAGGATTGATTGTAACCGCTGGTGAGAAAGCGCATCGCCTCTGCAACGCGCTTGGGGGTTTTTAACAATCCTTCGCGATTGGGATCTTCACCTACTCCAATAATGATTTCCCGCACGGCATCGATCATCTTTTCGTTTTGGTCTGCTGCCGGGGGATGCAAGTTGGGTTCTGCACCGTTTAAAGTATTGCGATCGGGGCGAGTGGTGACGCGAGAAAGTTCGTCGTTGCCGATCAAAAGCGATCGCGAACCATTGGAGCCATTGGTACCGTTGGTAGGAGCCATAGTCATGATGTGTCTTGGTAAGATTACTGGTTGAGGATCGGGAAAAAAACAGATAGCAACCTAGAGTGTGCCAGCGCTAGGCATGAGGGTTAACTCTTCAATTACTGCTTTCTCTGGTAGCAGCGCCGTCTGTAAAATTGACTGCGCCACAATTTCTGGTGTCAACATTGCCGCGCGGTCAAAGTCAGCATTAACTGTGTCTGTATCCCACAGGGGAGTATTGACAGAACCCGGACAGATAGCGGTGACGCGAATTCCGTTGGCGCGTTCTTCTGCTGCTAAGGTTTTAGACAAAGCCATCAGGCCAAATTTACTAACGCAGTAGGCTCCCCAGCCTGGAAATGCTTGCATACCGGCAATCGAACTGACGTTAATAATTGTCCCTCCGCCCCGCTGGCGCATCATCGGTAAAATTCCCTGAATGCACTGGAAAACGCTGGTCAAATTTAAGTCGATTACCTGTTGCCAATCCGCTAGGGGCGTGTCTAAAACCGTGCCGGTATAACCCATCCCAGCGTTATTAACCAGGATGTCTATGCCGCCAAAATCGGCAGCGATCGCAGTGATTTTTGGTTTTACCCGGTCAATCTCGCCTAAATCCAAGGGGTATGCCTGCGCTTTTACCCCAAATGAGCTAGCCTTGTGAGCCACTGCCTCTAGTTTGTCGGCACAGCGACTCACTAAGGCAACGTTAATTCCAGCTTCAGCAAACGCCAAAGCAACTGCTTTGCCAATGCCACTGCTGGCTCCTGTAATCAGAGCCTGTCGTTCTTTAGTAGAATTCATGCAATCTTCCATTGCTTCAGCAGCGCCAGTCTGTGTAATTTCTCCTACAGCAGTCAGTAACCACAGCAATTTTCAGTCGGACACGCGGGATTGGATGGGGTGAAAGCAGTTGTGTCAAGGTATTTTTGATAACTAAACCCGACACTTGAATAGCCACACCCAGGAGGGAGTACCGCCTTGTACGAGGGATAAAAAATGCTGTCTGTAGGTTCTGAACTAGAGCGTGAGAGATACACCAACGCTTGAAGATGATGGGAACGTTAAAAATCTTTACATTCCCCTCAGAATTATATCACTAGCGACTGCGTCTTTAGTGCAAGCAAGTATCGCTAGGCAGAAATTTCCGCAAACATGCCGATTTTGCGGAACTTTTGATAGCGCAGTTCGCGCCGCTGTTGAGCTGTTAATTGGGACAGTTCCTCCAAATTCTGCAACAGAGCTTGCTTGAGGGTTGCTGCTGCTTTGAGAGGATCGGCGTGAGCGCCGCCGGAGGGTTCGGGCAATACTTGGTCTAAAATTCCCAATTGTTTGAGATCCTGAGCGGTAATTTTTAAAGCAGAGGCTGTTTGGGGTGCTTTAGCGGCATCTTTCCACAGAATGCTGGCACAAGCTTCGGGAGAAGCAACGTAGTAAACGGAATGCTCGAACATGAATAAGCGATCGCCGACTCCAATCCCCAACGCGCCACCCGATCCGCCTTCACCGATGACGGTACAAAGGATGGGGACATCGAGACGGAACATTTCCCGCAGGTTATAGGCGATCGCTTCCCCTTGTCCTAATTCTTCTGCTTCTACCCCTGCCCAAGCGCCTGGAGTATCGATAAACGTGATAATCGGCATCCCAAACCGATCCGCGTGTTCCATCAGCCGCATCGCTTTGCGATAGCCGCCGGGGGACGCCATACCGAATTTACGCACCACGTTATCTTTAGTATCTCTTCCTTTTTGATGTCCCAGAATCACCACCGGACGTCCCGCCACCCGCGCCACGCCGCCGACCAAAGCCGGATCGTCGCAGCCGCCGCGATCGCCGTGAAGTTCGAGCCATTCATCGCTGATGGCTTGAATGTAGTCGAGGGTGCTAGGGCGGCGGGGATGGCGAGCGACTTGTAACCGCTGAGCGGGTGACAAACCGCTGAAGATTTCTTGACGCAGCTGCACCGCCCGCGTCTCCAACTGGCGGATCTCTTCGGATACGTCCACGCCGTTTTCGGCAGCTAGTTCGCGAATTTGGTCGATGCGTGCCTCTAAATCGGCTAGCGGCTTTTCAAAATCTAATAGAAACGGTTTGCGCTCAGTAGTTGCCACGGCAAGGAACTTAGATAACGTTGAGTAGCTTCTACCAGAATACCGTGGGAGGTGTACTCCCTCTCTGTTGACCCCAGGGAGCCAAACCAGGACGGCGACGTAAAAAAGTAGGAAAAGTACGTTTTTTCAAGTTTGAAAAAGTAGGAAAAGTACTATAAGTAGGTATACGTAAAGCTTCACGATATATTCACAAAAAAATCGCCAATATACGTAACGCTTCATCTAAACTTTATAGACAAATCCAAGTTTTTATTGCAGTATTTACTTAATGGTTTTTACCGATGGCTGGGGTAAAGCCCAAGCCTTCTAAGTGAATCCAACAGGGCGATTCTCCGCTAGGAGACGCTTGGCGATCGCATTGAGCGAGTCATTTGTAGCCGCTTATACAGGTAAACCCGCTCGTTAACACCAGACAGTAGAGCGATCGCAATTTCCCAAAAAGCTTAACCCCAATAAATCTAATCCCTAAATCATCAGCGAAAGTGCTTGAGGAAGCTACACAAATTGAGTAGCGTTTTTACCTCAAGGTTCGATTTTCCAGTTCAAACCAATTAAAAGGAGATCCTCCGTGAAGTTAACACAGTCTTTAATTCTGGCTGGAGTAGGTCAAGCCGTGGCTGCTGCAGTGCTGATGGCATCTTCTCCAGTTTCTGCCGCACAATTGTATAACTTTTCCTATAGCGGAACAGGAATCAATGCCACGGGAACGTTAACCCTTGGCGATCCAGGAACAGATCCAGGATCTTTTCTGATCGCAGGGATTACTGGTGAAAGGAATGGAGTTGCTATTAGCAGCTTGCTGCCAGTCGGTTCATATCCAACAGGACCTGATCTCACTCCCAACGATAATTTGTTCTTCCCAAACCAGGATATTCAGTTAACTTTTGCAGGCTTGAGCTTCCAAACTGCTGACGGTAACAAATACAACCCTTTCTACGATGCAGATTTATCGAGCTATCGAGAGTGCAGCCTTAATTGTGACGAAATCAGTGACGTAACTTTCACTAGCACTGCTGTTCCCGAACCGGCTTCGGTTTTGGGTTTAGTTGCCTTCGGTGCGTTAGGCGCAACATTAAAGGGCAAAAAAAAGCTAGCCGCCCAAAAAGTAGAAGCTTAAGGGTTACTAGCTCGCTGGTAAAAATTCAACTGAGTTTATTTTAGCCTCGATGGACTAGGAGTGCGATCGCTTCTTAATTCTGTCGTCAGTGAAGAGGCGATCGCTTGGACACAGTCATTGGTGAAGAACGATACTCGGTGTTGGTTAAGTATGCATCATTACCGAGTCACTACCACAACTAGGAGTTAAAACAATGAACAACCTTTTAAATAAAATTTCCGCTACCGTAACCGCTAGTGCTGTTCTGGCGATGGCGCTTGCCTTAGAAACAGGCAATCCCGCTCAAGCGATCGAGTTTAAATTTAGCTGGCAAGGTGACGCTGGCTACTCAGCTTTAGGGACGTTCAACTATGACGAAACGACAGCACCATTAATTATTTCAGAAAGCGGGGCTGGGCCAACCGATTATTTACAATCCCTGAGTGTATCTTTCTTCGATCCATCTAATATCCTGCTCGGAACTTATAATACTGTTACTAATGGAGTATCAAACTCTCCATTCTTCACATTCAATTTTGATGCTTCCAATCAAACCTTATTTGGCGATTTTGACATAGCAGGAGGGGGTGTTTTCATCGGAGAATATTTCTTGCAAGGAACGATTGGTAGCTCTTTGGAATTCCGCCAGGATATCAATGGATTGCAGTCAAGATTAGTAGATACAAATTCTGGGGATATTACAGTTACCCAAGTACCCGAACCCGCTTCGGTTTTGGGTTTACTTGCCTTGGGTGCTTTGGGCGCAACTTTAAAGGGCAAAAAAAAGCTAGCCGCCCAGAAAGTAGAAGCTTAAGGGTTACTAGCTCGGTGGTAAAAATTCAACTTAGTTTATTTTAGCATCGAGCAACTAGGAATGCGATCGCTCTATAATTAAACCTTGATTGGTGAGGAGCGATCGCACTTCTAAAACTGTTTCTTCAGACTGCTATTGGGGCAGATCATCAGGGTTAAGAACATCTTCCAGCGTAAAAGGAGGCTCTGTTGGGAAAAGATCTGAAGATAATTGATATTTTCGCAACGTGTCCTCTCTAGCGATGCAGTAGCAATCGGGGAACATCTCTCCTAACAGGGGTCTAAGGCTTGGACTATCTTCAAGGGATAAGCTAATCTGCCTTCTTTGCTCGACGATTGTATTGCGCCAACCCCTGGCGTTATAGGCTTTCTCGGCTTCCCAATACATCAGCTTGAGCAGATGCTCAATCAGGACAATTAATCGGCTTTTAAGTTCCTTTTTCTCGCTTCTTCCCATGCTTTCGATTTCTTCAATCAGATTTTCCCAGTCCACATCGTCAAAGCGACGCTCTTTGAGCAATTTTGCCGTCGTCTGTATCCACAGATAAAAATCCCGATCGTAAAGTATTTGATTGAATTGCGGTTGAGAACGGGTTTCCATAGCAGTTTATTCCTTTGTGTGAGTTGTAATTTAACGCCGATGTTTTCTATTTTTATCCTCACCCATAACGAAGAAATTGACATCGCTGGTTGCATCGAATCCGCCGGGGTATCCGATGATGTCATCGTGGTAGACTCCTACAGCAGCGACGCCACTGTAGAAATTGCCCAACAATATCCTGTCCGCGTGGTGCAGCACCGCTTTGAATCCCAAGGTAAGCAGCGTACTTGGATGTTACGAAATATCCCCACTAAATACGAATGGGTTTATATTTTGGAAGCAGATGAACGGATGACCCTGACGCTGTTTGCTGAATGTATCCGAGCAATTCAAAATTCAAAATACATTGGCTACTATGTAGCGGAAAGGGTGATGTTTATGAACCGCTGGATTCGCCACAGCACCCAATATCCCCGCTATCAAATGCGCCTGTTTCGCAAAGATAAAGTGTGGTTTACAGATTACGGTCATACTGAGAGAGAAGTCTGCAATGGTGCCACAAGTTTTCTCCAGGAAACCTATCCTCACTACACCTGTTCAAAAGGCTTCAGTCGCTGGATAGAAAAACACAATCGCTACTCCACCGATGAAGCAAAAGAAACGCTCTATCAGTTAAAACATCATAAAGTTAATTGGCGCGATTTATTGTTCGGCAGTACGGAAGTAAAACGACGCCGCGCCCTCAAAGATTTATCGCTGCGCTTGCCTTTTCGACCTCTGTTGCGCTGGTTTTATATGTATTTTTTCCTGGGTGGATGTTTAGATGGTAAAGCTGGATTTGCTTGGTGTACCTTGCAGGCATTTTATGAATATCTGATTTTGCTTAAGGTTTGGGAACTCAAGCACAGTAACAAGTCAGAATTAATCAGCGAAACTAAGGAGTTTAGAGAGCTTAATTATCGTTCAAATCTAGCAAAACAACCGATAAGTTAGTTGAAAAATCCCTGTTTTAAACAAGCGATCGCTACTAATCTATACTCAAGCTTTAGGGGTGAGGAGCGATCGCATAACCGTCTCTAGATTCTTTTGGTATCATTAAACTTACAGGTCAGATTACATACAAAATTCAACTGTCAACTGTCAACTGTCCACTGTCCACTGTTAAAAGGCGATCGCTAAAATATTCTCGATACAATTTACACCTGGGAATACAATCATTACCATCCAATTTTACCAAGCCCATACTGTTTAATTTAAATGCCTGTTCTGAAGGCAATCGCACGCTTTTTGCAGCCGTTACTACCTGTGCAAACGCCAATTTTATGTCTGGATATTTGTCTAAATTCCACAGATGCCGTCGCAGGTTGTCGCTGTAAATTCCAGCTTCTGTAGCCGATTCTTGCACTAATCGATCGAGGGTAATATCCCCACGGGCAATATGATACATTGCCAGTCGAACTAAGAAAGGATGTCCTCCCACTAAATCCATTAATTGTTCGACTTTATTTTGATTCCAATCAAGTCCATGTCGCCTTGCTAATTCTTGCAATTGCTCTTGGTTAAATTCTGGTAATTCTATCGGCAATCCCACATTAAACGGGGATTTATTCATATCTATAGGGATATAAACTTCCGTCGAGTGAACTACAATTAACCGAAACTTTTTCCATTTGTCGCAGCGCTTTGACTCTTCGTGCAACGCTCGCAACAATCCTAAAAAATCATCGGCGATTTCGGGAAATTCAAAGATACGATCTACTTCATCTAAAGCTAAAGTCAATGGCGGCAAATTTTCTGATAGTAAATACTGTTCAAAATAAGCTTTACAACACAAATTGCTGCCAATAATATCGGCTAGCTGCCAACAGTTGGATAATGGCTCAAGTTGTCCCAAAGCTAGACCGACTCCAGCACAAAACCACTGTAAAAATGTGTCTAAATTGTTGAATATTCGCTTACTCGCTAGTTGGAAATTGAGAGCGATCGCTCTCGATCCTTGCGCTTCGGCGCGATGCAAAATCCTTGACATTAGGGACGTTTTACCCATCTGTCTAGGGGCTTTAATCCGGATCAAAGCACCAGGTTGAACAATTGTTTCATAGCAGCGGGCTTCGATGGGACTACGTTCGATATAAAAGCGAGAAGCTAATTCAACTTGCCCTTCTGGTAATTCTGGTGAGGCATTGGGCATTGGTAATTCTGCTTCTAGCCTTTCTGAAGTAATGTTTTTCCAGGATATAGCTAATTCATGGTCAGAAGGTAAGCAAGTGCGACTTTCTTGAATCAGCTTTAAAATTTCTGAGGCTAGGGGTGAAATATCTTTGGTACAATCCCACTTCCAAGGTTGAATTCCTTGTAAAAGTTCCAGTAAATCGAAGGGTAGATTATATTCCCAAGGTAAATCTAGGCAGATGGGTAAAATAGCTGGTTTTTGGGGAGTGTTGAGATGCAATTCTCTCGCGAGTTGCACTGTTTCTAAAATTATTTCGCTGATAGCAGTTGCTTTTGATAATAGCAGCAAAAAATAATCGCTGTAATGTAGAGATTTTGCCTGCATTTCTACATTGTGACCTGCGGCAGTCAAAGTTTGCTGCAATTGGATGGCGAGGCGATCGCATTCTGGGTGATGGTTAATTAAAATTGTGGCTTTAAAGTCCGATACTTCGTTTTGGGGCAGGTTATCGGATAAATCGGCGATATTGCGCCACTCTTGCCCCAAAGCTTGGCAAATCTCCAGGAAATTGGCGTAATCTACGGGTTTGCCGTTGAGAAAGTTGCTGACGGTAGATTGAGCGATGCCTAAGTCCTCCGCCAGGATTTTTTGGCTGGGAAAGCCGTTTCGGAGTAAAGAGGATTTGACAGTGGGGATATATTGGGGATGGATTTTAAGCGATCGCGGCATTGCAGCTAAATGGCAAACACATAGCCATAATTGTGACATCCTCCTACACTGGGGTGCAAAACTGCATAAGTCGCTTTTGCCCAGACATATGAAAGATTAGAAGGTACAAACCATTAACTACCAAGTCAAGCAGAGGTATTAACCATGTTTTTGAATTTAAAACACCTGAGTCTGATTCCCTTGACCTTGTTTGTATCCCTGAGTCAACCCGTTTTTGCCGCCACGCCTGAGAATTTGGCGATCGCACAAACCCAAATCAGTCAAAACAACCGCGATGCGGCAATCGAATTATATCAAAAGGGATTGCGACAGAACGAACAAGGCCAATATTTAGAAGCATCGCAAACCTTCCAGGAGGTTTTGGGCATCCTGCGGGGAATAGGCGATCGCAAGGGGGAAATGGCGGCGTTGGAGAAGCTGGCCCAGGCTTACGAAGGATTAAAAGAGTATAGCAAAGCCATACAGGCTTACGACGATGCGATCGCGATTAGTCGAGAATTGCGCGATCGCTCATCAGAAGCTGCCTTTTTAGATTACCAAGGAATTGTTTACAGATATCAGGAACAATACGATCGAGCGTTGCAAACCCATCAGCAATCTTTGGCAATTTTCCGAGAACTGAAAGTTGCCCGCAGCGAAGCAATTGTTTTGAGAAACATCGGACGAATTTATTTCACTCGCAATCAGTTTGATTCAGCCATAGGCTTTTTCCAGCAAGCGTTAGCCATTCAGGAAAAAATAGACGAACCTGGAAATCAAGCTGTAACCGTTTATTTAATCGCTGCTACTTACAATTATCTGAATCAAAAGAACAAGGCAATTGAATCCTATGAAGCAGCTATAGTTTTATTCCAAAAAGCCGGTAATCAAGAAGCTGTGCGCCAAATTCGCCTCGAAATGCAGCAAATACAACAAGCTTCTTCCCAAGTGAGTTAACAGGATTTATACCAATTTCCCTTGGTAATCTCATATCTTGCACCAGCCCAGAAATAAATTTCTGGCTGAAAGCTAAAACCCGTTAAAACGGGTTAAAAACTTGATGAAAGTTAGCTTTAGCTAACTTAAGCTTTCAGCCCGGAATTGATTTGGGGGCTGTTTATCGCGTAGGTGCAAGATGTGAGTAATGCTACACATCAAAATGTCCGGATTGTAGGGGCGGGTTTTACCAATAACCAATGCTTTAAATAAACAATTTAACTAAACCCGCGAAGCCCCAAGTGTTTGGCATTCATGGGAAAACGGCATTACGCATCGATCCCCCCCAACCCCCCTTGCCAAGGGGGGCTTAAGAAGGGGGATCTCCCCAACCCCCCTTGCCAAGGGGGGCTTAAGGGGTATCCCCCCAACCCCCCTTGCCAAGGGGGGCTTAAGGGGTATCCCCCCAACCCCCCTTGCCAAGGGGGGCTTTTTTGCTTAGAAGCCGGGTTTCGTGAAGAAACCCGGCTTCTGGGTTTTTAGCCTTATTCCGAATAAGTCGATGAGAAGTCGATGAAATCTCGATAAAGTCAGTCGAGTTCTCAGATATCAACCTGTCTTAATAGAGACAAGCAAGGATTTGGACAGGAGGTGAAGAGATTGCCCTTAATTGATTCACAACTGAGTTTTCCCATGCTTTGGTTATGATTTAGTGTTCAGAAACCAGAGGTAAAAAACTGTGAAATTTTTGACAGGCGATTCCTATTCCTGCCAGCATAAGTCAAACCGCGTCAGATATATATAAATGTAGAACGCTCAACCCAGGAGAATAACCATGCAACTTAATCCCAATTCCAATTCTTCTATCTTCGTCTATAAAGATCGCGAACTTGCAACTTACAAATCGCGCCGATCTATTTCTCTGAAAAACTGGCAATCCTTCATCAAAGTTACATTAGGCGCTGTTTTTTTACTACTGATTCTTGCTTTACCAGCAATAGCTTGTGGCCTCCCCAAAGGGGCGTTATTTGCCGCCAATGTTTTCTTTCTTCCCGCAGCCACATCAATTTCTAGCTATGGCATCCCTCTCCTAGCAATCATCAGCATCGAAGCTTTTATTCTGCATAAAATAGAATCAATTCCTTACAACAAAGCCTGTGGATTAGCTGTAGCAGGCAATATTTTTTACCTGATAGCTAGCTTATTCAGTAACATATTTTTTGTTATAGTTTTTCCCGTAGCGGTAATTGGTGGGGCGATTTCTGCTGCGATGTGCCTCTATTTTTGTCAGCGGGTAGGTTTCTTAAAAAACCTGAGCAAAGGGATGTTTGCATTTTTAGTTTATCTGCTGTTTGTTGGCATGGGAGTTGCCCAGGTATTTCTCATGGGAGCTATGACGATTTCGGCAGGAGTTACTTATCTTTATGCAGCGACAGCGGGGTTATTGCTGATTGGATTTATCTTTGGATTTGTGATGAAAGGTTATGCGATCGCCAGACTCCTCAAAGACAAACGTCCCAGCCTCGCTGCTACTGTGATGTCGATGCAGGTAGCTTCTTATCCTGTGGTGGCGATCGCATACTATTTTATGGCTGGCAAAATGTTCTAACCGCTCAAATATGTTCCCCGAAATTATCATAGTATTGGTGAACACTATAACCCAAGTGGTGTAAAGAAAGATGGGACAGGAGATAGCGATCGCTACAATTTTATCCTCATTGCTGTTATTCTCCGGACTGCGACTAGGACGCTCCTTAGCACGGAAAGGAGTTAACGCCAACGACATTTTTCAAGGCAAAAACTACCTGGCAATAGTCTTTCTAGGTCTGTACATCGGTTTAATATTACTCGCTCGTTTTGTTCCTGAAATGTCAGCTTTACCCTTTGAATGGCGCGTTTACAGTCTAAAAATTACCTGGACAATCTTGCGTTTATTGCTAGTATTTATCTGCGGCATTGGTTTCGCAATTAGCTGGTATACTGCCCGCGTCCAAGTCGTCGCTGTTGTGCTGATTGGATTATTAGGATTGGGTGGATTTCAGGCAGCGGAAGCTTATTTTTTAGCACCAATTCACGCAAATTTAGAAGATAACCTTCAGCCAAATGGCGTATTTAGACAAACTTCTAATAGTAGTTGTGGCCCCTCTGCCTTAGCAACGGTATTGCGACTTTGGGGAATAGAAGCAACTGAATCAAGCGTGGCAAAGCTAGCAGGAACCACCCGGTTAGGAACATCGATGCCGCAACTTTTGGTCGCAACTCGCGCTATGGGAATGGATGGAATAGAATTAGATGCAAATTGGGAGCAAATGCAGCAGATAAACCGCCCTGGTGTGTTGGGATATTGGTCGGGAAGCGGTATTTTTAGGCTACCTCATGCGGTAGCATTGATAGGTTTAAATGACAATTTTGCCATCGTTGGCGACCCAAGTTGGGGGAGAATTTACCGCATCCGTCGCGCGCGGTTTGAGCAATTTGGCGGCGGACAATATTTGCCAATTTTCCGACCTCAAGATATTTCACTTACCCGCGAAATAGCCCTGCTTTATCTTCAGCAGATAGGCGAAACCGTTAACACTAAACCAGAGTTAGCTTCGGCAATTCGGCGGTTTCAAAAATCGGTAGGTGTGAAGGTAACGGGTGAGTTAGATACCCAGACAGTACTGCTGTTAAGTGGTTCGTTTCTCAAAGGAGTTCCGACACTAAAAGGCGTAAATAATAGATTTAATTAACAACCCGTTTTAACGGGTTTTAGCTTTAAGCCAGAAATTTATTTCTGGGCGATCGCGATCGCTGATGTTGAGTTCCGTACCTCAACACAACCTACCCCTAATCATTAGTTGGAAAGTAAAAAAATGGTAATTTTAGAACAAACAAAAACTCAACTAAAATTACGCTATCGACCTTATTCACTTTGGATGGCTACAGGTGGTTGGATTGTCGGTAACTTGTTGCTAGTTCTGATTATTTACCTACAACTTTCTTGGATGTTCTATCTTTGGTGGATACCTTTATTCCTTGCCTTGAATATTGTGGCTAGTATTGCCCTGCTGATTTTTGCCGGACGAGTTGTTATCTGTCATTTTGATCGGGACTATAATGGATTCACGATTAAGCGACGCAGTTTGCTGAATACTCAAGTTATTTGGCACCCTTTAGCTCATATTATAGATGTCCAAGTCGAAGCCGTTGGCTGGAATCCAGATCGCAACGCTAACTGTCAGATTGCGCTGTTTCTTAAATCGGGCGATCGCATCCTTCTCAACTTAGGTTTGCGCTCCATCAATGACAAGTTAAATGCAGTTAATCTCATCCGTAAATTTCTCAATATGCCCCCACAAAAATGGAGTTAGTAATCTCAGCACAATGACAAACTATCAATATCAAATTGGCGGCAGTTTACCCAAGGATGCACCCACTTATGCGATCCGACAAGCTGATAACGATCTCTATGAAGGACTAAAAGCTGGGGAATTTTGCTATGTCTTAAATTCCCGCCAAATGGGAAAGTCAAGCTTGTTGGTACGAACGATGCAACGGCTCAAATCTGAAGGAATTGCCTGCACGACTATCGACCTTTCAGCAATTGGTAACCAGCAGGTTTCTTTAGATAAATGGTATGGCGGCGTTGCCTACAAAATATTGTGCGGTTTTGAGCTATTTAACCCAATCGAATTTATGACTTGGTGGAAAGACAGAGAACTCATTCCCCCAGTCCAACGCTTGGGCGAATTAATAGAAGAAGTGCTGCTTGTCAAGGTTTCTCAAAAAATCGTTATTTTTATCGATGAAATTGATAGCGTTCTCAGCTTTAAAGAACCTCTAGATGACTTTTTCGCCCTGATTCGATCTTGCCATAACAAACGCGCTCAAAAACCAGATTATCAGCGTCTCACGTTTGCACTTTTGGGAGTGGCGACGCCTTCCGATCTAATTTCCGATCCCACTCGCACGCCATTTAATATTGGTCGTGCGATAGAATTGCATGGGTTTCGATTTCAGGAAGCTC
This sequence comes from uncultured bacterium, assembly GCA_964463555.1. Lineage (GTDB taxonomy): Bacteria > Cyanobacteriota > Cyanobacteriia > Cyanobacteriales > Aerosakkonemataceae > Microseira. The sequence goes on from CAYXCW010000041.1 coordinate 54,119, forward strand.
AACCTTTATTAAAAGGATTCGAGGGAAAAGTTAATCGCCCAGAAGAAACTTTAAAAGAAATTTTGGCATGGACGGGAGGACAGCCTTTTTTGACCCAAAAACTTTGTAAATTAGTAGTTCAAAATACTGAATTCCTACCTACAAAATTATCTACATCCATTACCAATTACCAATTACCCGTTACCCCATTAGTAAAATCCCAGATTATCGAAAATTGGGAATCTCATGATGAACCGGCGCATATTAAAACGATACGCGATCGCATCACCAAAAACCCCCAATCTGCTGGCAGGTTACTAGGACTATATCACAAAATCCTCCAACAAGGAGAAATCCCCGCCGACGATACTCCCGAACAAACCCAATTAAGATTATCTGGATTAGTCGTTAGTCATGCAGGAAAATTAAAAGTATACAATCGCATCTACGAATCTATTTTTAACCTAAATTGGGTAGAGAAAATATTTTTAGATTTGCGCCCCTATGCTGAATGTTTAAATGCCTGGTTAGCTTCTCAGTGTCAAGATGAATCAAGATTATTGCGAGGACAAGCTCTGCAAGATGCCCTCGCTTGGGCGACGGGTAAAAGTTTAAGCCATCAAGATTATCAGTTTTTAGCTGCTGCTCAAGAAGCTGAATTAGCCGAACTCCGCAAAATAGAAACCCAAGATCGTGCTGAAATTGAACGCCTAAATCGAGAAAAAGACTTGCTCACACAACTGAGCCAAGAAAAAGAAAAACGCAAATTAACTGAAGCCAAACTTCAGCACGAACGAAAATTAAGATTCGCGCTAAATATCCGCGCTTTCATCGTTTTGGGGTTGTTTTTCGCCTTAATAATTGAATTAATTTGGCTCAAATCGTTTATAGATGCCAGAAATAAAGAACTGAATGCCTTAAGTTTATATTCCCAGTCTTTGTTTGAATCCAATCAAAAGTTGGATGCTTTAATCCAAAGCATTCGAGCGGGTAGAAGATTCAAAAACTTATGGGGCATTGGCATAAATGCCGATACTAAAATGCGAATTGTCATGTCACTGAATCAAACTGTTTACTCTTTTAAAGAACCCCAGCAATTACCGGATAAAATTAATCAACCTACCTGGATAAAGTTCACTTCAGATAGTCAGAAGCTTGCTAGTTTAAGTCAAAATATAAACTTTAAAATTTTGCAGGAACATCAAGGTGAAATCACCGATATTAAGTTCAGTCCGGATAATCAAACGCTTGCTTCTGCAAGTGTTGATGGCACGGTAAAACTTTGGACTGTTAGCGGGATTTTGCTCGGTATTTTAAGGCATAAAAGTCCGGTGAATAGCATTAGCTTTAGTCCGGATGGTCAAACCCTCGCATCGGGAAGTAACGATAAAATGGTGAGAGTTTGGCACGTTGATGGCACTTTAATCAAAAGTTTAAAGCATCACCAAGCAGAAGTTAAAAGCGTTAATTTTAGTCCCGATGGTCAGATGCTAGCAAGTGTTGGTGCTGATGGTAAGGTGATTCTGTGGAATTTGAACTTAGAGGAAATTTTAGTTCAGGGATGTCAGGTTTTGCGCGATCGCATCCATCATCATCCCCATATTACCCCGCGCGATCGCCGTATTTGCGACGGCATGGGCGAACATAAAACATTGTAGGGTGCGTTAACGAAGTGTAACGCACCATTAGCTACTAAAATGTCAGCAAGGGCGTGAAGCCGTGTTTAACCGACCACTCACCCATTTGTTCCATCTTTGCCACGCTAATCTGATTCCTTCCCCAAGAAAAGCTGTCGTGCCATTGTTCAAATTCCAGCAGCATCGCTTCAGCAAAACATGCAAATAACTGACGTTCTGGCACGTCCATATTGACGATTTGCATAATTTTCCAGTCAATATCCAGCGAGTGTTCTACAATTCCGCCATTGAGGACATAAACGCCCGGATGCTGAACTTTAGTTCCCAGATTCTTGGGGTATCCACCATCAATTAACAGACAAGGTTGCTTCAAAGTTGTGGGGTCAATTTCCACACCTTTGGGCATACTGGCAACCCAAACTACAATATCTGCTAAAGGTAGGGCTTCTTCCAATCCCAAAATTTTGCCCCGTCCCAATTCGTCCTGCAACGCTTGCAGTCTATCTTTGTCGCGGGCAATTAACAACAATTCTGCTACATCGGTACGAGTATTTAACCAGCGACAAACCGCACTGCCGATATCACCCGTGGCACCGCAAATTGCTACCGTCGCTTTTGACAATTCAATCCCTAACTTTTTCGACGCTTCTTCGACTTGCCGACAAATTACATAGGCGGTGTGGGTATTCCCCGTCGTGAAGCGTTCAAATTCTAGTTTGGTATTGCGAACTTCGGTAACTTGATTGAGGTTGAAATTCTCGAAAATAATCGAAGAAAAACCACCCAATGCGGTAATATGAATGTCGTTTTTTTGCGCCAGCGCCATAGCGTTCACAATTTTGCGCGTTGCGGCTTTAATCCGTCGATTTGCCAGCATTTCGGGCAAAAAGCATGATTCTACATATCGCCCTTGGATTTTTTGACCCGTCGCGCTGGTGACGGTAATATCATCGACGATTTGCGGTGGGGCAGAACACCAAAAATCCAGCCCTTGGTCGGCATATTCCGGGAAACCCAAATCTCTGGCTACGGATTGGGCATGTTCTAAACTGGTTAAGTGACCGATGAGACCAAACATTATATAACTATTTAGTAAGTCGGTAATTAGGACTGGACGCAGAGTTTCGCTGGATCGATCCTGGGATCGACCCTTAAAAATACTACACAAAAATGTTACGCAATTGAGCAGATGGGCAGACAAGGGGGACAAGGGAGACAAGGGGGACAAGGGAGACAAGGGAGACAAGGGAGACAAGGGAG
>CAYXCW010000042.1:0-5293 GCA_964463555.1 uncultured bacterium
TACAAGGGTTCCGCTTCGCTGTACCTTCCTTGAGATTTGTAGAGTAATGCCAGATAATTGAGATTTGTCGCTAAATCTGCTTCCAAACCTAGCTCTTTTTCTAACTCAATCGCCTTGCTAAAATACTCAATTGCCAGTGCTTGTTCTCTCTGATAGCCTAAATCCTTCCCCTCTTGCAATCTGTTGTAATAAATTTTTCCCATACTGGCATACAAACTCGCCAAAATAGGGTCTTTCGTACCGCGTTCTCGTTCAATTTGTTGAATCAATTGTTGCAAGTCTTCTAAAGGCAGCAAATAAGACTCATCCTCAACAGGCAAATCTTCCTTCAGAAACGGATGAAAATCTTCAATCTCTCTACTAGGAACGACTCCTACCTTGCGCGACTGAAACCGAAATACACCCTTCCGCCAACTCCAAAAATCGGGTGCTTTTTTACTCAAATTAACCAGCATTTGCTGCGTCACCCAAAGTACAATCGGATAGGGAAACTCGCGCAACCCTTCCCGCGTCCATTGTAAGTAACCGAAAAATATTTCCTGTTCCGAACGTTCAGCCCCCAATTTCAGAAAGAAAAGTTGTTCTGTCCCCGTCACCGTCAAAACCGCTTTGCCACCTTGCTGGAGATATTCATCCTGTTTCACCACTTCAGCAATAGCAGCCCTAAGACTCGGTTCGCCCCGCGCTAATTTCAGCCGATAGGGACGAATTTCTGGCTGTAATTCTGCTTCATAACGGTTAATAATCTCGTCGCGAAAATCGCTATTATCGCAGACAGCAATCAGTAAAGCTAAGATTCCCTGACTTGCTTCAATCGTTCCTACCAAATCGTCATAATTATCCCGATTTTCACTTTCAATATCTGCGTTATCTGGATTAATCATATCAACCCCTGCTCTTTCAATAACTCGACTACAATGGGGTGAACATCGTACCAAATCCGCTCGTTACTAGCGCTATACTCTAAAACCGATAGCCCGTGCAGCAAATCTAAAAACTCTGTCTGCCTGGGATCGTTGGGAGCAAATTGGTGATAAACTTCTTGCAAAATTCCATAATCCACCTTTCCCAAATTCATCGCAAAATCATTGCGGATATTATTAACAGCTTGGTTGAGAATTTCGTCATTAATTTTTAAATCGGTTTGATGCGGTTGTCGCCTCACCGAGCGCAAACAAATGCGACAGCATTCATTAGCAATCCGAATTAATTCTCGCAACAATCCACCACTCATTATCACAATTTGTTCTGCCGTCTGCGTTTCTAATAATTGACTCGAAATCCTTTTCGTTAAAATTTGACACAAAATATCCGTTGCTTCAACCAGAGGCACTGCATTAGGGAGACGATTTTCTCCTTTTTTAAATAACTTGATTACGGGCATAGTCACAATTTGATCGTTAGTTTCCGTCTCAATCAAAGGTCTAAGAAACTTATCCCGCAAAACCGCAATCGGAACCGTATAAATTACTCGAAAATTTGGCTGACACAATGCTTTAATATTATCTCGATAAATATCGTTAACTCGCCCTAACTCCAGTTTATCCAAATCATCGATAATTACCAAAATCTCTTTTTTACTAGCAACGTATATCGACGCTGCAATTTCATTAATTCGCGCCACCAATTCGGAAATTTTTCTTTCAAATTCCTGCTTAATTTCCTGACGCACTACCGCATCGGCTTTCAGCTTACCGCTAATAATTTTAAATAAATCAAACCCAACGGATGTTTCTGCTTCAATTTTTTCTTCTTCGATCTTCGTTTTAGTTGCAAACCACTTATACAAAGCCTTTTTAGTAGATTCGCGAATCTGAACTTGGTGTTTCTCAGCCTCAGTCATTAAATTAACGGCAATAGCAAACAAAATATTGATATGATTCACATCAGACATTTCAATAGTGTCTGAGATGGAGAAGAAAACCACAAAATATTTGTCAACGCACCGGCGCGAAAATTCAGCCAGTAAAGTAGACTTCCCACTACCGCGATGTCCGGTAAAGATAATCTTGCCATCTCCGGAAGGACTATCTTCAACCAGTTGCTCTAATTCTTCAATAATTTCGTTCCCATAATCGACGCGAAATCTATCTAGATCTTTTTGCTCCAAAAGTGGCAAAAGTTCCAAATTTCTATAAGCTTCTTGAAATGTGCTTAATAAATCTCCAGACATGAGGATAATTTGTATAATGGTGAATTACAATGATGATTAATTATACCACAAAATCGCCCCCCCTTACCAAGGCAGGCTGATATTTAACGTTCGCGTAGCGTGCGCGCCAGCGCATACCGCAGAGGCACAGAGAACGATCCAGAGAAGAGAAAAGCTGTTGAAAAAGCTATGAACAACCCAAACTTACCAAGCGAAAATCAGCCAAAACCCAAAAACAAATATTCCTGGGTGCGTTTGGCTTTGGGGCTATTTATCCTCGTCGATGCGGTTATCCTATTTAAACTCACGCCAGCAGGTTCTTGGATTCGACCGGAAAACCTGCAATTACTCAAAACACAGTTAGGTGTTTTTGCCCCTTTGGGATATATCGGCATCTATTTTATTGCCACTGTATTCGGCATTCCGGGAACGATTTTAACTCTATCTTCGGGAGCGTTGTTTGGGCCATTTTTAGGCACGTTGTGGACGGTTATCGGCGCAACGCTAGGGGCAACTGGTGCTTTTTTAGTCGCGAGATTTGTGGCTTTTGACTGGGCTAAAAGGCAATTTGAGAAAGGCGATCGCTTGCGGCAATTAAGCCAAGGAATCGAACAAGATGGCTTTTGGTTCGCGCTTTCGATTCGCCTCGCACCCGTGTTTCCCTTCAACGCGGTTAACTATTTGTTGGGTTTAACGCCAATTAAATTACCAACTTATATCCTGGCAACTGCGATTGGCATTATCCCCGGAAGTTTTGCCTATAATTGGCTGGGACAAGGCGGAATTCAAGCATTAAATGGTGGCCCCCCTTGGCAATTAGTAGGCGCTTTAGCGGCATTGGCGATATTATCTGCAATGCCAATTGTGTTAAAGCGTATTAATGGTAATAGGTAATTGTCAAGTGAATCCAATTACCAATTACCAATTACCAATTACCAATTACCAATTACCAAATTTGTGCGATCGCGCTAGGTCAATATAAAGTTTTGATTAAGATTGCTACAGTTCTGCGTAAGTTCTACATCAGTCACATACCTAACCTAACAGCTATACCGATCTCCCTCAACTGACCGTAGTTGCAATAAGTAGTTGGTTGTATTCGCAATAAGTCCCAGGAAGTCCTAAAATATCTTTATGAAATCTTAATAAACTCACCAGCTCCTCATTGGCGCTTTCTTTGAGCTAATTGCCCCAAGGGCAATTGGGCTGAAACCGTTACCCATAGATAGTTATAGCTATTGACAAAACAGCAGCAACGATCTGCTTGTGATTAAGTTAGTTTATGAAGTTTTGGTGAAGTGGCTGGATTGGTGGCTCTGACGTACATGGTGGAAAACCCCTACTTCGGCAATAACTTCGAGCAAAAATACATGTGAAAGCCTCACCCTGTAGGGCATATCAAAAAAATAAGCTTTACTTATCACCATAGCTAGCAAAAAACAGGGTTAGTTGTATGTATTTTTGATGAAATAATCATCGAGCTTATTGCAAATATTTTTAAGTAACTTTAGTCTTAGATGCATGGGGAACTACAGAGAAATACGCAGATAACCCGATACAAATTTGTATAGAATTTGCGAAATTCTGGTAAAAACCCTGATTCAAAGTCAGAAAAAGCACTTAGAGAGAGTGCAAAAGGGGAAAGGTTGAAAATGATTCAGTTCAATTTTGGTCGGATTGGTTTGGCATTATCAGTTGCAGCTAGTGTTGGAATCGCTCAATCAACGAGTGCGATCGCTGCCTCATTTAGCAGGTACCAGGCGATTGACCTGGGAAGTCTAGATCCGACCAGCACAACTATTACTGTTAATGCCCTCAACGATTTGGGACAAGCTGTCGGTCGGTATAATGTCGTCAATGCCGCTGGCGTTTCGTCGAACGCTAGTTATATTTGGGACAACGGTACTCTGACGGCATTGCCCTTGACCGGACTCAAAATTGGCGGTCCCAATGATGGACAAAGCGTGACAATGCCCGGTCGGGGTGGGTTAGCGCGCTCGATCAACAATAACGGCATCATTGTAGGTGCGGGTGATGAATTGCCCGGTGCTACAGATCGGGCGATGAAATGGACACCTAATGGTAGCGGTGGTTATAGCTTGAGAGTAGAAGAATTTGGTGGAGTTGAAAGCTATTTCATCGATACCAACAACGTTGACCAAATCGCAGGCTACCACATCTTCGCGCCAGGACGGCAGAATGCGATCGCCCGCGAAGGTGGCAGCAACACCAACACAATCTTGCCTGGAATTGGAGGCGATCGCAATCAAGCTTTGGCACTTAACGACAAAGGTCAAATTGTCGGTTCGGTAGACGGCGATGGCGTGCAAAATAATACAACCGTCAATAGTGCAGCACTCTGGCAAAAGGATGCTAATGGTAATTACGTGCTGACAAATTTAGGCACGAATGGCGCTACTCAAAGCGTTGCCAGAGACATCAATAAATCTGGTCAAATCGTTGGTCAACTAACAACTGGTTCGGGCGCAACTGCTACCAGTTCTGCATTCTTGTGGCAAAACAATGTCTTTACTCTCTTGGATAGCTTAGGCGGTACAGTAGGCGATGCCGTCAGTATCAATAACGACGGTAAAGTTGTTGGCTATTCCAGGAATAGTAGCAATCAAGATCGTGCCTCGATTTGGAGCAATGGTATGATAGCTGACCTGAATAGTTTATTGACCGATAGTTTGTTAGTCGGTGGTTCCAATGTATCCCTGACTCGCGCCACGGGTATTAATAAGTGGGGGGATGTTGTCGCCTACGGTACTTACAGTTACGTCGATGCCCAAGGAGTTTCGCGCACAGGCACCCGTTCTTATCTTTTGAAATCCGTTCCTGAGTCTGATACGGCATTAAGCTTGTTAGTTTTTGGTGCGATTGGTGGGGCTTCATTCCTGCGCCGCAACCGTCGTAAAGCTACGGTAGTAGTAGAATCTTCCAAAGCATAACTGAACAAAAAATCTGTAGGCAGCTAATCAATTGCTTGCCTACAGACCGATTAAAAAATAGTTTCTGCTTCGATCTTAATTCAAGAAGTCGCAAGAGTTGTTAGAAACCCGGTTTCTTGAACAATACCTTCGCCTTGCATTCGACACCCTTAAGGGTGTCGCTATACAAACAAAGCCCGCCTGCGCGGGC
>CAYXCW010000042.1:5393-55591 GCA_964463555.1 uncultured bacterium
TTAAATTCTGAAAGCCCGCGTAGGCGGGCTTTGTTTGTGTAGCCCCAGGCTTTAGTCGCTATACAAACAAAGCCCGCGCAGGCGGGCTTAAATTCTGAAAGCCCGCGTAGGCGGGCTTTGTTTGTGTAGCCCCAGGCTTTAGCCTGGGGGGCGTTTCAGAACATCGGCGAAGGTATTATTTGAGAAACCGGGTTTCTCCTCACAAACTAGACAATCGCTGCTTTAAGGCTAGAGCAAAATTGCGCGATCGCATCCAATCCTTCCTGGGGCGTTCCATCTGCTAATCTCTTGACAAACGCACTGCCCACAATTGCTGCATCTGCGCCCCATTCTCTCACCTGTTGCGCGTGTTCTGGTTGAGATATCCCAAACCCAACTCCTATTGGTTTATCCGTGATGTGGCGCATTTGTTTGAGGATATCTTGGACGCGACTTTCCATTTGGTTACGTATTCCCGTCACGCCCGTAACGCTGACTAGATAAATAAAGCCTTGGGATTTTTGCGCGATCGCTTCTATCCTTTCCGCCGAACTCGTCGGAGCGACTAATAGTACCACATCAATCCCCATTTCTGCGGCTGGCTTCAGCAAAACTTCAGATTCTTCCAAAGGTAAATCGGGGACGACTAAACCGCTGACGCCAGATTTTGAGAGTTGTTGCAGGAAAGTATCGATGCCGCGATTGAGGATAGGGTTGTAATAGGTAAAGAGGATGATAGGCGATCGCATTGTCGGCGCAATCCCAGAAACCATCTCCAACACCGCATCTAAATTAGTACCCTTTTGCAAAGCTCTTGTAGCCGCCGCTTGAATCACCGGGCCATCGGCTAACGGGTCAGAATAAGGAACCCCAAGTTCAATTATATCGGCACCGCTTCGATCCAAAACTTGTAAAGCTTTAGCGGTAGTCTCTAAATCTGGGTCGCCAGCAGTGATAAAAGGAATCAAAGCACACTGAGAAGAAGAGCGTAAAGCAGCGAAACGATCGGAAATTAAAGTCATTTGATAACAGTTGACAGTGGACAGTTGACAGTTGACAGTGGACAGTTGACCTTGAAGGGGGAAAGGGGGAAAGGGGAAAAGGGGAAAGCTTTTATTTTCCTTTGTTGCTATTTCCATCACCGACTCTTTTCCCCTCTTTTTCCCCCAGTGTCCCTAATTCCCTCTTTTTCCCCCTTTCCCCTTTTCCCCCTTTTCCCTCTTTCCCTATTAAAAGGGGGAGGCATCGAACCCATTTTTTCTGGTAATGGGTAATTGATCGTTAGACGCCTGTCCTTGAGGTTGTTTGCGCTTGGCGATCGCAGATTGCTGAATGCAGATTTGAAGTTAAATCTAAAATCTGCCATCTAAAATCTAAAATCTAAAATTACCCATTACCATTAATTAGTTTTTTCTTTTTCAACCTCGGCTTGAAGTTGCGCCAATTCTTCGGGAGTAAGTTCTTCCAAACGCTTTTGTAACACTGCGTCCTCATAGTCCTTCAGTTGCTGAGCATAGGTCATCTGCTTTGTCCCAGCGCGATACAGGTAAGTCAGCAACCAACCAATTAACCCACCAATTAACAAAAACTGGCTCCAGATGCCTGCATTTTGGCTATCGAGTCCAGCAGCTTGCAAAACCCAGTAAGCCAAACCACCAGCGACAAAGAGGCCGATGCCAATACCGATAACGTCAATTCTTCGCATTTGCAATTAGTGAGAGACTCGCTGACGCCAACCGGGCAAGTCATGCCAGATTGGCGGGAAACAAAAGCTAGACTTCGATTTGACGCCGCTTGGGGCGAAAATTCAAAAACGGAGCCAGCAGCAACAACCCTGGGAAGAAAAAGAACACCAGAAAGTACATAAAGCCGCGCTCAAACGAGCTAGCGACGTACCAGCGTAGTTGCATGTAGCCATACAACACCAAGGGAATAACCACGAGATAGGCTCCAAGCAAAACCAGATACAGCAGTGCAATCAGCATAGTAGGTTTCCTAGCAGCAACGACTCACAAGCGCGACTTGCCTCAAATGCGGCATCGCTACCGATGCACGCTGTCACTCATTTTACAGAAATTGTGCGCCAAAACCCATCTGCTGGTAGCGTTGTCGTGCGATCGCCAGAAAATTTTCTTGTTAGTGCGATCCAAACCGCAACCTTTTTGCTATGATTGCTTATGCTGTGGAAGTCGCTCGACGGACATAGCTTTCAGTTACTGGCTCACCAGTCAGGGGGCGTGGCGGAATGGTAGACGCTACGGACTTAGAAAACTGAGCCTTGATAGAGAAATCTGTCAAGTGACCGCTCTCAAACTCAGGGAAACCTAAATCTGGCAACAGACAAGGCAATCCTGAGCCAAGCCCAAAAATTTCAGATTTTAGATTTTAGATTTTAGATTGGGCAGCCAATCCATCATCCCAAATCCAAAATCTAGGGAAGGTGCAGAGGCCCGACGGGAGCTACCCTAACGTCAAGTCGAGGGTAAAGGGAGGGTCCAATTCTCAAAGCCTACTGGCAGCAGCGAAAGTTGCGGGAGAATGAAAATCCGTTGACCGTAAAAGGTCGTGTGGGTTCAAGTCCCACCGCCCCCATCACTCAAAAAAGGGTCGGTTAATCAACCGACCCTTTTTTTATCAACCTTTTTTGATCACCCATATTTATCAGTAACTTTTGTTAAGTAGATTTAAGTAAAAACCGCAAGTTACTTAATTGATTTAAGAATATCTTTACAAATCAATTTTTAACGTGCTAATTTATCTGAAAGAAGGTTTTGGAGGATGCGATACAAGCAATAACCTGCGGCTCTGTAAAGATGGTCGCCCATTTCTTTATAGTTATGCATACCTGCATAGTTTGACATTTAGCTTGCACGGCTTTTTGTTGACCAACCATCCTGTATTTATAACCCCTTTGGGCGATCGGTTTTACGGATATGTGCAGTTAAAATAATTTTCGCTCAAAAATAGCAAACAACGCTTAATTCCATTCAGGTTTACCTCAAATTTCTGAATCCATAAATAGAGGAAAATGATGCGATCCTTGACACTTGAAATTCAAGATAATAAGCGGAATAATGCTGCTACTAATATAGATAAATTGATTAAGCTGGAAACGCCTCAGCACAATCTTCAAAACGAACAAAGTATTATTTACGAGTATTTATTAGATATTGTTAAAAAGTCCCATCCAGAGGAGGTGCTGCAAGAATTTAGCAATCTATTTATTTACTATGTAGGAAGTCGTTACTCAACAGCCCTACAAGCTCTATATCAAATTATATTGAGGAATGATGAATTAGAGTTTAAGAATACCCTCAAGCGAGCTTGCTATATTTTGATCAACAACTGGTATGCGACGCGCCAATATCAAGCAATTCATCAACTAATTAGAATTTTCAGTGAATATAACATCAATCGAAGCGCTGATTCGCCAATTTTAGAATGTTTGCAAAAATGGATTGTCAACTTTATTAACAGCAAAGATTATCAAGAACTTCATTTGTTTATTGCTAAATATAACACCAAAGGACATTGGACAAATCGCTTTACTTCTTATCTATTAGTTCCTCAATATGTAGATGGAAATAATCCCTTAGAACAACGGGAAGCTGCGAAAATAGTCTCCCAGCAATTGAAAGAACAGTTTAAATTTGAACTAGCCATGTACACCGCTCGTTCTCAGTCTACCGTCGCCAGCAACCGCCGGATTAAAAATCCCACTGGACTGGGTGATGAAGTATTACCTTTGGTGAAAGCAATTGTACTCAGACGAGGCGTATTTAGCTATACAAACCTGGCACATATTTTTGTCAAACAAAATCAAAATATAACCTACAAAGATTTTAAAAAAAATTTAATAAAATACTTAATATTTGATGTTGGGAATGAAAGTTTTGCTAATGTTTTGAGTCATAATCTGGCAGGTCAATTAGAAAGAATTTATGAAAATTATGATGAAGAAAATTTGGATGATTCTTTAATATTGAGAACTTGTAAGCGAGTCATAGAATATTTAATTACCAAGAACAAGAAAGAACCTTCTGAGCTATTAATTCTATTACTTACCCAAGGACAGGCACTAAATTTAGTTGTTGTTTTAGTCAAACTGGTATTAATTTGTAAGAACGTGCGATCGCATTTAGAAGCTTGTTTGGCAGCCGCAATCCAATACTACGAAAAATATCCAGAAGAACAATGTCAATGGTTGATTAAATTTTTAGAAATTTTAAACGTGACATTGGCAATTTATACTGAAGATGTTGAATACAATCTAGTCCAGATGCCAAATGTCAATGCTGAGGGTAATAATTCCGGCTTAAATCTGGATGGATACCGAATTTTTTCTCAGTTTAAGGAAGATAGAAAACCAGAAAACGATCGAGATTGGTAAACAGTTGACAGTTGACAGTTGACAGTTACGGAAAGAAACCGGGTTTCTGTAAAAAATCGTTTATGGAACTAAATATCGCAGCAGAAACCCGGTTTCTCAGATAGGATTGAGAACTAAGAAATTAATGTTTCCTTTCCCCCTCAAAGGGGGAGGCTTTAAACCAATTTTTTATGGTAAAGAACACATCTATTCTTAGTCACCAGTTTTTCCCAAATTACCCCTTTCCCCCTTTTCCCCTTTCCCCCCTTTTCCCCCCTCTCTCTGTATCGAATTGTTAAGGCGATCGCTTCATATCACAACTGCTTTGGAAAAAATGTAACGAAATTTACCAAATTTAGGATTTCTTCGGGATCGCGAGTTAGGCTACGGATATACATCCAATTAGTCAAAAGAAAGCGATCGCCAGGAGTATCTATGGTTTTATCGTCATTCCCATCGCTTGAAACCGCTTCACCTGCCCACATTTGCCCTTTCGACCAAGCTTGCAGCTACCTGGAAGCAGCGGCGAAAGAATTACACCTCAACCAAGGGGTAATAGAAATTCTCAGCCATCCGCGCAAAGCCATCACCGTTTCCATTCCAGTCAAACTCGATAACGGCGAAGTGCAAGTTTTAGTAGGACACCGAGTACAGCACAGCGACATACTTGGCCCCTACAAAGGTGGAACTCGTTACCATCCATCTGTAACGCTGCGGGAAGTTTCGGCGCTGGCAATGTTGATGACCTGGAAATGTGCATTGCTGGGGATTCCCTACGGCGGTGGCAAAGGTGGCATTGCGCTCGATCCGACTCGCTACAGCGTCGGCGAATTAGAACGCATTACCCGCCGTTACACCAGCGAATTAATTAAAGACATCGGCCCAGCGGTAGATATTCCCGCCCCAGACGTAGGCACATCCGCGCGGGAAATGGCGTGGATGATGGATACTTACTCGATGAACGTCGGTCATGCCGTACCCGGAGTCGTAACGGGTAAACCGCTTTCTATCGGGGGTTCTAGGGGAAGGGAAATGGCAACCGGACGCGGCGTGATGATTATTGTCCGCGAAGCGCTGGCAACAAAAGGCAAGTCCGTCAAAGGCGCACAAATTGTGATTCAAGGTTTTGGCAATGTCGGCGGCGCGGCGGCGTTATTGTTACACGAAGCTGGGGCAAAAATTTTAGCCGTTTCTGATGGACGCGGCGGTATATATTCCCCCGCCGGTTTGGACATTCCAGCTTTGAAAGCTTATTATGCTCAGAATCGCCGCAGTCTGGCTGGTTTTCCTGGCAGCTTACCCGTTACGAATGCCCAATTATTGGCGCTGCCCTGCGATGTTTTGATTCCCGCGGCGTTGGAAAATCAAATTACCGAGGAAAATTGCGATCGCGTACAAGCAGAAATGGTCGTAGAAGCCGCAAATGGCCCGGTAACTTTAGCCGCCGATTTGGCATTAGAAGCCCGAGGCGTCACAATTCTGCCAGATATCTTGGCAAATGCTGGCGGCGTCGTCGTCAGCTACCTCGAATGGGTACAAGGACTTTCCTATCTATTTTGGGATGAAGAACGAGTCAACCGCGAAATGGAACAATTGATGGTCAACGCCTATCAAAAAGTCGTCCAACAATCGAAACAGCGACAAATATCGCTACGGCTAGCAGCTTACACCATCGGCGTCGGTCGCGTCGCCCAAGCACTCACCGACCGAGGTTTGTATCCTTAATTGGTAATTGGTAATTGCTAATTGGTAATTGCTAATTGGTAATTGCTCGTGTATTTCTGTAGGGATGGGTTTTATATTATGTCCGGTACGGGCTAATGTGATGTGCCTTGAATTGCCCATAATAAAAAAACCTTACAGAGTCGTTGCGTAGGGACACGGCGTCATATCATGTCCGGTAGCATCGGTAGCGTAGCCGGGGCGGGTTTAAAAAAATTTCTCGCGATCTTCCAGAGTGGTTGGTAAAACCCGCCCCTACAGCATCAAAAATTATACACAACCTAAGCTAGCGGACATGATATCAGAGATATTTCGGACAAACAGATAATGTTAATAGTGCCGTGTCCCGGCTGATGATTATGGGTAATCTTAAGGACATGATATAACCCATTTTTTTGGTAATTGGTAATTCTCAAGTAGGGGCACGGCATTTCAAAAGCTTTGGTAGCAACCGAAATTTATTCTATGCCGTGCCTCTGCGATTAATTGCGAATTAAAGCGCGCCACGCGAATAGGGGTAACGCCAACATTCTTCGCCAACGCCAAGGTTCTTGATACAAACGATAAAGCCACTCTAAATGATTATTTCTGAACCAAGCGGGAGCGCGAGATTTAACACCAGCCCAAATATCGAAACTACCACCAACGCCGATCCAAGTGGCTTGGGGACAAAGGTGACGGTTTTGGGCGATCCACAATTCTTGGCGGGGGACGCCTAAACCGACTAAAATCAGGCGCGGTTGTAAATCTTGGAGGGTTTGTAGCAGTTGTTGTTCTTCTTGGGGCGAGAGATAGCCGTGATCGGTGCGAGCGATCGCTAACCCCGGTACTTTACGCTGCCACATTTCTGCTGCTTCCTGAGCCACTCCGGGCGCGCCGCCGTAGAAAACTACAGGCCATGATTTGCCCATTTGCCCAGCTTGTCGCAAGAGAGACTCTGCTAATTCAATACCCGGACAACGCTGCACTTGCTTGCCTTGGAAACGCAAATACAGAACTACTCCAGATCCATCGGGGATGACCAACTCGGCTTGGGCGATCGCATCAGCCAAGTTAGCATTTTGCTCTGCCTGCACGGTCATTTCAGCATTTAGCGTCACTACGTGACCGCCCAGACGCCTCTGCAACCGCTCTATCAGCCAGCCTGGATAATCATCTAAGAGATGAACTGGGAGTCCCAACACGGAAAACCGTTGGGGTGCCTCAGTTACAACCTGTTTTTGCACAGTCTCTCCTCACCCTACTTTATGCAACAATAGCGTACCTCGCTCCTCTATGAGCGCCCAGATTTCCAACGGACTATATTACAAGACTGATTTGCTGCAAAGATAGCCCTTGGAGGGCTTATGGTCATGCTCAAACAACTCGTTTGACCGAACCATCAGCATATAACTCCATAGGCACTAATTCTAGTTTACCGTTAACTTTGACCTTAGAGTAGACAATGCGAACTAAGGGAGAGTTGTTTTTGTTGTGGCGCGAAGACATATCGATCACCTGAATTTTTTCACGTCGATTTACTCAAGAATGCTTGATGCAAATATTTGATTGGTTTGGATTCCCTACTTCTGTTTTACAAACAGTTTGTTAAATATCCGGTTAAAATCAATCGAGTTTTGGTAAAGCTTTGGAAAAAGTTGTAAAAACTAGATTTGGCTGTGTTTCAACCCTCGGCAGATTGGTCATCGGGGAGAGTCTACCACCTGCTACTAACTCCTACAATAGATGCCAGAGAAATTCCAGGAATCTCCAGCTAAAACATTGGCATTGAGCGCAGAGCAATCGCAGCTATATTAAAATATAGCGATCGCACTGGCATCACCTACTTTCTTATTTGTGAAACTCAAGAGCGATCGCCTTTCTTCCCCTAACCCCTAACCCCTAACCCCTAGCCCCTAAGTTTCATGTTTCAAGCGACTCGCAGGCGTTTAGCTCTTTGGTACACAGCGGTTACAGCAGTAGTGCTGCTGCTGTTTGCGACGGGGGTTTATATGTACGTCCGCAGCACTTTAATTGAACGGGTCGATGATACGCTCAACCATGTGGTGGAAGTGGTAGTGCGATCGCTCGTCATCGATCCAGTCAATAGTACGGGGGATGGTAAATTACACATCAATCTGGAAGCGAGTTTTCCAGACAATGCCGACACAGTCGAAGACGATCGCATTGACTTGGAATGGTTCAGTCCGACAGGCGAATTATTGTGGTCTACTTTTTCCTTCCCTCTTAATATTCCCATCCATCTCAACCGTACCGGGGAAACTGTGCGCGTAGTTAGGTGGGCAGAGGAGCAGAGGGACGAAGCCCCCGTGCTTGCTGCAATAGTAGAGGACAATTACCCATCTAAAATCGTCCCTCTAAAATCCAAAATCGAAACCGCTCCTCTTGTCTTGCGGCAAGTAACCGAACGGGTAGAAATGGGGCGAGAGGTATTAGGATATCTCCGGGTGAGCCATCCTTGGTTTGAAGTGACAAAACCTAGTCGCCAGCTAATTTTCGATCTCAGTTTGGGCATTGGTTTGATGGTAAGCTCGGTAGCAGGTATTGGCTGGTTTCTTTCCGGACTGGCAATGAAACCCGTGCGCGAATCTTATCAACGCCTCAAACAATTCACCGCCGATGCTTCCCACGAACTCAGAAGCCCTATTGCCACGATTCAAACTAACGTACAGGTGGCTTTGGCAGATCCAGATTTAGAACCCCAGATGCATAGGCAGCAGTTACAAGTTATAGAAAGATTAACCCAGCGACTGGGGCGATTGGTTGATGATTTACTGTTTTTGGCAAGACAAGATAGCGGCATCGTACAGCCTTGCTTTGCCTCGGTTCCTCTGGATGCTTTATTAATGGAAGCGATCGAAGAACAACGTTTGGTAGCGGCTGCAAAAAACATTAATCTATCTTTAGATCTGGTAGAACCGCCGACTGAGATAAATGGTGATATTTCTGAGGAAATTTATACCTTGGAGGGCGACTGGGATCAACTGGCGCGTTTATTTACCAATTTGGTAAGTAATGCGGTGCAATATACCTTGCCAGGGGGTCGAGTTGACGTGGAATTACAACAAATTGGACGCCACAACTATACCCAGTTGCAAGTCAAAGTCAAAGATACCGGCATTGGCATTCCAGAAGATGCCCTAGCGCACCTCTTCGATCGCTTTTATCGCGTCGATCCGGCGCGCAGCCGCGCGGTAGCAGCCGGATCGGGGTTGGGACTAGCGATCGCATCTGCGATCGTCGAAAATCATCAAGGTCACATCCGCGTCGAAAGTATTCTCGATCGCGGTACAACCTTTACTGTCACCTTGCCACGCCGGTTAAGCGAATAGGGGCTAGGGGCTAGGGATTAGGGGAAGAGGGGCTTGACACTCCTCGCCCTATAAGTGCGAGGATTCTTCTCTCACAGGCACTTACCTAGACTGTCGATGGCCCCCGACAGTACGCCTCCAGAAGCAATTTGCAACCCCACGGGCTGTCCGACCGCAAGGATACCACGATCTCTAATTACGTCAGTGCGTTGGCGATCAAATCTAAAATCTGCCATCTAAAATCTTAAATCTCCTTGACCCAAACGCGCATTTGTGTTAGATTCATCGGCCCAAATTGGGTTGCTAAGGCGACATCTGCGGCATCGCGCCCGTAGGCAATGGCGATGCGGTTGCCGCGGGGTTCTTTTTGGGTGGCGTCAAAGGTGTACCAGCGATCGCCTACATATGCTTCAAACCAAGCGTGTAAGTCCATTGGGTCTAGCTCGTACAAATACCCTACCACCATGCGCGCCGGAATATTTAAACTGCGACAAAGTGATATTCCTAAATGGGCAAAGTCGCGGCAGACACCAACTTGTTTCTCTAGGGTGTCTAACGCCCAGGTGGAAGCATCGCTAGTGCCGTATTTATATTCAACGTTGGTTTGAATCCAGCGCCGAATTGCTTCTACTTGGTCGTAACCAGGCTGGTTATCCCCGACGATTTTAGCTGCTTCGTCGCCCATGCGATCGCTCGGACAATACCGACTCGGTAGCAGAAACTGAAGCACGCTGTCGGGCAAGTTCTGTGCGGGTACAAACGGCGCACCCGCTTGCACATCGATTTGATCTGCGGTGACGACGCTGGCGCTGGCACGAATCCGAAATCCACCTTGAGGCGCAACCAATCGCTGACATAAATTCCCGTAGCTATCGGTATATTCGACGACTGGTACGTTGGGTTCCATTACGTATTCTTCGCGGAACACCCATTGAGCCAATCCGCTGCGGGGTCTGAGCATAAGTATTAGGGGAGTTGGTGCGATCGCTTCAAACAAAATCTCGCACCCTGCATCTAGTTTCATTTTTATCAATCCTATATCGATTAATCTAGGTGTTAGTTTTTTGCCTGCAAATTATATCTTTTATCCACTTTTTTAACCTTTCCCTCTGCCGTGAGATAGAATTATGACATTCCATTTATTATAAATTTTAATCTCCCTCTTAATGAATAAGGAAATTATCCTGGGCGCGATTTTTGACATCCTTCTTAAGGCGGATGTAGACTGGGAATGTTTTGTAATAGGCTCAATAACGTTTTCGCATTAAAGCCTTTAGAGATTTCCATGACGATTACCAATTTAAGAGATGATATTTCCTACAGTTTGCTGAAAAAAATTGCCCAAACGGATGGCAATCAAGCACCCCATGAAGTCAACTTTACCAAGTCCGACTTTGACGAGCGGGACTTGTCATTGGATAGTTTGGAGCAACACCTGGAATATTTGACTTTAAATGAATATATCAACGCTGATGTAGCAGGGGGTAATGCTCCAGAGTCTTTCAGTTTAAATGCAGAATTGACCGAAAAAGGCCAATACCTGTTGAAAAGGTTGGCAGAAAAATACGATCCTAACAAGGAAAGACAAGCCGTATCTATTGATTCCAAAGATATGGCTTTCCTGGAAAAAGTGATGGTTAAAGGCAACATCCCCGATCCGTTTGACGCCAGAGATATTACAGAAGTTGTATTTCGCGTCATGCGCGATTTGATGACCACCGAAGCATCGGATCGGGTGGCAGAAGAACTGCACGAAGAAGTGCTAGAAACCAAAGATAAAGCGCTACATATGGAAATTGCCGATCTTTGGAAAGATACAAATCCGATTGTAGGCTTCTTGAGTCGGGTACGTCCACCGTGGCAAGGCCCTGGGATTTTCAAAATTAATGACGATCGCTTTCTGTTCCGGGTGGCGAATGAAGGTATGTTGCCCCCAGAACGGGATCGGGAACAGGTGGTAAAAGCCGTATTTTCTGCAACCAAAGATGAGCTATCCGAAGAACGGATTCAAGAAGTAGCGAGTTGGCTTCCTGGCAAAGTCCGTCAATTGTGGGAAGAAGCCTAGATTCAGCAATAAAGTTATATTTTCAAACCGGGTTATTGAGTTGAGGTTAATGACTAAAAAGGCTTCCCAGAGTGGAACCAACCCGGTTTTTTTCTGCGAAAAAATCGCATTCAATTAGGGAGATGAAGCAATGAGATTCAAACAGAGTTTAGGAATTGTGGGTGCTATTTGTAGCAGCTTGCTGGTTAGCTATGGTGCATTCGCTCAAACCACCAATCCTACTCCTGGAGGTACAAATCCGGCGGACATGGAACGCATCTGTACTGAGTACATGGAGGCGAACGGATTGCAACCTAACCGCACCGGCGACACGGCGGCTAACACCGGCACGGGAACTACTGGAACAACCACCAATCGCGGCACGACGGGTAACACCGCCCTTGGCACTACTGGCACTACCGGGACAGCTGCTGGCACGACGAACCGCCCTGGCAGTACCGCTACGGGAACCGCTGGAACTACCACTGCGACTCGGCAAGGGGTTGGTTCGTTCACGCCAGAACAACTCGACCGCATGTGTGCTAACTTTATGAACGATTCGGATAGCGATCGCACTACCCCATCAGCCACCCCAGGCGGTACCACCCGCCCAAATCAAACCCCTACCGCACCGAATCGCCGGTAGTAATTTTGCCCTGATTAAGGGTGCAAAATATGGGCTATAGCCCTGGCTTGATGATAAGCTCTAGCAGCTTCAGCATCATTGCCTTGTTTCTGATAAAACTCCGCCAATAATTGCAAAGATTTGATTTGTTGGCGGAGGTTTTCGGTTTCTTTGGCGATCGCTAATCTTTCTTGTAATAATTGCAACCAGCGTTCGTTTCTGCCTACGGAAGCGTGCGCCTTCACCAAACCATCGATAGCGCGAAATTGAATCTTGGGCGCGCGCCTTTCTCTGCCAATTTGCAGTGCTGCACCGTAAGCGCCAATACTATCAGAGTAGCGATGAATCGCCAGGTAAGCATCGCCTAAATTATTGAAAGTATTCGCTTCCCCCAGCTGGTCGTTACCTCGACGGCGTAAGGTTGCCGCAGCTTCGTATAATTTAATCGCGCGATCGTAATATTTCTCAGTGGCTGCTACTAAACCCAAATTCGACAGCGACACCCCTTCTAGAGCAAAGTTTCTGACGCTGCGGGAAATATTTAATGCTTCGGTAAAAGTCGTTCTGGCTTCTGGTAAATTCTGCCGTTCGATCAGAATACTACCCAAGTTATTCAGGCCAATAATTTGCCCTTGGAGGTCTTTATTACTGCGAGCAATTGCTAATCGCCGTCTAAAAGCATCCTCGGCTTCTGAGTAACGACCTAATTCCCCATTAGCCAAGCCAATCAAATCGTAAGTGCGACCAACTGATTCTAAATCGCCAATTTGATGATAAATTTCCAGCGCTTGCCACCAATAAGAAATTGCTTTTTCCAGGTTTCCTTGGTGCTGTTGCTGTCCACCCAGGCGAACTAACCTATCCGCTTCATCTCGGCTTTCCCCTTCAGTACCGTTGTTGATGCGGATGTTATCGATTTGTTGGTTGAGGCTATCGGTAGCTGGGTAAGGAATTTGAGGGGCAGAGGAGCCAAGCAGCAGCGGCGCAGAGAAGCCAAGGAGCAAAAAATACACCGGCTTGCCAGCGAGTGAAGTAAAGCCTTTTGGCTTAGTTTGTGTAGCGGCAGTATTCATGCTGCCGCTATCCAAACTAAGGCGTACCATCACCTGCTGCAAAGCGCTATAAATTTTTTTAACTTCCTCTGGCTTTATTGCGTGACTTATGCGTTTTTCTTTCATAAGTTTTTCCCTCTTCCCTCTCTCTAGTCACAGAAAGCTGGGCAGATCAAATTCTGATTCTTGCTCCAGGTTACTAATATCTTGCCCCAGATAGATGGCGCGAATATCAGCGGGTAAGAAGGCTTGTAGTCGTTGACAGCCAGTTTGGATGGCATTTTTGATCTGATCTGGCGAAAAACTTTCTCCCTCAGCTTGGAGATAAGCTGATATGCGGGCTTCGCTCCAGTGGAACGTCTGGGTCATTAAAGTTACCAAGCGTTCTATAGGTGGTAGGAGATCTAGTGCTTGTTGAACGTAGCACCACAGGGGCGGCGATGCTTCCTGTAACGAGTAATGGATCGATTCTACAGGGGGTAGTTCGGCTTGATTGATACACAAAGCCGTCATGTTGATGATCCAGTTTTGCAGGTTAAAATTCTCCATACCGGGTACGGAAGGGCCGCGCAAGTCCAATTCGCCGATAGCGTGAAAGATCTGCCGCCAGGTGATGGCGAATAGATAGTCAGCTTGGACGGGCGATCGCGCGCTATGTCCGATTAAGGTAAATACAATCGGACTGTAGCGACAGAATATCGCCGTAAAGTATTTCCCCTCGTCGGGATAGCGCTGACACAAAGTCAGCAATTGCTGGTCGCTATGATGAGATACCGACTTCACCAGTGGATGGTTGCTTTCTGGAAAATTAGGAATTCGCACAGCTTTAGCCACTCGCCGTGGCAACGAATCTTTAGCAATCACCTTAATATATCGGATTGCAGTCGGCATCCGATCAAAAACTGGCGTTGAGAGCCTCTGTGGTATCCTGGCGAGGAAGTGCATTGCGAGCTGTCGTCCGGCGATCGCACAAGTTTTGATCCAAACTCATGGCAGATGCCCGCTTGCTACAATAAACTTGCCCGTGTAAGCAGATGCTGACCTCTCCGTCAAGTTAATTTAAGTGCCTATTGCCTTCCATGTTAGATAGCTTATTTTCAACCCAAGGGATAATGGTGATGCTGCTGGTCGCCTATGCAGGCGCCATGTGGATGTTCCTCACCAGCGCGCCAAAAGTTTATACCATCATGGTGTCGGATCTGGAAATTGCCCGACGCTTTTATGAAGGTTTGCTGGACTTGTCAGCCGCAGAAGTACCGCTGCACTACTATTACAATTACGAGCAAACCCTTGGTACAACTGCTGGTTTTGACCCGCTTTACATGTCTGCTACTCCCCGTGTCTCTACAACCAGCGGATTGAATGCGCCCGATGGTCTTTGGTATCAGCTGAAAAAGAATTCCCAGTTGCATATTATTAGTGGCGCTAGTATGGGCGACAAAGAACGACACCGCCACGTTTGCTTCGACCGCGATTGCCTAGAACAAGTGTTGCTGCGAGTGCAAGCGCGAGGTATTAAACACAAAATTCGCCGCGATAAGCCGCTCAATTTTTTGGTAAAAGACTATGATGGGCGCGTGATTGAAATGGCAGAGGTTTCTAATTAAGTTGCTAATTGCTAATTGCTAATTGCTAATTGCTAATGGCAGGATTTTTCCTGACATTAGCTAGCAGCAAATCGTTTGAGATAAATAGCAACTCTTGAAACCGTAGCAATTAGCCATTAGCCATTAACCATTTCGCTTTTACGATGCATTGCGAAGCGCTTCTATATCGCCTTCCATAATCAAATTGATATTGCGCGTTATTTTGTCAATTTCCCAATCCCACCAGCGAATCGTTAGCAGTTGGACAATTTCAGCGTCGCTAAATCTTTGTTTGATAATACTTGCCGGGTTTCCACCTACGATTGTGTAGGCGGGAACGTCTTTTTCGGCGTCAACCGGCTCGTCGTATTAAACCGAATTTTTCGGTATAAATTTGCATCAGATGAGCAATAGGCTGACTGCACCGTTCGCGAATAAAAATTAACGGAATCAGCGCCGCCAATCTCAACCCGGCGGAAAGCACAAATAATCCCGGTAAACCGCCGTAGTCGGCGAATTGAGCCAAAAAGCCACCGGCGGTAGTGCCGATTGCACCGGCAACGCCAGCAACGGCGGCGGCGATCGCAAAATAACTCGCTTGACTGCGCGCCGGTGCCACATCCATCTGCATATTATTGATGCACAAATCGATCGCCGCCCAAGTACCACCGCCCAATAGGTGCAACAACGGCAACCATAGCCATAGGGAAATGCGATCGCTTGAAGCCAACAACCAAAATACGGGCGTCACCGCCACCACCATACCCACCAACAGCAAAATCAAACGATTGCCAATCCGGTCTGCTAGCTTACCCCACCAAAGCAACATCAGCAAGTTAGCAGCCGCAGTTAAACTGTTGTAAATCGTTACCCAGCTAACATCGATCCCCAAATTATCCAGCATGTAAAGATTAAAAAACGGATTGCTGACATTAACCGCAAAAGTCCAAAAGCTGAAATAAATTAGAAACCAGCAAAAATTACTGGTCATCCGGAAATTTCCCTTGGCTTCCTGCTCCTGCTTTTCCTGAGTTTCCAGTTTTATTTGAGGGTTTATATCAGCCTTAAAAAACTGACAGCCTAGACTCAAGATGCCGAATATTACTCCTAGCAACAAGATACCAGCATAAGCTGGAATTGACCCATGAGGCCAAGCCGATACAACCCAACCTAGCAGAGGTATAGATAACAAATTCGTTAAACTCGCGGCGCTGTTGCGAAACCCGAAATACCTCCCCCGCAAACGACGGGGAACCAAAATCGCCATCCAAGAAACCCAGGCCGGAGATCCTAACGATCCCATAACGTGGGTAACCAAAACGATCGCTAACGTCGAGTAAATCAGTTGCTGTGATGCTAGGTATCCGTTGCTGTTAACCCAAATTCCCAAGACTAAAATCAGCCACAACAAACGAGACGGACTAAATATCCACAACAGATATCGCAGGCGACTGGTAGTTCTGTCCCCCAGATAGGCACCCAGAGGTTGCAGCAAATTCACCAATAAAGGAAAAGAAGACAACATGCCAATTTCTACACTGGTAGCACCTAATTCGAGTAAAAAATTACTCAGCAAGACGCCCGTGGTAATGCTGCCAAAAATTGTCGAAAATACGCCATCAATCGTTGAAGCTTTTAAACTAGATCGAATGGCCTGTTTCGACAATTTGAAATCAGATGCGGGCATTTCCTGCATCTGGGGAGCGGGAGAAGGGTAAATTTCTACTGGAGCCAAAGTCATTAGTAAGTTAGATGCCATATGGGGTTGCGTTCGCTATATCCTCACACGCAATAAAACCTTCGATGACAGCATCGAAGGTAAAATTTTATGCTTATGCACGATAGATCGAGACTGATAAAGCAAACAGCCTGCTAAGGGAGGATATCATCCCAATCTGCCGTTAACTTTCAAAAGTCAAACCGACCAGTCTAGCAAGATGTACCCTAGTTGTATAACCCTCTATAAATAGCAGCCCTGCCTTGCTTGTGCCATGCCCGTATCGCGCATTCTGATATTAATAGTTGGCCTCATCTTAGTTTTGGGGCTACTGCTGTGGCTAGTTGATTCCCTGTATCGGCTTTATTCCTCTGTCATTTGGACATCGCCTTTTTTGGGTAACCTGCTGCTGTTATTGCTAATTTTGCTGATCGGGATCGTTATTGCCGCATTCGTTTATTATGTCATCCTGTTTTGGCAATCGAACCAGAAAACCCGCCGCCGTCAGTTAAAACCTAAAGTCCCGGCAGCAAAAACCGACGCCGCCGCCCAAAACCTCCGCGCCCTCAAAAAACAGGTTGCCCAAATCCAAGATCAAGTGGCGCGACAAGAATTGATCGATCGTTCGCGAGAAATAGAAGCCAATTTGCAGCGGGGGGATTTAAGAGTTGTAGTATTTGGCACGGGTTCGGCAGGTAAGACATCTTTGGTAAATGCGGTAATGGGGCGCGTGGTGGGAAAAGTCAGTGCGCCAATGGGAACAACAGAAGTTGGGGAAACCTACGTACTTAAACTCAAAGGAATTGAACGGGAAATATTAATTACCGATACGCCAGGGATTTTGGAAGCGGGGGTAGCGGGAACCGAAAGGGAACAATTGGCGCGACAATTGGCAACGGAAGCAAATTTATTGTTATTTGTGGTGGATAATGACTTACGCAGGTCGGAATACGAACCGCTACGGGGTTTGGCAGAGATAGGGAAGCGAAGTCTCCTAGTCCTCAACAAAACCGATCTTTACAGCGAACAAGACAAAGAAACGATTCTGGCGCGACTGCGAGAAAGGGTACGCAGCTTTATTGCTCCGACGGATATTATAGCGATCGCTGCCAACCCCCAACCCGCCCAACTAGAAACCGGCGAAATTATCCAAAGCGATCCCGATGTCATGCCTTTAATTAAGCGTCTCGCCGCCGTTTTGCGCGCCGAAGGCGACGATTTAATGGCAGACAATATCTTACTGCAATCCCAGCGCTTGGGAGAGGAAGCCCGCAAGTTAATCGATGCCCAGCGACGCCGACAAGCGGATAAAGTAGTAGAGCGCTTTCAGTGGATCGGTGCCGGTGTGATCGCGGTAACGCCCCTACCTGTAGTGGACTTGCTCGCAACCGCCGCAGTTAATGCCCAAATGGTAGTAGAAATTGGCAAAATTTACGGCTGCGAATTGAACCTAGAACGAGGGCGCGAATTAGCGCTTTCCTTAGCTAAAACTTTAGCCAGTTTAGGCATTGTTAAAGGCGCAATTGATTTAGTTTCCACCGCACTGCGACTGAATTTGGCTACCTATGTAGTTGGTAAGGCAATTCAGGGGGTGACGGCGGCGTATCTTACCCGCATTGCCGGGAAGAGTTTTATCGAATATTTCCGCCAAGATCAAGACTGGGGCGATGGAGGTATTGCCGAAGTCGTGCAACGACAGTTTCAATTAAACCGACGGGATGAGTTTGTCAAAGCATTTATTGCCGAAGCGATCGCCAAAGTCATCAAACCTCTCACCGAGCGTCAACCAGCCCCACCACCCGTCGAGGAATTCGATCCCCCAGAAAGTTAGCACCAAGCAAGACTTTTGAAATATCAGTAATTACTTCCCCAGCTCAAGAAAGCTGCCTCAGCTCCCTCAAAACTTGGGAACAAAACCTGTGTTCCATTCGTCACCAATTTATTACCTGTACCCAATGCCTCTATTTGGGGTCAATTTTTATACTGGCACAGTCAAGCTTGACTTCAAAGTATTTGTGCTTACCCTTCTGGCAGAAACCCGATTTTTGAGCGAATTTTGCTCCCTTGAGCCAGGTGCTGACTTTTGACAGTTTGGCTCCACACTGACTAGATGAGGAAGATAAAGGTACGGTATGGCAATCGAGAATAATTCTTGCCAGTATTTAAAGATGCTGTGAAAAATCAGATGCTGGTGACCTCTGGTATAGAAAAATTATTTAAAACAGATTAAAATCTAACTAACCCATATAAATCCAGTATCTGTTACTTTGTTGGTGGCAAAAAACTTAACTTAAGTAAATAAGGGAATCTGCGGAACATGAAGCATAAATTCAAAGTAAAAACTTTAATAAATCAGTTTTATAAGCTTAAAAGTATCTAAGTAAAAACACGGAGAAGTGGCAAACCTGACGAGAGACTGGCAGAAATATTGACAATGGTTGAGAAACAGGCTGAAAAATATCGCTCAAAATTAGCTGTTAAATAAAGCTTGTGCAATCGCATAGATTTGGCAGTCAATCGGAAGAAAAAAGTTGCAACAGAAAAATACCACAACTTGCGATCGCCGCATCACTCCACCGTCCACCCAGACCAAACAGTGATGACTCAGTTACCCCTGCACCACCCAGAAAGCCCTAAACTCGATACTCCTTCCCAACAGCCTCACACCAGATCCAAAGCTGTGCAAGAAGAATTTGACGATATTACCCGCTTGGCAGCATATGGCTGTCAAGCGCCCTTTGCCATGATTTACCTGACCGATGGTACCTGGCAATGGTACGTATCGGAAAAGCGGAAAGGAATGGGAAAGTGGGGAATCGGAAATTTTCCCAATCCGCAAGCCCTGATACCAAATTGGCATTTAGAGTCGGATCTGCTGATGGTTCGAGATATTTGGCAAGACGTCAGTACAATGGGGGCGGCAATCGGCACGTTTGCCCCATCGGTTCGGTTTTATGCGGGGATGCCTTTGATCGACACCAAAGGCGACTCAATCGGCTGGTTGTGCGTGATGGACAACCAGCCGCGCGATTTAACCGACGAGCAAACCTCATCGCTGCGAATTTTGGCAAAACGGGCGATCGCTCAAATCGAGTCAAGGCAGAAAGCCGCCCGCGCCCTGCACGAAAGCGAAGCTCGTTACGAGTTGTTAATTCAAAGCGTCAAAGATTATGCCATCTATACCCTCGACCCCAACGGGTACGTAATTAGCTGGAACGAAGGCGCTGAAAAAATTAACGGCTATCAAACCGATGAAATTATCGGTCATCATTTCTCCCGCTTTTATGCGGCTGAAGATATCGAGCGCGGCAAGCCAAATCGGGTCTTAAAATTAGCAGCAGCCGCGGGTAGGTTTGAAGACGAAGCATGGCGCGTGCGTAAAGATGGATCGCGGTTTTGGGCAAATTCGGTAGTCACCGCCCTCAGAGACGAAATCGGACAGCTCAAAGGCTTCGTCAAGGTGACGCGGGACATCACCGAACGCAAGCAAACCGAAGAACAACTAATCCACAATGCGTGGCACGATACTTTAACCGGATTGCCCAATCGAGCGTTATTTATGGAACGCTTGGGGCGGGAAGTCAGGCACGCCGGACGCCGCCAGGATCATATGTTCGCCGTCCTGTTTCTCGACATCGACCGTTTTAAAGTGGTGAACGAAAGTCTGGGACACAAGGTAGGCGATCAACTGCTCAAAAGCATGGCGCGTCGCGTTGCAGGCTGTCTCGATTGCACCGATACCCTAGCCCGGTTTGGCGGCGATGAATTCACGATTTTGCTAGAAGATATCAAAGATATTAGCGACGCCACCCGCCTCGCGAGTAGGATTATCAAAGCCGTCACTGCGCCGTTTCAACTCAGCGGCTACGAAGTATTTACCAGTCTCAGCATCGGCATTGCCCTAAATTCTAGCGGCTGTGCCAAACCCGAAGACTTGCTGAGGGATGCAGAAATTGCTATGTTTCGCGCCAAAACCCAGGGCAAAGCGCGTTATGAAGTATTCGACACGACGATGCATACCCGCGCCGTGACGCGCTTGCAGTTGGAAAACGATTTGCGCCGCGCGATCGAACACCAAGAGTTTCGACTTTACTATCAACCGATCGTATCTTTATTAACCGGCAAAATTACGGGATTTGAGGCTTTGGTACGCTGGCAACATCCTCATCGCGGATTGGTTTCCCCGGCAGAATTCATCCCTCTGGCAGAAGAAACCGGGTTGATTTTGCCGATAGATTGGTGGGTGCTACGGGAAGCATGTCGGCAATTGCGCGATTGGCAGGTGCAGTGGGAAAGCGCGATCGCCAATAGAACCGGAGGCATGGGTGAAAATTGGGGTAACGGCAGCAGGACGGAATGCTTATTCCCCACCTGTCAGCCCAAATTACCCTTGACGATGAGCGTCAATCTTTCTGGGCAACAGTTTTCCCAGCCAGATTTGCTCGATCAGCTTGACATGGTGCTTCAGGAAACAGGTTTAGATGGTCGTTACTTAAAGCTGGAAATTACCGAGGGAGTCCTCATCAGTAACCCCGAAGCCGCCACCGCCATGCTAGAGCAACTGCGAGAACGGCAAATAAAATTATGCATGGATGACTTCGGTACGGGTTATTGCGGCTTAAGCTATCTCCATCGCTTTCCCCTCGACGTACTCAAAATTGACCGCTCTTTCATAATTCGCCTCGGTGCGGAAAAGGCACAATCAGCGATCGTCCAAGCAATTGTATCCTTAGCTCACAATCTGGGGATGGAAGCCCTCGCCGAAGGCATCGAAACACCCGATCAATCCTCGCAATTGCAAGCCCTCAATTGCGAATACGGACAGGGCTATTTGTTTTCCAAACCTGTAGATCGCAATACCGCCCGCGCTTTGATCTGGAATGGGGGCAATTGTATTTGAAAGACAAGGGGGAAAGGGGGAAGGGGAAAGGGGGGAAAGGGGGGAAAGGGGAAAGGGGAAAAGGGAAAGCAGTATTAATTAGATCGGTTTTAAAAGTCGATTCCCACAGAAGCACCGATCGCCACATATCAATTCCTTACCACCAGTATGTACCTTTCCCGCTTTCCCCCTTTCCCCCTTTCCCCTTTTTCCCCCCTTTTCCCCCCTTTCCCCTTTTTTCCCCCTTTCCCCCTTTCCCCCTTTCCCCTTTCCCCCTTTCCCCTTCTGCCTCAACCTTGTCTAAGTGGCTAACAAATGTTAACTGTAAGAAAGCAGTTGCTTTAGCAGCCCGGTGGAGCTGCAATACATAATGTTTGATGGATTTTGGGAAAATGTCTCGCGCTATCCCCGCTACTTGGTGACCATTATCTTGGGGATATTCGTCAATACTTTCGGCTGGTTGGCACCGCTGTTTAGGAACCCAGTTACCGCGATCGCTCTGGTTGGTATGCTGGTGGGTATTTTAATTTTCGTGAGTTTAACCCTGCGAGCGATGCTGGGATTGAGCGCGATTTAGTTAGGATGGGTGAGAAACTTTGCCTTTAACCCTTTAAAGGGAACGAAATATTATGGCTACGAATCGTCGCGTGTCTCGCGTTGCTGCCCAAATTCAACGCGAGGTCAGCCAACTGCTGCAAAATGGGATCAAAGATGACCGGGTGGGTTCCAGCATGGTCAGCGTTACCGATGTGGATGTATCCAATGACCTCCAACATGCCAAAATCTTTGTCAGTCTCTACGGTACTAACGAAGCGAAAGCCGAGACTATGGCGGCATTGAAAGAAGCTACGAGCTTTGTTCGCAAAGAATTAGGGGCGAGGGTGCGCCTGCGCCGTACCCCGGAAGTGGTATTTGTGGAAGACCACTCCCTCGAACGAGGCGATCGCATCCTTTCGCTGATCAATCAGCTTTCTTCTAACCGTCGCGATGACGATGAACTAGACGAAGACGACAGCGACTATGATACCGTATCGGCACAGGAAGAGGACAAACTTTGAGTGCTTCTAAATTGCCCGATTTAAATAGCTTGTCCCTGGAACAACAGGTAGCTCAGATGGTCGTAGGGCGAGCATCGGGCTACCTGCTCAACCATCAAATTCAGTATCCCGCTTGGGAACCAAAAGCCGCTCAGTTACATTGTCTCCAATTAGAGACAAAAATCCCGCACCAGCGCAGCAATACGCCGAGCAAATGGGAGCCATCACCGCAGCAGAAGCTCTGGCTATTGCTATAAACTGGGTACTCGCTGGCTCAACCTGAAGCGATCGCTACTGCTGGTAATATTCTCCGGGAAAGTACTGAAGTTTTCGGATCGGTGCCCTTAGATTTGGCAAAAAATTCCGGGAATTTACGTAACTTAATATTGGTAGACCATCTTTTGGAGTGTGAATTTTTGTGTCGCACCGCTGCCGCGATCGCCATTCCAGAGCAATTGGGTAGAAAACGCAACTGGTTGACTGCCATACTCCCAATATGTTCATCTGCGGTGGCGAAGCAACTTTCTCTGGTATGGTGCTGCAACTGTTTATCCGCGGTAACCCTTTCCGAGGCAGCGCGGGATTGGTTTAAGAGATGATTAAAAACGGACGAACTGCAAGGGCTGATGTTGTATGGTAGCCCTTATGTTAAAAAACAGTTCTTAGCAGCTTTACCGTCGGGAATTCCTTGTATATTGTCCTACGCTCAGATGCAGCAGGCACAAGCGATCGCCTAATAAATTTTGTTCGGTAGAGCTGACCAAAACTAGCGATAATATCTGTTCTTTATTTGGGAATACTAAATCTAGAGAGGCTTTCTAGAGAGTAAAACTTGCACACTTAACTCTCAGATCGTCTAATCCGCTCCGAGGAAGTCGAGACTGCAACGCCGGGGAATTCGACTTTCAATCACTGCCTCCATCGGTAATATAGCAACCGCACAGGCAGTTAGGGCGCGATTAGCTAGAGCGACTCGCGATACCCAGCCCTTTTTCCCCTAGTCCCTAGCCCCTAGCTATACTTAACCTTTAGATTACCTGGGGCTTATTTTCCCCTTAATCCAAGCGCCATAGGATCGAAGGGGAAAGACGGGTAATTCTAAATATGACAAGTTGGAGGTAATGTCAATATTTGCTGACTTTGGAAACATTTATTAATATAAAGGAGCAGTGGATAGCGCAAAAATGAAAATCGTTCAGTATAGTGAACTACAAACTATCCGCTTGTTTTGCCCATAACCATAAGCCCTCCTAGTTTGAGAGATATTACAATGAGCGTTAAAACGGTATCATCTGCGGTTACATCTACATCAGTTCAATACACCCTAGACGTGATTCAAGAGGAAGCACGTAGGCTGGTACATAAAGGAGTTGTGAGCCGCCAGCAGCCTATCTACACGCTTTGCCAATTCATTCCGGCGCGGGAATGGGCGTGGGTTGAGTGCGAATTGGAAAAGAACAATTATTTACTCAGGGATAGGATTGGCGATTTAATGGGGCATGAAGAATGGCAGAATGACTAAAGCCGTTGGTAGCTGATTGGTCAGAAGTCAGAGGTAATCAGCAAATCCTTCTGACAACTGACTCAGGATAGATAACAAAAAACAGATGAGGAAAAAATTGATGCAGCGTAATTAGGCGATCGCCACCGAGCGATCGCCGCTACGATTTTTAAGGGCGATCGTCTTGAGAGCGCAGATTTTCTAACTCCGTCCGCATAGCAGCAATTTGGGCAATCAGTTCCTGAATTTCTAGCTGCACATCGGTTGCCGGAGCGGGGTTAGGCGTCGCCGGACTTGGATCGGTAGTTGCTGGTGTCGCGTTTGTGGTTTGATTGGCTTGTTGGCGCAGCAGCGAATCAACGTAAATGCGAGCTTCCTGTTCGGTGATTTCGCCTTTTTCCGCCCATTCTTGAGTCAACTGACCCAACTCTGACCCCAGCTTGGACAAAGTTTCAGAGCGCTTTTGAGGGTCTTGCAGGGTTTCAACTAGGGAAGCCGTAGCGCCTAGAGAAATGCGAAACCCTTGTTGCAGTAGCAGAATCAGGTTATTAGAGTTCATCGCTATTTTGAGCTAGGGTCAGGTAGTCGCTTTGGTTGCGGCATTAACATCGAAGCAATAACAGGTTGCTGGTGCTGCTGTGAGAGCGACTGCCAAACCTAGTTTACAAGAATTTACGGAAAATGGTGCATTTATAGCTGGGGGTTAAAACCTGGATTGTAGTTAACTCAAGTTGCTAGTTATGAGGTCAAGCATTTTAGATCCCCCTCGCATCCACCTTCACAAGGGGGACTTTGAATCCGGTTCCCCCCTTTTGAAGGGGGGTTAGGGGGGATCGAAACGACAATATTTGTAACTAGCAACTTGAGTTAGTTAGCTTTAGCTAACTTAAGCTTTCAGCCCCAAATTTATTTGGAGGCTGTTTCTCGGGTAGGTGCAAGATGTGAGTTAAACAACAGCGATCGCTTCCAGGAGTCCCTAGCCCACCTGCTCGATATACTGGCTCACATCCTCAACCAGGCGGGTGAGTTCGGCTTCGCTGGTTAAGCGAATGCGATCGTCGCGGACGGTGAGCAGCACTTTGGCAGCAAAGGGACTAGGCCAAATATTAGGATTGCAGAAAATTTCCAGAAATATATCCCCCGTGTATTGATATTCCATTGGTTTTTGGGGATTGGCTTTACCGGGTGCGCCGGAAGTTTGGACGGCAACGGCTTTTAAGCGTTCCATTAACTGATTGAGCGCGGCTTGTAAATCCCGTGCAGCTTGGGGTGTGAAGTTAAAAGAGACAGAACCTTCAACCAAGTTGAGCCTGAGTGGGGAAGTAGACATAGGCAATCCAGCTAAACATCCATCGATCTATCTTACCGAGAGTGCCGATCCACGTTGCTGTCGGAGCTTTTTGGCTGTTTGCCATTCGCGTAAATTGTCATACCACGATCGGCTACACCTGAAATTACCTGAAATTATCTGAATTGCTAGATTCCTAAATTTAACTGAACTATTCACTTTAATTATTCAAGATACTGGCAATTGTAGAGAGCAAAGCAATTTATTTAAGTGAAATTAACTGTCTGGTGAAAGATTTATCAATTCACAACCAGACTAGAAACCGGGTTTATGGCTGGGATCTCTAGTTGCAAAACTAACAATTGTTCAGAAAAGCCCAGTTTCTTTGCGTAACTTTGCATCAGTTCCGAGCGATTTTTTCAGGAGAATTAACATGGCTACGAACGGAAATGACACGATCGTTGGAACTCAAGGAAATGACATCATCGATGCTTTGGGTGGAAGCGATCGCGTCACAGGTTTAGCAGGTAACGATTGGCTGTTTGGTAACGACGGCAACGATTTTCTCGATGGTGGTGCCGATAATGATACCGTCATAGGCGGCAAAGGCGATGACACCATCTTGGGAAGAACTGGAAATGATAGCCTGATTGGCGGCGATGGTAACGATGTTCTCAACGATAACGATGGGGATGGTGCCGATACGCTTTCCGGTGGAGCAGGTAACGACCTCCTGTTTGGCGCAGCAGGCAATGATTACCTAGATGGAGGAACGGACGATGACCGCCTCGAAGGCGGCGATGGCATTGACACCCTGATAGGTGGCGATGGTCATGACTTGCTCAATGGTGGATTTGGGGATGATTTGCTCAGTGGTGGACTGGGCAACGACACCTACCGAATTGACAGCATCGGTGACATCATCGTCGAGAAACCCAATGCTGGCATCGATACAGTCAGAACTTCGATGAACTTCACCTTGGGGGATAACTTAGAAAATCTGATCCTGGAAGGGGGAACTGGCGATGCCGTTGAGGGTACGGGAAACGACTTAGGCAACCTTATTCGAGGGACTGATAGCATTACCAATCGTCTTTCTGGGCAGGGAGGTAATGACACCGTAATTGGTGGAGCGCAGAGGGATTTACTCGGCGGTGGACAGGGCAATGATTTCCTCGATGGTCGCGATAGTCGGGACATCATGATCGGTCAAGAAGGCAACGATACGCTCAAAGGTGGCGGCGGCAACGACTTCATGGTGGGTGTTGAAGGCAATGACTACTTTGATGGCGGTGAAGGCGACGACGACATCTTTGATGGCGGTGGTGGCAATGGCAATGACACCTTAATCGGTGGGAATGGCAATGATTCTCTTGACGGTGGAGGTCTTGGCAATGATTTGTTGACTGGGGGAAACGGGAGCGACCAATTTAGATTTGGCAGTTTAGATCCAAATGACAGTCTCTTTGGTAGCGCCAATAAAGATATGATTGCTGACTTTATGGTTGGTATTGACAAGATTGCCCTGCGTCAGAGTGCTTTCTCGGAGCTTCAAAGTCCGGTTGGGGGTAATTTACTCGCCTCAGAATTTGCCGTTGTTAATAGCGATACTCAGGCAGGAATTAGTAACGCCAAAATTGTCTATAACTTTGCGAATGGCAATTTGTTTTACAACCAAGATGGAGCGATCGCAGGTTTTGGTACGGGCGGTCAGTTTGCGACGCTGAACGGTTCTCCCGATAATTTATCTAACACAGACTTCACGATTATCCTGTTCGGTTAATTGGGGAGCGATCGCTTATCTAATTTTCCCTAGCTTCAGCCTGGTAAAAATGCCGATGTAGAAGCGGGATAACAGTTAAAGGTACTCAGTTATGCAAATCCAAGCTTCTCTGATCTTTCAATCAATGTTTTCTGTCATGCTGTGGTGGATTGTATCGATCGCTGGTGCAACGATTGCAGGTTACCCAGGAGCAGTTCTGATGACACCCTTAGCATGGTTTGCCTTACCGCTTTTCTTCGGCGTTAATTACCATCATCGAGCCATTATCCAAAACACACCTGCTCGAAACGCTTGGGCTGCTTGTGGTGGTTTAATCATCGGCCTGATTTTAGGGATAATTTTCGCGATCGTTGCACAACAGATGATGCCTGCGGAAGTAAATCGACCTGATGAACTTGAGAAAATGGCAAATTTGTATAAATTCATGTTTGGAGGTGGATTGTTAGTTTGTCCACTCGTCTCAATGTTAGGTTACAGTATGGCGCGAGCAAAATCTAAACGCAGCAATTAATGTCTGCCAATTCAGAGCGATCGCGACAAGATTTGGTTCGCGATCGATTGTGTCTATAGGACTTACGCAAAGAAACCGGGTTTCTATGAAAAATCGTCGGTTTGGAAGCGAGATATCTACGAAGAAACCCGGTTTCTGGCCTCGTCGCGTTCAGCATAGCCAGTTTTAAAATAATATTCCGATCCCCGACTTCGCTCAATTTGTCGGGGGTCTAGCTTTTGGCAGAGAACAATAAAAATTAGATCAAATATCTAATATCATGTTTGTTGAATTGCCCATAATAAAAAAACTTCACTCTGTCGTTGCGTAGGGACACGGCATCAGAGATATCTCAGACAAACAGATAACGTTAATCGTGCCGTGACCCGGCTTTTGATTATCGGTAATCGACCGGACATCATATAACATATTGCGAAAAAATTATCGCAAATGCCGTCGTCAGCCACACCTGAAATTACCTGAATTATCGCACTCCCGAATTTAACTGAATTATTCAATTGAATTATTCAACATACTAGCAATTGTAGAGGTAAAAACAACTGATGCGATTGAAACTCACTGTTTCGACTTAGCACAGAAGCCTCTAGCAACTGTCCAAATTTTTTTATCTTGACGCATTCCTTCTGGAAATTTTGATTATTTATCGGAGAACTCACAATGGAATTACTCACCCCAGAAATCAACCCCTTCGGCTCGAACACAGGTTTAGAATCAGCTAGCAATAGCAGCGTAGCAATCGGTTTAGATCTCAATCCCTTGCAAGGTTTGACTACAACTTTACCTGGAATGGGAGGAAGTGAAAGTGGGATAATTGACCCCGTATCGAGCGCTCAAGATGCAGCCAGCAGCTTTATTCTGGGTAACGATCCGGTTGCGATCGCTCCTAACAACGCTCCCGCCACCAGCGCTGATACCGATCCGCTCACGGGTGAAGTTAACACAACAGATACAGTACCAGCATTAGTTGCCGGAGCGGATTTAGCTGGTCAATTCTTTAACGTTTTGCCAACTTCTCTCCAAGCTGGAAATAGCGTTAATTTACAATACCAGATTCAAAATCTGGGAACGAATGTTGCTGGGGCATCTACGGTGCAATTCTATCTGTCTACAGATCGTTCTATTGGTGCCGGTGACTACCAATTGGGTAGTGCTTCTGTTGTTAGTTTAGGCGGCGGCGGTAATACGGGAACTTTAAGTAAAACTGTGACACTACCAGGAGCCGGAAATGCTTTTTGGAAGGCGGTTGGTGATGGAACTTACTACATCGGGATGAAGGTAGATGCTAAGAATCAAGTCACCGAATCGAACGAAAATAACAATGCCAGCACGGGCTTTTTCAAAGACTACGATAGCCTGAGAGTTGGAGGAACTAAAGTCGCTGACTTGTCTGGAAAATATTTCGATGTAATACAAGAACCCCTGAAAGCGGGTGACGGTTTCAGCGTCAACTATCAAATTCAAAATACGGGGGTTGGTACGGCTGCTGCCTCGACGGCGAAGTTCTATCTTTCCAAGGATAATGTTATCAATTCGAGCGATTATTTCTTAGGTAGCGCCTTTGTTGGCAGTTTGGCTAGCAACACCAGTACGGCAAATTTGACGCAGTATTTAGCCTTACCTGGGGCTGGCAATGCTTTCTGGAGTGGGGGTGATGGCACCTATCATATCGGTATGGTTGTAGATGGCAACAACAATGTCAGCGAGATAAATGAAGCCAATAATGCCAGTACGGGCGAGTTTAAAGACTTCGACAGTCTCTCGATCAACTACACCAAACTCAACCAAATTAAGGTCAACATTAACCGCGTTGCCCAGATCGATAATTTAGATCCCGATCCTATTTTTACCAATCGGGCTGACTTTTATTCCAAAGTTACAATCGCTGGGGTAACTCAGAGCAGTCCAACAGTTGATGGCAAAGATGATGTGAGTCCTAACTGGGAGTTTATTCAAACCACAGGAGGTCGAGTTCCGATTAAAATTGAACTGTGGGAAAGCGATTCTGGATCTGGTGACGAACATGTTGACATCAACTCAAGAAGGGGTTACAAAGATCTAAATTTGACCTACGATCCGCTAACTGGGGCGATCTATGGAGATAGCTATGGTAGCAGAGGACAGCAGATTTATTCCTCCGGTGCGGGTGATAGCGATCGCGGCAAGATTTGGTTCACAATCGATCATGTCTAGTAGTTTGCCAGTTTTAGGATAATATGCAGATACCCGACTTCTTTAAGAAGTCGGGTATCTATCTTTTGGTAGAGGAGAAGCATCAGATAAAATATCTGGCAGATTGCGGGAAAAAAGTTTTATTGTTGTAGTTAAATAGGGAAATTGCCATAAAGATTTATTAATTTTATGCAGAAAATACGGGTGCAATTTAAATCAGCTTTAGCCGCGAGTTTGACGATTGTTAGTCTGAGCGGTTTGGTGACGCCTTCAATCGGGCGATCGCAAGCATCAAATAATAACGGTGAATCAATTAAAATTCGCTT
This sequence comes from uncultured bacterium, assembly GCA_964463555.1. Classification (GTDB taxonomy): domain Bacteria; phylum Cyanobacteriota; class Cyanobacteriia; order Cyanobacteriales; family Aerosakkonemataceae; genus Microseira. The sequence continues at coordinate 35,293 of CAYXCW010000042.1, forward strand.
TATGCTAGCAAATCCAGAGCCACCGGATCGGGGAACTCCTAGCAGTAATCGAGGAACTGGTAGCCGTGGCGATTGTTTATATAAACAGGAAAAACCGCCTTTAACTACCTTGGTTGGTAGCAATAATTTGGAGTTAACTGTAAGCGATCGCCCAACTTTTTGGGTGTACATACCCTATACACAACAGGAAGCACCAACTGGTGAATTTACCTTGCAGGATGGCGACAATAATGTTTACCGAACTCGGTTTGAAATGCCAGCTACTCCCGGCATTGTTAGTATTACCTTGCCAGCAAACCAAAAACCTTTGGAAGTTGGTAAAACTTATATTTGGTACTTTGAAATAAATTGTCCGCGCCGAGAAGCAGGAGATCGAGTAACTCCGGGTTTTGTTACGGGAGTAGTGCGACGAGTTGCACCTTCTGCCGCTTTGAATAATGCGTTAAATGCGGCAAAAAATCCCTTGCAACGCATCGCGGCTTACGCGCAGCATAGCATTTGGTACGACACGCTGACTGAATTGGCTAGATTGCGCTCAAATCCGGCGCAGAATCCTGGGATTGAGGGGATTTGGAGCGAGGTGTTGAGCGATCGCAATATCGGATTAGAAAATATTGCCAAAGAATCTCTTGCAGGCAATATTACCACCAATTCCCAATCAGAGTAAAGGCAGCCCAGCGAGCGGGGCGATTGTAATTAATTTGGAAGTAATATCATGTCCGTTTGTATCGGCATCTCACGGGGGCGGGTTTATCAACACAATTCGCTTGAAATCAAAGGTATCTGGTTAAACCCGCCCCTACAACACGATTGGACTCGATATAATCAGTTAAAAAGTTCTTTTTATGAATATTATTTAACTTGGCAGCAACATCTTATTATCTTTTCCATCTAATATAAATTCCACTAATCACCAAAGCTAAAGCTGGCGGTAATAGAGGTATCCATCCGCCTTGTAAGCTCAAAATAATCCAACATATTCCCGATAATATTCCAATAGTAATTCCGCCTCCGATCGCAAAACTTCGCCATGAATGAGCGCTTTTTGCTAGGATTGCTCCTATTAACGACCAGCCCAAAATCCAGTACAATTCTAGAGGTTTAGATAACCACCAAATTAAAGTTCTTTTATCCAAAACTCCGCTGATAATTTGGCTCACCATGTGCGCTTGAATTTCCAACCCTGTCATAGGTTTAATTGAACCTTGAATATTACTATATGGCGTGCGCCAATGAATATCGTTAAAACTCGGTGCTGTAGTTCCAATCAGAACAATACGATTTTTTACCAATTCGGGATTAAATCGATTGCTGAGAGCTTCTGTAAGCGTAATAGTTGGGGCAATTTGGCGAGTAGCGCGGTAATTTAACAAGATTTGATGACCCCTCGCATCTAGATTGTGATAGCTACCAGCGTGGTTTTCTAAAGGTTTAAATACTGTCGTTCCAAGTTGCAGGTAATTGTCCCGATTTATTTTAGCTTTAATCCCCTCATTATCCAGATAACGAGTTGCTATTTGCCAACTAAAAGAGTATTTATTTTGACAAGGAAGTGCAGAACTTACAGCCAGTGGATGACGGCGCAAAACTTCATCTGAATCTAGTAAAACATTATTAAAGCCTTGGCGAAGAGATGGAACTTCAGGAGCTGGGTTAACTCCGGGGCTGCCGTAATGACAGATAATAAAAAATTGATTGCTCTTTTTCATCCAAGCTGCTAAAGGCTTGTAATCCTTTCCCACAGGGCGATCGCGATAAACATCCAAACCGATAACTCTGGGTTTATAGGGTTCTAATTTGGCAATTAATTGAGCTAAAGAACGATCTGATAGCGAACTTCCTCCTCTTTCTTGTGCGGGTTGGGATTGCACATCTTTTTCTGTAATTGTTACTAATAAAATTCTGCTATCTCCTCCTTCATTCGGTCGCAATTGCATTAATAAATCGAAGGTTTGCAATTCCCAGGATTCTAACCAGCCAAGCGATCGCATCCCCATTGTGACACCGGATGCGATCGCACTCGCCAAAACCACTTTTAACCAACCTTTTCCCCATTTTTCTAAACGCGATAACTTTACAGGTTCTGTTACTTTTGGTACAATAATATTTTTGGTTAAATATACAGCATTATTACAGGGAATTGCATCTAGCTGTGCCGTTATCCAAGCTGAATTAAATATAGTTTTATAGATCGGATTATAAGCAACTAAGTTACCTTGGCTTTTAATAACTAAACCGGATAATCTCAATTCTAAATGTTCGTGACAGTTAGTGGCAGGTATTTCTCCTTGTTGCAAAATCTGTTGGTATAGCATCAGTAATGTTTTAGGAAAACGAGCATTTCTGAGAATGCGATCGCGTATCGTTCTTAAATGCTCTGGTTCGTCTTGCGATTCCCAATTCTCGACGATTCGCTTTCGCACTAACTGCTCAATCCATTCTTTTCCACTATCGCTCTCATCTGTGCCAGAATTAACTACTAACCAACAAAGTTTCTGGGTTAAAAAAGGTTGCCCACCCGTCCAATTTAATATTTCTCTCAATACCGCTTCAGGATTGCTTAATTTTCCGGCAAATCCCTGGACTAAAGCAGCGCTTTCTTGTAATTGAAAGCCTTTCAATTCAATAGCTCGACCAATATTAAAAGGTGTAGAATTTTTGTTTTGAATCAAATCCGATGGGGTTGCAACTCCTAACAACACAAAGGTGAGACGTCTGTAATCTGGTTTGATTGCCCGTTTATCATAGCAATTACGAATCAGAGCAAAAAACTCATCGGTGGGAAAGCTTAAAGCTAAAATGCTATCGATTTCATCGATAAAGATCGCCAGGTTTTGTTTCACCTGCACTAACAATACCGTTTCGATAAATTGTCCCAAGCGCTGCACGGGGGAAAGATCCTCGCGATCGCGCAACCAATGGCGGCGATTCACTTCTAAACCGAAACCGCTGATTAACTCTTGAATTATCCCTCCATACCATTGCTGGGCTGTAATTTGTTGGCTACCAATTCCGCTCAGTTCAATTTCAGCACAGGCGATTCCTTGTGCTTTTAACTTGCACATTGTCTGGATGCGGAGAGAAGATTTCCCCATTTGTCGAGAATTGAGGATATAGCAATATTCCCCAGCTAATAATGCCTCATAAAGATCTAAATCTGCTTGTCGCACCACATAAGTAGGAGCATCAGCAGGTAAGCTACCCCCGATCTGATATTGATAGGTAATATCCCGTTCCACCCTCATTCAATATCCCCCAAATGCTGGCTAAAATACTGATAGTATAAATGACAGCGAGGCACCACGCGATCGCCAGCAATCTTCACCAATCCCATACTCTGCAATTGATAAGCTTGAATCGGTTCTAATTTTACAGGTTCGGGGGAAGCGATCGCTTTTTTAAAGGCTGCTGCCAATTCTAAATTTGATTGCAAATTTAACCAATATTTTCGTAAGTGATTGGCATAAATTCCCCGTTCTGTCGGCGCTTCTGCTAACAGTTGTTCCCTTGGTATCTCTGGATGATTTTTCAGATAAGAAAAAGCTTGCTCTAATAGATAAGGATGTCCGCCTACTAATTCCATAATTGGCTCAATCAAACTTTCTCCCTCAAGTCTATGCTGTTTAGCAAGTTCTTGCACCTGTTCGCGATTAAATTCTGCCAGTTCAATCGGCAATCCCACATTAAATGGCGATTGATTAATGTTCAAGCGAATGTAAACATCGGTAGAATGGACGATAATTAATCTTAGCTTTTTCCAACGGGGGCGACTTCTCGCTTTTTCATACCAAGAGCGCAACAATCCAAAAAAGTCTTCGTAAATTTCTGGATGGGGGAAGAGTAAATCTACATTATCCAAACTAAGGGCAATGGGATGCTCGTCTTGCTGCAACAGATACTCTTCAAAATAGGTAGTGCAACTAACTTTAGAACCCATGTTTTCTTCATCCCAGTAATCTTCTAAATGACCGGGAATTCCTAACTCGCGACTGACGTTGAGGCAAAACCAACGCAAAAATTTATCCAGATGGCTGAAATGGGTTTTTCTATCTGCTAGTTCAAAGCTTAAATTAGCAGTTCGGTAACCTTGGTTTGCCACTTGTGCCAAAATTCTAGTCACCAGCAATGTTTTTCCCATTAAACTGGGTGCTTTGATGCGGATGAGAGAACCAGGTTGCAACAGGGTTTCATAACAGATAGTTTCGATTGGATCGCGCTTTACATAACGTTCAACAGCAGGAATGTCCGGTTCGTACTTGGTAAAATCTTGACCTATTTCTGCAATTTTTTCTGGTGCTATTTGCTTTTCCCAATATCGTTCTAAAGCTTGTTTAAAGTTGCTTTTTTTTACCTTTTCCCCTAAAGCTTCTGACAACAGCTTCCAAAGTTTGGGGGCGACATCTTGACTAATGTAACTGGTAGCGTATTGATGCTGCGCGGCAATTTCATCGTATTCTTGCCTCTGCCAAGCACCTTTTAAGACGATAACCTCAATATCGGTTAAACTTCTGTTTACCTTGAGCAATATGGCTTGGTTAGCTATATGAACTGCCTTTTCCCAGTCAAGTTTCATCCTAGCCTCTCCTCAAAATCCACTGATGGTAAAGATCCCAGGTAGAATCTTTTGTATTCAACCTCATCCTAGCGGCTGTTTCACCCCAAAAATATTTCGAGTAATTGGTTAAAATAGAAAAGTGCATCAAAGAGCGATCGCATCTTTCCCCCAATGGTCACAGATCGTCGCGCCAAAGTCCGTCAAGTTTTATTCATCACCCTGTTGCTGAATCTATTGGTGATGGCAATTAAAGCCGGTGTAGGATGGTGGACGGGTTCTCTCAGCTTACTCGCCGATGCGTTACACAGCTTCACAGATAGCGCCAATAATATCTTAGGACTGGTTGCCAATCACTTCGCCTCGCCCCACCCAGATCGCGATCACCCTTACGGACACCAAAAGTTTGATGCTTTGGGTGCGTTGGGAATTGCCGCTTTCTTAGGCATCGCCTGTTTTGAAATTATACAAGGAGCGATCGAACGCGCGATCGCAGGCATACAACAAGGTTTAAAACCGATCACCATATCACCACCAGAACTCTGGATACTACTAATTGTCCTGGGTATCAATATATTTGTCGCATTTTACGAGCGCCGCGTTGGTGTACAAGTCGGTAGTCCGATTCTGATTGCGGATGCCCAACATACCATGAGCGATGTCTGGGTAACAATTACCGTACTGCTGGGATTGATTGGTATCTGGCAGGCGCGGGTGTTAAACTTGCCCGCACTCCAGTGGTTAGATGTAATTTTGTCTTTTCCAGTGGCGTTGTTAGTATTTCGCAGCGGCTGGCAGGTTTTAAAAGAAAATATACCTTGGTTGGTGGATCGAATGGCGATCGCACCGGAAGCAATTCACGCGATCGCGCTGCAAGTTCCAGGTGTCCTCAACTGTCACGATATAGCTTCCCGCGGCGTTGTAGGACGTCAGCTATTTATTGAAATGCACCTAGTTGTAGATGCCTTCGATGTGGAAACTGCCCACAAGATTACTGAAGAGGTAGAAGCGCGCTTGGAATCCCGATACAGTCCAGTCAGAATTTTAATTCATGTCGAACCCCCCACTTACAAGTCTGACCGCATTACCTTCGATCCGCAATCAAAGTAAGGGGATTGATTCTCATTTTTTCCACAGACAAGCCTACTTTTCCACAGATTTTTGCGAGTTTTCCACAAATATTTAAGGAAAGATTAGCAGCTTGTAGCCTAAATTACTACAACGGGACTGATGCAGGATCAACTTAAAAACCGGGTTTCTTGCTGCACTCTCTAATTCCAAATCGACGATTTTTCAGATCTTGCGGATTGCAAGTGAGTGAGGTAAAGCCTTTTGGCTTCGTTTGTGTAGCGGCACCCTTAAGGGTGCCGCTACACAAACGAAGCGATAACGCTTGCCCTCATCAGGGCTGCAAGCCCCTGTAAACCCGGTTTCTTTGCGTCATATCATGGCAGGTACAAATCCGATGCTAACGGACACGATATCAGTGCTGTACCACAAACTCAAAAAAAAGGTGGGCGATCGCCCACCCTTTTTTTATTCCCACTCGATAGTTCCAGGTGGTTTGGAAGTGATATCGTAAACCACGCGGTTTACTCCAGGCACTTCATTAACGATGCGGGTAGAAATCGTTTCCAACAAATCGTAAGGCACTCGCGCCCAATCAGCGGTCATGCCATCTTCGCTCTTAACAAAGCGCAAAACAATCGGGTAAGCGTAGGTACGCTGATCTCCCATCACGCCAACGCTGCGAATCGGTAATAGAACCGCAAACGCTTGCCATAACTCGCTATACATGCCTTGACGGTTAATTTCTTGGCGCACAATCAAGTCAGCATCGCGGAGAATTTCTAACCGTTCTGCGGTGATTTCGCCGATAATGCGAATTGCGAGTCCTGGGCCTGGGAAGGGATGGCGCTGGACAATTTCTTCTGGTAAGCCAACTGCGCGACCAAGTTTGCGGACTTCATCTTTAAATAGTTTCCGCAACGGTTCGACTAGCTTAAAGCGCAAGTCTTTGGGTAACCCGCCGACGTTGTGGTGACTTTTAATTTTAACCGCGACTCGTTCTCCGGTTTGCGGATCGACGTTAGTATCTGCCGATTCAATTACATCGGGGTAGAGAGTGCCTTGGGCGAGATAATCAAAAGGACCGAGGCGTCGTGATTCTTCTTCAAACACCTGAATAAATTCGTGTCCGATGCGGCGGCGTTTTTCTTCCGGATCGGTGATGCCACTGAGTTGATTGAGGAAGCGATCGCGCGCATTGACATACTCTACCGGAATGTGAAATTGCTCGGAGAACAACTTCAATAACCGTTCGGGTTCGTATTTCCGCATGAACCCTTGATCGATAAACATGCAAGTTAGCCGATCCCCGATTGCCTTATGCAGCAAGAACGCCAGGGTAGAAGAATCCACCCCACCAGAAAGCGCTAACAGCACCCGTTTATCGCCGACTTTGGCGCGAATTTCGCGGATTGATTCTTCCACAAACGCCGCCGTCGTCCAAGTTGGTTCGCAGTCGCAGATATGGTAGACAAAATTGCGGATTAGTGCTTGTCCGCCGATCGAGTGAACGACTTCTGGATGGAATTGGACGCCGTAGAGCTTTTTGCTATGGTGTGCGATCGCGGCACAAGGGGTATTTTCCGTATGTGCCAGGATCTCAAACCCTTCCGGCAGTTGGTGACAAGAATCTCCATGACTCATCCACATCGTGGTGCCATCTTCCACGTTGGTCAGCAAGTCCGTCGGATCGTCTATATATAAGGATGCCTTGCCATATTCTGCCCGTTCGGCGCGCGTCACTTCGCCGCCCAACTGTTGCACCATCAGCTGCATTCCATAGCATACCCCCAGAATTGGAATCCCCAATTCCCATATTTCTGGGTCGCATTTGGGCGCTCCCTTGTCGTATACAGAGCTGGGGCCGCCAGAGAGTATGATTCCCTTTGGATTTAGCTGCCTCAACTGTTCGGCACTGGTGCGATAGGAAATCACTTCGGAATAAACTTGCGTCTCCCGAATGCGGCGAGCGATTAACTCAGAATATTGGGAGCCAAAGTCTAGAATTACGAGCATTTGACGGCTCAAAGCGCCCAAAGAATCAGAAGTTAGCGGTTGAGAGGTTTGGAGTGTCACGGATCGATCCCTGAATGCGATTTAGCTAGATGGACATAACTGACTGCCCTGATAGCAGTGCTGGGAAAAACTATCTTAGTCCCTTAATAAAAAAAGTTAATAAACTAGATTGATAAAATTTTATGTAAATTCTTTTAAATTTAGCACAATTGCCACATTAGCGCAGCACCCTGGATCGGTTTTGAGCATAATTGGGATACATAGCGATGGTAGTTGCTAGGGAGAAGTCTCTTTCCTGTTTGGTATTCACCTTGTGACAGGAAACACAGCACCCTTGTGACGGTTCGCAAACCTGTTTTTGTGATGTTATTCCACCATAATGGAAAGCGTTACCTATAAGGCGAGGCTCGTAGCTCTAGCCTTGCTTTATTGTTTGGCAGCACTTGTTGGAGATGGCAATGAAACCCCTCGCAAAGCCTATTTTCAGTTCATCTGGGAACACCTGCACCATTGAAAGCAGACGACCCCGTACTGTTGTTCTTAGACCGAATGGTCGTCTTGATGCTGTAAGTAGCCCAGCCTTCACCAAAGCGCTGCAACAAGCGCTGGAACTAACAACCGAGACAGTGGTGGTAGATCTACTCTGGATAGAATCGGTAGAACCAGAAGGAGTTGCCTGTCTGATTGCTGGGCTGAAACGCGCTTCCGGGTTGGGCAAAACCCTGTCGCTGCGATTTATGGATGTGGCAACCCAAGCAGCAGTCCAGACAGCCTGCGATCGCCAGTATATTTAGTTAGTTGCAACATTATCCACTGCATTTTTACCTACGTGGATGCAGCTAATTATTTCTTAACAATTCGTTCTTACTTAGGGGTGAGCCACCACTCACTTGAGTAAGCTTATGCAAAAGCGCCGCACTATGCACTGGTGAGAATATGGTGCGTAGGTGCGATCGCGGAGCGTGCCCTTGGCATATCGCCATCAGTACAATCGACTATCGGGGCACGGCATCAGTAATAAGCTCCCCTATCTTCCCCAGCTCCCCCAGCTTTGAGCGGGAAGGGAGTAATATTAGGGGCAGAATTGGGGTGCTGAAGCTATGACAAGAATTAGCTGGCGGTTGGCAGTACTTAAATCAATTTTTACACCGTTTGCCATTTTAGTTTTAGCCTCACCTGCGATCGCACAATCAATAGTTCCAGCAGCCGATGGTACTAATACCATTGTGACGCCAGAGGGCGATCGCATAGATATTACCGGCGGACAAATATCCAGAGATGGTGTCAATTTATTCCACAGCTTTACTAGATTTGGCCTCAGCGCCGAACAAATCGCTAATTTTTTATCTCAGCCCAATATCCAGAATATCTTGGCGCGGATTAATGGCGGCGAAGCTTCGTTTATTAATGGGCTGATTCAAGTTACGGGTGGCAATTCTAACCTGTTTCTGATCAACCCAGCGGGGATTATTTTTGGCTCCAATGCTAGCTTGAACGTCCCCGCTGCTTTTATTGCCACCACAGCTAACGGTATCGGTTTTAACAACAATTGGTTGAATGTTATTGGTAACAATAACTACGCCGATTTAGTCGGAAAGCCGAATGCGTTTGCTTTCACCATGAATCAGCCAGGAGCAATTCTCAATGCTGGGAACTTGGGAGTAGGTATAGGTCAAGATTTAACCTTACTAGCTGGCACAATTGTTAATACCGGAACGCTATCAGCACCATCTGGGAATATCACCTTGGCAGCAGTACCAGGACAAAGCATCGTGCGATTATCCCAGCCAGGATTCGTGCTTAATTTGGAGATTCAACCCGTAACAATTGCTGGAAATCAACCGCAGAATTGGACGTTGCCGATATTATCTTTACCGCAATTGTTGACTGGTGGAAATGGAGGTCATGCCACGGGAGTGACGGTTAATCCGGATGGTAGCGTGCAATTAACTGGTTCTGGAATTCGGATACCAACAGCAGGAAACACAACTATAGCATCCGGCAGCATCAACGCCTCAGCACCTCCCCTTGATAAGGGGGGGATCGGAGGTACGGTAAATATTTTAGGCGATAAAGTTGGGATTGTTAGTGGGAATATCAACGCTTCTGGTACGAATGGCGGCGGTAACGTACTAATTGGCGGCGATTATCAAGGTAAAGGCACAATACCGAAAGCTTCTCGCACTTATGTTAGTAGCGACTCTGTTATTTCTGTTGATAGTTTCATCGCTGGAAATGGCGGTTCTGCGATTGTTTGGGCGGATAAAGTAACTGGATTTTATGGCAGCATCAGCGCTAAAGGGGGAAGTAATTTCGGCGATGGTGGATTTGTCGAAGTATCGGGGAAAGATACCTTAATTTTTGCGGGTAAAGTCGATACTACGGCTGCCAATGGGAAGTTAGGAACTCTATTACTTGACCCGATTAATATTACGATTGTGGATGGTACGGGAGGGACAGATGATGCCCAGTTGGCGGATAATCAAATTCTCCAAGGTGATAACCTTAATGTATCTTTTACAATATCTGCAAAAGCACTTGAAAACTTGGCAGCCGATGCCAACATTATCCTAGAAGCGACCGACAATATCACCATTGACCAGCTCGGTGACGATACTTTAAATCTTAAAGCTACAACTGGGTCGATAACGTTTACGGCGGATGCCAATCAGGATGGGATTGGTAATTTTAACATGAAAATAGGAGACCGCATCGAGACTCAGGGGGGAGCTGTCACAATTTCCGGAGTGGATCTCTTTATTGGAGGTATCAAATCTAACGGTGGAAATATCACCCTCAATGCTAGTGGAAAAATTGACACTGGTGCAGGCGAAATAAATGCTTCTAATACCGGGGGCGATGGCGGCGATATTACCTTCAAGGCTGGTGGTAATATTAACTTTTTGGTCATCGACTCGAAGGCAGCTAAGGATGTAGGCAATGGTGGAAATATTACCCTCACTGCTGAAGGTGGCAGCATTACCATGTCCATAGAGAGTTTTCAGGGAATTACGTCTAAAGCTAACAATGGTAAGAGTGGCAATATCATCCTCGAAGCTGGTAAAGACATCATAATAGACGACATCCAAACATTTGGCTCAAAAGGCAGTGGAAATATCAGCCTCAAGGCTGGTGGCACGATTAACTTGGCGCTCGTTGATAATACAAACCCAGACTTCAAAAGCCGAGGCACTATAATCGCCTGTGCTAGCAGTAAAGATGATTGCTCTGGTGGTCAAGGTAAGGGTGGCAATGTCACTGTCCAAGCATCTGGGGATATTTTGACAGGTCAAATTGAAACGAAAGGATCTTTGGGTGGCGGAGATATTCTCGTTATTGGCAAGGGCGACATTAGTATCAGTGAATCTATCGATTCAAGTTCTTCTGGCAGTGGGGATGGCGGAACTATTAGCATCACCAGCAATGGCGGCTCAATTGACACCACTGCACCTATTAATGTCGTACCCCCTCTAGAGCCTTCCGAAGGTATTGTAAATTCCTCTTCTGTCGGTGGTAAGGGGGGCGATATTATCTTCAAGGCTGCTAATAACATCACTGTAGGCGGCATCGACACGAGTGCCCTCAAAGATGGCGGGAATATTAGCCTTACCAGCACAAGTGGCAAAATTGACACCAGTAAAGATCCGGTAAGCTCCTCTAGTAAAGGCGATGGCAATGGCGGCAATATTACTTTCAATGCTGGTGGCGAAATTATATTTTCGGGTATCGTTTCGAGGGCTAAAGATGGTGGCGATGGCGGCAATATTACACTCACTGCGGGTGGTAGCATTACCACACCAGTAGGGACTTCTAATGATATCGCTGCCGATGCTAATAAAGGCAATGGCGGTGATATTACATTTAAGGCAGGTGGCGATATTGTAGCAGATGATATCCAAGCATTTGGTTTTTTAAGTGGTGGCAATATCACCCTCATCAGCGGTGGCACAATTGATACAACGAAGGTTGATACTGTACTAAATACCCCAGGGAATATATTCTCTTGTTCTGCCAATCAAACTGGATGTTTAGGTGCCAGTGGCAAAGGTGGCACTATTACTCTTCAAGCAACCAAAGATATTTTTACAGGTGCAATCAACAGTAACGGAGTTTTAGGTGGTGGAAATGTTCTTCTCACCAGCAGCGAGGGTGAGATTGACACCAGCGCAGGCAATATAGATACCGGAACGGCAAATTTTTCCACTGGGAATAGTGGCACAGTTACTCTCAATGCTCAAGGCGATATCACCACTGCTTCAATCAATACTATAGTGGGATTAAAAAGCACCGGAAATGCTGGTACTATTTCCCTCACCAGTAAAGCAGGTGCAATTGATACCAGCAAAGGTGTTCTAGATGCTGGAACTACTTTTGGTAATGGTGGGAAAATAGAATTCAATGCGGCGGGCAATATCACCACTGGTAGGATATTGTCTTATGTAGTTAATCAAGGTAGCGGGAATGCTGGTGAGATTTCCCTCATCAGTACAGGGGGAGTAATTGACACAACAAAAGGCATAACAAAGGACGAAACAAAAGCAAATTTGGACTCTAGATCTGAGGGCGGAAATGGCGGCAATATCACCCTCAGTGCAGCGGGTGACATTACCACACTTAATATCGATTCGTCTTCGTTTACCAAGGGATCGGGTGGCGATGTTAGCTTCACTACTAGCGGCGGTAATATTGCGATCGCAGGCGGAATTGATGCTAGGTCAAAGGATGGTACAGCTACAGGAAATGGCGGCGATATCGCTCTTTCTGCTGCTGGCAATATTACACCTGGAGGACTTGATACCAGCAGTACTAAAAATGGCGATGGCGGTAATATCACTGTTAAAGCAGGTGGCAATATTATCGGGGCTGTTGATACTAATTCGGGAGCAATCAATGGCAAGGGAGGTGATATCACTTTCCAAGCAGGTGGCAATATTATTGCAGATGATATTTTTGCCTTTGGTTCTCAAGGGGGTGGAAATATTGAGCTAATTAGTGATGGCAAGATCGATCTGACCGACGTTACGCAAAATAAAGATCCGGAAGCAACCCCAGGCACGATAATTTCCTGTTCTGGTAGCGATAGTAATTGCAATGGTAGCGGTACTGGTGGCAATATTACTCTCAAAGCAGCCAACGATATTGTTGTAGGTGGAATCAGCAGCAGTGGGTTTTTGGCTGGTGGTAATATTAGCATCAATAGTGGCGGTAGCATCGAGGCCAAAATCGGTGTAAATCAAAAAGGGGAACCTTTTGGTGGCTTCCTGGATACCTCTTCTAAAAACGGTGCTGCTGGTGCGATCGCTCTCGATGCCCCTGATAGTATTACTACAGGAGATATCAACGCTGTTGGCTTGCCAAATACTGGAAATATCAGTCTCACTAGCAATAAAATTGACTTTACGGGGGGAAATGATGATATCCCAATTGTTGCTGGCAAAGGTACGATTCTGCTTCAACCATTTACACCCAGCCAAAATTTAACCCTCACCCCCAAAAACTTCGCTGCTTTACAAGATGGCTTTAGCTCGATTACCATCGGACGAGATAATGGCAGCGGTATAATTACAGTATCCGAACCGATTTCTGTCAGCGATCCATTAACCATTCAATCACCATTAGGATCGATTTTAGTCAATGGTGCGATCGCAGGAAAGGATAACGCCTCAATTACCTTGAATGGCAATACAACTTTAAACGCAAGTATTACCACCGCCGATCAAAATCTTACTATCAATGGCAATACCACTCTCGCTAATAATATTACCCTCAGTACGGGTGCGACAGGCGGCGGCGATATTTCAATCAATGGTACGGTTGATGGCAATAATAATCTGCTCTTAGAAACAGGTACGGGAAATATTCTTTTCAATGGCGCAGTTGGCAGTAATACTCGCTTGGGTAACTTGACAATTAACAGCGCTGCCAACGTACAAACTCAGTCTATTACATCTGCCAGTATTACCCAAATTTCAGGTACTGGCACTACTAGCTTGGGAAGTTTGAATGCTAATACTGCGGCAGGTATTAGTCTGACGGGGAATATTTTTAACCTCAACGGAGATATCGACACGACTAATAATGGCGGGTTGACTATAAATAATAATAGCTCCCTCAATATTCCAGCTACAAGAAACATTAATTTAGATGGTGCGTTCAATCAGATTGGCGCGGGAGCAGTCTTTACTGCGGGAAACATTACTACTACAAACGATGATATTAGCTTTAATGGCTCGGTAACGCTGACTGGAAATGCTACCTTTAATCCTCGAGTTGCTGCGATCGCATTCAATTCCACCCTCAATACTCAAACTAATCCCCTCACTCTCACCGCTAGTGAAATCGACTTTGGCGGCGCTGTTTCCGGTACAAATACCCTCGTGCTGCAACCCGCAACTCAGGAGCAAAATATTACCATTGCTGGTTCTATTCCCGGTGCTTTAAACCTGACTGCGGCTGAAATAGCTAATCTGCAAGATGGTTTCAGTTCTATTACTATTGGACGCGAAGATGGTACGGGGACGATAGTAGTTAATAATGCTACGTTTAATGACCCGATAATTATTCGAGGGGGATTGGGTGCAATTTCACTCAACGGCACAATTATAGGTACGGGTAACGCCTCGATTACTCTGGATGCCGCAACCACAACCCTCAACGGCAACGTTACCACAGCGAATCAAAATATTACTGTAGGGCGGAATGTGCTGCTGGGTTCAGATGTGACTTTAACTGGTGGCAATATTAATTTTAACGGCGCGGTAAACGGCACAAGAAGGCTGATTTTAAATGCTGATGGTAACATTCAATTTGGCGCGGGTGCGGGGTTAGAAACGCCCCTATCTGGGTTAGAAATTAGTCGCGCTCAAACTATTTTTATTGCTAAAGGTATCGCTGCAAATAGCAACCTGACATTTAATAGCCCGATTGTGCTTACAGAAAATACTAGCTTTACCACGGGTGCGGGGAATGCCAATATTACCTTTAATAGTTCTATTAATAGCGAGGTCAACGAAGCTAATAGCTTGATTGTCACAACTGGGGGCGATCTTCGGGCGGGGGATATTACTACCAATGGGGGTGCGATCGCATTAACCAGTCGCTCTACAATTGTACAAACTGGTAACCTCAATTCATCAGGAGTAACTAGCGGGGGAAATATTACTGTTTCTGCTTTTGAGAGCATTAGAACTGGCACGATTAACTCTAGTTCTACTAATGGTAATGCTGGTAACGTTACCCTCGATCCGGAGAATGATATTGAAGTTGTTTCTATTAATGCCCAAGGTGGTAATGCTGGTAGTGGGGGAATTGTTGATATTACAACCGAGCGATTTTTCCGCGCCACTGGTACTTTTACTGATAGAAATAGTATAAATTCTAGCATTTCAACGGCGGGTGGAACGGCGAACGGTTCGGTAATTATTCGCCATGATGGAGGCGATCGCAGAACGACTTTTAATGTGGGAAATGCCAGCATTAACGGCACAGCAGGAGCGATTACCACGGGGGCGAACAACTCTATTTTGCCCCTGAGAATTTTTCCGGGCAGATATACGCAAGATATTATTCAGATTATTACTTCCGATCGGCTAGTTATTGAGCTTTACGGTTCAACAATAAAGCGGGAAAATCCGCCAATACAGGAAGAAATTGGTCAAATTCCTCGCGTGCATATTGATACAGTTGTGGGGGTTTTAGAAGAAACTTTCACGCGACAGTATGAAGCATATTTTGGGCAAACTCCGCCAATTATTATCAAAACTATAGAAGAAATTCGCGCCCAACTTCGAGAAGCGGAAAAAGCAACTGGGGTGAAAACAGCGATAGTTTATATCGCTTTTGGTCGGGGAGAATTGGGCATAGAAGCGCTGTTAGCCTCGCAACAGTTGGTGGATATGGGGTTAGAAGCAACGGCTCTCAAGCAAATAATTGCCCAATTAGTCAACCCGAATCCGAGCGATCGCGTCAGCGTGCCGGAGGCATATCGCGACCCGGTAGAATTAGTATTGGTGACGGCTGAAGGGGAACCGATGCGTTGGCGAGTTGAGGGAGTGACGCGATCGCAAATTTTAGCCGTAGCTCAGCAATTACAGCTAGAAGTAACCGACGATCAAAAAGTATTCACCACTAATTATTTAGCCCCAGCCCAGCAACTTTATCAATGGCTAATTACACCACTGGAAACCAAATTACAAGCGCAAGGTATCCAACATCTAGTATTTATCCCCGATATAGGTTTAAGAACCTTGCCCATCGCTGCTTTGCACAACGGTCAAGGATTCATAGTAGAGCAATATAGCGTCTCCTTGATGCCCAGTTTCAGCTTAACTAATCCTCGCTACGTTAACCTGAAAAACGCATCAGTACTAGCTATGGGTGCATCAGAGTTTACGAACCAAACTAATTTGCCAGCAGTCCCGGTGGAGTTAAACACAATTACACCCGTACTATGGCCTGGAAAAACTGCTCTCAATCAAGCTTTTACTGTCGATAATCTGCAATCTTTCCGAACTTGTAAAGACGTTACATGTAAAGTCTCTAATTATGAAATAGTACACCTGGCAACCCATGCGGAATTTAAGCCAGGAGAATCAAGCAACTCATATATTCAGTTTTGGGATACTCAACTGCAATTAGACCAAATAAAGCAGATGAAATGGAACGATCCTCCCTTAGAGTTATTAGCATTGAGTGCTTGTCAAACAGCTATAGGAGATGAAGAGGTAGAGTTGGGATTTGCCGGATTAGCCGTGCATACAGGGGTAAAGTCAGCTTTAGCCAGTTTGTGGAAAGTCAAAGATGAAGGTGCATTGGGACTGATGACCGAATTTTACGAACAATTGAAGACAGCTACAGTTCGGGTTGAGGCACTTAGGCAAGCACAAATGGCAATGATTCGGCAGCAAGTCTACATACAAGCAGGTAAATTATATGGCCCTGCTATTTGGGGCATTCCTTTACCTCCACAACTTGCTGTATTGGGAAACGCAGATTTGTCTCATCCTCACTATTGGGCAGCTTTTACAATGATTGGAAATCCTTGGTAAACTCTTGTAGAAAAAAATCCAGTTTCTATACTCAGATCTTGCACCAGAGCCAACAGAAATAAATTTCACAGCGAGGAAGCTAAAACCCGTTGAAACGGGTTAAAACCTTGATTGTAGTTAGCTTTAGCTAACTTAAGCTTTCAGCCCCAAATTTATTTGGAGGCTGTTGATATCAAATCCGGTCGATTACCCATAATTAAAAGCCGGGACACGGCAAGATCAACGTTATCTGTTTATCCGAGATATGTATGATGCCGTGTCCCTACGCAACGACTTTGTGAGGTTTTTTATTATGGGCAATTCAATGGATATGATATGAGAAATCTACCAAAAAAGCGGGTTTCCAATCCCGCGTGCGGTTATTGCCTACGCTCTGGTGTTGAGTTAAATTGGATGCTCCCGACTATGGGTTTATTTGCTAAGGTTTCTAAGCCAACGTCTTTCAACAAATTTGTCCAATCTTGAGCAAGGGTGCGGTTTTGTGGTTGGCTAATGCGAAGTTTAGCTAAATCGTTTAAGGCTGTGTACCAAATGCTATTTTCAGCATAAAGAGCTATGCGTTCTCGTGGTGTTGCTGTTTGTAATTGCCTTTCTAGATCGGGTCGCGTTATTCGTTGCACCCATCCGCGAAGAGAAAAGTCCTGCGAACCGCAATAGAGGATTAAATCCCATTGATATCCGCTAACGTCAGTAACTTGATTATTAACTTCTAGAGATGCAACAGGTGGCAAGCTGAAGCTAACTAGACCGGGCGTTCCTACTAAACTCAAAGAAGTTTGGTAAATTTCTTTGCTGTTTTGATCCCGTAATACAAACTTTGCAGATGTTATTTGGTCTGGTTTATAAGGAATATAAAACCAGAATGTTGGATACTGTTCAAGTGTTAACCCAAAGTGATTTTGCGGCATCAAGGCAATGATTGGTGTGTCTGTGGAGGGGCAACCTTTACCGTCTCTGCTTCCCGTATCGGATCTTCTACCCGGTCTTCCTCTGGTTGTCCCATCTAAGAAGCTAATTTGTATATTATCAAACCTGTTAGTATGCGAACGATTTGGTTGTGCCGATGTTGGTGCGGCATAGTTCGTTAAGCTAACCAGAGCCAGAATAATGGCTAAGGTAGGTTTGATTTGATTAAGAGGTAACATTGGAAAAATCATTTTTTTGGTAATTGGTAATTGGTAATTGGGTATGTGGCACGATCAATCTCTGATATCTTCGTAGTTTCCTGTCTACGGTTGTTTTTGGTTGAGAAATGTGGTGTGGGTTGTTATGCTCGCAGATGTAGCCAGCAATGCTAATACTGAGGGAATTAGCGGTATCCAACCTCCTTGAATTAATAAGGCAAAGCAAAGTAAATATAAGAGACAAAATGACAGAGCGATCGCAATTCCCCATCTTAATACCGATCTATTGCACCCAGCGAGCAATCCTCCGATTAAAGACCAGCAAAAAATCCAGACAAATTCGCTCGACTTTGACCACACCCATAATAAGGGGCGACGATCTAAAACAGCACTGAGAATTTGACTTACCATATGCGCTTGAATTACTACTCCTGGCATTGGTTGATGGGGTGATTTTCCAGCGCTGTAAGGTGTGGAGCGATAATCATGAAAGCTTTCGGCTGTTGTGCCAATTAGGACTATGCGATCGCGTACTAATTCGCTGGTTAGTTTATTGTTAAAAACATCGGCAAGCGTAACTTGCAAGGCTACTGGATTGGAGGCACGCCAATTGAGCAGCACTTGGTGTCCTAGATGATCGATTCCGTGATATCCACCGCTGTTATAATCTAAATTTTTAAAGATAATATTGTTAATTTGCACGTCTTTTTCTGGAGTTAACTTAGGTTTTATGCCTAAATTTGCTAAGTAACGAGTTGCTAATTGAAGGCTGAGAGATTCGTCAGCCATACAAGGAGATGCTGGCGTCATTGCTAATAAATGCCGACGCAGAATCCCATCAGGATCGAGTACAACATCGCTAAAACCTTGGCGTTGAGTGGGGACTTCTGGAGGTGGCAGAACACCAGGTTTACCGTCATCACCAACTTTGCAGATAGCAATGAAGCGATCGCTTTTCCGCATCCAGGTAGCTAACTTTGCATATTCTGCTTGTACGGAGTTCTCGCGATAGATATCCAAACCGATGACGCGCGGTTGGAATTGCTCCAATTTTTCCACAAGTTGAGCCAACGCTCGATCTGATAGCGATGCTGCACCTCTTTCTCTTGCGGGTTGAGCTTGCACGTCGGCTTCGGTTATCGTAACGATTAAAATTCGCGGATCTGGTTTTTCATCCGGTCTTAAGCGCATCATAACGTCGAATGCTGACAATTCTAATGGTTGTAAAACTCCCAATTGTCGCACTCCGATAACGGATACAGTTACTAATATACTTGCTAGCAATATTGTTCTAATTTGTGTAGAGAACGGTAAGCTATTTTCCAATCCCCGCAAGGTTTGCCAATTAATCGGTTCTGTAGCCGGATTTTGACAAATCACGGGTAACCAAGTCGCGCAAGGATATTGATTTTCTAGTTTTTGCAATCTTTCTCTTGCTTCTCGCACCGAGGTATATAAAGATTGTTCTTCCAAAAAGAATGCGACCAGAAAATACTTTAAAAAAGCATGAGCGATCGCATCCGGTACGGGTTCTCGCATAGCGATCGCTTGCGGTATATGCAACTCTTCTAAAGATTTGACTAAACCCAATCCATCGCATGAGTTAAAAATTGCCAGTTGCAAACCGCGATTGATGGCTTTTTTCAGCGCGTTCTTTAATCGATCGAGGGTTAAACTATCAGTGCGATTAAGCTGAATCAAACCTTGTTCTTTGCTAGAACTATGTCCGGCAAAAAACAGGATATCCCAATCTTGCCGCAGTCGGTCATCTAATTCTTCTGGTTGCGGTTCGACTAAAAATTCTGTCTCTACTCTCTGGGATAATTGTGACAGAAATATCCGGTCTTGTTCTATGTCAATTCCCGTGCGATCGCCAAACACTGCTAATACTCTAATTTTATTCTTATATCTTCTTCTCAGCCAGCGGTTTGGTTGTCTATATTCTGCGGCGCTTAAGGCTATTTCTGCTTGAGGATAATCCTCAAAAAACTTCCACAAATGCCAGGGAAGTCGCCGCAATAAATCATCGTTGGTTTCAATAATAAATCTAATTTCTTCATCCGGGTCTAATTGCGTTCGCAATCGCTGCTCGATTTTGCGAAACGATTCCGAATTCAACCAATCATTGATTTTATTTGACAGCTGCTGGCATAAATCTTTAAACTCGATTTGAGAAACATTGGTAACATCTGTTACCTCAATTTCAATCCGGGGAGATAACCGACAATAGATCGCTTCGTAAAGCAACTGCCAAGATCTATAGAGTTTAGCAATTTCTGGGGCTGCGGGTAAGCAACCCATACACCTCATTGGCAAGCGATCGCTATAATTCCAAACCTGAGCGCTAACGGCAGGAAAGCCATTGTACAAGTCACCATTTGCTAAGTTTAGGACGACTAATCTACTCATGGGATGCACAATTTTGAGCGTTAACGCGGTGGTAATTGGTAATTGGTAATTGGTAATTGGTAATTGGTAATTGGTAATTGGTA
>CAYXCW010000043.1:0-3743 GCA_964463555.1 uncultured bacterium
GGCGGAAATACTTCCGGAAATAGCGGTGGAAATCCCTTTGCAGGTGGCGGAAATCCCTTTACTGGCGGTGGCAATACATCAGGAAATAGCGGCGGAAATTCTTTGACTGGCGGCGGTAGTAACTCGTTAGCTGCTAACAACGCAACTATCGGTAAAGACAACGAGGATCTCAGCACTAATAATGCCACCATCGGTAATGGTAATTGGCTTTTAGGAACTAACAATGCAACCATTGGCAATGGTAATTGGAACTTTGGTAAGAACAACCAAGTGATAGGCAATGGCAATTGGCTGTTTACTGACAACAACTCAGTTTTTGGCAATGGTAACTGGGTACTTGGCGCTAACAATCCAATTATCAAGGCTGAGGATGTAATCAATAGTAGCCCAGAGGTTTTTGCCCCCAAAATAGCGAACAATATTCATAACTTGGTTGACTCTGTTATGGGGGAAATGGGTAAAGATTTTGTTCCTTTGACGGGTAATTTTAGCCCAGGTCAGATGCAGACTTATAACCAACTGATTCTTTCCAAAGACTCACCTAATAAAGGCAGCAATCCACCTGGAGCGGAACCCAAGGATATTCCAGAACCTACGTCAGCAGTATCGCTGGTGATTTTAGGAATTGGGTATTTGCTGTGGTCGAGATGCAAAAAAAGGTTGGTAATGGGTAATAGCTAATGGCTAATTGCTAATGGCTAATAGTAAAAAGTTTTCTGACCATAGCGCAGTTAACAAAAAAGTTTGCTCGCCATTAGCAATTAGCAATCAGCACTTAGCAATTAGCAATTAGCAATATGCTTACTTCAATTCGTGGAATTTCGGAACTTCTAAATTGCTGGCTTTCCCAGCAAGTGGATCGCGAAGGTTTCGCTTGGCTGAGTGAGAAACAAAAGCAAATTTCTGCTGATGCGAATGTGCGTGTTTTCTTTGCGGCTTTTAGTGCAGTGCCTCGTTATACGGGCAAAGAAAAGCTGGAATTAACACATTCTGATTTGCAAGCGGCAGATAGAATGCGAAGGGATTGGTATCCCGGTGATTGGAGCGCGGATCAAGCTGCGCGCACTTTGCTGCTACTTGCTTTGCCGCAAGAGGATATGGAGAAATATTTGCGATCGCTCGATCAAATCTTCTCCAATGCTGACGTAGGTGAGTTGGTCGCTCTGTATCAAAGTTTACCCTTATTACCCTTCCCAGAACAGCTTCGCAAACGAGCGGCGGAAGGCGTGCGAAGCAATATGACTAGCGTTTTCAATGCTGTGGCATTACGCAATCCTTATCCGGCAGATTATTTTGACAACATCGCTTGGAATCAAATGATACTAAAAGCTTTGTTTGTCGGCAGTCCTCTGTATTTAATTCAAGGTTTCGATCGCCGTGCCAATCCAGAATTAGCGCGAATGCTAATCGATTATGTCCGCGAACGTTTGGCGGCGAAACGCTCGGTTTCTCCCGAACTTTGGCAGGCTGTGGGGCAACTTGCAGATGCCGAATTATTAACCCAAATCCCCGAGTTTTTAGCAGTCAGGAATTAACCATGTTTAGCAACAACATGAAATTTATCGATCCTCACATTCACATGACCTCTCGCACGACTTACGATTACTTGGTCATGAAAGAGTATGGCATTGTGGCGGTGATTGAGCCATCTTTTTGGTTAGGGCAACTGCGGACAAATGCTGGAAGTTTCAAAGATTACTTTAGCAGCATTGTCGGGTGGGAAAGGTTTCGAGCTAGTCAATTTGGCATCCAACACTATTGCACGATTGGGTTAAATCCCAAAGAAGCCAATAATGAAGCATTGGCAGAAGAAGTGATGGAATTACTACCGCTTTATGCTTGTAAAGAAGGGGTAGTGGCGATTGGTGAAATTGGCTACGACGATATGACACCAATCGAGGACAAGTATTTCCGCTTACAGCTTGAATTAGCCAAAGAATTAGATACTTTGGTGTTAATTCATACGCCACATCGCAACAAAAAGGCGGGGACATCGCGCAGCATGGATGTGTGTATCGAACATGGTTTAGATCCGTCGCGCGTGATTATCGACCACAACAATGAGGAAACGGTTGAAGAGGTACTAAATCGAGGTTTTTGGGCAGCTTTTACGATTTATCCTCAAACAAAAATGGGTAATGCTAGGATGGTGGAGATTGTAAGGATGTATGGGTGCGATCGCATTATCGTTGACAGCAGTGCAGATTGGGGCATCAGCGACCCTTTAGCCGTGCCTAAAACCGCTCAGTTAATGTTAGAAATGGGCATTCCCAAAGCCCACGTACAAGCCGTTTGTTACGAAAATGCTTTAACTGCATATAGCCAAAGCGGTCAAATGAAAGAATCCGACTGGTTAGAACTAAATCCTGTTGACCAGCGCCAGCTTTATAACGGCAATTCTGTGTTACGAGGACAGTCACCACTGGTAGAATCTACCCGCAATTTTGCACTGATTGAATAGCTAATGGCTAATGGCTAATGGCTAATGGCTAATGGCAAAGAACAATTAGCAATCAGCTACCCTTGTTGGTGCCGTACTCTCGTCTAGCACACCCTAAATTTAAGAGCAATTAGCAATTAGCAATTAGCAACTAGCAACTAGCGGAGAATTACAATGAATTTCAACCATTTGTGGCCTTATCTACAGCTAATGCGACCAGCCAATATCGTTACTGCTTGGGCAGATATTTTAATTGGCTTTGCAGCTTCGGGGGCGGTCGTTTCCCTAAATCAAATCATAGAAGGACAGGCAAATTCTGCCAATTTAGCGACGCTTGCCTGGTTATTATTAGCAACCACAGGGCTTTACGGAGGCGGCGTCGTTTTTAACGATGTATTTGATGCCGAACTCGATGCAAAAGAACGACCGGAAAGACCGATTCCCAGCGGTCGGACATCTCGCCAAAATGCCATCAAGCTGGGAGGATTGCTGTTAGTTATTGGTGTGGTAGCTGCTTTGCAAGTTTCGTTATTAAGCGGCATTTTAGCTGCTAGCGTTGCTTTGGCTGCTTTGTTATACGATTCCTTGTCCAAGCACCATCCAATTTTTGGCCCGATTAACATGGGCATTTGTCGCGGTGGTAATTTATTAATCGGCGTTAGTGCCGTCCCTGCAATGGTGCAAGAACGTTGGTTTTTGGCATTAATTCCGATTGCATACATTGCTGCTATTACTGCGATTAGTAGGGGCGAAGTACATGGGGGAAAAACAAGTACGGGAGTGCTATCGCTGCTGCTGATTGGCGCAGTGATAGGCGGAATTTTGGCGCTGGGGTTGCTAGAAAAATATCAAATTATTGTGGCTTTACCGTTCGTTATTTTATTTGCTGGGCGGGTGTTGCCTCCTTTTTTAAAAGCCGTCCGCGAACCAAGTTCAGAACAAATTCGCATAGCAGTTAAGGCGGGTGTATTGTCGCTGATTGTTTTGGATGCAACTGTTGCTGCTGGTTTCGCGAATTGGCCTTATGGATTGTTAGTTTTGAGTTTGTTGCCAATTTCAATTAAGTTGGCGCAAATGTTTGCTGTTACTTAAAAACGATCCCCCCTAACCCCCCTTGCCAAGGGGGGGACAAGCCCTCTTTGCTGGGATGATTGGTATTATTGAACGCGCGTTAGCGCTAGGACGCGAAGGAAGAAGGAAGAAGGAAGAAGTAAATAATCTTCTAGCGGCAAGGGAGTAATTCTTCAAGAAAGCCCCCCTTGGCAAGGGGGGTTGGGGGGATCGAAAGCCCCCCTTGGCAAGG
>CAYXCW010000043.1:3843-7686 GCA_964463555.1 uncultured bacterium
GAAAGCCCCCCTTGGCAAGGGGGGTTGGGGGGATCGAAAGCCCCCCTTGGCAAGGGGGGTTGGGGGGGATCGTCTTAAAATTAATTTGGGTGACTTCTATGCAGCTTTTAGACAATGGGTTAAAAACTTCTATTCCCGCGTTTACCGCCGATGCTTCATCTGTTAGTAATGAAAGACCAAAAAACATTACCATTATCGGTGGCAGCGGTAGAATGGGACAATTATTCTCGCAGCAATTATCGGCGGCTGGTCATAACGTTAGCATTCTCGGAAGCAAGGGCTGGGATGATGCCGATACATTGCTAAGTAAGGCAGATTTAGTATTAGTTTCGGTTCCGATCGAACGCACGATTGATATTATCAAACTTGCCACTAAATACCTGTCTCCCAGTACAGCATTGGCTGATATTACCAGTATTAAAACTCAGCCATTACAAGCAATGCTTGAATATCACCAAGGGCCGGTAATTGGCTTGCATCCAATGTTTGGGCCAAAGGTAGAATCGTTTTCTGAACAAAAATTTGTCGTTTGTCCGGGCAGAAATGACGAAACCTTTGAATGGTTATTAAACTGGATTAGAATTTTGGGAGGTAATATAATTGTCTGTACGCCCGAAGAACATGACCGCCTCATGGTGTTTGTGCAAGCAACGCAGCATTTTTCTCGGTTTAGTTTGGGTGCGTTTGTGGCAGAGGAAGAAGTTGATTTAAATCGCAGTTTGTTGCTGTCAACTCCTAATTATCAACAAGAGATAGATATCGTCAAGCGTTTGTTTGCCCAAAATCCTCAGTTATGCGTTGAAATTATGCTGGCAACTGAAGAAAGATGTCAAGCGATCGCACGCTTGGCAAGTACCTACAATCGCTTGGCGCAGCTAGTAGCACAAAAAGACCGATTTGGTTTAATTCAAGAGTTTGAAAAAGCCCAAGAATTTATTTCAAATTTTAGATTTTAGATTTCAGATTTAAATTTGAAATACTTTCACGCGATCGCTTGTAATTCCCCAACAAAATTATGACTCTCAGCTTTCAGCCAAAAACCACTTTCAATCTGCAAACCATCCACCAATCTGTTACCGTCAATTTCCGTTATGACGTTCATTTTACCACGGGTTTGTTTGATTTAGATAATCCTTTGTTAGCGCAAGTAATTGCAGCAAGTAAAGAAGCGCTTCCCCGTCGTTGCATTGTCATTGTGGATGCAGGATTGTTGCGGCATCATCACAAATTGATTGACGAAATTACAGCTTACGGGCAGAAGTATCAAGATGTGATAACGCTGGTGGGAGATGTTGCGATCGCTCCGGCTGGAGAAGCAGCTAAAAATGACCCCAAGCTGTTAGAAAAAATTCATTTAACCATCGAGCAAGCTGGATTGTGTCGTCATTCTTATGTGTTAGCAATTGGCGGTGGAGCCGTATTAGATATGGTGGGTTATGCCGCAGCAACCGCTCACCGAGGAATTCGCTTAATCCGCATTCCTACAACCGTTTTGGCTCAAAATGATTCGGGAGTGGGCGTCAAAAATGGCATCAATGCTTTTGGTAAAAAGAACTTTTTAGGCACATTTTCGCCGCCTTATGCTGTCTTAAACGACTTTAACTTTTTGACGAGTTTGGATGACCGCGATTGGCGTTCGGGTGTAGCAGAAGCGCTCAAAGTGGCACTGATTAAAGATCGGAAATTCTTTGAGTTTATTCAAGCAAATGTGCGCGGGATTACTCATCGAAATCCCCACATCATGCAACAGATAATCTATCGCTGCGCCCAGCTACACCTACAGCATATTGCCACAAGTGGCGATCCATTTGAAATGGGTTCCTCACGTCCTTTAGATTTCGGTCATTGGGCGGCACATCGACTAGAATATTTAACAAACTACCGCCTGCGTCACGGTGAAGCAGTCGCCATCGGAATTGCGCTAGATAGCACCTATTCTTACCGAGCTGGATTACTTTCATGGCAGGATTGTCAGCAGATATTAAATACCCTAAAAGCATTAGGCTTTACCCTATACATACCCGAAATGGGAGAGCGACATCAACCGGGAGATCCCCGTTGTTTATTCCGCGGGTTAACTGAATTTCGGGAACACTTAGGAGGCGAATTGACTTTGATGCTACTCGAACGGATTGGACAAGGAATTGAAGTTCACGAAGTCAACATTTTCTTATACATGCAAGCCATTTCTATTCTGCGCGAATTGGCTTAATTACCAGTTGCGTAGGGGCGGATTTTACCTAGCGTATATAGCAATAATCAACAGTTGTTATATAGCAAATTGCAGCCATAAAAGGTACACCTTAGTTTGTGTAGCGGCAGCATTAATGCTGCCGCTACACAAACGAAGCCAGAAGGCTGTAATTCAGTAAGAAAGCAATCCCCTGTAAACCCGCTCCCTATCGCTTGTTAGCATACAGCCAACCAATTACCAATTACCAATTACCAATTACCATATTATGAAAGTAACAAATAGCAATTTCCACTTAACCTATTGTACAAACATCCACCCCGGAGAAGAATGGCAGCAAGTCTTTGCTAACCTAGAAAAATACGTTCCCAATCTCAAAACACAGCTAGCACCAGAAAAACCTTTTGGCATTGGGTTGCGGTTAGCAGATGTAGCAGCAAGGCAATTGCTAGAAAAAGACGCTTTGAGCAAGTTTAAAACTTGGCTGTTTCAGCAAAATATTTACGTATTTACATTAAATGGATTTCCTTACGGTGGCTTTCATCATCAGGTAGTAAAAGACCAAGTTTACGCACCAGATTGGAGCAAAAGAGAACGAGTAGATTATACATTACGGTTAATAAAAATTTTGGCATTTCTGTTACCAGAAGGCATGGAAGGCAGTATTTCTACACTGCCACTATCCTATAAGCCTTGGTTTAACTCAGATCTTGCACCATTATCAACAAGCTTTGAAAAACCGGGTTTATTGACGAGAAATCTAGGCTTTCAAGCTGAGCTATTTGCAAGAAACCCGGTTTTTAGTCAAGGTGCAAGATGTGAATTTAAAGAAGACAAATCCACTTGCGAATTAACACTACACAACAGCACCATTCACCTAGCTTTAGTAGCCGCAGAAATGGCACGCATTCGGGAACAGACGGGGAAAGTGCTGCACGTAGATTTAGAGCCTGAACCCGATGGTTTGATTGAAAATTCAACCGAAGTAATTGATTATTTTCAAAATTGGTTATTACCCATCGGTGGTGCATTTTTAGCCAAAACTTTGGGGGTTTCTCAAGCATTAGCCGAACAGCGATTGCTCGAACATATTCGCGTTTGTTACGATACCTGCCATTTTGCAGTTGAATACGAAGAGCCGCTATTAGTTTTTAAGCGGTTTCAAGCGGCTAGAATTCAAATTGGCAAGATTCAAATTAGTGCGGCGCTGCGGGTGATGATACCCCAGGATTTGCAGCAGCGAAGTTTAATTGTTGAACGGTTGCGTCCTTTTGCTGAGTCTACTTATTTGCACCAAGTTATCGAGCGTCGCAGCGATGGAAGGTTGCATCATTATCCCGATTTGGTAACAGCATTACCTCACCTTAAACGGGTAGATGCCCAAGAGTGGCGAATTCATTTTCACGTACCAATTTTTATCCGCGATTACCAAATTTTGCATTCTACGCAAGATGACATTATAGATGTTTTGGATTTGCTTGGAAAAAACAATGCTTGCGAACATTTGGAAATTGAAACTTACACCTGGGATGTCTTACCGTCGGAAATGAAAATGGATTTGTTAGCTTCTATACAGCGCGAGTTTGAGTGGGTTTTGGTTTTAATTCAATAGTTGGTGCGTTACGCTAGCTACGGTTATGTGATTCTCCTAA
>CAYXCW010000043.1:7786-54793 GCA_964463555.1 uncultured bacterium
ACCGGGTTGGTGCGTTACGCTACCGCTAACGCACCCTACGGTTATGTGATTCTCCTAAACCGGGTTGGTGCGTTACGCTACCGCTAACGCACCCTACGGTTATGTGATTCTCCAAATGAGGATTTTAGTTATAACCGTAGGTAGATGTTTGATTGAGTTTTTTTGATCAAAATTGCTTTATTTAGTTTTTGTTAATAGATAGCGCTTAAATAACCGTTCTGCAATTAGGTTTTGAAAATGACGCAGAGAGATGGCAAAACTACCAACGGCAACGACGGTTTTCAAAAGCAACCTAAGCTGATTGTCTCTACTTCTTCAGAGCGAATGAATGGGGCAAATGCGCCTCTTTCACCCGTGGCACAAAATCCCAAACCTTTTGCTCAAAAGCGATCGCAAGCTAAAATGGCGTCACCAAACTCCGAACAACCGCCAAAGGAAACCCCAAAAACGGCATGGTGGGAACGACTGAGTTTGAAGCATAAAGCAATTATCTGCGCGATCGCCATCGCTGTGTTACCGGGCGCGATCGTTGGTATTACTACTTATGTTTCGGGGCTTATTGGTGTAGCAATAGGTACGGTTTTATCAGTGATTGTAGAGATTGCGATCGCTATTTTTCTAGTGCAATATCTGATTCGCCCCATTCTAAGTGTCGCCAGCGCCGTCAAACATTTAGAAGGAGGTAAACTCGATACACGCATCAAAGTTGAAACTGAAGATGAATTTGGCATTTTAGGCAATAGCATTAACCAGCTAGCAGATCGACTTCAGATTTTGTTAGCAGAAAAAGAAGCCGTTGCCAGACAAGATAGATTATTAAGTAACATCGCTTGGAGAGCGCGTCAAGCAACAGATATCCAAGATTTTAGTAACAAAATTATGGCGGGAGTTCGACGGGTATTAAATGTCGATCGCGTCATCATTTATCGTTTCAATCCTGACTGGAGCGGCACTATTGTTGCCGAATCTGTTGCCCCCGGTTGGACGAGTTCTATTGATGAAACAATCGACGATCCTTGTTTTCGGATGAATTACATTGAACAATATCAAAACGGGCGCGTCAGAGCGATCAACGACATTTACAACGAACCGGGATTAAACGATTGTCACATTCTAACTTTAGAACAATTTGAAGTTAAAGCTAATCTGATTGCACCGATGAAACAAGGCAATCAATTGGTGGGTTTACTCATTGCCCATCAATGCAGCGCTCCGCGAGTTTGGCAGCAATCGGAAATCGATTTTTTCGTGCAATTAGCCACTGAAATTGAATACGCACTTGACCATATAAGTTTTATCCAACAATTGCAAGCTGCCGCTAAAAGAGAACGTTTATTAGGCGACATTGCTTGGAAAGCACGTCAAGCAGCAAACTGTCAAGAACTTTTGAGTACGGCACTTTCTGGAATTCGTAAAGTCCTTAATCTCGATCGGGTGATTGCTTATCGTTTTAATCCAGATTGGAGCGGTACGGTTGCGGCGGAATCAGTCGCCGCTGGTTGGACAAGAGCTATCCACGAAAATATTGATGACCCTTGTTTTCGCGATCGCTATGTCCAACAATACCAAAATGGGCGCGTCAGAGCAATCAATGATATTTACAACGAACCTGGATTAAGCGATTGTCACATTTTGACTTTGGAACAATTTGAAGTCAAAGCCAATCTGATAGTACCGTTACGGAAAGACAATCAATTAGTCGGTTTATTAATCGCTCATCAATGTTCCCAACCTCGGAATTGGAAGCAATCAGAAATCGATTTCTTTGTTCAAGTGGCGATTCATATTGAATATGCCTTTGCTCACGTCAGCTTTATCAAACAATTAGAAGAAGCTCGCACGATTGCGGAATCAGTTTCGATTGAACAACGCCAAGAAAAAGAAGCATTGCAAGCACAATTGGAAAGATTTTTGCAACAGATTCAAGGGGCATTTCGAGGCGATTTAACTGTAAGAGCTGAGGTGACAGGGGGAGAAATTGCCACCATCGCTGACTTTTTTAACGCTCTAATTGAGAACTTGCAGCAAATTGTTTTGCAAGTCCAATCAGCCGCCGATGCTGTCACCCAAACTGCCAAAGTGAGCGCAATTGATGTTAAAAGACTTTCCGACGAAGCACAGCGACAATCACAAGCGATCGCTGCTACCCTCCAACAAATTCAAGTCATGGCAAATTCTATCCAAAATGTTGCCAGCAGCGCTCAACAAGCGGCGCTAAAAGTACAGGAAGCCAATCAAACTTTACAAGTCGGTGACAAAGCCATGAACAAAACCGTTGCTGGAATTTTAGCTATCGAAAAAACCTTTGAAGAAACTGCTTTTAAAGTTAAATGTTTAGGCCAATCTTCTCAAAAAATATCTAGAGCTAGTAGCTTAATTAAAGACTTAGCAAATCAAACAAATATTTTAGCTTTAAATGCTTCAATAGAAGCCAAAGGAGCCGGTATTGAAGGCGAAGGATTTGCCGTTGTAGCCGCAGAAGTGCGTACCCTCGCCGAACAATCAGCCGTTGCAACTAAAGAAATAGAACAAATTGTAGAAGAAATCCAAATAGAAACTAATGAAGTTGTGACTGCGATGGAATCTGGAATGAATCAAGTTAGTAGCGGCACTAATTTGGTGAAAACAGCCCGCTCTAAACTCAACTCAATCGCCGCAGTTAGCGCCCAAATTCGCATCCTCGTAGAAGAAATGGCTCAAGCTGCAACCTCTCAGATGCAGACATCTTTAGATTTAACTAAAACTATCCAGGAAGTCGCCACAATTGCCAACCAAACTTCTGAACAATCCCAAGCTGTCGCCGAGTCTTTTACTAAACTATTAAAAGTAGCTAACGAACTGCAAGAAAGCGTAGCGCAATTCAAAATTCGCTAATGGCTAATGGCTAATGGCTAATAGGAAAGGGGGAAAGGGAAAAGGGGAAAAGGGAAAAAGGGAAAGCAGTCTGATTAAGTCAGTTGTAAAAGTCGATTCCCAAATTGGCACTTTTGCCACAGATCAATTCCTTACCACCTGTGTCCCTGTCTCATTTCCCCCTTTCCCCCATTTCCCCCTTTTCCCCTTTCCCATTAGCAATTAACAATTAGCCATTACCAATTACCAATTACCAATTACTAATTAAATTATGCCCAAACTCGATATCAATGACGAAAATTACAATTTTTTTGTTCAAGAAAGTTTAGACCTGCTACAATGCCTTGAGGAAGGAATACTAACGTTACGGCAGGAACATAGTATCAATAAAATCCATAGCTTGATGCGAATTGCCCATTCGATTAAAGGCGGTTCAGCTTGTATTGGCTTAACTGGAATTCAAACATTAGCCCATCAGTTGGAGAATACGTTTAAAGTTTTATATCAAGAAAATATTGAAGTTGACCAAGAGTTAGAAGAATTGTTGCTGCAAGCTTATGATTCTCTGCGATCGCCTCTACTAGCTCAAATTCAAACTGGTGAATGCGACACCGATACTCACCAGGAAAAATTAAAACAAATCTGCGCTCAAATACAGGCTAAACTCGGCTTTAACGTGGCAGAAGAAACCGAGTCAAAAGAAGTGGAAACAGATGAAGATATCGCCCAGGTTTTGTTCGCTGAAGAAGTGGCGCGGGGATTGGAATGCTGGGAAATGCTTTTAACCAATTCTCAGATGCCAGAATTAGTAGAAAAATTAAAGATTCAGGCAGAAGTTTTTGCCAGTATTGGACAATTTTTAAACCTACCTGGTTTTGTAGCGATCGCTCAAACCACCATTTCCGCTTTGCAACTGCATCCACAACAAGTTAAAACCATCGGAAACCTTGCCGCCAAAGACTTTCGAGCTGTTCAAACCGCAGTTTTAACTGGCTCGCGATCGCCCAATATAAAACCTTGCATTCAGTTAGTAAATCTGGCAAAAATTGTCAATGAAAATAGTACACTTGAAGCAGAAAAAGAACAAAATCCTAAGTTGGGAGTGCGAGTAGACTTAGAGCGCTTGGAACTTCTCAACAATTTAGTGGGAGATTTAGTCACTCAAGAAAGCAGTTTTAGTTTGCAACAGCAACAACAACAAGAGATCGTTGAAACAATATCGCAAAGATTAAATCGCTTAAATAAACTGACTCGCAACTATTTGAGCAGAGGCACAGCAAAGGAGCGCCAATTACCCATTACTTTGTCACATACAGTAGCCGAAGAAATAGCACAACTCCAAGCAGCGCTACAAGACATTGCTCTCGCTCACCAGCAAGTGCAACAAATTATCAAAAAAAGACAGCAAACACTGAAGCAATTGCAAACAAATCTGTTACATGCTCGAATGCTGCCGATCGGAAACTTATTAAATCGGTTTTCTCGGATGGTACGAGACTTAGCTGTTAAAAACCAAAAGCAAATCAACCTTCAGCTAGTGGGAATGAATACCTTAATAGACAAAGCAATTTTAGAAAAGCTTTACGATCCATTAATTCATCTGGTACGCAACGCCGTAGATCACGGCATCGAGGCGCCTTCAGTGCGGGAAGCTAATGGTAAATCTGCCACGGGTACGATTACTATTCGCGCTTATCATCGGGGAAATTATACTTATATTGAGTTGCAAGATGATGGTCAAGGAATAGACGAAGAAAAAATAATTTGGCGCGCGATCGCATTAAATTGGCTGTCTTCTTCTGAAGCAGAAACATTACCCAAAAACCGCTTGTATGAGTATCTATTTGCCCCCGGCTTTTCCACGGCACCAAAAGTCAGCGAGCTTTCCGGGCGCGGCTTTGGCTTGGAATTGGTACGGCTTCAAGTTACAGCTTTAAAAGGTGATATTAGCGTTATTTCTTGTCGAGAAAAAGGAACAAAGTTCACTTTACGTTTGCCTTTTACTTTGACCATTACCAAGCTATTGGTATTTAATGTTAATGCAAAAATTTTGGCAATTCCTGTGGATAGTTTAGTCGCGATCGCTGCCGTTACAGAAGCGCAAATTATCACCGATGCAGAACAGCAGTATTATTCTCACCAGGGACAAATCGTTCCCGTATACTCTCATTTTTTACCATCTGCTTATAGCTATCCTTGCACGCCACCTGAAAGCAAGCAATATAAAGGTTCTTGCCCTTGGCAAGAATCTGGAAAATTTTTCTTGCTCTTAATTTCCGGAAAAAATCAAATAATTGCTTTAAAAGTTGACCGCATTTTAATCGAACAAGATTTAGCAATTAAACCATTTGGCGATGCGATCGCTCCGCCACCCTACCTTTATGGTTGTACCATTTTGGGGAACGGAAATTTAGTGCCGGTAATAGATGGAACGGAATTAGCAGGGTGGCTTCAACAACACAAACCCATCCAGTCTCATCCTATCTGATTTGTTAACCAATGGACGATTTTTAGGTGCTAATTGTCCGTCAGTTACCCGTACAAACTACTTCGCCACTTGGATATTTAACACAAGCTTTCAGGGTATGACCTGGCCCCATATCTCCGTAATGTTGGCTAAATCTGTCAACCGGAATTGTGTATAGGCCGTATTTATTCCCGCGAAAATCTTCCACATAAATTGTTGCACCAGCGGGTACTGTTGACCTAGCCCAAGCCGCATCGCATCGGCCTGAGTACCTCAATTCAATATTATGACCAGTTGGTAATAAATTCATATCTATTGTTCTACCATCTTTGTCGCATTTTTGATCTTTTGGATCGCGATTATTACAGGATTCTCGCCGACATAATGGCTTAATTTTTGCGATGATTGCCGAGTAAGTTGGTATAGCAATAGCCGAAAGAATTGCAATCAGAATAATCACAATTAAAAGTTCAAGCAGTGTAAAGCCTTGCGTTCCTTGTAACTTTTGTACCCTTTTTGAGCTAATCATATGAAGATACACTCCGATGCGCGAGCTTCATTGCACAAACTATCGGATTCCCATTGAGAGGAATTATTTTGCCTTCGCTTTTATGTATTGACATATTTTTTCTTCATTTACAAGCAATTTTAATCAAGTTTATTAAATCAATGTATTACTACATTAAACTCAATTATTCGTTACAAGCAATTAAAGGTACGGTTTGACAAAATTTGTACATCTTGGCTGACGACCTTGGAAGTAGGTACAAGCTCTAATTTCAATATCTCCAGGCCCCATATCGCCGTAATATTCTTGTAATCTGTTCAAAACAAGAGATTCGGGATATTTTTTTCCTTGTCTGTCTTCGAGGTAATCGGTTCTTGGCAGCAGCTCTCCCGTAGTTTTGACCCAAGTCGCATTGCATCGTCTGGAATATCTTAATTCTACCTTAACCAATGAAGGCGCTATATATCTGTCTCTAGAAGTGATAGTGATTCCGTCCTTGTCGCATTTATTATCCACCGGATCGCGTCCGATACAGGATTCGCCACTGCACAAAGGTCGATCTATAACTGTATTTTTAACTACAATTATTCCTAAAGAAAAGATTGAAGCAATTAGCAATAGAGAAGACGCCTTATAAAAATAATGAAAAGGTTGTTGGCACCAATCTTGCCAAGCAGTCGGTACAACGGCTGAATGTTGACAAATTATCGGCAACCAACTAACACCCGGATATTGCTTTTCCCAGCTTTCTAACTTGCACCGTGCTTCCCGCACCGAGGTATAAAAAGATTTTTTATTAGCAAAAGCAGTCAAGAAATTCTCTAAAAATTCTTGTGCTACCGAATCTGGCACTGGTTCTCGCATGATGATGCACTGGGGCAAATGCAACTTGGCTAACTGATTCGCCAATCCCAAACCATCGCAAGAGTTAAAAATTGCAAGCTGCAATCCGCGTTTAATCGCTGTTTCGAGAGCATTTTTTAACTCGTTGATTGCTAAATTTTCCTCCTGATTTATTTCAAACCAACCAATTTGACCATCGCTTTGGCTAAAACTATGTCCGGCAAAAAAGAAGATATGCCAACCTTGTTCGTCCCAAAGCTGTTCAAATAATTGTTTCCGCGTTGGTTGCTTGAGAAATTTAATATTTGCGCCGCGCTTGCGTAAGCTTTCCAATACCTGGCGGTCAAAATCAATATTAATATTATCGCTATTGCCAAGAACGGCTAGAATTCTGACTTTTGACCGCTTCCGATTGTGCGGTTTCCTGGCGAGGGATTCGTATTCTGGCGCACTTAAGGCAATTTCTGATTTTTTGTAAGACTCGGCGAATAAATCCCAAGCTTGCCAGGGAAGTTGCCGCAGGCGGATATCTTCGGTTTGAATAATGACTCGAATTTCCTCATCTTTGTGCAAATCTTGCTGCAATTTATCCCGAATTTTTTGCCACTCGCCGCCAGAATTGAGCCAGTTATTGAATTGTGCTGCTAATTCCTTTGACGAGTCGTGGCAGGAAAAGTTAATCGCCTGTCTGGATTTGATGCGAGACTGGGTTTGAGATTGCCTAGATGCCGGATTTACCTTTTGGTGAAACGCTTGCTGCCACTGACGAAATGATTCGGGAAGATGAGGTGCTGCGGGTAGATTGCCGAGAATTCTAGTTTTAGAATTAGTGCCATCTTCCCCTATCTCCAAAATTACCGGAAATCCTTGCTCAAAATTGCCATCCAGCAGATGCAAAACTACTAGCTTCCCCATATTTATTTCCCTGTTTTAAGCGATCGCTGTCTTACATATATTGGGTGGATGGTGCGCTGATTATGCGCGTTATCGCGTTCGATTCGTTAACTCGTTTAACTCGTTCCCAGGTTCTATTAACTCGTTCCCAGGTTCTACCTGGGAATGCACCTCCCTTGAGGCTCCTGCCTCTTTGATCGGTGCAACTGGAGGCAGCAGCCCTCCCGCCAGTCGTTCCCAGGCCGGAGCCTGGAAGGGAAATCAAAAATATTCGGTGACAATAAAATCGCCTAGAATTATTCTGACACCAAACGGCTCTCCAGGCTCAACGCTAAACGGAAGTTGTATCGAATCTTGATTATTTCCAGCTTGCGCCTGCAAATCCGGGACAATTGCGCCAAATTCATCTAGCACCATCGCTTGGATTCCGGCTGGCAGGTGAATGGTATTTATAGTAGGATAAACCCAGATATTTATCCCGACTTCATCTTCAGATTCAGGCGTCATTTGGATAATTAGCACTACCGCTTGTCCTGTACCTAAGTTAATTTCCTTGGCGCGTCTGATGCTGTTTTCTAGTGCGCTGGTATCAGTGCTAGAACGCGCGTTACTACTTGCGAGCAATCTTTCTGGTGGTTGCCAATCTACGTTAAAGAGATTTTCTAATTCTTGCCGCAATTGTTGCAGCATTTCTTCTTGCGAGAGGTCTGGTAAAGGTTCGACGCGGACGGATAAAACGGGAATTCCTAAGATTTCGGTTAGCTGTCCGGTTCTAAATAGAGTTTCGATGCGATCGCACGCTTCTGGCGAACCTTCAAATAACAGCATTACACAACCTTTAGCTACTTTTCGTATAGTTAATGACGATTCTTCAGAAAGTTGGTTGATAAATGCAACAATAGCTTTCAACAGATGCTCGTCTAGTTGTGCAAAATTTGTGTCTAACTTAAGTATCAATTGAGTTTGAGAAGATTGCTGTGTTTCTAGTAGAAGTAGATTGGGACTTAGTTGCTTTAGCTCCACGGGAGCGGGTTTAGTTTCCCAAATCGGGATAGGCTCAACAACTTCTTCCCAATTTAGCTCTAAAACTTGGCAGAAAGCTTTAAAAACAGCCGGACGAATCAGTTTGCCTGCCAAAAAACGTTTGAAACTTGATTCTGAACAACCGGGAGCGTAACATCCCGGTTGCCAATCTTGCTCTGGGTACAATATCTTACTCGCCTCTAAAAGCCATTGCTCGTCTTCTATTGTCCACCCTTTTTGTTTTCTGGCTTGCTGAATTCTGGCTAATCCTTGTTTAGAAGCTCTGAGACTTGCCATTACACCCTCTCTTGGCAATTGTCAAGGTCAATTTTATATCAGTTTTTCAATTAATCCAAGTGAATCTACTCAGATCTTGCACCATTATCAACAAGCCTTCAAAAACCGGATTTCTTGACGAAAAATCAAGGCTTTGAAGCTGAGCTATTTGCAAGAAACTAAGGTTTAGCCAAGGTGCAAGATGTGAATTTACTGACCTAAAACTGGTCTGGTGGAATTTACGGAAATATAGGAGATTATTTGCATCAGACTATTGGAGATTGCAAATAGCCTCAATTGCAAAGAGTTTGAGGCAAGAACATTTGTAATAATTGAGAGTTTTGTTAACTTGCGATCGCCTAGCGTGCCAAAGGCATATCGCTTTCCATGCCGTAGGCGTATCGCTCTCGTAGATTGGCTTAATTCTATTACCTTTGGTGAGAATCCTATGGAAATTGGCCTCGGTTTATTAACGCTGGTTGTGGGATCTCTGATGTTATTAAACGAGAAACCCCCTAAAAAAGAAGAACCGAAAGAAGAATTGCTGTACAAAATTGAGGTGAAAAAACCGAAATAGGTTACGGGGATTAGTTGGAGCGATCGCACCTATTTTACGACATGGGTTGAGTATGCGATCGCTGTGTCGATAGCTTCACTTTGCATCTTTCACGACATTTCATATTTACCAAAAAAGGACAATTAACTATGTCTAACTCTAGCTTTGATTTCAATCCTGTCTTCAGTCAACTCATTAAGGATGGTGGGAAAATTCGTGTTGTTTACATCAATGGAATTCGGACTACTGAATCTCAGTTTGAGTCCAATTTAAAGGGATTTGATAATATTTGGAATCTCTCTGGCAACCTCTTAGTTCCCGAAACATCAGTTCCAAGGGGGTCAATAGATCTGGACAAAACTTATCGAAATACCACAGATAGCACTGGTAATGATTGGTTGGATATTGGAGTATTTGCTGGCAAGGCTTTATTTAATTATGCCTTGTCAAAAATTTCATTTGCAGGGATAGTTGAACAAGCCAATAAACACAAGGCTCTTAAAAAGAAAATTGAAGAAATGAATGAGGCTGGACAAGATGTTACTGAATTAGCCAAAGAACTTGACTCTCTTAAAGATGTTGCGGATTTTTTTGAGGTGATTAAAACTGGGTATGAGCTAGCTGAAAGCTTTACTAAACTATCCAATCCTGTTGATTTAGTCAAAGATGATGACTTCACTGCAAAAGCTATACTCTTTTTAAAAGAAGTTGCTGGGTTTATTCCAGGATTTGGTGAAGTTTCTGATGTGATAGATAGTCTCATTGAAGCTGCGCCTGCTGATATAAAGGAAGCCTTGGAACAATTTTGGTATTCAGATAGTAAATATCCTGAAATCAATAGTACTTGGACTGATGCTGCAAAAGATTGGCTGGATGCAACTAAAAATCCCAATAATTCATTGATTTTACTTGGACATTCTCAAGGTAATTTTTTCCTAGAGGATGGATTAATTGATATGGGCGCAAAAGCCGATCCATCTCGGATCAGAGTTCTGGCACTTGCTTCACCAACCAGCTATCTAAATGCTGGTGGAATTCATCTGTATAAAGGAGGAGCCATTCCAGAAAACAATATTAAGAACCCTCAAGACCCTGTTCCGCTTCTACAATTTGAATCAGAGCCTTTTGTCTGGGACAAAATTGGTAAGATTTTTAATCTTGTAGTTAATTTGGGAGGTATATCGCAACATCCAATTGAACAATATCTAAGCAGAGGAGATGTCCAAACTTATTTTAAGGATACTGTTTATGAGCTTCATGAGAAGGGATACTATTTCCCAAGCAAAGATACATCAATGCGTCCTGGAACGCCAGATGATGACTGGATAGAAGGCACTTCTGGCGATGATACAATTGAGGGGAAAGAAAGAAACGATGTTTTGCGAGGAAACGATGGAAATGACAAGTTAATAGGCGGCAAAGGTTACGATATTCTCGATGGTGGAGAAGGAAAAGAAGACACCGCTGATTATTCCACCAGTTCTAGTGGAATCAACGTACAAGCCAATAAAATTGCTGAATCTGACATTTTTGAAGTCCAGGATGGCTTTGGGAATGTAGACATTCTTGGCAATATCGAAGTCATCAGCGGGTCACCAGGCAATGACACAATGACCGGAAGTGACTACGACGATACCTTCTACGGTCAAGCTGGAAACGATTTATTTTGGGGGCAAAAAGGAAACGACAAATTCTACGGCGGTCTTGATAACGATACCGCTTACGGCGGCGACGATAACGACGACTTAAGAGGCGAAGAAGGAAACGACGACTTAAGGGGAGAAAAAGGCAACGACTCCCTGTATGGCGGTACTGGAAAAGATTCCCTTTTCGGCGGCGATGATAACGACGAATTACGCGGCGAACAAGGCGAAGATGACCTGCGTGGCGAAAATGGCGACGATACCCTTTACGGCGGTAGCGAAAACGATAGTTTATACGGCGGAAAAGGATTCGACAAACTGTATGGCGAAGAAGGAAACGACGACTTAAGAGGAGAAGAAAACGACGACTCTCTTTACGGCGGAATTGGCAAAGATACCCTCTACGGTGGGACTGGAAATGACGACTTGCGAGGCGAAGAAGGAGACGACCTCTTAAAAGGAGAAGCAGGTAGCGATACTTTATTTGGTGGCGATAATCAAGACTCGCTTTATGGCGGATTAAACGATGACTTGCTAAATGGAGAAGCAGGAAACGACCAACTTTATGGAGATGAAGGAAACGACCAACTTTACGGAAAAGCAGGCGATGATTCTCTCTACGGAAATGACGGCAACGACACCTTAGAAGGTGGCGATAACGACGACTACCTCGAAGGTGGAACAGGATTCGATAAACTCTACGGACAAGCAGGAAATGATGTACTTTCTGGCAACGCAGGCGATGATCTTTTAGAAGGTGGAACAGGTGCAGATGAATTATATGGCGGCATAGGACGCGATAAACTATTCGGCGGCGACCAAAATGACTACCTCGACGGCGGCGCAGATAACGATACCGTCGATGGCGGCGCAGGAATTGATACGCTTTTCGGTCGCAGTGGCGATGATAAACTATACGGCAAAGCAGGTAACGACCTGCTATTTGGCAACACCGGCAACGACCTATTAGAAGGTGGCGATGGCAACGACTTTTTAGAAGGCAACGAAGGCGACGATATTCTCAAAGGTCAAAATAGCAAAGATTCCCTCAACGGCAACACCGGCAACGACGAACTTTATGGCGGTAATGACGATGACTTCTTAATTGGAGAACAGGGAGATGACTTGATTGATGGCGGTGAAGGTGTCGATAAAGTTAACTATTTTGACTCTCCCAATGGCGTAATCGTCAACATCGATGAAAGCAAAGGATATGAAAGCGATCGCTCTCTCCATGAATCACTTTTCGTCACCGATGTCAACCCCAGCGAATACTATCTTAACCTCGAACCCGACTTCCAAATTAACAGCGGCACGGGTAAAGATGGTTTCGGCACCATCGATATCCTGAAAAACTTAGAAGATATCGATGGCACTCCTTTCGACGATATCTTAATCGGCAACAACAAAGATAACCACATCCAAGCTTTTGCAGGTAACGACCTCCTCATCGGTAACGCCGGAAACGACA
Organism: uncultured bacterium; assembly: GCA_964463555.1. GTDB lineage: Bacteria > Cyanobacteriota > Cyanobacteriia > Cyanobacteriales > Aerosakkonemataceae > Microseira. Next base: position 20,321 of record CAYXCW010000043.1, read on the forward strand.
AATTTGATGGCGGAGATGGGGAAGATATCCTTAGTTATCGTCGCGATCCTAATGGAGTTCGGGTAAACTTAGAAACCGGACGCGCCATCGACGGATGGGGTGGCAACGATATTATCTTCCCCGTTGAAGGCAAGGACAATATCTCCACCATTGAAAACGTCATCGGTTCTCGGTTCAACGACGAAATTATCGGCGACGACAATGCCAATATCATCACCGCCGATAGTGGCGATGACGTCCTAAAAGGTGGCGGCGGCGACGACAAACTTTACGGCGAAAAAGGCAACGACAATATCTCCGGTGGGTTAGGAAATGACTCGCTGTATGGCAATGAAGGCAAAGATTTAATCAACGGCGATGAAGGCAAAGACTACATTCGCGGCGGCGATGGCGACGATGAAATTTATGCAGGTTTAGGCGATGATTTCGTTGCCGGAGATAGTGGCAAAGGCAACGATATTATCTACGGCGAAGCAGGGATAGATACCTTATTCGGAGGTGCTGGAAACGACTTTATTAGCGGAGGCGAAGGCAATGACAGCGTTTACGGCGAAGCTGACAACGACGAATTATACGGCGATGAAGGCGAAGATTTCTTATCCGGTGGCACGGGTAACGATAGTCTCGATGGTGGCGACGATAATGACTTATTAAATGCTGGAGAAGGCAACGACTTACTCAGCGGACAAGCAGGAAACGATACCCTCATCGCTGGAGAAGGCAACGATAAACTTTGGGGTGGAGAGAACGATGACTTACTGTTAGCAGAAGCAGGCGATGACTATCTTGCCGGTGGCGAAGGAAAGGATAGTCTGATTGCTGGGTCAGGCGACGACTCTCTTTACGGACAGGGAGATGATGATTATTTAGCAGGAGGAATGGGAAGCGATCGCATCTTCGGTAACGAAGGCAAAGATCAACTTCTCGGCAACTCTGGCAACGACTATCTCGACGGTGGAGAAGGTAGCGATACCCTCGACGGTGGTGAAGATAACGACCAACTCTTCGGACAAACTGGAGAAGATATCCTCGCAGGCGGTAACGGTAACGATACTGTTTTTGGTGGCGACAACGACGACCAATTATTAGGTCAAAGTGGCGACGATTTCCTCGATGGTGGTAACGGCAACGATAGTTTATCTGGTGCAGCAGGCGACGATAAACTTTACGGTCAAGCAGGAGAAGATATCCTCGCAGGCGGCGAAGGTAAAGATACCATCTTCGGCGGCAATAATAACGATGAACTTTTCGGTGAAGCAGGAGATGACTACCTCGATGGTGGCGCTGGCAACGATAGTTTAGACGCTGGAGATGGAGACGATAACCTTCTCGGTCAAACGGGTAACGATATCCTTGATGCTGGTAACGGCAACGATACTTTAGAAGGCGGCGATGGCAACGACCAATTATTAGGTAAAGCTGGCGATGACTATCTTTCTGGCGGTAGCGGCAACGATAGTTTATTCGGCGGCGATAACGATGACCTGCTGTTAGGAGAACTTGGCGACGATATCCTCGATGGCGGCGCAGGCAAGGACAGTATTTTTGGTGCTGAAGGCGACGACTCGCTTTTAGGTTTCTCCGGCAATGACTACCTCGAAGGTGGAGAAGGCAAAGATAGTTTATCCGGTGGCGATGGCAACGATAAATTATTCGGAAAGGCAGGCGATGATTTATTAGATGGAGGAGAAGGAAGCGATCGCATTTTTGGCAATGAAGGCAACGACGAACTTTTAGGTTTAGGCGGCGACGACTACCTCGAAGGCGGCAGCGGCAACGATACTCTAGAAGCAGGCGATGGCATCGATCAATTATATGGACAAGAAGGAGATGATATCCTCGATGGCGGTAACGGCAATGACCGCATCTTCGGCAACGAAGGCAACGATCAATTATTAGGAAAAGCAGGCGATGACTATCTCGATGGCGGTGAAGGCAACGATAGTTTATCCGGCGGCGAAGGCAACGACCGACTTTACGGAAAAGCAGGCAACGATATCTTAAATGGTGGCAGCGGTATCGACTTTCTCGATGCCGGAGAAGGCGATGATACTATATCCGGCGGCGAAGGCAACGACCAACTTTATGGCAATGCTGGAAAAGATTTCCTCGCTGGCGATATCGGCAACGATTATTTAGAAGGAGGCGAAGGCGATGATGAATTAAAAGGAGGCGAAGGTAACGATCAACTTTACGGCAATGCTGGAAAAGATATCATTTCTGGCGACAGCGGCGACGACTATTTAGAAGGAGGAATCGGCGAAGATAGTCTATCCGGCGGCGATGGCAATGACCGAATTTATGGTCAAGGCGATAACGATATCTTACTTGGCGGTAAAGGTAACGACCTTCTCGATGGTGGAGAAAACAACGACTTTCTCACAGGCAATGAAGGCAACGATTTCTTATATGGTCGCGCCGGACGAGATACCCTCGATGGTGGAATCGGAAACGACAATATTTCCGGTGGTGAAGATGCCGATATCCTATTCGGAAAAGAAGGTTTCGATAACATCTCTGGCGGTAGCGGCAACGACCAAATTATCGGCGGAGAAGGCAACGATCAATTATATGGTCAAGCAGGCAGCGATCTAATCGAAGGCAATGCAGGCGATGACTTAATTGAAGGCGGCGAAGGCGATGATGAATTGTATGGTCATGAGGGAAGCGATCGCATCAACGGTGACGCTGGCGACGATCTCCTCGATGGCGGTACCGGCAGCGATCAACTCAAAGGCGGCGACGGTAACGATACCCTCACTGGAAAAACCGGCGACGACTTCCTCGACGGCGGTAAAGGCGATGACTTCCTAGAAGGCAACGAAAACAACGACAAACTTTTCGGTCAAGAAGGCAACGACATCCTCGACGGCGGTAGCGGCAACGATACCCTCGATGGCGGTAGCGGCGATGACCAACTTTTAGGAGAAGCAGGCAACGATATTCTATCCGGCGGCGTCGGCGACGATATCCTCGACGGCGGCGACGGCAACGATAACCTTGCAGGACTTGCTGGCAACGACCAACTCGACGGCGGTAACGGCAACGACATCCTCGCAGGCGGCGATGGCAACGACTTCCTCTTCGGACAACAAGGCAGCGATTCCCTCGACGGCGGCAGCGGCAACGATTACCTCGAAGGCGGCGACGATAATGATACCCTGATCGGCGGATTCAATAACGACCAAATTTACGGCAACTCTGGCGACGACTTCCTCGACGGTACTGGTGGCAACGACTACCTCGAAGGCGGCGAAGGCATCGACAATCTATCCGGCGGCGAAGGCAACGACCAAATCTACGGTAATGCAGGCAGCGACAGCCTTGCAGGCGGTGCAGGCGATGACCTCCTCGAAGGCGGCGAAGGCGATGACCACATCAATGCTGGTATCGGAAATGACCAACTTTACGGCACATCCGGCAACGATATCCTCGACGCAGGTATCGGCGACGACTATATCGAAGCAGGGTTAGGCGACGATAAAGTGACCGCTGGGGAAGGCAACGACCAATTATACGGTCAAGATGGCGATGACCTGCTCGATGCTGGTGCTGGCAACGACTACTTAGAAGGTGGTGATGGATTTGACACGCTTACCGGGATGTCCGGCAACGATTATCTTCTGGGTAATGCTGGTAACGACATCATTAATGCGGGTGCGGGGAATGACTGGATTGATGGTGGAGAGGGGGATGATTTGATTGAGGCGATCGCTGGTGATGATATCATCAACGGCGGCATGGGTCGCGATTCTTTGTACGCTGGTAGTGGCTTGGATACTTTTATACTTACTCCCAGCTTTGGCGTCGATACCATTTACCGCTTCAATACAGGTGTAGATATGTTGGGATTAACCAATCTCACCTTTGAAGACATCAAAATTACTCAAGGTACGGGTAGCAATGTTAACAATACCCTGATCAGCCTTAAAGACACTGACGAACTATTAGCGTCATTAGACGGAATTAACGCCAATAGTATTACCAGCGCTAATTTTACCTTGATGTAGGACTATAGATTCCGGTTGCATCTAAATCATTAGTAGGGACTAAGGCTAAAGAAAAACTTTGTGCTGGCAATCAAATTTTCACACACGTCCCTACAACCAAACGGCGGGGAAGCTTTCTTGAAACAAGAACGTTCACCCGCCGTTTTAACGCATACCTGATGCAAAATCAGAAACAAAATCAATCAGCTATAGTTATATCGCTGACGGTGACATCGGAATTAATCCCTGTAGGAGCAATTAGCAACTAGCAATTACCAATTACCAATTAGCAATTACCAATTACCAATTACCCAAAAAGCCCTTACTTCTCCACAATTGGACGACCTTCAGTATCGATATCTAATTCTTCGCGGCGCAGAGTTTCTTCAGCGGTGACTGTATCTTGCTCTGTCACTTTTCTGACTCGAACTTCTTCCCGCACAACCGTTTCTTTGTGGATATCGGGAGTTTCTTCGTAAATATCCATGCGAACCACATCGCCTTCACGGAAATCGGCGTTACGCGCATCGATTGGCGTCACATCCGTGGGGGTTGTGCGTTCTATTACCACGCGCTCTTTTTCCACTGGAACTGCAACGCGAGCGGTTTCTGTTTCTACGCGCTTACCGATAGCAACTTCTCCAGCTTTGTGGCGTTCTTTGTTAGCAATCAAGCGTTCTTCGTAAAGTTTCAGGCTTTGAGCATCGCGATCGCTCACATTATACAAAGAAGGCTCTTGCTCGTAGTTGTACGTGTTGCGATCGTAAGTTTGAGTTTGCGGTTGAGTTACGCTACCCGTAGCAGCCATCGGACGGTATACGCCGCGCACCTGCTCTTCATAATCGTAATCAACTTTTTCTAACTCTTTGAAGTCAGGCAAATTTTCTACTTGCTCTTTCGTCAAGCCACTGACATACACCCGTTGATCTGTGTAATCGACGCGCCCCATACCAACGGGCAGCAAAACTTTCTTGCCAAAAACCCAGAAGCCCGTATCTACAACAAAATAGCGGAATCGTCCTGTTTGTTCATCGACTAAAATATCGTCAACCGAACCCACTTTTTCATCGCCCTGGGCATAAACAGAAAACTTCTTGATATCCTCTGTGTCCGAGGTATCTTGGGCATAGTCTTGATAGTAGTCTCCAATTTTAACCAGTGCCATCTTCTTTAGCTCCATTTCTGCCATTACTTTCCATGCTAATCATCTGCAAAAAATTATCATCCTTCCATTGAAATAAGCAATTAGAAAGAGAAACATTATTTCTCTAGGAAGTCGTTACTCTAAAAAAATGCCGCTATTGTGAGGACGGAATCTAATTGATTACAAAGCGCGGAAAACTTCTATGCAAACCGAACCAGAAACACGCAAGCCTGAGTACAAGCGAGAAAGAGTGGCGATGATTTTACGATTGGTAGGATGGATTGCAGTGTGGCTACAAATTGCCTTAGCGGCGGCTTCTGCCTTAATGTTGGTGTTGGCAATTTCTGGGCGGAATTTTAATCAAGCCATCACCCCGGCACCGGAAACGGGTGTAGATAATTTGGCTGCGGGAACAACACCAGGACTTGGCATTGGTGTTTTTTGGGCATTTTGCGGAATTTTAGCGCTTTTGTTTGGTGCATATTTGGCTTTTCGTCAAACTCGTTTTGCCAGAAGGCTTCGCGATCCGCACCACATTTTGCATCCGAAAAAAACAGAGGTATTGCGAGTTCTGCGCTTGGGTATCATTGTCGGTTTGGTGGGAATGTTACTCACAATCTTGGGCGGCGGGGCAACCCTCGCCGTGCTACTATCAAAATCGATTTCTCAGCCTCAAGGTGTGGCAATTTACAACCCCGCTCGATTGATTAGATCCCTTGATATTTTTGTCGCAATGGCGAATATGAATGGCATTGCTGCTAACTTTATCGGTACGGTAGCTTCCTTGGGACTTTATAACTGGTTGCACGAGCAGCAGTCGAGTTAATTATCGGTTTTTATATTCTGATTTTTTGGCTAATTGCTAATACTTTTGAGTAGGGTGCGTTAACTCACATCTTGCACCAGAGCCGAGAAATAAATTTCTGGCTTAAAGCTAAAACCCGTTGAAACGGGTTAAAACGTTGATTTTAGTATAGCAAAGTAATTATTAAGTAGGGTGCGTTAGCGAAGCGTAACGCACCAATGATATTATGTTTAGCAGCAAAGTAACTATTAAGTAGGGTGCGTTAGCGAAGCGTAACGCACCAATGATATTATGTTTAGCACCCAAGGATGTGTATAGTAGGGGCGGGTTTTACGAGAGATAATTGCTAAGAGCGCTATTGTAAAATAAACCCGCCCCGGCTGACGTTAACGAAGCCACCGAACACGCTCTTATTTCTCTTAAGCGGATATTGCCGCCACATCTTGGCGGTTGAGTTTTTGCGAAATCGCATCCAGCACCCTCTGTTCTGATGGAGAAATTTCGCCGCTACTTTCGGCAATGCGACGGCATTGAGCTAAGAGCGGTACGGCAAAATCGGGGCTGAGTTGCTCTAACAATTTATCCAATGGTTCGGGGGATTTGATGTTAGCAGCAATCCGATTGAGAGAATCGGGATTTATTTGCAATGCCTTTAATTCTGGCAAGATATCTTCCCAGTTTTTGTTGGGGTAGCTTGCCAAAATCGTGTGAACCATAATTTGATCCATCACCGCTTGCTGTGCGATCGCAAAATCAAGATAGTTCTCGCTTTGTTGCTGAATCGCTTGCAGCGTTTCGCTTTTAGGTTGTTCGGCATTTTCTCTCACTTTGGCTTCGTAAAACTCCCGCGCTGCATAGCCCAGGGCGTACAGCATCGTTGCATTCGTACTCGCGCCAATCATCGCGCCTGCTAGCGGTATGTTGCGTAAAAAGCCCAAACCGGCTTTCATGGCGTTGCTACCGCCCAAAGCTAGCCCAAAAATTGCCAAAACTTCGCCTTTTCGGGCTGGATCTCGCAAATCCATCCCATAAGCGGCGGCAATTTCGTAAACCATTTCGGTTTGAATCGCAGTTGTTGCGGCTAAATCGATCGCCAGTAGTGCCGCCGCTACGCCAGGTAAAATGCTGCTAGCAAGTCCCACACCACCAGCTTGGATCGCTTTTTGCACCATGATGCGATGGGCAATTTCGCTGGGATATTCGTTGGGATACTGTTGTTGCAGTTCTTTAACTTGAGCTTCGGCTTTGGCTAAATCGATGCGATCGCTTACCCCAACTAACCAGTCTAATCTGAGTACGCCTGCAACTCGTTTGACAAAGGGAAGATTGCCAACGTAAGTTACCGCCTGTCCGGTTCCCTGCGTTGCTTGTCCAATCAATCGATAGGTTTGTTTGGCAGCAGCTTCCCCCAAATCAACTGCTGTGTCAACCACCGCTTTGCCTGCATTTAATGCCGATTCTGTTGTCTCGGCAATGAAATCTAAAAAACCAGACTTTTGCGGTGAATTATTTTCTTTTTGTGGATTTGATTCTTGGTTCATTGCTGCTGCTTTCAATTAACGACAATATGCCAGGTTTTCAGATTGCACGTACCCTCTCAGAGGCACTGTAATCGGCACCCAACCATCAGTTCCTAAACTTTCAATCGTCACTCTTCGTCCATTCGGAACGACTCCCACGCTTTGCGTATCATTGGAAGGTGCTTGATGTACGTTAATTCCTCTCACGGCTGCAACTCGGCGGCAGTTAGTAGGAGGCGGGGGAGTTGCTACTTCACAAGCTCCTAGAAAACCGCCATATACGTAGCCTTGTAGCGGCGCTGTAATTGGTACCCAGCCATTCTGACCAAGACCTTGAATCGTCACAGTTCTTCCTGAATCGATGATACCAATCGCTTCGCTGTTAACCGTCGGTTGTTGCCGCACATTCAGGGCACTCCTCGCAATCACCTGGCGACAGCTTTCTGAAGTTTGCGCTAGTAGATATTCACCTTGATTCTGCGTTCGATTTGTATCCGCGGCGAAGGAGGGAGCAACTAAAACTGTAGCCGTCAACAGCAACGAACTGGTTAAGGTTGTATATTTTTGCCAAATTCCCTTTTGTGGCATGGCTTTATCTCCTGTTAAATCTCTATGCCAAAACCTTAGAAAAGGTTTTTAGATGGCTCATCTTCTCCAAGAAAGAATGAAGCATCATCCCAATGGCATAAAACCAAAGAAACCGGGTTTCTCTGAAAAATCGAGCTACAAAGAAAGCCGGTTTCTGACCTCAGAGTGCATAAGTGCTGATAATGGCATAAAATAATCCGACTCGCTCCTATGCTTGCCGGATTTTCAAGTTAGTACAATGCCCCTATTTCCCTAACCCCTACCTTAAGCATAAACGCGAGGTTTGCGAGCGCCAGCAACGGCGCCAATCATTGCCGCTACCAAACCCAACAAAGATCCAAGTAAAAATGACCAAGCAGCTTTAGCTGTATTACCAGCAATTTCGCGGGCTTGATTTGCGTCTACGTTCGGTATATTAACGCCACCCTGTTGTTGTACTTGATTGGCAATTTCTCCCGCATTAGCAGCGACAGCGCCAAAAGCACCCGATACACCGCTGGCTAATAACCAAGCACTCAGTGCTAATGTAGTTCCCCAAAGAATTGCTGCATTCAAAAGCGCTGTTTTACTGGTCATCGGGCCGCAACTTTGAGCCATCACCCAACCGCCCAAAAATAGCGAAATCAGCAAACTGATAATCGACCAAATTCCTAACCCAGTACCAACGGAACCTGCATTCGCACCCGTCGCACCCGCGCCCAGTCCGATCGCGATTCCCAAAGCACTTAAAAGCAGTTGAGAGCTGAGTGCGATCGCAATTCCTCCCAAAATTGGCCCCCACCTGACTCGGTCGTGGTAATCCACCACCGGATTGACGATTGTTGGCTCAACCACTGGACTGCCCGGTCTATCTGGATAATATGTCATAAAAGATTAATCCCATCTCTACGTTGTTACTTTGGCATTTTAGTTAACAATTATCATCAAGTTATCTATCCGTGGGCATAATGTTTTAAGCTAGCAAATTTCAACTATCAAAAGTATGATCTTTTGAATTATTCAATTAGCGGAAAAGATATTAAATTTAATTATCAAGATATTAATTATGTATATTCGCAGAAATATTTTTTATGTTAAGTCAAAGAAATAGTGGAAAAATACTTCAAAAGAAATAAGCGCGATCGCTCCCGTATACATTTCTACCTTTTAACCGATTTCTATTACTTAGATAAAACTCATGATCGAACCTAGATATTACCAACTCATCCCTTTTACCCTGCATCCGATTGGCGGAGGCTAAACCAATGGCTATTCTTAACGGCACATCCGGTAACGATTTACTCGAAGGCACCCCCAATGCCGACACTTTGTTAGGATTTGCAGGCAATGACACACTTTTTGGTCGCGCCGGAAATGACTGGTTATCCGGTGGCGAAGATAAAGACCTGCTATTTGGCGAATCAGGAAACGATACGCTCTACGGTGACTTAGGCGACGATACCGTCTACGGTGGCGATGGCGATGATTTGCTATTTGGCAGTCAAGGAGCAGAAGCCAATTTTGCCGATGAAAGCGCGGATGTTCTATATGGGGAAGCGGGTAACGATACACTTTATGGTTTAGCCGGGAAGGATGTGCTATCGGGTGGTGACGGGGACGATTTGATCAGCAGCAACGAAGGCGATGATAGCGTCACAGGCGGCAATGGCAACGATACGCTGTTTGGCGGCAAAGGCAACGACGTACTGTTAGGCGATGCTGGCAATGACCGCCTGTTGGGTAACTTGGGTGCAGATACGCTCGCAGGGGGTGAAGGAAACGATACCTTTGTCATTGGCAGACGCTTTGATATTCCCGGTTTTCGTTCCACAGGTGGCTCCACTCTAACCGATGCTGACTGGATTTTAGACTTTACTTCCGGTGAAGATGTTATTGAATTAATTGGCGGTTTAACGTTTGCAGAACTGAATATTTTTGCAGGCAACGGTACTTTCGCAGGCAACACAATTATTCAAGACAAAGGGACGGGCGAATATTTAGCAATTCTTCAGGCAGGTAACGATATAATCGATCCCGTTTCTGACTTTAATCCCCCTGGAATTGCCGACCCCATTACACCCCCAGCTTCCCTCAGCACTTTACAATTTTCAGCCCCTAATTTCAGCATTAATGAAGATGGCACTCCTGTCGCTGCGGTGAATATTAACCGCACGGGTAATAGTGTTGGCGCAGTGAGTGTAACCGTACTCCTCAACGGCGGTACGGCAATTGGTGGTGCGCCGCCTTTAGCAGCACCAATAGATTATGACAATAGCTTTATTACAGTTAATTGGGCAGATGGAGATACCGCAACCAAAACGGTGGCGATTCCTTTGTATGACAATACAGTAGAGGACGGAAATAAAACAGTTAATTTAACCTTATCTTTTCCCACAGGAGACGCCATAATTGGGGATCAGAATACGGCTGTTTTAACGATTGTAGATAACGACAGCAGCACGCCAAACCCAACCCCAACCCCAACCCCAACCCCAACCCCTTCACCGATTTTGGTACTCGATAATGATGCCGTGATAGCCGACGACACGGGGATTGTTCACTTCGGCATTACCCCAGTTGGCAGCGATGTTGTCAGAACTTTAACTGTGAAGAATAGGGGAACATCTGATATTAACTTGGGTACGCTTAACTTACCGGATGGCTTCAGTTTGGCGGGTGGTTTTGATAGTCCCATATTAGCAGCAGGTACTCAAGAGGATTTCTACGTTAGGCTTAATACTCAGAATACGGGTATTTTTAATGGCACTTTATCATTTAGTAACAATGGCATTAATGGAACCCCGTATGATTTTACCCTGCGCGGCATTGTTAGTAACCTTACCGATGCACAGAGGTCGCCAGAAATAGAAGTGAGGCGGGGAACGGTTGAAATTTTCGATCTGAACTCAGAAACCGTTAACTTTGGCACGACGACGTTAGGGACTCCGATTCGCCAAACGTTTACCATCGCCAATACAGGCACTGGATCGTTGCTTTTAGATGGTTGGCAATTGCCGAGAGGTTTTAGCTTTGTGGGAAATTTACCGAGTGCGATCGCTCCCGGCACTTCGGATCAAATTACAGTAGAACTAGATGGTCGTATAGCTGGTAATTTCCAAGGACAGCTAGGCGTCGGCACCAATGACGCTGATGAAAAATCTTTCGATTTTCCCATTACCGGCACAGTAATAACTGGACAACAAGTACGTTCGCAAATTGACCCAATTACTGGAACGGGCATTCAACTAAATGATGACCTCACTAATAGTGTAAATTCTGGAAATTCCATTGATTCCAGGAACAATTTATCTCAACCTTTGGCAGCTACAGCTAGTTCAATTGAACCTGCGATCGCAACTAATATATCTCAGGGAAGCATAAACTCTGCAAATTTTGTTCCTTTTACAGACCCACAAACATCCACTATGATGCTAAATCCGATGCAAAATATAAACCAAACTGCAAATCCATTCCTTAATGCTTCCGAATTTCAGGCAATTTAATTGCATTCCTAATAAACCCGGTTTCTTAAAAAAAATCCTCTATTTGTAGGGTGCGTTAGCGGTAGCGTAACGCACCATCTCATTGATGAAAAACTTCCTTCCTATTGGTAGGGTGCGTTAGCGGTAGCGTAACGCACCATCTCATTTATGAAAAAATTTCCAAAAATTCATCTAACCCAAGATAGAGATACATTTAAAAAACTCACTAAATCGATTATTTAATTCCTTCATAAGAAGGAAGCATTATAAATCATATCTATCTAAAGTAGGTGTATAGCTTGATGTAGATAGTACGGGGAACAACAATGTTACTTTACAAAATAGAGGATTTTAATCCCAACTACCGCCAAGAAGCTTTTGATGGCGAAGATATCAAAGGGCTGGATGTGTATGCCGGAAATAGCGATGAGAAAATCGGCACTATAGATACTGTGCTGTTAGATGAAACCGGACGTTTCCGCTATTTTGTCGTAGACACGGGTTCTTGGATTTTTGGCAAAAAAGTTTTACTTCCCATCGCTCTTTCTCGCCTTGATTTGAATGGGCGGCGCGTTTACGCAACAGGTTTGCGGAGTAAAGACCAAGTAGAAAACCTACCCAGATACGAGCATGGGATGGCAGTTGATTACGATTATGAAGAACAAGTGCGGGGTATTTATCGGACTCCGACGGTAGAAGCATCTGCGCCTGTAGAAGCATCATTACCTTTAGACGCAGCTGCTCGAACTTATATGGCTGTAGAAACTCCAGTTTCTACACCGCATCCTGTCTCTTCTCAACCTAGTAATGCTGCTTACGACCGCGATAGTTATACTTACGATCGAGAGCCTGCATTGTATCAGATGAACGAACGGGATCATCAACAACTCAGACTCTACGAAGAACGATTAGTTGCAGATAAAACCCGGCGCAAAGCTGGTGAGGTAGCAATTGGCAAACGAGTTGAAACCGAAACGGTACGACTTGAAGTTCCTGTAGAAAAAGAGCGAGTAATCATTGAGCGGATTACTCCAGCAGATGCAGGCACTCCAGTAAATCCAGATACTGCCTTCCAGCAACAAGAAATGGCACGTTTGGAAATTTACGAAGAAACTGCCGATATTCAAAAGCAACCCTTCGTGCGCGAGGAAGTGCAAGTCAGAAAAGAAGTTGAACAAGATACGGTTGTGGCAACAGACACAGTACGTCGCGAACAGTTAGACGTAAAGACAGAAGACGATGCGGATGCGAATACAATTAATTCCCTTTAATGTCAATTCCGATAGTAGAGACGTTACATGTAACGTCTCTACCAGTGTGGTTAATGGTGTTGTAGGGGCGGGTGTAACCAAACACATTTGATCGATAGCAAATTGTATTGATAAACCCGCCCCGCGCGATATCTCAGCCACATAATCTTGCTAAAACTGCAAAAAAAGGAGGATATTTTATCATGACTAATCGCTGGCGTATGCCGTTGATGGGTGTAGCATTTGTAGCTTTGACTTTTAGCGTTGGTGCCTCTGGTTTTTTAGCAAATTCTCAGCCAGTGGTAGCTCAACAAACTCAATCGACATTTCCTGACGTTCCACCTGATTACTGGGCGCGTCCGTTTATTCAATCCTTAGCTGAAAAAGGCATTGTTACCGGATATCCAGACGGAACTTTTAGACCAAGACAGGCTGTGGATCGGGATGAATTTTCGGCGATGATTCGGCAAGCTTTTAATCGCGCAAGGATTAGAAACATACCGAGTGGAAGTGCCTTTAGCGATGTGCCTCAAGGCTATTGGGCAGAAACTCCGATTCAAGAAGCTTATGAAACGGGATTTATGAATGAATTTCCCGGAAATGAGTTTCGCCCGAAGCAGCCATTGACTAAGGCACAAGCATTAGTTGTGTTAATGAGGGGTTTAAATATGAATTACAATCGCCCCGTCGCCTCAACTAATCAAGCTGTTACGACTCCAGCAGCAAGTCAAACTCCAGTAAATCAACGTCGCAGAATGGCGAGGAATCGGTTGGCATTTCCCCTCGCAGGAACTCTGATGATGCAGCCTTTATTACCTCTAATAGCAAAGCAGCAACCTGCGTCTGCATCTGCACCTGCTAAGACTGTTCGCCCAACAACGACAACAACTGCAACTGCACCTTCTAATATTTCGGCATTAGAGTTTCTCCGCTCTTATTATCAAGATGCCGATCGGATTCCTGAAAATGCCATTAATGAAGTTGCAGCAGCGACGCAGGCAAATATAGTGGTCAACTATCCAAATCCGCGAGTTCTTAATCCGAATGAGTTGCTCAGTCGGGGAAGTGCTACGGCGCTAATTCATCAAGCTTTGGTGAATCAAGGTCAGATAGAACCGCTGCAAGACCAGAATGGTGTTAGGTATATTCCTAATAGTCCACGTCGCTAGCAAACGATCAAAATTGGTGGTAGGGGCACGGCAGTAGAAGACGTTTGAATTTTGGGCACAGCCTGTTGATGCCGTGCCCCTACAATTGCCACCGGAATCGAGATAAAGTTGACAAATTGATTAATTTATGATTTCGGTTTTAGCGGCAAACAAATTGTAAAAGTGGCTCCCGTACCCGCGGCGCTACTGGCTGTAATGCTGCCGTGATGAGCTTCTATAATCCGCTTGGCGATCGCTAACCCCAAACCGCTGCCGCTACCTTGGCGGGAAGGATCTGTTGTATAAAATTGCTCAAAAATGTGGGGTAGATCCCTAGAGCTAATACCCTCACCTTGGTCAGTAATTTCTGCGATCGCTTGTTTACCTTGTTTGCGCGAAGAAATAAACACAACAGAATTGGGTAATGAGTGTTTAATCGCGTTGTCGAGTATATTTAATAACGCTTGTAATAGTCGCTCTGGATCGCCCTCAATTTGTAAATCGATGGCGTTGACGTTAATTGATACGCCACGCGCTTGCATTCGCGGTTCGATGGCTCGCACAGCACGGTTAATCAAACCTTGAAGCGAGAGCGATTGCTTCTCTAGCTGGGCAACTCCTGCTTCTAAACGTCCGAGATCTAGTAAGTCATGGATTAATCGCGATAAGCGTTGGATTTCGTCATCGATGGTTTGGAAGAAGCGATCGCGCAGGTGCGGTTCTTCTATCGCACCGCTTTTCAACGCCTCTACCGTTACCAAAACGTTGCTGATCGGCGTCCGGAGTTCGTGGGAAACATTCGCCAGAAAAGCTCTACGCTCGGTATCCAATGATGCTAACCTTTCGCTCATCCGGTTTAGCTCTACTGCCAACCGATCCAACTCATCGCTTTGACGGATATTTAGCTTGTCGCCAAAATGCCCCTGCCCCAAGCGAATGGCAAAGTTTCGCATCGTTTCTATTGGTTTGGAGAGACTGCGCGCCAAGCGAGTACTGATAAAAGCGCACAGCAAAATTGTTACCATCAACGTCCCTAAAACGCTGCCAATCACTTTGGCAAACTGGCGCTGAAACTGCTCCAAAGTGATCGACATTCGCATTATGCCTAACAATCGATTGTTACGGGAGATTGGTTTAGCAATAAATAAGCGATCGTCGGTGGATAAAACTCCTTTTGCCACTCCTTGTACCTGATAATTTTGCAAGGCTTTCTGTATACCGGGAACGTTGTACCAGTTTTTTACTTGTCGATCCCGTTGGGGATCGGAAGTAGCTAGTAGGCGTCCTTTGGGATCGAAAACTCGCAGCGTCACTGTTTTTGGTGCGCCAAATCGCTGTACCAACACTTCGACTCGTTGAATATCCTGATTTTCTAAAGCATCCGCTACACTTTCGCTTAAAGCAGTCGTCGAGTTTTCCAGATCGGTTTGGCGCGTCTGCATGAAGTAATCATAGAGCGATCGCAAAATATAACCTGCCATCAGCGAGGTTCCCAAAGTCACCAGTAGCAGATAAGTAGCTAATAGCTTGGCATGAATAGAATTCCATTTAATCCGACGCAACCAAGCCATTTTTAAACCTGCTCCCCAGCACGACGACGCAGCACTGCTTTGATCCGTGCCAGCAATTCGCGGGTGTTGAATGGTTTGGTGACGTAATCATCTGCTCCTGCTTCCAATCCCCAAATTTTATCAATATCTTGATCTTTTGCCGTTAGCATCACAATCGGAACGTTAGAAAATGCCCGAATTCGCCAACAAACTTCCATCCCGCTAACTTCCGGCAGCATCAAATCGAGCAAGATTGCATCCGGTACTTGTTTGTGAAATTGCTTGATTGCACTGTGTCCATCTGCTGCCGTTGTCACCGTATAGCCTTCTTTTTGCAACGTGTAGGTGAGGCTTTCCCGTAACGGTGCTTCGTCATCTACCAGTAATATGTGAGGCATTTTTTACATGACCGCTAACTCCTACTTAGATTTTCTCATGGGGTCGCTTTGAAGGCATCTTTCTTAAGATAGTTGAATTGAAATTTTTAGGTAATTGGTAATTGGTAATTGGACTGTACTTTATATTCCCCCAGGCAGAAACCGGGATCGGCCTAGTACTGCGTCAATCCTGTGAATGATTTGGCAGTAGGGGCACAATTTAACGAGATATTTAGTGGTTCGACAAAATCGTTGGTAAAACCCGCCCCTAAAGAGTGACAATTACCCATTACCAATTACCATTTTATTAACGTACAATCTGCCGATAACGAGCTTCAACCAACGAGTAAATACCATATGCAATCAAACCCAAAGCGACAATTCCCAACAACCAAGGGCCAGCAGGTTGTTGTGCTAAGATTGCTAGGGCTTCACCAAATCCTTTAGCTTGACTGGCATCTGATTGTTTGGCAGCTTGGATTAAGAAAAGACCGATAATTCCGAAAACAATGCCACGGGCAGCAATGCCAAATCGACCCAAACGCACCGCCCAAGTTTGCTCGGCGCGACTCATTTGGCTAAGTTTTAAATGGCGGCGAAACTTGGCTTTATAAGCTTCGTAGAGATAAGAAAAACCGACGCCAATCGCAATTACTCCTGCCAATCCTACTAACCATCGTCCAAAAGGTTGGGCTAAAAATCGCGCTGTCCAATCTTGAGTTGCATTGCCGCTGCTACCACCAGAACCGATGATTAATTTAACAGCCGTTAATGCCAAACCTGAATAAGCTAAGGCACTAAAAGCATAGCCCAGGCGCTGAGCAATTCGCTTGGCATCCATCTTTTCGCCAGCATGTTCTGGATCGAGAATGGCTTGAGCAATTCGCAAAAGTACGTAGCCAATAATCCCAATTGTGACCAAAGATAGCAGGAATTTTCCGAAGGGTTGGGTGACAATTGTTGATAATGCACCGCTGGTATCTGTGGTTCTACCGCCAGTGCCAAAAGCTGCTTGTGCGGCTAGAAAACCAACTATAAAGTATACTAAGCCTTTGGCGGCATATCCCAGTCTTGCGAGTGGCTCGAACCAAGGGTGAGAAGTTGCGCGTCGAACTGGTTGTTTAATGCTATCGGTGGGTGAGTTACGCCGGGTCATATGTTGATAAAATTTGGATTCAGTTGGGTATGCAGACGCCCGATACTAAATCCGTTGCATTTGCTCACCTATTTTTGGCAAGATGACAAGCAAGATAGGGGTATTTTGGCGGATTTGGTATTGGTAGTTCTCCTATTATTAATTTCTGAATTAGAGAGATTTTTTACATCCCTCTACGTAGGTAAATTAGTCAGCGCGATCGCACTCAAATCATCCCTCTGGGGGATTACCCTAGTTTGTGTAGCGGCAGCGTTAACGCTGCCCGCACACTGCTGTCGGAAGTGTACCTCATAAGGCTGCGATCGCTTACTCTGCTAACTACTCCTCTACCCAATTGAGTAATCCCAGAGAAGTAACGGCACCAAAAAAGTGAGCGCCAATCATATTCACGTTTGCCAAGGTGACAAAAACATCGAGGGAACGGATCGCATTTTCTGGCGTATAAGTTGCTGCCACCGTTTGCGGTTGAGCCAGAGTTTTCGCTAAAACTACAGCTACTGTTTCTTCAGAAGCTATAAATGCAATTAATAACCCCACCAAACTACAAACTAATCCAACCTGTAAGGTTTTAATCACGTTTTCCCTGGTGGGTTGGAACTGGGGATTGGCTGCTTGCATCCGCCTGCCTAAAAGCCGATAGCGAAAATCCCAAAAGATTCTAAAACACAGCAATAAAATGCCAACAATGGCTAAAAATATGCCGAAGCCAATCCCGGCACTATTCGTTTGCTCGGTCATGTTGCGGCTAAACATGGCGAATAATAAAGCAATGCCGGAAACCGCACCCAACGCTAACTGTATCCAAAAGCTAAACCGGCTGAAAAAGCGAAAACTTGCGACAAATTCCGGTTGGTTAAGCGGTTGCGAAAAAGATTCTGATTGATTCATCATATACACCTTCTGGTTGAATAAATTGGTTAGTGTGACTGCCTAATTCAAAAAGACTTGACCATCTGTTTGAATTCTTAAAGCCCCTTGGTTCTCATCAAAGTTACTGGCGATCGCAGAATTTTTACTGTTTGGTAAGATATCTACTAGCAACGGTAGTGGATAATTTTTGAGGCTGTAGGGGCGGGTTTTACCAGCCATTCAGTGTAAAGAAACCGGGTTTCTATGACAACTAATTTGGCAACTAGAGATCTATGAAGAAACCCGGTTTCTGATCTCGTTAAACCCTTACTTAGCTTACGCTACCGATGCTACCGGACATGATATGACTTGAGCAAAAGTCATATGGCCTCGGACAGGGTTTAAGCATTAACGGCATCACCATAATTTTAAATTAAACCTAAATAATGCAAAACTCGTGGCTCTTGAGATAGAAGATATATTTTTAAATTTATTACTTTAGGCATATGTTTAAAGTCTGTTGCCGTACTAAATCAAATAATTACTTCATCAGATCTTGCACCGTGGTTCACACTTTAGTTTCTGGCAACAACCCATACCCATCTGCGATTAATTGCTGCGATCGCTTGATGAAACGTGCCACTGGCGCACCGTCTGTTATGTCATGATCGAACAGCACTGTCAATCCCACGTATTCACGCACAACAATCTGGTCATGCACAATGCCGGGTCGTTTGGCGATCGCTCCCACCGCTACAATCAAAGGATGGATACCGATGGGAATGCCCCAATTCATCCCACCTTGACCTAGCATTCCCAGGGCGGTTACCGAAACTGTACCCATCATGCGTTTGAACAGAAAAGGATTGCTAAACAATGGTTGCCAGAAGAACCAATCGCGCACAAATCTTGGCAGCATCGTCGAAATTTTTGCGATCCAGGCGGCGCGGGTGGAACCAATTTGCACTTCTCCTACGGCGACAGGTGATTGTTTCGCGGTGCGAATTTCTGAGCTGATAACAGCAACACTTTTCTCATTTGCTTTGCGAATAATATAAGGCATCGGCAGCGTTTCGTCTGCACCGGGGACGGTTCGTTCCACGATTATAGTTACATCTACATCATCAAAAATTACTAACCTTCGTTTTCCCTTGCGGAGTGCATGGATAGATTTATGTTCGCTGACTGCAATAGCAATGCACTTGACAATCCAACCCGTAAAACTGATGTTTTGACCAGTCTTTTTCTGCTCGCGGATCGCCTCTCGTGCTGCCGTCACATCAATTTCTAGTAGGATGGGGATATGATGCCGTTTGCTGCCCCAAATCAATGTATCGATGGTCGGGTGACGAAAATCTGGAAACTGGCGTTCCTCAAAATTTCCGATTAAATCTTGTTGGTGTTGCATAATTCCCTATAATATCAAATCCGGTTGCATCACCTTGGTGCAAGCCGAACGACTAAAGTCGCGGCTATACAAACAAAGACCGCCTACGCGGTCTTTTAACAAAACCTGCGGAATTCCCCATCCGACGGGAGCGGTGGGGATGGATAGCAGGGGAAGAAATAGGGGTAAGGGTACCCCTATTTTTTCCAATCTCTTATCTAAAAAACAGGAAAAACATGATATAGTAATTTTATTGTAAAGCGTCAATCTAAGCGACCAAAACAGTAAATAACGCATGGCAACAAGAAGGCAAACATTTCGACTGTACCCCAACAAACAGCAAGAAAATAAGCTGTTTGAGGCACGGAGAAATCATGCCTATTTGTACAATGCCTGCATAGCTCATCGTCGCTATGAGTGGAGAGCCGCTCAAAAAACCGTTACTTACGGTTCTGTGATGGTTTTATATAATGTTGCGACTAATTCGCAACCGGGGCTAGGAACTCGCCTCGTAGACTACGGATGTTTTAGCTCTACCAATTCGACGAGTAAGCGCAAGTATACTGGCTCGATGCGGCAACTCAAGCAAGTGAAGAGTCAAAAGCCTAACCGTTCTTCGGATGGGGGAACAGAAACCCCGTCGGTCACCTGCGGCGGGGTAGTTCATATAATAATGCCTGTGCGGTGTTTGAAATGAAGGGGGTAGTTTTGCCCATACAGGTTTCTCTGGCAATATCGGCTGCTACAAAGCTAATAAAATGGCTGTGTAAATTACAGCACCCAGGGCAAATGCCCAAAACCGGCTTTCTCTTTCTTCTGGCAATTCTTCTTTGAGGACGTTGAGAATAACTCCTCCAGCTAAAAAGGCAAATAACACTGCGATCGCAGCCCTTCCAATCTCAGTCGCGCTACCCAATACCCACCCTACAATAATCGCTGCTGCTAGTAGAAAGCGTCCGATGCGATCGTAAATATGTTTGTGGTGTTCTCGCAAACCAGAGTCGTTGACTACAAAGTGCAGCGCCATTGCAAAAGAAAATAACAGCAAACTAATAATCCCCGGTTGTTCCCGATGCAGCAGCAGATACCCAATCAAGCCATTGTAAATTGAAAAAGAGGCAATGTGCAGCCAAAAAACGCCTAAACTGGTGACATCGCCTTTGCCACTTTGACGGGATAATTTGGCAATTCGCTCCAGTCCATAAAATACAGTCAACCCTAACAAAGCGATTAAATAAACGTGGTGTTCTAGATAGGAAATAGCTCCTGATTCCACTTTCTCTAATACAGTTTGGTGCTGATTTAATTCCGGTAAAATATGCACAAAAACGTAAGCAACCGAAACCCCTCCCGCGGCTGAAAGCCAGCTACTGCGAGGAATAGAAGTAAACCGCAATTTGCCGCAAAATAAGTGTGTCAGCGCTAAACCAATGGCAATTAATGCGGATAAACCTAAAGTATTAACGTTCATATAAATTCACCCTCTCCTAAAGCTTTAATAACTCGGTAATAGCGTTCCTCCACATCTTTTTGGTCTGGCTCTAGAGAAATTTGTTGGCGGCTACTATTTAAAATCATCTCGGCGTGACGGCGTAAAGTTTCTCGTTGTTTGGAATTGCGGGTGTAAGTGGCGATGCAAGCTATTGCTTCTAACAGACGAATTATTACCGCCACATCTGGTTTACTGTACTGGCGAATTTGGTTAAAGGCACTATCAACTAACTTTTCAAACGTCACTCCTTCAGCTATGACGCGCAAATTATGCTCGTCGTCGTAGCGATAGGGGGAGGGAAAATCCCTTTGCGCGAGGCGAGATAATCCGGCACTAAGTCGGTCGATGCACCGAATTGCGGTAAACGGATCGTTGATCCCAGGAGAAATCGCACGCAAAGCAATTTCAACTAACTGATCGATGGGAAATTCTACATCTTGATATTCAGTTCGTTCTTTGCCCAGAATAAAAGCATCGTTGATCTGTTGGTTCAGGTTCTGATTCACCTTTTCTCCCGGCAAAACCATCGCTAAATCGCTGTTTTTGACGATAAACTTTCCCGGTCGAGTTTTAATCTTTATAAGCAGATTGTACTGACGGGCAATTTTCATTAATTCGCCGTCATCAATTGCTTGCAAATAACCATCGCGAGTAGCTTTGATTGTATTTGCTTCTTCGTCAAAATTTGCTGGGATTTCTCCAACTTGTCGCGGGTGGTTAGCTTTATCCTCGCCGATTTTTTCGGGGAATAGTCTATCTATTGTTTTATCTAAATCGGCACTAACTTGAGTAATGACGTGGGAAGCTTGAATAATCGTTGATGCGTGATGGATAAAGTAAATTAGCACGCCGATGCTAAGAATTGCCAATCCAGTACCAACTGTCACCGAGAGTTGAGGTACAAACTCGTTGTATTCTTCTCCTTCTGCATGAATGGTTCGCAGTACGAGTAAACAGTAAATAAACGTGGCGATGAAAGTGCCAAGCACGATTTGATTGCCCGTATCTTGCATAAAATTACGCAGCAATCGGGGGCCAAAATTTGAACTCGCTAGCTGAAGCGCCACAATAGTAATCGAAAAAGCTGTAGCGACAACGCTAACCATTGAACCCGCAACCGATGAAAGCACCGCGCGCGCACCATCGGTTCCCCCCGTATAAATCCACCCCCAGGAAGGTATGTTACCCGTGCGGTCGAGGGTTAGCATGGCGATCGCTAAAATTATCGACCCCACCGCCATCAATGTCGGGATAAACCAATAGCTAGAGTGGAGCGAATCCCACAGTTTGCTTAACTTGACATTTTTCATGAGTTGTGCTGGGTTAAGATTGTCCGTTGTGGTCGCGTTGCGCTTGTAATTCAATCAGTTTTCGCAGAGAACCCCCAATGCTGCGGGGTTTGGGAACTGCGCCAGATCCAGCAGGCCATCCTTCGCGTTGACGAGAGCGATCGCCATCTGTCTCTTCGGTTTGGTCGTGAAACAAAATTTGCTGCGTCGGAAATGGCAAATCAATGCCATTAGCAGTCAGCTTTTTCTTAATTGCAGAAAGTACCTTGTCCCGCGATCTGAGATCGTCAATTCGTCGCGGTGGAGTAATCCACCATCGAGCGCGGATATTGACGCTACTTCCTGCCAGTTCCATCACCAGCGCGTCAGGAGCAGGGTCTTTCAAAACTTCATCGACGCTGTGCATTGCTTCCATGATTAACTGCTTGGCTCGGTCAAGATCGTCCCCATAACCAATCCCAACGTCGTATTCCATCCGGCGTTTCTCAAAGGCGGTGTTTACCGTCACCGAATTCGTGAACAATTCGGCATTGGGAATGACAATCCGGCGACCATCGTAAGTTCTGATAGTTGTAGCGCGAGTCTCGATATTTTCTACCGTTCCTTCAAAGTTTTTAAACACAATTTGGTCATCGATTTGGAACGGTTCTGTTAACAGAATTAGGATACCAGCTAGGAAGTTTTGTAAGATATCGCGAAAGGCAAAACCAATCGCTACCCCACTAATTCCCAGCAGTTGCACCAAATCGCCCGCTCTAAAGGTGGGAATTACAATCGATAAGGCAACAAACAGACCAATCAGAACAGTAATACCCTGCGCTAACCGTCCCAACACCAGTCCTAAATTCCTGGCTTGGCGGCGGTTGCGGGTAAGCCGTCTGACCGCTCTCTTAATTGCTCTGCCCACAAAGAAAAAGATGGCAAAGACAATTAACGCCAGTACCATATTCGGCAGCAGGATAATAAAGTCATTAATCATGCTCCCAATCTTGTCCCAGATTGCGGATATTTCTGCTCTCATGAAACTTCCTCGCGCCTCAGTCGTTGTTGATGGTAGTAAAAAGTAGCGAGGTTAAACTCTATCTCAAGGCTGTAGATTGGTGTGACGCAAGGTTGATTTATATGATGTCCGGTTGATTACCCACGATCGAGAGCCAGGACACGGTACGATTAACGTCCAATGTTTGTCCGAGATACCGTCAGATGCCGTGTCCCTACGCAACGACTGGGTGATATTTTTTATTATGGGCAATTCAATGGACGTAATGTTAACGATTTTTCCGGTGATATCATGTCCCTTCGCATCGGTAGCCTAAGCCCTTGCGGGTTTAAAAAATTTCTCGCGTTTTACAGCATGGCAGGTATTACCCGCCCCTACTCACGTGAAAAATTATACACAACCGTTGCGTAGGGACATCATATAAAACCTGGTTTCTTTGCGTCAACTGTCAACTGTCAATTCTTCCACAAAAAAAGCTAAATCAACGCTTTGCGGAACACGACCTTATCATCGCCTGCTGCCCAGTAGTCGCGGATGCGCGCTTCTTGCTCGAAGCCGCATTTGATATAGAATGCCCGCGCGCGATCGTATTTCGGCAGCCCCGATGTTTCGACTAGCAATAGCCTTTCGCCACTTGCCCGCAATGCATTTTCCACATGTTGTATCAGTGCCTTTCCCCGCCCCTGTCTCTGACAATTCGGATGCACAGCAATCATGTACAAATACCACGTTCGATCCGCCATCGGATCTGGCGCGTAGTAGGCAACCCCGCAAGGCTTACCCTCTTCCTCGTCTGTAATCCACATATGATTGTCGTCGAGGTTACCGCTGAAGTAATCCGCTAGCACTTTGCCCAGCGCCTCGGTTTCATTCGCGGCGAACATGCCAGCTGCTACAGCCAGGGCAATCAGCGCCGTCGAATCATCGGGCGTCGTCGGTCGAATCATGGGAAACTCCAGCGGTGAAAAATTAACCTTATCTGGAGAAACCAGCTACTGTCAAATCTGTGCTATCGATTCCCAGAAGCAATAAAAATATTGAAGTAGTAATAGCTGAGATCTGCATTTGGAATCAGCATTTTGCCTATTCGCTTTCTAATTTCAATAATTTGCATATTCATTTTGGTATTTTCCGCCAGCGAAACGACAATTTACTTGCTCATAAAGCCCGTTCGCTTTCTAATTTCAGTAATTCGCGCATTGATTTTGGTATTTTCCGCCAGCGAAACGGCTGTTTGCTTGCTGCTGAACCTCATTCGCTTTCTGATTTCAGTAATTCGCCCATAGATTTTGGTGTTTTCCGCAAGTTAAATGGCAATTTATATGATGTCCTTAAGATTACCCACGCTCGGTAGCCGGTACACGGCACGATTCACGTCCATTGTTTATCCGAGATACCGTCAGATGCCGTTTAACCACCAAAAGCAATATCCAGCATCACCATTGTAATAAAGCCCGCAATAATCCCGATTGTCCCCTCATTTTCTTTTCCCCGTTGATGAGATTCGGGGATAATCTCATCGCAAATTACAAACAGCATCGCACCCGCAGCAAAAGCTAACGCCAAAGGTAAAGTTACTTTCGCCAAACTCACCAAACCAAGACCAACAAAACTACCCAAAGGTTCAATGATCGCCGTTAAAAAGCTAACCCATAAAGCATACCGCGTTCGATATCCTTCAGCGATTAAAGACACCGCCACAATCAAACCTTCTGGCATATTTTGCAAGCCAATTCCCAGCGCCGTAATAATTCCATCGCTGGTATTTTCGCTGCCAAAACTGACTCCTACCGCCAATCCTTCGGGGAAATTGTGCAATGCGATCGCAATAATAAACAACCAAACTCGCGCCAAACCACTGCCCCTACTTCCATCCACACCTTTAATAAAATGTTCGTGGGGTGCAAAGCGGTGAATCAGCGATAGCAACAGACTGCCAAACGCCAATCCCAAAGTAATGATCGGTAATACCAACCACTTCGCGCCATAAAGCTGCTCCGCCGCTTCAATCCCAGGAATCAGCAGCGAAAAAGCCGTTGCCGCCAGCATCACACCGCCACCAAAACCTAACATAATGGTGATGATGCGATCGCTCATTTTCCGCAAAAATAGCACGGGCAATGCTCCCACAAACGTTGCACCACCCGCCATCAAACTCGCACCGATCCCAATCGTTGAAATTTCCATCCTCTGACCCCATAGTTATCAATAGATCAGTTTAGGCCATTGAGAATAATTTTGCCACCAACTTTCCCAATCAATCTAACCTTTTTCCTTGGTTAATCTTAATAGCTGGGTTGAGTGAATTTTACATATTCTTTTACAGCAAAATGTTTAGGCAGTGAGGAAGTATTTGCTGTAAATAAAGAAATGGGCAAGATATGGAATTGATGCATATCGGTCAATAGCTGAAAGCGTAAAGCATATTCAAAAATGAATAATGAGCTATAATATTCATTATTCATTTTGACTTAAACGCTAACAGATAAACTTTGGCTACGCTCCTACCTGGCCTATTCCCTGCCGCACTGGAATCTGCACGACAAACTCAGTACCTTGCCCTAAAGTGGAATAACAATAAATCTTACCTTTGTGTTTTTCGGTGACAATTTGATGGCAGATCGATAGCCCTATTCCAGTACCTTTGCCAACAGGTTTTGTAGTGAAGAAGGGGTCGAAGAGTTTCATCTTAACTTCGTCAAGGATGCCAGTACCGTTATCGGCGATCGCAATATTCACCCAATTTGGCTCGCTCATATAGGTGCGGATACTTATCTTGGGATGCCATAAGGGAGGCGCGTTTCTAGCCTGTTCTTTCAGGGCATCAATGGCATTGCCGAGCAGATTCATAAACACCTGATTGAGTTGGCTAGGATAGCATTCCACCAGGGGCAATTCTCCATAATTTTTGCTCGTTTGAATCGCAGCACAATCGGGGCTGGCTTTGAGACAATGTTGCAGAATTAACAGAGTACTTTCGATACCTTCGTGCAGATCTACAGCTTTCAGGTGTGATTCGTCTAGGCGGGCAAAGTTGCGTAGAGATAAGACGAGTTGGCGGATGCGATCGCAGCCAATTTTCATCGAATCGATTAGTTTGGGCAAATCTTCTTCTATATATTCCACATCCACTTCATCCATCCAGGCTTGAATTTTTGGATGTGGCTGAGAATAGCATTCCCGGTATAGCTCAATAAACGCAATCAGATCTCGGACATGCTCTGCGGCAGGCTCGAGGTTGCCATTGATGAAATTAATTGGATTGTTGATTTCGTGTGCCACACCCGCCACCAATTGACCCAGCGAGGACATTTTTTCGCTCTGTACCAGATGCACTTGGGTTTGTCGGAGATTGTCTAATGTTTGAGATAGTTCAGTTGTCCGTTGTTCGAGTGCTTTTTGAGTGCTGCTGAGTTGCAAATGTACCCGAACCCGTGCCAGTGTTTCTTCATGTTGGATGGGTTTGGTAATGTAATCTACAGCACCCAGGCTCAAGCCTTTGACCTTATCTACCGTGTCGGAAAGCGCTGTCATGAAAATCACCGGAATGTTGCGGGTAGTAGGGTCAGTTTTGAGTCGCTGACAAGTTTCAAATCCATCAATCCCTGGCATCATCACATCCAACAAAATAATATCGGGATGGTAAGATTGAAGGCGTTGCAAAGCGGCTTCCCCACTTTTGGCGATCGCTACCCGATAGCCGATCTCGCTCAATACATCAAACAAAACCTGAATATTGGTAGGGTTATCATCAACAACTAGAATTGTTCCAGTTGAAGTTGACTGGGCAACGGACATAGGAGATCTCCTGTTTAGATGAATGAAATCGAACGCTAAACAAAGGGTTCGAGTAAATTCAAAATCCCTTCGTCATCAAACTTCTGGCTTAGTTCCAGAACCTTATTAGCAAAAGGTGCATACTCAGGATTGAGTTGCTTGAGGCGATGAGCTTCCTGTTGGATATCGCTCATAAAGCCATCCTGTGCTGCTTGATATAGAATGCCCAGTTCTTCTGGCGGCGGTACAACCCAATTGACTGAGGTGGGTGGCGCTACCGACGGAACATTTTTTTCTGGTGAGGTTTCATAAATCCACTGCAATTCCAGATGTTTCTGTAACTCGCTCAGCAATCCGGTAAACTCGATCGGTTTGGGGAAAAAGCCATTGCAACCGGCATCGATTGCCTCTTGTACATCTACCTGGGACAAGCTGGCAGGGGAAGCAATAATCGGCGTTTGGAAGAAATCGGTCAGTTGGCGCAGGCGGCGGGTCATTTCCAATCCAGTCATGTTCGCCATCATCACATCGGTAATAATCAAGTCTGGACGCATCTGGATGGCTTTGTCGAGTCCGCTTTGTCCATCTTCAGCTTCTGCTAATTTAAAACCCAGGGGAGTTAGCATTCCCATCAATACAGCACGGTTTTCCACCCGATCGTCAATTACCAAAATTTTCCGCCGTTCCCCTTGATAGCCAATGACTTTTTGGTGAGTGGTAGTCGCTTGGACAAGCCAATCGGCAGCGCTGGGTAACTCCAATTCAAACCAGAAGGTGCTGCCTTGGCCTAGCGTGCTGTTAACCTGGATGCAACCGCCCATCTTTTGGACTATTTGTTGGCTGATAGCCAGCCCCAACCCAGTGCCTTCGATGTTGCGATCGCGTTTTCCCGCTTGCTCAAAGGGTAAAAATATCGCAGCCAGTTTTTCGGCGGCAATGCCAATACCTGTGTCTTGGATTTGGAAATGAAGCCGCGTTGACGAGGTGTTTTCCCGTTCCTGATTTTCTAAGGCTTCAACTGTAAATGTCACGCTGCCAAAATCGGTAAACTTGACGGCGTTACTCAGAAGGTTGAGCAATACCTGTCGCAAGCGTTTGTCATCGGCATAGACGGCGGTGGGCAAGTTGGCAGATGCTTGGTAGTGGAAAGCAACGCCCTTTTGTTCGGCTTTGATCCGGCAGATTTCTACAGTAGTGCTGAGGAAGTTGGCTAAATGGAAATCTTGAGGATAGAGTTCCATCTTCTGCACTTCCAATTTAGACAAATCCAAAATGTCGTTGATTAGCGTCAGCAGGTGGGAACCGCACTGGTGAATCACTCCCAATCCTTTTTGCTGTTTTTCGGTGGTGGCGGGATCGCGTTGCAGGATCTGAGCGTATCCCAGGATACCGTTAAGCGGGGTGCGGAGTTCGTGGTTCATATTGGCGAGAAACTCGCTCTTGGTCAGGTTGGCAACTTCCGCGGCTTCTTTGGCAACCTGGAGTTCAGCCAGTTTTTGTTGCAAAACGGTTTGGGCTTGCGTCAAGTTATCTGCCATTTGGTTAAAAGCCCGGGACACCTGCTCAATTTCGTCGTTGGTGCGGATATTGAGACGATAGGTTAAGTTGCCCGCCCCAAACTCTGTGGCTCCTGCCTGAAGTTGTTTGAGCGATTGGATCGTGGGACGCAAAACCAGCCAGAATACCCCTAATACCATCAAGATCAGGGGCACCAGGGTGGCGTAGGAAATGCTGGTGGCGATCGCTTGTACCTGTGCTAGTTCTTGGTTAGCTTCCTCAGCCTGCTGTTGAGCCTGCTGCACCAGTTTGTCGAGGAAAAAGTCAATATCGCGATCGAAGCCGTTGATGGCGCGGAAGTCATACTGGAGATCTACGATGGTCGCTGACCATCTCTTGTTAACTGACTCAATCAAATTTTCCTCTAGACGCTCAAAAATTTCATATCTTTGACGAAGGTATTGGATTTCTGGAGTCGGTGCCAGGGATTCTAACTCATCAAGTAAGGCTTCAAAATCCCGATCGGTTTCTTTCTCCTTTTGTTGGTCTAGATTTTGGAACAAGACATGGTCTTTCAGACTGAGGGTTTCTATGTAGAGCTGGTTTTGTGCCAGCGTTGCCAGTTCAATTCGGCGTTTAGCTTGGGCGTACTTTTCCACAGTGGTAGATTCGATATGGTTGCGCCATAGAGTGGTGCCCCCAGAAATTAGCGCGATCGCTCCCACTAACGCTGCCGAAATCGCAACAAACTTGGTGGAGATTTTCATTGGGCGCTGCCCTCCCCTGCCTGGTTCAGTTGCTGCCGCAGTTGCCTAAAGGAGTTATAGTCGTCAGTTTCCACCAGGGTGTATCCGGCGGTTTCGGCACCCATCAGGTCTTGAATTCCTGGAGGAGTCGTGAGAAAAGCTTCCTTCAGTTTTTCGATCGTTTCAGAAGGCAGATCTTGAGAGACTAGCACGGGAGCATGGGGCACCGGGGTAGACTCCCACAGCACTCTAGAATTTTGAGATGTGAGTTTACCGAGTTTTTTCCAGCGAGCATAAGAGGCAAGATTGGTGGCGACAGCATCAACTTGGTTAGTTTCTAGCAATTCCTTGGTTTGGTCATGGGTGCCGCCAAAAATCACCTGGGCAAAATCTCGTTCCGGGTCAATTCCCATTTGTTTGAGTGCCACCAGAGGCATGAGATAGCCCGATGTCGAGGAGCGGTTGACAAAACCCACCCGCTTACCCTTTAGGTCTGCCAAGGTTTTGATCGGGCTGTTTGCCGCCACAATAATGCAGGAGCGATACCAAGGGCGGGCAGTATATTGGTCGATGGGAGCTACCAAAGGCGCGATCTTTACTCCCCGTTCCAAGGCTTCAAAGTAGGAGACAACTCCGATGTAGGCAGCATTGGCTCGCCCATCCACCAGCATATCGACGCTATCTTTGTAATCTTTGGCGATCAGAAAATCTACCCGCTGTCCCAGCACTTTTTCCAGGTGAGCATCCAGGGGGGCAATCATCTGTTCTTGCTCAGCTATATCTTGAGTGGGTTGCACGCTGATGCGTAGGACGGCTGGTTTTGAGGGATGGGCTGAGGTTGTAACGGGATTGGGTTGGGTTGCCTCTTGGTTAAGACAGCTCATCAGAGCGAGAGCGATCGCCACCACTACGAATCCAATCGATTGACCAATCAGAAATTTTTCTGGCGGAGCGATCGCGGATGGCTTTCTAACAGAGGCGGAGCGGATGGATTTCATCTATGTTCTGGGATCGATAGGGTGGGATAGTCTGGCGATTGTTTTTACCAATCTAATTTCTTTTCTGCGGAACCGGATGGGTAAAAACGACTACCTGCTATCCCTAATTAAATGATTCCCAAAAAATTTAGCCTCTAATCAATCGTTTTCCCGCATCAATCAACTGTATCGCTTATTACTACATTTACTTACGTATCACGAGGCTAGAAATCTGGTTAACCCTAGATTTTTACCACAGAAGCTTTGCTGGCTGAAAATATTGCTGCAATTAGGATAAAAGATAATGACCCTGGAATGTCAGAAGCTGTAAAAGCTAAAATTTTTGATCGCTTATAGAGCAATTCGCGAAAACCCCGTGGCTTCAGACCGGGGTGACCGCGCGAGACTTAAGTCTCGCGAATATTACCTTGAATAGCAATATTAAAACTTAGATCGTGCCACTTGAAAACCAGCAAGGAACGAGGTATTATTGCTGGATAGGTTGTCTAATTCTCAATCTAAATTGCTAACAAACTACGTCTACAAGTTAAGACCAAACATTGTCCAAAGCTCAAAGATGGAGCAATGGATAAGTATGCTCAGATTGCACTACAATTGGTGTCTGGGTGACAGGATTAGTCAATACAACCAACAGCGGATAAGCGACAAGCTTATCAATGGTGGGTAGCGAAAACTATTACCAGCCGACGGGTGGATGCTATTGCCTTGGAGGATTTAACAAAACCTGCGGAATTCCCCATCCGACGGGAGCGGTGGGGATGGATAGCAGGGGAAGAAATAGGGGTAAGGGTACCCCTATTTTTTCCAATCTCTTATCTAAAAAACAGGAAAAACATGATATAGTAATTTTCTAGAAAATCCGCGCTTTACTCAGCGCTGTGAGCAATTAATCAAGCGAAAATCTTCAGATTTGAGGCGTAAGCGCGCGCCTAGTCGGAAAAAGAAAGTTAAAGCTTCAAGGCGTTGGAGGAAGACGAGAAAACTCTTATCTAGACTGCAAAGAAAAGTCGCTAATCAACGCCAGGATTGGCAGCACAAGGTGACATCAGAGATTGCTAGTCGTTATGACATCGGTGTCACCGAACAGTTGAATACCAAATCCATGACGCGCAAAGCAAAAAAAGGCAGCAAACGCAAAAAGCAGAAAGCCGGACTCAACAAATCAATTCTTTCTGTTGGGTTTAGTACGCTTAATCAGATGATGGCGT
Source organism: uncultured bacterium (assembly GCA_964463555.1). Lineage (GTDB taxonomy): Bacteria > Cyanobacteriota > Cyanobacteriia > Cyanobacteriales > Aerosakkonemataceae > Microseira. Next base: position 51,552 of record CAYXCW010000043.1, read on the forward strand.
ACAAAATTGAACAAAAAGGTGGCTTGATGTTGATACTGCCGACAAAACAAATAAAACCATCACAGCGCTGCCCTAACTGTGGAGTAGTCCATAAAGATTGGGCAGATTTATCAAATCGCTATCATGTTTGTGGTGATTGCGGATTTGAAATTCCTCGCGCTCGAGGTTCTGTGATGGTTTTATATAATGTTGCGACTAATTCGCAACCGGGGCTAGGAACTCGCCTCGTAGACTACGGATGTTTTAGCTCTACCAATTCGACGAGTAAGCGCAAGTATACTGGCTCGATGCGGCAACTCAAGCAAGTGAAGAGTCAAAAGCCTAACCGTTCTTCGGATGGGGGAACAGAAACCCCGTCCGTCACCTGCGGCGGGGTAGTTCATAGGCGATGCGCCAGTCCAGTAAAAGTAATTGACAAAAATGGCTTGGTGTGAATGTGAGGAAAAACGGTTAGTTCGGAACAATAGGAGTTGTGCATTTCAATCCATAGCGATCGCTGAAATGGTTGTTCTTCCGATGAGAATGATTCTACTGGACTGGCGCTCTAGGAGGTGCTTGCCGCGCTTCTGGAGATATCAGTAAAAGTGATAATTGAAGCCCTCGACAGTATAGAAAAACTAATGTGAGAAATCCGGTCACTGCGATCGTGATGCTACCCAAACCAAGTACCATGAATTCTTTAAGAACGCCAGCGATCTAACAACCATAGAGAAATATCTATGTATAAGTTTTTGTTTTTTTGGGTTGATACGGTAATTATTCTTACTCAGAGTAGCGTAAAGTTAAAAACAACCAAATGATTTAACTATTGTGATTTAGCTTTTCAGAGCTTGAAGTCGCCTCTATGGGGCAGTTTGTGGCGGCTTTTTTGCCGCCCTGTTTGGTGGCACCCCAACGTTGATCCGTGAACCGACCGGGCTAATGACCGTAAGCCCTGTCTACAGATTTTCGTGCAGCACCTGTGTGGTAGGGGTGAAGCGCATCACTCTTACTCTGTTTACAGTTCACTTATTGCAATAGTCCTCGTCAGAGGAGACACAAGGAGATATTCGTGGATTTTTTGTCCCTGTTCGTGAAGGACTTCATTATTCAGTTGCAGTCCCCAACACTCGCCTTTTTGATTGGTGGGATGATCATTGCAGCTCTTGGGAGCGAATTGGTAATTCCTGAGTCGATTTGTACGATCATCGTCTTCATGCTGCTCACCAAAATCGGTCTGACAGGTGGAATTGCGATCCGTAATTCCAACCTGCTGGATATGGTGGTACCCATGATCTGTGCTGTAGCAGTAGGGATTCTGGTTGTATTCATCGCGCGCTATACATTGGCCAACCTGCCAAAGGTCAAAACCGTGGATGCGATCGCAACCGGGGGATTGTTTGGAGCCGTGAGTGGTTCTACTATGGCTGCTGGTCTGACGCTACTGGAAGAGCAGAAAATTCCATACGAGGAATGGGCTGGCGCACTCTATCCGTTCATGGACATCCCAGCGCTTGTCACTGCGATTGTTGTGGCTAACATTTATCTCAACAAGAAGAAGCGTAAAGCAGCAGCCGACTCTTCCATGCAGGAGTCTTTCAGCAAGCAGCCCGTTGCGGCAGGCGATTATCCCAGCAACCGACAGGAGTATCTCAGCCAGCAGCAGCAGCCTGAGGATAACCGAGTCAAAATATGGCCGATCATCGAGGAAAGCCTCCGGGGTCCAGCCCTATCGGCAATGTTGCTCGGCCTTGCTCTTGGCATATTCACCCAGCCGGAAAGTGTCTATAAAAACTTCTACGATCCAGCCTTTCGCGGCTTGCTTTCGATCTTGATGCTAGTCATGGGGATAGAGGCTTGGTCTAGAGTTGGCGAACTGCGTAAGGTGGCCCAGTGGTATGTTGTGTATAGCGTGGTGGCACCGTTTGTGCATGGGCTAATCGCCTTCGGTCTCGGCATGATTGCCCACCACACCGTAGGATTCAGCATGGGCGGTGTCGTGATCCTGGCTGTCATCGCCTCCTCCAGTTCAGACATCTCAGGCCCACCCACATTGCGAGCCGGTATCCCGTCGGCTAATCCCTCCGCCTATATCGGTGCGTCCACAGCCGTCGGTACGCCAGTTGCCATCGGCTTGTGTATACCGTTCTTCGTCGGTCTTGCCCAGGCGCTCGGCGGACTCTAATCCCAGGCGGATCGCGGTCTGTCGGCGCTCCCTTAACCCGGCAGACAAAGCAGATTGTACATCTTTAAGGAGATAACCAACATGGCCAAGCAAGCCAACAAGCTCGTCATCGTCACGGAAAAGGTTCTGATGAAAAAGGTCGCCAAGATCATTGATGAAGCCGGGGCAACAGGTTATACGGTGGTGGATACTGGCGGTAAAGGCAGTCGCAACGTGCGCTCTACGGGTAAACCCAACTCTGCCGACACCGATTCAAATGTAAAGTTCGAGGTGCTCACCGAAAATCGGGAGATGGCCGAGACTATTGCGGATAAGGTCGCAATGACCTATTTCACCGATTATGCGGGCATCGCCTATATCTGTGGCGCGGAGGTACTGTACGGAAGAAGTTTCTGTGGGCCAGAAGGCTGTTGAATCGAGGCGACGCAGACCCAAAAAGCCGGGTCATAACCCCGGCTTTTTGGTAGCCGTTACTCAAGCAGATGTCACATTATGCCCAAGCCCAGAAGCTGATTGCGATCCAAGATCGTCTCAACACCCATTCGCCCGCGTCACTCACTGACAACTAGGCTTGTCTCGATCCAGGCAACCGCATCCAAAGCACGATCGTCTTTGCTCGGTTGCCTTTTTCATAACTGTCCGCAGTTTGATGAATCCCTCAAATCCTTAACCTTCATCGCTTTAAACTCATGATTTTGTCCAACATTCTGCCTCTTTTCAGTGGGGGGATAGCCGCTCTCATGGCTCCGATACCATTCCTGGCGACTGTTGTTGCTGAGGATTCACCGATTATTCTGTCTGGCGTATTGCTGACGCTGGTGGTGATTTATCTGGCTAGCAAGTTCGGCGCAGAAGTCGCTAGGCGATTTGATTTTCCGCCCGTTCTGGGGGAACTGGTTGCTGGTGTGATTGTCGGCGTTTCGGCGTTGCACCTGGTAATCTTTCCTGAAGGGGGGCTGTCTGCTTCTGACTCGGTAATTATGACAGCGCTGCAAGGATTGAATCAATTGACACCGGATGCGCTGACCCGGATCTTTGAGTCGCAAAGTGAAGTGATTTCGGTTCTGGCTGAAATCGG
>CAYXCW010000044.1:0-21194 GCA_964463555.1 uncultured bacterium
GAGGCCAGAAACCGGGTTTCTGCCTACAACTCTGCGTCCGAGTCCCAGATTTTGCCGAGCAACCCGGTTTCTTGGCATCGATTACCGATTACCCAAATCAGTAGAGATGTTTAATCTCAGGGGCAAGAAGCGGTTAAGCCCATATGCTTAACGATCGATCTGATCGCTTCGATAGCTATCGGCTGTAGGATAAGAATCCTGACTATAAGTAGCGCGCGATCGCAGCTCTACACGAGGTTACATGCGATGACTGATACCCTAAATACTGCCATTGATTACATCCAAGCGCGAGAAATTCTAGATTCCCGCGGGCGTCCTACTGTGGAAGCCGAAGTCCACCTCGCCAACGGCATTGCCGGAATTGCCCAAGTCCCTAGCGGTGCTTCTACCGGCACGTTTGAAGCCCACGAATTGCGCGACGGCGATAAAAGCCGTTACGGTGGCAAAGGCGTCCTCACGGCAGTACAAAACGTTAACGAAAAAATTGCCCCTGAACTACTCGATCTCGATGCCCTCAACCAAGAATTCATCGACCGCACGATGATTGAGTTAGACGGTTCTCCAAATAAATCCAATCTGGGAGCCAATGCGATTCTAGCGGTTTCCCTCGCCGCTGCCAAAGCCAGCGCCGCCGCGCTGACGATCCCGCTGTATCGCTACTTGGGGGGGCCATTGGCAAATTTGTTGCCCGTCCCCTTGATGAACGTGATTAACGGTGGCGCCCACGCCGCTAACAACGTCGATTTTCAAGAATTCATGATTGTCCCCGTGGGAGCGCCTTCGTTTCGGGAAGCGCTGCGCTGGGGCGCAGAAGTATTCGCCACCCTCAGCAAGGTGTTGGATGATAAAGGCTTGCTGACTGGTGTGGGCGATGAAGGCGGTTTTGCGCCTAACTTGGAGTCGAATCAGGTAGCTTTGGATTTGCTGGTAGCTGCGATTGAAAAAGCAGGTTATAAACCAGGCGAAGAAGTCGCCCTCGCCTTGGATGTCGCCGCCAGCGAATTCTATAAAGACGGTCAATATGTTTATGATGGCTCAGCCCACGCCCCAGAAGTGTTTATCGAGTATCTGGGAAATTTGGTCGGGCAATATCCCATTGTTTCGATTGAAGATGGGTTGCACGAGGAAGATTGGCAACACTGGACGTTGCTAACCGATAAAATCGGTTCCCGCGTTCAACTGGTAGGCGATGACTTGTTTGTTACCAACGCTACGCGCTTACAACAAGGTATTCAAAAGAAAGCCGGTAACGCAATTTTGATTAAGCTCAATCAAATTGGTTCGTTAACCGAAACCCTGCAAACCATCGACCTAGCAACCCGCAACGGCTATCGTTCTGTGATTAGCCACCGTTCCGGCGAAACCGAAGATACCACGATTGCCGACCTGGCGGTAGCAACTCGTGCCGGACAAATCAAAACAGGTTCCCTTTGTCGCAGCGAACGAGTTGCTAAATACAACCGCCTGCTGCGAATTGAAGAAGAATTAGGCGACCAAGCAGTTTATGCCGGTGCAGTTGGGTTAGGCCCGAAGTAGGCGCATTGCAGATTTAAGATTGCAGATTGCAGATTTAATCACATCTGAAATCTGCAATCTGCAATCTTAAATTCCCTCGTCCGATTAAGGATAAAAGCCCAGCTGGGGCAATCCCAGGGTTTCTTCCCAACCCATCATGATGTTTAAGCACTGAATGGCTTGACCGGATTGACCTTTGATTAAGTTATCAATTGCTGACATGACGATGATCCGACCTGTACGGGGGTCAACTTCGAGGCCGATGTAACAATTGTTAGTGCCGCAGGCCCATTTTGTTTGGGGATAAACTCCGCTGGGCAGTACTTTGACCCAAGGGGAGGCTCGGTAAAATGCGGTATAAATTGTGAGTAAATCTTCTCGCACCAGACCGGGATCGCGGAGGGTAGCGTAAGCGGTTGCCAAAATTCCCCGCACCATCGGGATGAGGTGGGGGGTAAATTGTACCGTGACTTCGTGTCCGGCTAAATCGCTGCAAATTTGTTCGATTTCTGGGGTATGGCGGTGGCGTCCGACGTTATAAGCGCCCAAAGAGTTGTCAGCTTCGGCAAGTAACAGGTTAATTTTGCCTTGGCGTCCGCCGCCCGACGTGCCGGATTTAGCATCGATGATGGCGGTTTCCGGGACGATTAAGCCTTGCTTGAGCAGGGGAGAGAGCGCCAGCAAACTGGCGGTGGGGTAGCAACCGGGACATCCTACTAGCTGGGAGTGGGCGATGCGATCGCGGTACAATTCCGGTAAGCCGTAGACAGCAGTAGCTGCGGTTTCGCGGTCTTGGCGATCGCCGCCGTACCAACTTGTATAAGTCTCCAAATCGGCAAAGCGATAGTCTGCCGAAAGATCCAATACCTTACATCCCCTTGCCAATAATTCCGGCGCCATTTGATAGGCTAAACCATTGGGTAGGGAAAGAAACACAGCTTGAGTGCGAGCGGCAATTTTTTCTAGATCGATTGGCTCGACGATTAGATCGACCAGATTTCCCAGGTGGGGGTAAAGATCGGAAAATGGCTTACCAGCACTGCTTTCACCGCCCAAGTAAACCAATTCCACCCTGGGATGATCCATCAACAGCCTTACCAGCTGCACTCCCCCATAACCTGACGCGCCGATAATTCCAACTGGAACGCGCCCTAAATCACCCATAACACTTGACCCTTGTAAAATTGTCGTTCAAAATAGTTAAACTTTTGCTGCATTGTAGTACTAAAAGCACGATTTGGTTTGGCAACTACAATGAGTACTAAGGCCATTGCGCTCCCTGGCGTTTTTACTTTAGACAACGTTGTTGCTCTTTTGAACGGGTGAAGATTCCCCTCGCGGGAAGCGATCGCGCAAGTCAACAAACTATAGTACAAGGTACTTGGGCTTGTTGATCGACCAAAGAGGAGCAACTCAACTCAAGACTTGCCCAGTCAGATTCATCCCGAATATCCCTGTCCGGTACGTAGTTGTTGGTTACTTTTCTCAACCGGATTATTGGCAAATCTCTTGGTTCAAAATGCGTTTAGATCGAGCAGGGGGGATGAGGAAACTAAAAATGGGCAACTTTTCTCTGCTCTAAGCAAGGAAATGTCACCGGAAGCAGCACAGCCCCGCAGCTTTCCTACCCTAATACAAAGTTAGGGGTTTCCAGCCGGAAATTTTGCTGGAAAGCTTTAAAAAAACTTAAAATTTATTGACTGGAACTCATCTGTGGAATCGCCGCAAAACTTGTCCGATCGATCTTTTCAGTTTGACTCAATTGACTGCGCTCTAGCAGAAATTAAGGCGGGTCGAGCGATCGTGGTAGTGGATGACGAAGCCCGCGAAAACGAAGGCGACTTGATCTGCGCGGCTCAGTTCGCTACGCCCGACTTAATTAATTTTATGGCGGTGAATGCGCGGGGGTTAATTTGTCTGGCGATGACGGGTCAGCGCTTAGATGAATTAGACCTGCCGTTGATGGTTCACAACAATACCGACAGCAACCAAACTGCTTTTACCGTCAGTATCGATGCTGGTCCTGAGTTGGGGGTAACGACGGGAATTTCGGCAGAAGACCGCGCCCGCACGATTCAAGTCGCGATTAATCCCACGACGCACCCGGAAGATTTGCGCCGCCCCGGTCATATCTTCCCCGTGCGGGCTAGAGATGGCGGCGTGCTTAAACGCGCCGGACATACGGAAGCAGCGGTTGACCTAGCTCAACTGGCTGGGTTATACCCGGCTGGGGTAATCTGCGAAATTCAAAACCCTGACGGCTCGATGGCGCGGTTGCCTCAGTTAATCGTATATGCCCAAACTCACCAGCTGAAAATTATCAGCATTGCCGATCTAATTAGCTATCGTCTCCAGCACGAAAGGTTTATCTGTAGGGAGACGGTGGCGGCTTTACCTACCGAGTTTGGCAATTTTCAAATTTACGCCTACCGCAATACGTTGGATAATTCCGAGCATGTCGCCATTGTTAAAGGTGACCCCGCCCAGTTTCACAACCAGCCGGTAATGGTGCGGATGCATTCGGAATGTTTGACGGGAGATGCTTTGGGTTCCCTGCGCTGCGACTGTCGGATGCAGCTGCTATCGGCACTCAATACGATTGAGAAAGCCGGGATGGGGGTAGTGGTTTATCTGCGACAAGAAGGTAGGGGTATCGGCTTAATCAATAAGTTGAAAGCCTATTCGTTGCAGGATATGGGGCTGGATACGGTGGAAGCTAACGAAAGGTTAGGCTTCCCAGCCGATCTGCGAAATTACGGAGTGGGGGCGCAAATTCTCACGGATTTGGGGATTGAGAAAATTCGCCTGATTACTAACAATCCGCGTAAAATTGCTGGGTTGAAGGGTTATGGCCTGGAAGTGGTGGAACGGGTACCATTGCTGATTGAGGCAAATACCTACAATTCGATCTATCTGGCGACCAAGGCGAAGAAGCTGGGTCACATGCTGTTGCAGACTTATCTGGTGTCGGTGGCGGTGCAATGGCAGGATGAAGATCAGTCGATCGCTCAACGCTACGAGAGGTTGGAGAAAGTGCGCCATTTGGCGGCGCAGTTCCACTTGCTGTTGCAGGAAGAAGCGCGGAGTGTGGCGATCGCTCTGTTCGGTCAATCTTCCCTCACCTTCCATTTGGGCTTCGACCAACCCAATTTAGCCACCCCCGACTGGTATCGCCAACCCAACCATCCTTACCTACAAGCGATCGCTCGCTTACTAGATAACCTCGTGAGTTGGCCCGATCTGCACCACCTAGAATTCCTCGTTTCCCCCGGTGTTGACCCCCTCACCAGCTTGCAGGTACAACTGGATCGTCAAACATTCCCGATCGACCAGTTGCCTTCTTCGGTTTGCCACCACCTAGAAACTCAGAAAATCTATATTTTCTCTCGAACATAGAGCATCTGACATCGGTCATTGGTAGTAATTTCTGGCTACTGATGACCGATCCCCCGGTTTTCCTATTTTTTGTAAAGACAAACAAAATTACATTTAAAGATTAAGTAAAGCGTGTAACTTTAAGTGATTCTTCTGCGAAGATAGACAGTGTATTCACCGAGGAGTTGCCAACACATCCAGCTAAACTTCCAGATAAGCACTCTGCATCGTTAACACAAGACTCAGATTATCACCATTTTTTCGGTGAAGATTCTGCTGTAAAAATATTCACCAAAATTGCGAGCTTCAGCAACGCACTTGCAGATCGTGTGGCTTGGGCAATTTTCCCAAAAAAAATCAGCATCTGCTCTAAAAACTGTTAGTGAACGAGGAACCGCTAACCATGATTGTTAAGAAATTATTAGAACAGCAAACAGAGAAAAATTTGCCCTGTCTCGATCCGGAAGTAAAAACAACCAACGTTCAGCAATGCTTGAGCCAAGGAACGGAAAGCGCTAGAGAAGGAAATTATCAAAAAGCCATAGAAGACTTCGATCGGGTGTTGGAAATAGAGCCAAACTGTGCCAAAGGTTACTACAATCGGGGACAGGCTCGGTATGAATTAGGCGATTATCCAGGAGCGATGGAAGACTTTAACCAAGCTTTGGCAATTGAGCCGCAATATGCAGTTGCATACAACAGTAGAGGTAATGCACTTCGCACTATAGGAGAGCAGGAAGAAGCTTTAAAAGACTTCTCCCTTGCTCTACAGCTTGCTCCAGAGTTTATCCAAGCTTATATCAATCGGGGTATGCTGCACTTTGAGTTAGGGAATCATCAGGTAGCGATCGCAGATTTTAGCCAAGTTTTACAGCTCGATCCTCACGTAGCTGAAGCTTACCTCAGTCGGGGAAGTGCCAGGTTTAAATTGGGGGATAAACTAGGAGCGATTGAAGATTACAACCAAGCACTGCAAATCAATCCTGACTTAGCAGAAGCTTATAACAATCTTGGCATGGCTCGCTTTGAATTAGGCGATAAAGAAGGAGCGATCGCAGATTTTACTCAAGCGATAACCATCGATCCGCAATTAGTAGAAGCATACAATAATCGCGCTCTAGTTCGCTTTCACTTAGGCGACAATAATGCAGCGGTTGCCGATTACGAACAAGCGTTAGCAATTAACTCCAAATTGACCGATGTTTACTACAACCGCGCTTTTACTCGCTATAAACTAGGCGCACAACAAGAAGCTGTTGAGGATTACAACCATACGCTGGAAATCGATCCAGTTGATGCCGAAGCTTACAATAATCGGGGCAATCTTTACGCGGTAATGGGTGATAGTCAGGGAGCGATTGAAAATTACACCAAAGCGCTCTGTATCAATCCCAAAAAAGCTAACGCCTACTATAACCGAGGGTTAGTTTACTATTACCGGGGAGACTTACAAAGCGCGATTGAAGATTTTAATCGCGCTTTGGAACACAATCCCAACCATGCAGCCACCTATAATAATCGGGGACTTGCCTACAGAAACCAAGGAAAGATTCAGCAAGCTTTGGCAGATTTTAACCAAGCATTGTGGCTCGAACCTCACTTATCTGAAGCTTATGTGAGCCGAGGTTTGCTGCGTTCGGACTTGGGAGATAAACAAGGCGCAATTAACGATTTTAACAAATCTTTGCAGCTCAATCCCAACGATGCCAGAACTTATAACAACCGGGGATTTATTCGCTACAGATTGGGAGATGTTCGCGAAGCTGTTGCCGATTTTAACTATGCTTTGCAACTCGATCCTAACCTGAGTTCGGCTTATATTAACCGGGGATTGGCTCGTTTTGCACTCGGTGATAAGCTGGGAGCAATTGAGGATGTGGATCTGGGATTGCAATTGGCTCCGCTGCACCATCCAGATCGGGATGATTACGAGCAAAAACTTTTGGTTGGATAGTCAGTAGTAGCGACACCCTTTAGGGTGTCGCTACACGAGACTTTGCCTGTATTCAGAGGCTTTAAAAGCTTTAGCCCCTACAATACATTATGACTGGCGATCGCTTTAACCAACAGGAGGAATAGAATCCAAGAAGGTTGTTACTAAACTCAAAAACCTGTTACCAAAGATAGCTGATAATGTGGCACAAAACCCTGCCAAACCTAATACAATCACCACAATCTGTATCGTTGTTAAAGATACAGTAGATAGGGAAATACACAATAAGGGAATCAATGCCAAAACCAATCCCAGAGCAGCACCCAAAAAAAACTGAGTCGCAATATCAGTCCAGGTGCGTTGTTTAGAGTTACTATTTTCAGATTGCATATGGGAAATTTTCTCTAGTTGTCCATCTCAGCTTGGCATGGGAATTTTACCTATAATGTGAGGTTGAGAGTGAGGATTTCCCCACTCTACCTAGAGCGGTTAGTAGCGCACCATCTATAGGTGGTGTTGACACTGCGTTAACGCACCCTACAAATTAATCGCTTCTCCGGTTAAGCTAAATGCACGAACTTCGGTAATTTTTACCTTGACTAATTTACCTTTTAGTGCATTGATGTTTCCGGTGAAGAATGCGAGGCGATTTCCTCTGGTTCTTCCCATGACTTGGGTAGGATCTTTGGGGTTTTGGTCTTCTACGAGGACTTCTTCGATGCGGTTTTGGTAGCGTTGGGAGCGATCGCTTGCTTTAATATTCACCAGATGGTTCAATCGCTGCAATCTATCTGCCTTCACTTCCTCGCTTAACTGATTTTCCCACAAAGCCGCAGGCGTACCAGGACGGGGAGAATAAGCAGCAGTATTTAATAAATCAAAACCAATATCTTCCGTTAGTTTGAGCGTATTTTCAAACTGCGCTTCCGTCTCTCCAGGAAAACCTACAATTGCATCAGCGCTAATCGAAGCATCTGGCATATACTGGCGAATAGTATCGATAATGCGGCGATATTTTTCCTGAGTATATCCCCGCGCCATTGCTTTAAGAATATCGTTATCTCCTGACTGAAAAGGAATGTGGAAATGTTCGCAAACTTTGGGCAATTCCGCACAAGCTTTGATCAATCTTTCGGTAAAATAACGCGGGTGACTGGTAGCAAAGCGAATCCGTTCGATTCCCTCTACATCGTGGACGTAGTAAAGTAAATCCGTCAGCGTGTGTAGGTGGCGTCCTTCGGGAGTAACACCGGGTAAATCTCTGCCGTAGGCGTCGATATTTTGCCCTAATAATGTGACTTCTTTATATCCTTGAGCGGCGATTTCTTCGATTTCGGCGCGAATTGCTTCCGGGGTACGAGATTGTTCTACACCTCGGACATTGGGAACTACACAATAAGTGCAGCGTTCGTTGCAACCATATATTACATTCACCCAAGCCGTAACTTTACTATCGCGGCGCGGCTTGGTGATATCTTCCATAATATGGACGGGTTCGGTGGCAACAACTTGATTGCCTTCAAACACCTGTTCTAATAAATCTTGCAATCGGTTAGCGTGTTGCGGCCCCATTACCAAGTCTAATTCTGGGACGCGGCGCAGTAAAGCTTCGCCTTCTTGTTGGGCGACGCATCCGGCGACAATTAAAGTTAAGTCTGGTTGAGAGTGCTTGCGCTTCGCTTGTCTGCCTAGATAAGAATAGACCTTGTGTTCGGCATTATCGCGGATCGTGCAGGTATTGTAGAGAATTACATCTGCATCGTTGGGGTCTTCAGAGAACGCAAAGCCCATATCTTCTAGTATGCCAGCCATGCGTTCCGAGTCGGCTTTGTTCATTTGACAGCCGAAGGTGGTGATGTGGTAGCGGCGAGGAGAGGTGGTCATGGTGAACTACTACAGAATTGAGCAAAGAATCGGAACTACGTCTGTATTGATTGTAACTATCTGCCAGGATTTTCTTAGCTCCCTGTCAGATTCATATCAGTATGCCACGAGCCGATAAATAAACAATAAAAATATTTAACCATCAGGATAAATCCTTGAACTACACAATTTTATCATAAAACATGGCTAATTATGAAAATTGATTAAACCTTTACTGGAATTACTAGACGTTATTTATTTGATTATATTAATTTGGAGATAGGGAATATTTTTCACAAAAATTGGATGATGGGTATTTTAATCAGACATGGATAAGTCGCCAGTTGTTTCTATTATCACAGCTACCTATAACCGCAGTAACGTTTTAGCCTTTACAATTGCCAGCGTGCGACAATCTAATTTTACTGATTGGGAACTTTGGGTAATTGGAGATAGCTGCACGGACGATACGGAAAAAGTGGTAGCATCGTTCAACGATCCGAGAATTCACTTTGTGAATTTGGAACAGAACTTTGGCGAACAGTCTGGGCCAAATAATCAGGGATTTGAGTACTGTCAAGGGCGCTATATAGCTTACCTGAATCACGACGATCTCTGGTTACCAAACCATTTAGAAACTGTTGTAGGTGCGATAGAAGAAACAGGTGCAGATTTAGTATATACCTTAGTTAGCGAAATTCAACCGGATGGTAAAGTTACTCTCGCAGGCGCAACACCAAGCGATCGCTACGATCCTCATATTTTTGTACCCGCTTCCTCTTGGCTGTTGCGGCGAGAATTAATTGAAGAAATTGGCCCGTGGCGCTTTTACAAAGAGTGTTATAATATCCCATCGCAAGAATGGATTCACCGTGCTAGTAAGGCAGGAAAAGACTTGCGCTTAGTGAAGCGGATGACAGCAATCGCTATCCAATCTGGGAACCGCGATCGCGTTTACAAAAAGCGGGAGTATAAAGAAAACGAGTATTACTATAACCGCATTGCTAGCGAACCAGATATTCTAGAACGGGAATTATTGACTGTCGCTGCTTGCAGGTATGCATCGCGGGTGATAGATTTGCCCGTTGGTGCGTTATTGTGGCAGGCATTGGGGAACATTTTTAAGAATATTAAAAGGTTTTTACTGTTGAGGTTGGGAATTCATCCCCAAGCCTTAAAATATTTTTCTATTTACCGTAGTAAGGGTGGATTTATCGACCACTTGCGTCAAAAACGGGGTTTGGATAAGTTAGAAATAAATCAGGAGAAAAACTCATGAGCCAACAATGGATACTTGAAGGTGCTGTAAAAGATAAACAGAGCATTACATCTGATTGGCAGTTTACCAATCAAAAATTAATCGACGGAGTTAAGGTTAAAGAAGTCCGAAACGTTGCCAAGGAAAATGGTACGCTGACGGAAATCTTCCGCAAGGATTGGAATCTCGATTTAGGAACAGTTGAACAGGTTTTCCAAGTCACGTTGTTTCCCGGAGGTTTATCGGCATGGCACGCCCATGAATTTACAACAGATCGGCTATTTGTAAATCAGGGAGTTATCAAGGTAGTTTTGTACGATGCAATAAGGAACTCACCTACCTACGGCTATATTAACGAGTTCCGTTTAGGATCGATGCGTCCAGGTTTGATTGTAGTACCGCCGGGAATTTGGCATGGCGTTCAAAATATCTCCAACGAAGTCAGCAGTCTTTTGAATATTGTCGATCAAGCTTATAATTACGACGATCCCGACCATTGGAGATTGCCGTCAGACAGTTCGCAGATTCCTTATGTTTTCAAGACGAATCGTACAGTATCTAATCCAGTGGGAATGAACGGTCAAAAAGCAATGATTTAATCAATTTGGGTAGCCCACAACGCTCCGTTTAAGAAACCCCGGTTTGTTAAATTTAGATTTTGCATTTGTGTTTGCAACCTGCCAGCGATTTTTGTTGATGTAGGGATACGGCGTGAGTAAACTTTGTCGTCAAATCAAAGTTTTTCGGTTGCCGTGTCCCTACTGGTGTTGATGGATTAAGGCGAGATTGTTGGTGCAATTTTGATGGTTGTTTGGGCAAGATATTGGGGGCACGGCAGGAATTAATCGTCGTTGGTAAACTTTGATTCTAAGTATTTATTCCTCTTAAGAGGACTTTCGCTATAAGATAAGCGATTTGAATCGCTGGGGGGTTTTGCAACTGGTGCAAGATGTGAGTTAAGCTATTGCAATTGATCTAACAACCAACCGACTACTTGCGATTGATCTCCTTGGAGATTTCGCTGTAAAGCTTCTTCCAGTATCGCAATAGAAAATCCTGGTAAAACTTGCGATTCGGTAATGCGTCTGCTTCCACCATCGGCGATGGTAAAAGCTATGACTTGCGCTTGTTCTACATCGACTACCCAATATTCAGAGCTTTCTAAATCTTCGTACATTATCCGTTTGCGTCCCAAGTCATCGGCGATGGTGGTTTTGCCGAGTTCTATTGCTAAGTCGGGTGGTTGATATGCGTCCAAATTAATTATATTCGTGCCTCTGGGTACAAGTTGAACGCGCTGTCCAATGTAATAAGATATATCTGGTTGACAATCGCGGACTCCCGTCTTACGAAAGGTGCAATTTGTCAACCCTTTGAGGGGAATTCCTCTAATTCCGGCAAATAAGTTGATAACGAAACTAACAATCGTATTGTCGCTGGCATGGTCGTGTCCAAGTGCTGCGATTTCTATCCTCATCTGACCGTTGTGATAATAGCCTTTGGCTTTTTCATAAGCTGGGTCGTCAGCTATTTGGATATACTCGTCCCAAGTTGCCGTTACCCATTGATCGGTTAGTATTTTGGGTTTTATCGTACTCATAATGCCCTCCAAGTGCCGTGAAATCCGGGGGGAATGATGCTGGGTAATCCTAGTTTACATACTGGTTCTGAGTCTAGGGCATTGCTGTCAAATACCCAAACTTCGCTGCTGTCGGAATTACCGTCATAAACTACGGTTAATATCCAACCTTGTTCGCTATTTTCGGCATCTGGGGCGTAGATGGGTTCTGTGGGGTAGCGATCGCCGCCTAAGTCTGCTTCAATTAGGGTTTGGGTATGATGGTCGAAACGCGCGATCGCTCCATACAATTCTCTCCCAATATCCGCCCCTTTTCGGTGCATTGAAAGATAGCTATAGCGCGAATTTCTCCCTACTTGCGACGGCGGTACAATCGGAAATTCGCAAGCTCGATCTAATAGTTGTTCCGATGCGGTTACTTTACCCGTTTCGGGGTTAATGCGTACTTGCCAAAATCTCCCTTCAGCAGCGATATTTGTTTCTCCAGTTGCTACTTGTTTCAGACGTTGATTCGTGGTAAAATCTGGAAAACGCACAAAGTCAACCACAATCGAATTGCTATCATCTACATACCCATTAGAAAAGTGCCATTGAAACCAAGGTTCGGTTTCGATGCGGCTCACTAAAGATAAAGTTTCCCGGTCAAAGATTAGTACCTGCGTGCCTAATTCTGGTTTCCACTCCATCGCATCGCTGTAACTGTAGAAACCAGTTAGGACTGATAATAAATTAATCCGCACGGGTGGGACGAAAAATACCAGATATTGCCCAGCTAAAACAAAATCGTGTACTAATGGAAGACCTTGGATAATTGTTCTTCCTTTTTGGATAATTTTGCCCGTGGAGTCGCTTTTATAAATATTTAGGATTGAATTGATTCCGGGGGAAATGCCGAAGTTGAATATTTCTCCTGTTTTAGAGTCGCGTTTGGGGTGGGCAGAATAGGGTAAATTATTGGTTAATTGGGATAAGCTATCTAATCCTTTGGTTTCTAGAGTTTGTAAGTCTAAGGCGTGGGGTTTACCGCCTTCCCAGAGTGCTAATAGTTTATCTGGTAATGCTAAAACCGAAGTATTGGCGGCATTTTTTACGGGTTTTAACCATTGATGCCAAATTGGCCCCGGCGCGGTCATGCCATAATTGCCGTAGAGGAATTTACCTGCTTGAGATTCTTCTAAGTAACCGGATGTTTGGACGTAGCGATAGACAGCAGTTGCACCCTCAGAAACCCGGTTTCTTTGAGAAACCGGGTTTCTTGTGTTGAAGTGGACGGCAAGAATTGCACCATCGCCATCAAACCAGTGTCCTACTCTAACACCTCCGCGTTCTAATCTACCTGGGCCGTTACGATAGAGAGTACCGCGTAAATTTGCTGGTAATTTGCCGCTGATAATCGGTAATTGAGTCGGGGGAAATTCGCTAGCGGGTGGGATAATTGCTTTAGCCCATGCTTTGCGAGTTGAAGATTTAATTGCTGTGGTCATAAAAGAGGCAGTGGACAGTTGACAGTGGATAGTTGACAGTTGACAGTGGACAGTTGACAGTGGATAGTTGACAGAAGGTAGAGATTCACAAATCTGAAATCTGAAATCTACAATCTGAAGTCAATTTATTTGGCTCCTATTTTCTGCAAGGCGGCGTCTATTTCATCGGCTTTTTGAGTTTTGTTTTGGGATCTGTAGAGTTGGCTGGCTTGTTTTAAGGTAGAAATTGCTTCCTCTAATTTACCTTGTTCTGCGAGGGCTACTCCCATATTATGATGGGCTTCTGCGTAGTTGGGATTGAGGCGGATCGCTTCTCCCCACATAGAGATTGCCCTAGTTAGGTTATTTTGTTTGTGCAAGGCGACGCCCAAGTTATTGTGAGCTTCGGCATCATTGGGATTGAGGCGAATTGCTTTTCTGAGGGATGCGATCGCATCATCCACTCTACTCTCATTGGTGAGATTTGCTCCCAATTTAACGTAAGCGCTGGCATAGTCTGGATTGATGCGAATTGCTTCTTTATACGCTGCCATTGCTGCTTCGGCTTTACCTTGTTTGTTGAGGGCAATTCCTAAGTTATAATTCGCTTCGGCATTGTTGGGATCGATGCTAATGGCTGCCCTATAGGCGGCGATCGCTGCTTCTAGCTGTCCTTGAGCTTGTAAAGTTACCCCTAAGTTAAACTGTGCTGCTGCTAATTTGGGATCGCTACGAATGGCTTGCTTAAATTCATTAATCGCTGCGTCAAACTTGCCTTGTTGATTGAGAATTAACCCCAAGTTTACCCTCGCTTCCGCATAGCTGGGATCTAGTTCTATTGCTTTACGAAATGCAGTTTCTGCTTCTGGCAGTTTTGCTTGTTGGTGCAGGGCAGTGCCTTGATAGAAATAAGCGGTGGCGCTTTCTTTTTGGGCTACAATTGTTTGAATTTTCTCGATTGCTGCTTTGGTGTTTCCTGATTGTTGTTCTAGCAGCGCTAACCCTAGTTTGGCTTCTTGTAGTTTTGGATTCAACTGTAGGGCTTTTTCATGTGCTTGTTTTGCTGCTGCTAATTCTCCCAAGCGACGCGATGCTTCTCCTAAGTTAGTATAGGCGTCTGCGTATCTGGGTTCTTGAGTAATTTGACGGCGATAGCAAGCGATTTTTTCGTCTAGCTTTGCCCTTTCTGGTTCGCTGGGAAATTCTTTTCTGAGCAAATCTGCCTGTGGGTCATCAATCAGAAATCCACCACAATCGATTGTAACAGTGACGGGGGCGGATTTTGAGAATGGATTGAAGCCAGTAAAATACAAATAGGCGGCAATTCCTGCACCAAAACTAAGGGCAGCAGCAATAACCAGCCGGGTAGAAACTTTTAACACGGGTTGTTACCTGCGGGCGTCTACGAGCCAATTTCACTTTTAGTGTACCTTTAAGGATGCTACTAGAACATTTTGTAGTCAAGAATTGTTGAGCCACTCTCCGCTCTCGCATAGGCGGAGATTCAGGCTAGGAGGTTAGGTTAACTTTTCGCCCTTCAACAGCTATCTGGTTAACATTTCCTAGCGCCAGCGCGTCGGCACAAGTAGCCATTTGGGTTTTATTGTCTATCCTGGCAGTTAGTTGTTCTCTCCATCTCAGCTCTGCAAATTATTTTTAGTTCTACAGGACTTACACAAAGAAACCGGGTTTCTATGAAAAATTGTTGCTTGACTCACATCTTGCACCTACGCGATAAACAGCCTCCAAATAAATTTGGGGCTGAAAGCTTAAGTTAGCTAAAGCTAACTACAATCAACGTTTTAACCCGTTTCAACGGGTTTTAGCTTTAAGCCGGAACTTTAGTTCTCGGCTTGGTGCAAGATGTGAGTTGAGGAACTGGAAATCTACGAAGAAACCCGGTTTCTGGCCTCAACTTGTGTAAGTCTTATCTATTAAGTTGGTTTAATTATGCATAACAAAAGTTTACTGTTTAACCGCTCCTGCTGCAAGGATAAATCGGTTAAAATGTCAAGGATATAATTTAAAACTCTTAAAATGCTATGAACTCAATAATTCTCTTCTATTCAGGTGTTTTTTACTGCATAATAGCCACTCATTTTCTCGGAGTCTGGTTTAAGCACTTTGAGAAAGATTATTCCCGGTTATCCGCTGAAGACAAGCTCATATCAAAGCACATTTTGGTGCTGGCTACGATATTCTGGCCTATAGTAGTTCCCCTGGCTTATCTGGAGCTAGTAGAAGCTAAAAGAATAGAGAAGCGATTGTAGTGGCGTAAGTTGCTGACTAATTGCTAATGGCTAATGGAAAGATAGGACGCTCCGCTCGCAATTAGCAATTAGCAGTTAGCAAATTTTTGCCTTCGCCTATCAATCCCTTTCTACCAGCAACATGCGCCCCTCGATTGCTTCCCAGGTTTTGGGTGAAACCCGCATCGCTGCTTGCTTACACCTTACCAAAACTAAATTGATATAAAGATAATCTTCTAAAGATTGAAATTCTCTATCTGATAAACAAACTAATTCTGGGTTCAATTTCAGCGCGTTTAACCAAGTCAGGGAAACGCGATCGCTAAATCCTTGATGCACTTTATAAGATTGGTTGGCATCGGGCGCTTGTGCTTTGAGGGCTTCCAGTCTGGCAATTAAGACGGTAAAGTTAACGCTGGTAAAGATTTTAACTGCTGCTAATTCTTGCGCGATCGCTTTGGTTAAGGCGCGAGAAAAAGCGCGCGTGGGCGTAGCAGGGCGAGTGGGCGTGCGGGGATTGAGGGCGCGGGCTAAATCGAGTATGCGGGTAATTTCTAGCACGCGGGCGAGGTTGGGGCTGAGGGTGGTAGCAAGTTCTAAAGCTCGATCTCTTGCTAAAGCTAAAAATAATGCCGCCGTGCGTTTAGCTGCCGATTTAAACTTACCTTCTGAACCATCGGTTGCTTGATGCGTCCAGTTTAATAGCGCTTGTAATTTGGGAGTATTAACATATTTTTTCGCTTCTTTTTCAATCATTAACAACAATTCATCGGCACCGCCCCGCATCAATCCTGCTACGAGTAAAAATACCTCTTGCCAGCGTTTATCCGTCAGGTGTTCGCTTACCAGCGTAGAAATTTGATAATGGTCGGTAATATATTGCGCGGTTAAATATTCTTGCAAGGTGAGATGAGAAAAGGAAAAAACTGATTCGGCACGTTCTACTAAAATTCCCTGCTGCACTGCGATCGCTTTTAAAATTGCTTCTCCATCTAAATGCTTTGGTGCGTTAAGATTCTCTGCCAAAAATGTCTTAATTTGGCTCACTATCTCTTGTTGCGTAAAGAATAGTCGATCGACTTCAAATCCAGTATAAGCTATTTCTGCTAGCAGTATTTCTTCTAATTCCGTTCTCAATCCTTGATAAATTTCATCGCGCAAGATTCGTTTTTCTGCTGCCCATTCTTCCAGTAAAATTCGCAAAGCTTTGCGGTATAAAACGCTGCGATTTGTGGGGAAGCTTTGGCTGCGATCGTAAACCAAACATAACAAAGTTAGCAATAAAGGCGTGTGAGCTAATTCTTTAGCTGCATAGTTTTCTGGTTTTTGCAATATTTCCCAGCATTTCTGAGCGGTTCCCACTTGTTTATCCATTTCGGATTGAAACCAATTGCTAATAAAATGCTTGATTTGCTGGTAATCAAATTCTGACATTGCCACATCGGTAAAGCGGCGGAAATTATGGCGATAAGCAGCCGTTCTACAAGAGGTAATAAATCTGTTTAGATCGTATTTATCGACAAAATCTTGAATGTGAGCGATCGCATCGTTAACAACTTTAGCCGGAACTTCATCTAACCCATCTAGCAAAACTAACAGTTTGCCTTTAGCAAGTAATTCTGCCGTAAATTCTTCTGGAAAGGGAAAGCCACAAATCCTAAATTCTTCGCTAATGGCTTTTTCGAGGTTAATATCGCTAGAGGTAAATTGTTTTAGTTCTATAAAAGCGGGAATGCATTCATGTGCAAAACCGCCTTCTTTGCCCTTTAAAGCTTCTAATCCCATTTTCCTCAAGAAGGTTGATTTTCCGGCGCCGGGACAACCAATAACCATTAAAAACTGCTTTTCGTTCGCTACCTTTAATCCATCTTGGGTTGGGCAATTTTTGGGTTGAAAGCTGCGGTTTTCTCTATAAGCTTTTTCGAGATTTTCTAAAGATTCAAATCGGCGAATGTCCCATTTATCTAAAAACTGAACTGCGGTATAAACTGATTCTAATTCTACAGGTTCTCTCATTCCCAACACTTTTAAAATGCCGTGACGCTCTTTGTAATTTTCGATATATTGTTGCGAGGCGTTGAAAATTGTTTGTTGGGTTTTCTTGTCTAAATTGTTACTCAAATTACCTATACATCTGCTGCCTTTTTCCCACAAAGTTGCCACAATCACAGCGGCTAAACTTTTGGCTGCATTGAAAGCGATCGCTTCAAAACTCATATATCGCTAGGGGCTAGGGGTTAGGGGTTAGGGGTTAGGGTAAGAAGCCTATCTCATCAAAGGTTTTAGGGATGTTGTTATGGTTTTCAAACTTGAAATTGTCGATCAAAAAATAGGGCTGACAGCTCGTTTTTAACCCCCTGATAGAGGTCGAGATGCCTGCCCTGAAATATCACCAAAGAAACGTTTCACAACCGCCGTTAATTAAACAACAGCCGCCGCTTTAAACTCAAAAATCTTCTCGATTGCTTCTTCGACTACTTTATCGGGGGTTGAAGCACCGGAAGTGACACCAACGACAATTTTGCCATCGGGTAGCCAATTTTCCACTACTTGCAAATCGCGATGTAAGGGCTTATGTTCAACTCGGTTACCTGGGCCAATGCGAGAGGCACTATCGATATGATAAGAGGGAATACCACGCTCGATGGCGATTTCTTGCAAGTGGGTAGTATTGGAAGAGTTGAAACCGCCGATCACTAGCATCAAATCTATTTTCTCATCCACTAATTTGAACATCGCATCTTGACGTTCTTGGGTGGCGTCGCAGATAGTATTGAAGCTTTGAAAATGCTCGTTTAACTTATCTGGGCCATACTTTTTCATCATCGTATGTTCCAACAGCTTGCCAATTTGTTCGGTTTCGCTTTTCAGCATAGTGGTTTGGTTGGCAATTCCAATGCACTCTAAATCCGTATCGGGGTCAAATCCCTCCGAACAAGCGCGGCTGAATTTTGCCATAAATTTATCCCGGTTACCACCATTGAGAATATAGCTGGCAATGTAATCGGCTTCGGCAATATTTAATACGATTAAATACTTGCCCGCAAACGAACTGGTGGCGACAGTTTCTTCGTGGTTGTATTTGCCGTGGATGATCGAGGTGTAGGCTTTTTTCTTATGTTTCTCAACCGTATTCCAAACTTTGGAAACCCAAGGACAAGTTGTATCAACGATGGTGCATCCCTTGTCGTTGAGTAGCTGCATTTCTTGAACGCTGGCACCGAAGGCGGGTAAAATTACCACATCACCGACACCAACAGGGGAAAAATCTTTCTGGCCTTTCTCTACGGGTACGAACTCAACCTGCATTTCCCGCAACCGCTGATTTACGGAAGGGTTGTGTATAATTTCGTTGGTGATCCAAAGGCGCTCTGTAGGGAAGTGCTGGCGGGTTTCGTAAGCCATTGCCACAGCACGTTCGACGCCCCAGCAAAAACCAAAGGCTTCGGCTAGTCGGATGGTAACATCCCCCCGTTGCAGGGTGTAGTTGTTGTCGCGAATTTGTTGAATTAGATTGCTTTGATATTCTGATTGGAGAGCAGAGGCGGCTTCCTCGGCGTGACCAAATCCTTTGCGGTGGTAGTTTTCCGATTGTTGAAGGCTACGTTTGAACGCTTTTGTATCCATTCGGTTCAACCTGTTAAATTGTTGTTACAACCCAGTGAAATCCCCTTCGATCTTAAAATGACTGGGTTGCGATCGCGCAAGCGTGCCTTTGGCAGATCGCGCAAGCTTGCCTTTGGCAGATCGCGCCAGCTTGCCTTTGGCAGATCGCGCCAGCTTGCCTTTGGCAGATCGCGCTTTTACCAACAATACCTTCGCCAAAATCCGACATCCTTTAGGGTGTCGCTACACTCACATCTTGCACTAGAGCCAACAGAAATAAATTTCTGGCTGAAAGCTAAAACCCGTTGAAACGGGTTAAAACCTTGATTTTAGTTAGCTTTAGCTGACTTAAGCTTTCAGCCCCAAATTTATTTGGAGGCTGTTTATCGCTTAGGTGCAAGATGTGATTATACAAACAAAGGCTGCCTTCGCAGCCTGTAAGAATTTCAGCCTGCCTTCGCAGGCTTTGTTTGTGTAGCCATACCCTTTTGGGTGTAGGCGTTGCGGAAAATTGGCGAAGGTATTAACCAACAAACCGGGTTTTTCTCGCACACGATCGGGGCACGGCAGGGAAAATTTTCTCTAGAACGATCGATGCGATCGCTGCCGTGCCCCTACGCTTCTAACTGGGTTTCTTTCTTGCAAAGCCTAAACTTTGGTAACACCAAATCGCGATTATCTTGACAGTTGTCCCCAATCCTAGTATTGTCTCTGTTTAAGGTTGCTCTAGTTCAACGACGGCAACCCTTGTTCGGCTAAAAATCTAGTACCGCTGCCCAAAGCCGCGACCAACGGCAATGGACAGCTTGACCCCCAAACTGCATCACCAGCTTGGAGGCTAATAGAGAATTTTAACATTTCTCCTTAGCCACCCTGCTTTGCGTTGCCTGCGGGGTGGCTAGATTTTTTGGTTTCTAACCCAAAAAACAGGAGAATATATCATGGCTGAAGAGTTTTTGTCAGACTCTACCGGATCTGCACGTCCTAATTCTGACGCAGGAGAACCGGAACGGGAACCGATTGAATTTATGATAGTTGGTTCCCCAGAGGGAGTAATGGCAGAAATCCGCAATTTTTATGCCCAAGGATTTGCTCACGTGCATGAGTGGAGTCGCTTGATGCCTGTACGCAATTCAACACGGGTGATGTCTATTTTGATTCGCTACCGAAAACCAGGATCTAATGAATCATCACCTTGGATGTCGGGACGGTAACATTAGGACTGACGCAAAGAAACCGGGTTTCTATGAAAAATCGTTAGTTTAGAAACTAGAGATTTACGAAGAAACCCGGTTTCTAGCCTCAGCGTCCCAAATCCGGTTTCTGAAGGCTGATTTTCTGGGGCTTTTAAGCGTTCAAATAGCATCAATGCAGATTGCCAAACTAAATAACCTTGACGACTGAGGTGCAATCCATCGGTGGTCAATTCTGGGCGCAGATTACCTTGTTGGTTGCTGAAGAGGGGAGATAGGTCTAAGTATTCCATGCCTTCTTCGGATGCGATCGCTTTCAATTTCTCGTTCAGTTGTTGAATGCGACTGTTGGGAATGGCGAGTAAGCGATCGCGTCCTTCCCAAGTAGTTTCTTCCCCGCCGTGGGGTAAAATCGACTGCACGACAATTGCCGCTTCTGGATGGTTGCGCCGCAATCGTTGCAGAATTAATCGCTGATTCGACAAAATTTCATCGTCCTCATACCCGCGAATCAAGTCGTTAATGCCAATCATGACAAAAATCCTTTCTGGCTGAGTGCGCTTGAATAGCTTTAATCGCTTTAACAAGCCTGCCGTAGTTTCCCCAGAAATTCCCTGATTTAACCAGGTTTTGTCCTTGGGTAATAAATCTGGAGGAAACCACATACTCAAAGAATCCCCAGCCAAGATAGTTAAATGTTCGGGTTGGTTTTGGGCAGCAGCATTGGCTTCCTGCTCCATAATCTCCATCCATCGATTGTAAGTCAGCTGGTGGCGCGGCCCTAGCCCAGAGGGTAAGCTGGATGTTTGCTGCGCTAAACTCTGTTGCGCGGTTGAGGCGCTGATGGGAATATCGATGGGGGATAAGTAATCTTTCAATAACAGAAATACTGCCAACATCAGTAAAGCGTTGGCAATTAAGGATAGATAAGCCCAATTAGGAAGGGTTTTTGAGCGATGATACCGGCGATTGTATTTCACACGGTTGAAATCAAATGGGAAAGGATCTGCTTTTTGATTTTGCATCTTTATCAGGACTTACGCAAAGAAACCGGGTTTCTGGGAAAAATTGTGGCTTTGCAACCAGAGATCTCAGCCAGAAACCCGGTTTCTGGGAAAAATTGTGGCTTTGCAACCAGAGATCTCAGCCAGAAACCCGGT
>CAYXCW010000044.1:21294-29911 GCA_964463555.1 uncultured bacterium
TGGGAAAAATTGTGGCTTTGCAACCAGAGATCTCAGCCAGAAACCCGGTTTCTGGCATTTATAATATACGTCCGCAATTCTCGATTCCCAGTATGGGGAGAATTGCGGACTTTTAAGATTTTGGAAGTAGATGCAGGCTATTCACGAGTGCTGGTAAGACTTAAACCCGAAGCAAATTCTTCGCCGTAACCTTCTTCGCCGTGTTCGTTGATATCGAGTCCTTGGTCTTCGACAATTGGTTTCACGCGCAAGGGCATAAACAGCCCTAAAATCTTGAGGATGACAAAGGTGCCAATGGCGGCAAAAATATAGGTCGCTATCACACCCACAAATTGTTCCCACAATTGACCAGGATTGCCAAACAGCAAGCCGTTGTCTCCGGCGGAGTTAACCGCTTTGGTGGCAAAAATTCCCGTCAGTAAGGCGCCTATCGTTCCGCCCGTGCCGTGGACGCCAAAGGTATCCAAAGAATCGTCAAACTGTAGCTTTGCCCGCAAGCTGACGGCATAGAAACAGCAAACAGCAGTAATCGAACCGATGAGAATCGCACCAACTGGGGACACGTATCCGGCGGCGGGGGTAATGCCTACCAATCCTGCCAAGAAACCGCTAGCAATGCCGACTGCGGTTGGCTTTGCTCTTAGCACCCATTCCACGATCATCCAGGTTAATCCACCCGCAGCTGTGGAAACCATTGTGGTAACAAATGCAACCGTCGCCAAACCTCCCGCGGCTAAAGCGCTACCGCCGTTAAAGCCAAACCAACCAAACCACAGCAACCCGATACCGAGTAAAACGTAAGGTACGTTATGGGGTGCGGCGGGTCGGTCTGGGTAGGTTTTGCGGGGGCCAATCAACCACACGGCAACGAGTGCGGAGACGCCGGAACTAATGTGTACTACTGTTCCACCCGCAAAGTCAAGCGCGCCTAATGCGCCAATCCAACCTTTGCCCCAAACCCAATGCGCTAAAGGAGAGTAGATGAAGGTAGACCAGAGCAGCATAAACCAGAAGTAGGCTTTAAAACTGATCCGTTCGACAATGGCACCCGAAATCAAGGCTGGGGTGATGATGGCGAACATCATCTGATAGACCATGAAGACTTGATGGGGAACCGTTCCCGCATAACCGATGGGGTCGGGTTGGTCAGCGGCGACGTTGTTCAAAAATACCCAATCTAAGCCACCAATGAATTGTTCTATACCTTGAGCAAAGTTGTTGGCGTTGAGGTTTTCTTTGGCGACGTCGAAGGCGAGGCTGTAACCCCAAAGCGTCCAAGTGACGCCGACGAGAGCCATCAGCAGCAAGCTCATCATCATCGTGTTGAGGACGTTGCGCGATCGCACCAATCCTCCGTAGAAAAACGCCAGCCCCGGTGTCATTAATAACACCAGTGCTGACGAGATCAACATCCAAGCCGTATCGCCCGTATCGATTTTAGGCTCTGCAAGGGTGGCGGGAGACGCTTCTTGACGCGAGGCATCGGGGAGCGCAATTGGTGCAGGGGCTATTACCCCTGGCGGAACCGGAGTTTGCAACCCGGATGGTGCCGTAGAATCGGGTGCTGTTAGTCCGGGTGTTGGGCTTAAAGTGGCTTCTGGTGACAAGGTTGCCGGTGGTGTCAGCTCTGGGGCGGGACTGAAAGTTGCCCCTGGTGCCACGGTTGCCGGTGGTGTCAGTCCTGGGGCGGGACTGAAAGTTGCCCCTGGTGAAGGGGAAATGGTTGTGGGCGCATTCAGTCCGGGTGTGGGACTGACAGTGGGCGATGCATCTTGGGCAAATACATTACCCGACACAATACCGCCTAGCAGACACAGCGCGATTATGCCTGCAACTAAAACTTTTCTTAACACCTGCTGTCTTCCTTCAACACAAACGAGTTGGGCGAATGAGTTTCATTCAACGTCTCGGTAATTGAGCTTACTGTATTTTTATATACATTTAATATTAAAAAAATATTATAAAATCTCATTCCCTATTGATATTTTTGGTATCAGAGTCGGTTTATAAAATTAAGGTTAAATTACGCAATATTTTCTGATAATGTGCTTGAAAGATGTCGTAGGAAGGCAAAAATACCCGCCTTTTGAGCTGACCGAAAAGTAAGCTTTCCTAGCGGGTAAATGCAGGTTTAATTTGTCAAAAACAGCAGGTATTAACCATAACTGAAAATCAGCGATTTTAGCTGGTTTTTGCCAGAGAGATCGGGCGCTAATACCCTTCCTTATGTTTGCTAGTAAAACCGCCCGTACTGCTAGACAGCCCGCCAGCGCCTGCTTCTTTGAGGAAGCCGCTGTAAGCTTCCATGCCGTGTTCGCCAACATCCAAGCCGACGACTTCTTCTTCCGGGGAAACGCGGATACCAAGGGTAGCTTTTAGGACAATCCAGAAGGTGCTACTGAGGAGAACTGTCATCCCTCCCACCGAGAGAATGCCGATAATTTGAGGGATTAAAGTTGTGAAGCCGCCACCGGCGAACAGCCCGTGGGGGCCAACGGGATTACCGTCAAGGCCAACCATCCAAGGATAGCCACCGGGACCGACGGCAAACAAACCAACTGCCAAGGTGCCCCAGACGCCGCAGACGAGGTGAACCGCGATCGCACCAACTGGGTCATCAATTTTGAGTCTATCAACGAAGGTGACGGCGAAGACTACCAGAACTCCCGCGATAATCCCGATAATCGCAGAGTTACCGATGGTAACCCAAGCACAGGAAGCGGTAACTCCGACTAAACCAGCTAGTACACCGTTGATAATCATCGACAAATCGGGTTTGCCGAGGTACAGCCAAGCTACGGCGGTGGCAGCCAAAGCGCCAAAAGCACCGGCAGTATTGGTGGTGACGGCAATGTGAGCGATCGCTTTTGGATCTGCTGCCATTGTAGAACCGGGGTTGAAACCAAACCAACCCAACCACAGAATTAAACAGCCCAAGGTGGCAATACTCATATTGTGACCGGGCATGGCTACGCTTTCACCGTTTTGGTATTTACCCAAACGCGGGCCTAAAAATGCCGCACCCATCAAAGCCGCCCAACCCCCTACCGAGTGTACAACGGTTGAACCGGCAAAATCCCAAAAGCCCATATCTTGCAGCCAGCCGCCGCCCCAAATCCAGTGTCCAGTAATTGGGTAGGCAATTCCCACCAGCAAGACGCTGAAGATTAAAAAGTCAAGAAATTTAATCCGTTCTGCTACCGCACCAGATACAATTGTCGCTGCGGTTCCGGCAAATACCAGTTGGAAAAAGAATTTTGCTAGCAGCGGTACGCCCGTCCAGTTAAGGGCGCTGAAAATGCCTTGATAAGCTGCTCCGGTTTCTGGGCTATTATCTGCTCCTGTGAGGAAAAATCCGCCGCTGGTGCCGAAGAAATTATTGCCATCGCTGAACATCAAGCCAAAACCAATCACCCAGTAAGCAATGGTCGAAAGACCAAATACAATCAAGTTTTTGGCAAGAACGTTGACGGCATTTTTCTGGCGGCATAGCCCGGTTTCTAACATACAGAAACCAGCATTCATAAAGAACACCAACATGCCGGTAATCATTACCCACATGGTGTCCAAGCCGACTTTCAAATCTTTTTGCGCTTGGGCGACGCTTTCCAGGGTAGGCGCATCTTGCGCCATTCCGGCACAACTCCACGCCAGCACAATTAAAAAGGCTAGGGGGAAGCAAGCTTGCCAAGCGGGAGACAGCCGCTGGATAAATTGTAAACTACTGGAAATTAGGGATTTTTTCGGTATTTTCCCTTTTCTCGTTCTGGTTCTATAAGACATATTCGCGTCCTGGGTTCTTTCTCTTCAAACGACTCTCAACGACTTTTGAGTCAAGCCGCTAATTCCTCAAGTCAACTCAGCAGTCAATTACGTTTAGACTGAAGCTACTTTGGCTGCCAATCTAAATATTGGTTCCATACCACAGCCACTCAACTATTGCCAGAATAATGGGTTTTGGCTGTTGAGATGTAATTTACGACACAACACCACAAATAAGCAAGCAATCTTGCAATAATTATGCTCGTTTAAATGTTAGCCATTGTAGCGCCATGTAAAGATAAGTTAATGGTTGCCGAGAATAAAAAACTGTAAATTAAGATACAGTTTTTTACCTGCAAAAATGGGTTGTTGGCTTCCCCCTTTGAGGGGAAAAGGGGGAAAAGGGGGAAAAGGGGAAAAGGGAAACACTCTTGGGGAGGAATAGATATGTGGGATGGGAATCTACTCTGAAAACAGATCTATTGCTAGAGCTATTCACTTTCCCCCCTTTTCCCCCTTTCCCCCTTTCCCTTTTTTCCCTTTTCCCCTTAAATAAAAATACAGATTTTTTTACGGCATCTCGGCTAAGTATTGCTGATAACCCAACTGGGAAAGACGAGCTTGCTTATCCATGACGGATTGGGTTAAGGTTTGACGATATTTTTGCACCCGCTCTAGTAATTCTGGTTGGTGAGAAGCCAAAATCTGTACAGCTAACAACCCGGCATTTTTGGCATTGCCAATGGCGACGGTGGCAACGGGAATTCCGGCAGGCATTTGGACAATTGAATAGAGGGAATCAACGCCTTGTAAGTGACGGCTGGGTACGGGAACGCCAATCACTGGTAAGGGGGTAAGAGATGCAACCATGCCTGGTAGGTGGGCAGCGCCGCCAGCACCCGCGATGATCGCTTTTAAGCCGCGCTGATGGGCAGATTGGGCATATTCTACCATACGTTCTGGAGTGCGGTGGGCAGAGACGATGGCGACTTCGCAGGGGATGTGGAATTCTTCTAGGATAGCGATCGCTTCCTTCATCGTAGGCAAGTCGGAATCGCTGCCCATGATAATACCGACTAAGGGGGAATTGGTCATTGATGATTGGTAATTGGTCAATCCTTAGATATTCTTACAAACGATGCGCGATTTCTAGCAAATGACTCTCGATCTTGATATTTTCAATGCTCGCCTGTTAGGTTACGAAGGCTTGCAGATGATCTTGGTAGATCGTCAAGGCAGGATTAAAGAAATTCTGCCGATGGATACGGTTAGCAAACGAGTTGCGCCAACCGATCTCAAGGGTTTAAATGTAGCGGGAGATTGGATTTCACTTGGTGGTGTAGATTTACAGATTAACGGGGCGTTGGGTTTGCCATTTCCCGACCTCACCCCTAAAAATGCCGATAAATTGCCGGAAATTTGCCAATTTCTTTGGCAACAAGGCGTAGATGGATTTTTACCAACTTTAGTTACCACTTCAATCGAGAAAATCCAGCAAAGTTTAGCAGTTTTGACCGATTTCGCCGCTATGCAGTTAGAAGATGCATCGACGGCGAAGGTGCTAGGGGTGCATTTAGAAGGGCCATTTCTCCATCCCCAAAAGCGAGGGGCACACCCGGCTGAATTTTTAATACCACTAACAATTGATAATGTCAAGCGAGTTTTGGGAGATTATGCCGAGATTGTGAAAGTTATGACTTTAGCGCCAGAGTTGGACTCGACGGGGGAGGTGATAGGTTATTTGCGATCGCTTGGAATTACAGTCAGTTTAGGTCACTCGATGGCAACGGCGGCACAAGCGCAACAAGCATTTGAGTTAGGGGCGAGGATGGTAACCCATGCGTTTAATGCGATGCCGCCATTGCACCATCGAGAACCGGGTTTATTAGGTGCAGCTTTGATTCACCCAAAAGTTCGGTGTGGTTTGATTGCAGATGGCGAGCATGTCAGTTCGATAATGATAGAGTTGCTGTTGCGGGCTAGCTTTAGAGATCGCGGTGTTTTCCTCGTTAGCGATGCTTTGGCACCCTTGGGGTTGCCCGATGGGATTTATCCTTGGGATACCCGCGAGATAGAGGTAAAAAACGGCACGGCGAGATTAACCGACGGGACTTTAGCGGGAACTACGCTGCCGCTGTTAGTGGGGGTGCAGAATTTGGTTAAATGGGGAATATGCGACGTAGAGAATGCGATCGCGCTGGCGACAGTAACACCGAGACGCGCGATGGGAATGATTTGCGATCGCACTCAAGAAATCCCAACCAAGAAAGACAAAACAAACAGCGATTATCTGGGTAAACCCGTTCATCAACTCTTGCGCTGGCATTGGGAAAAATCCACACTTTCACTCACTTGGCAACGCTGGCAAAAATTCAGCCAAAACCACTAACTTTCGGGAAATACCGATGCTTGGGTTGTAGCTATTGGGTATTCTGTGATTATTCAGAAAACCCAGAAAGCGCGATGTTTATTCAAACCCTTGCAACAGAACCGCTGCTATTTTTTAGGATAGTTTTAATCCTCATCCTCTCAATCAGTTTGCACGAACTCGCACATGGTTTTGCGGCTATAAGTCAGGGAGACGATACGCCCAAAAAAACTGGTCACATGACGATCAACCCAATCGTTCACATGGGTTGGGAATCGATTATTTTCTTATGTATCGGCGGCATGTGCTGGGGACAAATGCCCGTCAATCCATCTAAATTTCGCTCTCCCAAATGGGGGAATATTTTGGTGTCTGCCGCAGGGCCATTGCTAAATTTAGGTTTAGCATTCCTGTTTATTATGTTGCTCATATTTTCCTCCACTTCACCAATTGATGGAATTTTAAGCTATCAATTTCTTCACTTAGGGGCAACGATCAATTTGAGTTTGTTTATTTTCAATTTACTGCCGATTCCACCTTTAGATGGGTTTTACGTATTCAGCGAACTTTTCCCAGCCTTAAAACCGCTAAAAGATAGCCCATTTGGTTTTTTCGCCTTGATGATTCTGTTTATCAGTCCGGGATTTTCTGAGGGATTGTACGCGATTTCAAATGTAGTTATCGCCACAGCGAGTGGAGGAGGCTGAATTTCGATGCCTCACTGAGCGCGGAGAATGGTAAATTTAAACGTTGGGAACAGTGCAGCAAAATCCAACGTTATGAACGCAGTTGACGATAAAACAGTTGTTCGAGAGTACTTCAACGCTATCGGATTTGACCGCTGGCGACGCATCTACGGCGACGGCGAGGTAAACAAAGTCCAGTTAGATATCCGCCAAGGACATCAACAGACAGTCGATACCTTACTAGGCTGGCTAAAATCCGATGGTAATCTAGCAGGACTATCCATCTGCGATGCTGGATGCGGCGTCGGCAGTCTCAGTATTCCCCTCGCCGAAGCTGGTGCTAAAGTTTACGCCAGCGATATCTCCGAAAAAATGGTGGAAGAAGCGAAGGAAAGAGCAAAAAATGTTTTGGGTAATGGGGATAATCCTACCTTTGCGGTGCAGGATTTAGAAACCCTCAGCGGTCGCTACAATACAGTTGTGTGCTTGGATGTTCTGATCCATTATCCCCAAGAGAAAGCCGCCGAGATGATTTCCCATCTCGCATCTTTGGCTGAGTCTCGCTTAATTCTGAGTTTTGCGCCTAAGACCTTGATTTACAGTTTACTGAAAAAAATCGGCGATTTCTTTCCAGGCCCTTCTAAAGCAACTCGTGCCTATCTGCATAGCGAAGCAGATATTATCAAAATACTGCAAAGCAATGGTTTTACAATCGGTCGCAAGGAATTGACGAGTACTCGCTTTTATTTCTCTCGGATGCTGGAAGCAACTCGCAATTAAGTTTGCATTCAAGGGCACAACTCTGCACAACACGGATTTTTAACGCGGATGCACGGAGGGATGGGGGATATAATAATTCTGTGTATGTTGGCAATCTGTGTTGTGCTTTTGTTTTTCTAAGAATCTGCAATCTAAAATCTCAAAGCTAAAATTCTTATGACTCAGATTTTTATGGCGATCGCATCCATCCTAGCAGGTCTAGCTGTCGCCGCCGGAGCTTTTGGTGCCCACGCTTTAAAAGATAAACTCACGGAACGAGCAATCGAAATTTTTGATACTGCCGCTCGCTATCAAATGTATCACGCTCTGGCACTGTTATTAGTCGCGTTGCTATTAACTCGCGTCGAGACACCGCCGCCATTTCTCAACGCAGCAGGATTTGCCTTTATCGTCGGAATTGCTATCTTTTCCGGTAGCTTATATGCCCTGAGTTTATCCGGCATCAAATGGCTAGGTGCGATCGCCCCCATCGGCGGTGCAGCATTTATGATTGGATGGGCTTGTTTGGCAGTTGCCGCTTTTAATTTGAAATATTAATACCTCTATCGTAGGGTGCGTTACACTGCGTTAACGCACCATTTTTCTTACTTCAAAATAGCTGGAACGGGCAGGATGCCCATCCTCCAATAAACATCACTTCAAAAACTAATAATTAATATGACCAATTCTGTTTCATATTCTTTTCTAACACCTCAAAGTTTTCTCGACCTCAGTGCGACTGTGTTTCGCGATAAAGATGCGATTGTTTACCGCCAAAAGCGGTGGATATATGCACAATTTGCCGCCTGTGTCAAGCAATTGGCAAGTGCTTTACAAAAGTGGGGGATAAAAAAAGGCGATCGCATAGCCTTCATCTGTCCTAATATACCCCCAATGGTGGAATGTCTAATTTCCCCGTTGTAAATTTTGTATTTCTTCTATAGTCAGTCCTGTGGTTTGGCTAATTGTTTCCACATCCAAAACATTAAGCAGGCGTTTAGCAATTTCAATTTGAGTTTCTTTTGTTGCTTCTTGACGCCCT